>JAZRKP010000083.1:0-155808 GCA_045646365.1 Clostridia bacterium
TATCAGTTCTGGTTTGCGATATTGGGCCTTAACAAACTCGGCGCGATCGCGATTCCGGCGACAAGCCAGCTTCAGGCACATGATTTCGAGTACCGGTTCAGGACCGCGGGCATTACGGCAGTCATCTGCACGGATACCGACGATACAGCCAATCAGATCGACATAGCCTGCAAAAACTATGACGGAATGAAGCACAAGATCATTGTCAACGGAAGCAGAGACGGCTGGCGGAGTTTTGATGAAGAATACACGATGTACAGCTCTCACTTCCGCCGCACGGATCTGTCTCCCTGCGGAAAAGATCTGATGCTGATGTATTTCACATCGGGGACTTCGGGCTATCCGAAAATTGCCGCTCATGATTACCGGTATCCGCTCGGCCATTTCCATACGGCAAAATACTGGCACGCAGTGAATCCGGACGGACTGCATTTTACTATTTCCGATACCGGATGGGCTAAAGCAATGTGGGGTAAGCTTTACGGACAATGGCTCTGCGAGGCGGCTACATTTGTTTATGATTTTGACAGATTTGATGCGGCAGATATTCTTCCAATGTTCGCAAAATATCAAATAACAACATTCTGTGCTCCACCAACAATGCTCAGAATGATGGTTAAACAGGATATTTCAAAATACGATTTTTCATCAGTTAAGCATATGTCAACTGCCGGGGAAGCTCTTAACCCTGAGGTTTACAGACAATTTGAAAAGGCGACAGGACTTCAGATTATTGAGGGATTTGGTCAGTCTGAAAGTACGATGATAATCGGTAATATGGTTGGTGCACCACATAAAATCGGTTCAATGGGTAAGCCTGCTCCAATCTATGATGTTTCCTTGGTTGATTCTGACGGAAACCCTGTTAAAACAAGTGAAAACGGTGAAATTGTTATCAATGTTAAAGATGGGGCACCTTGCGGATTATTTACAGGCTACTACGGCGATGCTGAGAAAACGGCAGAGGTATGGTATGACGGATACTACCATACAGGCGATGTTGCGTGGAGAGATGAAGACGGGTATTACTGGTATGTGGGTCGTGTTGATGATGTTATTAAATCTTCGGGTTACAGAATCGGACCATTTGAAATTGAAAGCGTAATTATGGAACTTCCTTATGTTCTTGAATGTGGTGTTTCACCAGTTCCGGACGAGGTAAGAGGACAGATTGTTAAAGCGAGCATCGTTTTGGTGCCTGGAACTGAGCCGACAGAGGAACTTAAGAAAGAAATCCAGACATATGTTAAGGAGAAAACTGCTCCTTATAAATATCCGAGAATTGTTGAGTTTAAGGAAAGTCTTCCTAAAACAGTAAGCGGAAAAATTCAGAGAAATAAACTTTAATATTCAGACAGGATAAACACCTTTTGATGTGTTTATCCTGTTGACATTTAGGGGGAAATAGTTTATAATAATTATTTGGGATAAAACAATATCTTAAAATACAGGAAAGCGATAAAATCTATGAGTTTACTGGACAAAATCAAATCTTCACAGGACTTGAAAAAACTTAGTTTTAGTGAAACAAAAATTCTTTGTGAAGATATTCGAAAATTTTTAGTTGAAAAAGTTTCGCAAAGCGGTGGACATCTTGCGTCAAATCTTGGTGCAGTTGAACTTACCGTTGCTTTGCATCGCTCTCTTGAGTTGGAAAAAGACAAAATTGTGTGGGACGTGGGACATCAGTCTTATGTCCATAAAATTCTGACTAACCGAAAAGATGATTTTGAAAATCTCAGATGTATGGACGGATTATCAGGATTCCCTAAAACTGAAGAAGATGAGCGTGACGCTTTTAATACGGGACATAGCTCGACTTCAATTTCTGCTGCAATAGGAATGGCTGTCGGGAATAAACTGCAAGGTGAAGACGGTGTTGTTGTTGCAGTAATCGGGGACGGAGCAATGACGGGCGGTATGGCGTATGAGGCTCTTAATCATGCAGGAAGTCTGCAGATTCCAATGATTATAATTCTCAACGATAACGGAATCGCTATTTCGCCAAGCGTTGGATTGCTTTCTACCCAATTCAATAAAATGAGAAAAAGTCCGTGGTATTTTGCGTTTAAGCGTAATCTTAAAAAGGTGGTAAGAAAAATACCGCTTCTGGGAAAACCTCTTGAAAAGACTTTTTCGTATATAAAAGATGCACTAAAGCGTGTTTTCGTTAAAGACGGAATGTTTGAAAGCCTTGGTGTAAAATATATGGGGCCTGCTGATGGGCACGATATTGAGGAATTGGAGCTCCTTTTGAATGAGGCGAAAAAGAGTAAGGAACTGACGGTTATCCATATTCAAACAAAGAAGGGAAAAGGGTATACACCAGCTGAGGAAAATCCTGAGTTTTTCCACGGTGTTGCACCGTTTGATAAAGAAACAGGTGAAACTGTTAAATGTGAAGAAAAGTCCTTTTCAGATGTTTTTGGAGAAACCCTTGTTGAGCTTGCGGAAAGTAATGATAAAATAGTTGGAATAACTGCGGCAATGCCTGACGGAACAGGATTGAAAAATTTTGCTGAGAAATTTCCTGACAGATTTTTTGATGTTGGGATTGCAGAGGAACACGCCGTAACATTCTCAGCAGGACTTGCGAAAAATGGGATGATTCCTGTGTTTGCGGTTTATTCAACATTCCTGCAAAGAGGCTATGACCAGCTCATACACGATGTTGCGCTCCAAAATCTGCATTGTATTTTCGCAGTTGACAGAGCAGGGATTGTTGGAAAAGACGGAGAAACGCACCAAGGTGTTTTTGATTTATCATATTTTTCACATATTCCAAATTTTACGGTTATGGCACCTCAAAATGGGATTGAACTTAAAATGATGCTTGAATATGCGGTGAATAACTGCACGGGACCTGTGGCAATCCGTTATCCAAGAGGAAAGGCGGAAATTACAGAGATGTGTGATGAAATTTGTTGCGGTAAAGGTGTTATATTAAAAGACGGAAATGATGTCGCACTGTTTGCGATTGGTTCATCTGTTGCAGATGCCCTTAAAGCTTCTGAGATTCTAGGAAAGGCGGGAATAAACTGTGCGGTTGTAAATTCAAGGTTTTTAAAACCACTTGATGACGAACTGTTTCAAAGATATATAAATAAATGCAAAGTTTGCGGAACAGTTGAAGAAAATGTTAATGTTGGCGGATTATATACTGCAATCAAGGGGATTTCTGATAAGCATATAGAGTGCTGTGCTCTTCCCTGTGAGCCAATTAAACAGGGGACAGCTGATGAAATTAAGAGAAAATACAGTATAGACGGACAAGGTATTGCAGATAAAATATTGAAAATAATGGATAAACAGGTGTTATAATGGCGAAAGAAAGATTGGATGTTTTCTTATTTGAAAATGGTTATGCAAAGAGCAGAACTGCGGCACAAGCCCTGATTATGGAAGGGATTGTCTATGTTGATAACCAGAAGGCAATGAAAGCCGGAGATATGGTTGCAGGGACAGAAAAAATTGAGGTAAGAGGTAAGACGCTTGAATATGTGAGCCGTGGCGGGTTAAAACTTGAAAAAGCTATGAAAAGCTTTGAAATTTCTCTTTCGGATTGTGTTTGTATGGATATTGGTGCATCAACGGGCGGATTTACAGACTGTATGCTTAAAAACGGTGCGAAAAAGGTTTATTCCGTAGATGTCGGGTATGGTCAGCTTGCCTGGAGCTTAAGACAGGACGAACGAGTTGTTAATATGGAAAGAACCAATATAAGGTATGTTGAAAGAGAAAACATTGATGATGACCTTGATTTCTTTTCAGTTGATGTTTCGTTCATTTCTTTGAAAAAAGTGCTTCCTGTTGCGTATAATCTTTTAAAAGAAAACGGAAAAGGTGCTTGCCTTATTAAACCACAGTTTGAGGCAGGTCGGGAGAAAGTCGGTAAAAAAGGTGTGGTCAGGGATATTTCAGTGCATAAAGAGGTTATAGAAAATGTCCTTGAGTTTACAAAGGAGATAGGATTTTCTGTGAAAGGACTTGATTTTTCACCGATAAAAGGTCCTGAAGGTAATATTGAATATCTTATGTTCGTTGAAAAAACGGATGAGGAATCAGTTGTATTTGATATAGATAAGATTGTGGAGATGTCACATACATTGAATTTATAAAAGGAGGTATGTTTCGTGAATAGGATTGCTGTAATTCCAAATACGGATAAAGATACAGAACTTAAAGCTACATACGAACTTGTTGAAATCCTAAATTCATTTGGTAAAGAAGTAATTATTGACAGAAGTATCGGGTTTGAAAAGGCAGACTATGTCCGTGAAGTTGAGAAGAGTGAAATATCCAGAGCGGATATGATTGTTGTTCTTGGCGGAGATGGAACGATTTTGGAAATTGCGGATGAGGCTGCTAAATATAATACCCCGATTTTAGGGATAAATCTGGGGAATCTTGGATTTTTGACTCAGGCAGAAGAAATTTCAAAAGATATTTTTGAAGATATTTTCAGCGATAATTATACTGTAAGAGAAAGTATGATGCTACGCGCAACGGTTTATGAAAACCAAGAGATAACAGGGGAGTTTACGGCGCTTAATGATATTGTTATTAAGGGCGAGCTTGCGAGAATGGTAAATATTAAGCTTGATATTGACGGGACAAATACTAATAATTATCCGGCAGATGGTGTTATAATCGCAACGGCAACCGGTTCAACGGCATATTCGTTATCTGCAGGCGGGGCTATTGTTCACCCTGAACTTGATGCAATAATGATAACTCCAATATGTCCCCACACTTTAAAAGCGAGATGTATGCTTGTTCCTGATACGAAAACAGTTGAGGTTTCGTTTGCCAAGCCACACAGAAATAGTGCAATATTGAATGTAGACGGAAAGAGAAACTACACATTTGGTGAAAATGGGTGTGTGAAAATAGAGAAATCAGAACATAAGGTTCGGTTTATAAACTTGAATAAGAGAAATTTTTATGATATTGTAAGAGAAAAAATTGCGGACAGAACTATATAGGAAAGGGGGATTTAACTGTGCTTAAAGAGTTATACATAAAGAATGTGGCAGTTATTGATGAGGCTGTGATTGAGTTTGAAAATGGCTTTAATGTACTGACAGGCGAAACGGGTGCAGGAAAGTCCATTCTTATAGATTCTATAAATATGGTTATCGGAAGCCGTTCGAGTAAGGAAATTGTCAGAACGGGAACTGATAAAGCAGTTGTAAATGCAACTTTTGAAGTTAATTCTGAAAAGGTTGAGAGCCTGCTTTCCGAATACGGTATTGAAACTGATGACGGGAATATTATGCTTAGCAGACAAATTTCAGCAGAAGGGAAAAGTGTTTGCAGATGTAATGGTATGATGCTTCCTCTTAATTGTATCAGAGAAATTGGTGAGCAACTTGTTGATATTCACGGACAACACGATAACCAGAAAATAATGAATAAAAACAGCCATATTGATTTCCTTGACGGATATGGAAAAAATGTTGAATTGCTCTCTGTATATAAATCGGATTATGCGGAATATAAGGAAATTCTTCATCAGCTTGAGGAACTTAATACGGACAAGGAAGAACGAGAGAGACGGCTTGATTTGATTTCTTATCAAATAAACGAGATTGAGGCGGCAAGGCTTAAAACGGCAGAGGATACTGAACTGGAAGAAAGACGAGCTTTTCTTTCAAATGCTGAAAAGATAATTTCGGGTGTCGAAACTGCATATGAGACCTTGTATGGCGGAGAATATCAGGCATCTGCTTTTGATTTGGTTATGAAAGCGGAAAAAGAACTTTCAGGGGTTAAGGAATATGACAGTTCAATCTCGTCTTATGCGGAACGGCTTAACTCAGCTATGGCGGAAATTGAAGATATAACCTCTGAATTAAAATCATTTTTAAATAAAGCGGATTATTCAGCAGACGAACTTGACGAAATTGAAAACAGGCTCAATGTTATAAATAATTTAAAGCGTAAATATGGAAATACTATCGAGGCTATAAATGAATATCTTGAGAAAATCAAGGAAGAATATGATAAATTCTCTTATAGCGAGGAAAGTATAAAAGAATTGTGCGATAAAAAGATTGCTTGCGAAAAGAAGTTGGAAGAGTCGGCAGACAAATTGAGTAAATCAAGAAAAAAATCTGCAAAAGAGCTTGAAGTTAAAATTTCGTCGGAACTTTCGGACCTTGATATGCCCAATGTCAGATTTGTTGTTAAAATTGATGAGGGTGAATATACCGCAAATGGGAAAGATAAGGTTGAATTCTTGATATCTGCTAATGCGGGTGAAGAACCAAAGCCTATGAGCAAGATTGCATCAGGCGGTGAATTGTCCAGAATAATGCTTGCTATTAAGTCAGTTATGACTGATTCAGAGTATTCGGAAACAATGATTTTTGATGAAATTGACACGGGAGTCAGCGGAAGAGCAGCACAGAAAATTGCTGAAAAAATTGCTGGATTTTCAGGGAATTGTCAGGTGTTTGCAGTAACTCATTTATCACAGATTGCCGCAATGGCGGATACGCATTTTCTTATAAAGAAAGACAGTGATGGCGAAAAAACTTATACAAAAGTGAAACGCCTTGAAAAAGAGGACAGAATTGCTGAACTTGGCAGAATTATCGGTGGTGTTTCTGTTACGGAAACAACCCTCAGGAGTGCTCAGGAGATGCTTGAAATGGCAGATAATATGAAAAGTGGCAGGTAAAAATGCAGAAAAAGGGATATGTTGTTTTTTCAAACGAGGAAATTGCTAAAATTAGAATAAAACGAGAATCCTCCTGTGGCGGAAATTGTTCTCATTGTAAAGGTTGCGGAACCGATGAACTTGTTTTAGAGGTCGAGAATATTTACGATTTGAAAACAGGTGAAACAGTTAATGTCTATATGGAGGATAAAGGGTTTATAAAAAAAGCCTTTATTGGATACGGTTTGTTGGTTTTCCTTGCTGTTTTCGGTGCAGTTTTAGGATATGGCGTGTTTGAGAATGAACTTGTGTCATTTGTGTTTTTAATCGTATTTTTTGTTGCTGGATTAAGTACTTTAAAAGTTGTTTTTAAAAGAAAGAGCAATGATATAAAAATTGAGAAAATATAAGGGATGGATTAAATGCTGATTTCCATTGACGGATTGTGTAAGAATTTTGGTGAAAAAAGAATACTCGATAATATATCACTGACCATAGAGGATAGAAATCGCTATGGTCTCATTGGCGTTAACGGAGCAGGAAAATCAACCCTTTTGAATATTATAATGGGAACTCTTAATTTTGAAGAAGGGAACATATATAAGGGCACTAATTTGTCCATTGGTTATCTTAAACAAAACAACGGACTTGACCGTGAAAACAGTATTATTGACGAAATGAGAAGTGTTTTCTCTGATGTTTTAAAGGCACAGAGAGAAATGATAGAATATGGAGAAAAACTTGGCGAAATTGAGGATAAGACTAGTTCGGAATATAAAACCATAAGTGAGAAATACGGGAAATGTCAGGCTTTGATTGATAGCCGTGACGGATATAATATTGATGTTAAAATCTCTATGATTTTAAACGGAATGGGATTTTCGGATAAGGATTTAAACACGGTTATAAGCACCCTGAGCGGTGGCGAGAAAACAAGGCTTGCTATAGCAAAATTGTTGCTTGAAGAACCGAATCTGCTTATTCTGGACGAGCCTACAAACCATCTGGATTTTAAAACTCTTTCGTGGCTTGAAGAGTATCTTCTTGAGTATAAGGGCAGTATTTTGGTTGTGTCTCATGACCGATATTTTCTTGATAAAATTGTTGAAACAGTGTTTGAGCTTGAAAGAGGAAAGCTTTATACATACAAAGGAAACTATTCTAAATATCTTGTGCTTCGTGAGGAACGACGGGAAAGACAGCAAAAAGAATATGAGGCTCAGCAGGCTGAAATTGCGAAAATGCAGACATATATTGATAAAAATCTTGCAAGAGCATCAACTGCGAATAGTGCAAAGTCCCGTATAAAGGCACTTGAAAATATGGAGATAGTCGATAAACCTGATTCCGAGCTTAAGCCTATGCGACTTAAGTTCGAGAAAACAAAAGAGCCGTATAAGGATGTTCTTAAAGTGTCAGAACTGCAGATTTCTGTTGGGGATAATATTGTCTTATGTGAAAATATAAATCTTCATATCAGAAAAGGCGAAAAGATTGCAATAATCGGTGATAACGGGATTGGAAAATCTTCGTTTTTAAAAACAATTCAGGGACTTATTCCGTATCATAAAGGTCAGATTGAATGGGGAAAGAATGTTTCGATAAGTTATTATGAACAGGAAAATCTTAACTTGAATCAGGATAAGATTGCGATTGATGAACTGTGGGACAGATTTCCGCATATAAACGAAACGGATATACGAAAGGTGCTTGGAAGTGTACTTCTCACCAAAGATGATGTTTATAAACCCGTTAGGGTTATAAGCGGTGGAGAGAGGGCTAAGCTGGCGTTTTGTATTATAATGCTTGAAAAGGCGAATGTTATTATTCTTGACGAACCGACAAACCATCTTGATTTAATGTCGAAAGAAGTGCTTGAAAAAGCACTCTGTGATTATGACGGAACATTGATTTTCGTTTCCCACGACCGTTATTTGCTGAACAAAGTTCCTGATAAAATTGTTGAACTGGAAAAAGACGGAGTTTTCATAAGTGATGGCGGATTTGAAGATTATAAGGCAAGAAAAGAACTTATAAAGAGTGTTGCGGTTGAAGAGAAACCAGCTGGTGATATGGAAAAACCAAAGGGAAACTACAGGTCAAAAGAACAGAGAAAGCTGGATTCCCAAAGACGAAACCGAATAAAAGAGCTTGAAAATCTTATCGAGAACACAGAAACTAAAATTGGCGAGACTGAGATTGAACTTACTCAGGAAGAAGTATTCTCTGATTATGTTCTGATGAATGAGAAGTGCGAAAATCTGGAAAAGTTAAAAAGTGAACTTGAATTATATTATGAAGAATGGACAATGTTGTCCGAAGAAACAGAAGGATAGAAAGGAGATATAAAATGCTTTTAAAAAGTGTTGAAATGCAAGGCTTTAAATCGTTTGCAGATAAAATATATCTTGATTTTAACCCTGGTATAACGGCGATTGTTGGTCCTAATGGGTCTGGTAAAAGTAATATTTCCGATGCTATCAGATGGGTTATGGGTGAGCAGAGTGTTAAAACACTGCGCGGAAGCAAGATGGAAGATGTTATCTTCTCGGGAACGCAAAACAGAAAACCTATGGGCTTTGCGGAGGTTTCTCTTACTCTTGATAATTCAAATGGATTCTTTCCACTCGATTATGAAGAAATAACCGTAACAAGACGGGTTTACAGAAGCGGAGAGAGTGAATATTTTATAAACCGTGTGGGGTGCAGACTTAAAGATATTCACGAACTATTTATGGATACAGGTCTTGGCAGAGAGGGTTACTCTATAATCGGGCAGGGTAAAATTGACGAAATTTTGAGTAATAAATCTGAAGACAGAAGACAGATTTTTGAAGAGGCTGCAGGGATTACCAAGTATAAGTACCGTAAAAATGAAGCGGAACGAAAGCTTAATCACACAACAGAAAATTTGACAAGAATTAAGGATATTATGGCGGAGCTTGAAAATCAGATAGGTCCTCTTTTTGAGCAGTCTGAAAAAGCAAAAAAATATTTAAAGCTTCGTGATGAACTTAAGGTAATTGAAATAAATCTGTCTGTTGTTAAAATTGATAAGATAAAAAAAGACCTGGAAGAACTTACACAGAATCTGAATGAAACTGATGCGGAAATTGAGAAGATACGCCTTAAAGTTGAAGAAAATGAGAAAGCGGTTAATGATTATTACGAGAAAATTTCTGAGTGGAACGAGGAAATGGAAAAGTGCCGTGAAGACGAGAAAAGTATAATCACATCTATCGCTGACTCAAACAGCAGGATAAGTGTGTTGCTGGCGGATATTGGTCATTACGAGGAAAGTATCAGTAGAATTGATGAAACGGTAAGCAGTTATGTTACAGATGCGGAAAACGCAGAAAGACAGCTTGCTGCTTTAGAAGAAGAACTGGAAAAGCTTGAGATTAAAGCATCGGAAATCAAATCGGTTAAAGAGACAAATGAGAAAAATATTGAAAAGATTCAGAATTTAACACAAACCCAGAACGATTTGCTTGAAAATATCAAGGCTGATATTATCGAAAAAAGCTCAGAAATCGGACGGGAAAAAGAGCGAATTTTAAACTCTGAAATACTTAAATCAAGTTTTGAAGAAAGAAAAAATGCAGTGTCGTTGGAGCTGGCGTCTAAGGCTGAGGATTATCATAGACTTTGTGATAATGTTAAATCTCTTGAAACAATGATGAATGAACGCAAAAACGAAATCGAAAAGCTTGAAAATGAACGAAAAGCAAAGCTTGATGAACTTGATAGGACTAAAGCGGAAAATTCAAAGTTTACGGCATCATTAAACGATATTGAGTTTCGTTTGAATAAAAAACTCTCCCGTGTTAATGTCCTTGAAGATATGGAAAAGAGCTTTGACGGATTTGCAGGAAGTGTTAAGGCTATTATGAATGCATCAAGCAGTGAAGTGGGAAATGCAACTATTTACGGTCCATTTGCCAAGCTTGTTAAGGTTTTGGAGAAATATACCATTGCTATTGATACAGCCTTGGGAAACGCGGGTCAGAACATAGTTGTCAGGGATGAAAATGATGCAAAATCTGCTATTGAGTTTTTGAAATCCCAGAAAGCAGGAAGAGCAACATTTTTGCCAATCAGCACGGTTAAAGCGAGGAATACAGATGTATCTCATATTAAAAATATGGATGGATATATTGATTTGGCATCAAACCTTGTAAAAGTTGATTCTGAATATGACGCTATCAAAAGCAGTCTGTTGGGGGCTATTGTTGTTGCGGATAATGTTGATAATGCTATAAAGATTGCAAAAAAATCCGATTACAAAATAAAAATAGTGACACTGTCCGGTGAAGTTATGCAAACGGGCGGTGCTATGTCGGGCGGTAGCTTTAATAAGTCCGCAGGATTCTTGTCAAGAAGTGCCGAAATTGATGCAGTTAAAGTTGAAATAAAGACTCTTGAAAAAGAAAGAGTTGAACTTAAGGATAAGGCGGAAAATGCAGAGAAAATCACCCTGAAAGTGGTTGAAACTCTTGACAATATCAATAAAGAACTTACTGTGTTAAATGATGAGTATATCAAGGTTAAAGCTGATTTTGAACACGGAAATGCCTTTTTGGACAATGTTACTCAGGCGAAAACTCAGATTGAAAATGAAATTGCGTCCATTGATGAAAGTCTTAAGAAAATTGACGGAGAAAATAAAATGAGAGAGGAAAATATTTCTGCTTTAGAGGCGGAAATATTGAAGCTTGAAGAGGATGCATCTAAGGAGCAACAGGGCTTTGAGGAACTTATGAAGAAGGCGAGAGAGGCTAATGATAAGCTTCTGGAGATAAGCCTTGAAGAAAACTCCTGTGATAAGGATATTTCTTCTCAGAAAGAAAAAGTTGAAACTGCTGCAGAGTTAATTAAATCTATTGCGGATAAGACAGAAAATTCGGAAAAAGAAAAAAATGAACTCAATGAAAAGATTGCGGCGGCTCAGGCTGAGATTAACAGTGGTAAGGATAATATTACAACTCTTGAAGAAACAACTAAAAATACTAAACAGAAATTAGAGGAACTGACCAAGTGTAAAAATGATGCGGAGGAGCAGATAAGAAAGCTCCAGAAGGATGTTACGGGAACTAATGATACAATGGTTGGTTTAAGCCGTCAGAAAGCTAAGCTTGAAAGTAAAAAAGCTTTGAGTGAGTCTGAACTTGAAGGAATTTTCTCCCGTCTTTGGGATGAGTATGAGCTTACATATTCCCAGGCGGCAGACTGTGCTGATGAGAATGCTGATTTGAGTAATGCGGAAAAGGATATTGCATCTCTTAAATCAAAAATCAAAAATCTGGGTAATATCAATATTGATGCAATAGAAAGCTATCGTGATGTTAAGGAACGATATGACTTTATGCTTGTTCAGACGAATGATTTAGAGAAAGCTAAGAATGATTTGGAAAAAATCATTACAGAAATGCTTTCGGTTATGAAGAGTCAGTTTGCTCAGCAGTTTGAAATCATTAACCGTAATTTCACGAAGGTTTTTGCTCAGTTATTCGGTGGCGGTATTGCGAATTTAAGCCTTGCAGACCCCGATAATCTTCTCGAAAGCGGAATAGAAATTGAAGCTCAGCCTCCAGGCAAAAAGCTTCAGCGACTTTCCCTCTTATCAGGTGGAGAAAGGGCGCTTACGGCTATTGCATTGCTCTTTGCAATTTTAAATGTCAGACCGACTCCTTTCTGTATACTTGACGAAATTGAGGCAGCTCTTGATGATGTCAATGTTAACAGATATGCGGATTATCTTCGTAAATACTCTGAAAAAGCACAGTTCATTGTTATCACCCACAGAAGAGGAACAATGGAATCTGCCAATGTACTCTACGGTGTTACAATGCAGGAGCGAGGCGTTTCAAAATTATTATCATTAAATATAGATGAGGTGGCTAAATAATGTCGTTATTCGGTAAACTAAAGGAAAGTTTAAAAAAAACAAAGGACTCCATAAGCAGTAAAGTTGAGATTGTTATAAATTCTTTTAAGAAAATTGATGAGGAACTCTTCGAGGAATTGGAAGAGGTACTTATTACTGCGGATATTGGAGTTAATACATCTCTTGAAATTATCGACAGATTGAGAAAGGTTGCAAGAGAGAAAGGTCTTACGGATAGCTCTCAGCTTAATGCGGAATTGTCGGATATACTGATTGACATTTTAGACGGTGCAGATGACAAGATGGATATTTCAGGTTCTCCTGCCGTAATAATGGTTATTGGTGTAAATGGCGTTGGTAAAACAACATCGGTAGGCAAAATTGCGAATATGTATATAAAGCAGGGGAAAAAGGTTGTTTTAGCTGCGGCAGATACATTCCGTGCAGGAGCGATAGAGCAGCTTGATGTCTGGGCAGGAAGAGTTGGGGCTGAAATTGTTAAGCAACAGGAAGGCTCTGACCCGGCGGCGGTTGTTTATGACGGGATAAATGCGGCAAGAACAAGAAACGCTGATATTTTAATCTGTGATACGGCAGGCAGATTGCATAATAAGAAGAATCTAATGGATGAACTGAAGAAAATTTACAGAATTTTAGACAGAGAATTGCCTAATTCATCAAAGGAGGTTTTACTTGTTTTAGATGCAACAACAGGCCAGAACGCTGTTCAGCAGGCAAAACTTTTTAAAGAGGTTGCAGATATTACGGGTATAGTTTTGACAAAGCTTGACGGAACTGCAAAAGGCGGTATCGTATTCCCTATCAAAAATGAATATAATATCCCTGTAAAGTTCATTGGAGTGGGAGAAACTGCAGATGATATTATGGAATTTGATGCAGAAGAATTTGTTAAAGCTATTATTGGTGAAGAAAATTAAAAAAACTCTTGACAAACTGTAAGATATATAGTATAATCACATAAGTGTAAAGCATAACACCTTTACACTTATGTATTTTTATGGAGTGCATTATGGATAAAAATGTTGAAATATCCCTTCTTTTAAGCTTTTACGGGAAGATTCTTACAGATAAGCAGCAGGAGGCAACAAGTCTTTATTATAATGAGGATTTGTCGCTTGCTGAAATATCGGAAATTGTCGGGATTACCAGACAAGGAGTCAGAGATAATATTAAAAGAGCTGAAAGTTCCCTTTATGATATGGAAAATAAGCTCGGTTTGTGTAAAAGATTTCTTGGGATTAAAGAAAAACTTGAAAATATCGATGTTGCTCTTAAGAATATAGAGGAAGCCACGGAAGATACACACATTTCCGCGGATATAAAACAGAATATAAGTAATATAGTTGATGTTATTTATGAAATAAACGAAAATATATAGAAAGGATTTGATTTAGTGGCGTTTGAAAGTCTTGCTGATAAACTGCAAAATACATTTAAAAAACTTCGCGGCAAGGGAAAAGTCAGTGAAAAAGACTTAAAAGATGCTATGCGAGAAGTTAAGCTTGCGCTTTTGGAAGCTGATGTTAACTTTCTTGTCGTTAAAGATTTTATCAAATCTGTTTCTGAACGAGCTGTTGGAGCAGAGGTAATGGAGTCGTTAACTCCGGCGCAACAGGTTATAAAAATTGTTAATGAAGAACTTGTTCGTCTTATGGGCGAAAAAGAAGAAAAGATAAAAATGGGTCCTAAGTCTCCGACCATTATAATGATGGCAGGACTTCAGGGTGCCGGTAAGACAACAACGGCGGGAAAGCTTGGCGGTCTTTTGAAAAAACAAGGTAAGAGACCTCTCCTTTGTGCTTGCGATGTATATCGTCCTGCGGCTATTAAACAGTTACAGGTTGTTGGCGGACAGCTTGGGTTGCCTGTTTTTACTATTGATGACAGCAAAGATGTTGTAGATATATCAAAGAAGGCGGTTGAATATGCCCGCCTCCATTCAAATGATATTTTAATTATTGATACAGCAGGTCGTCTCCATATCGACGAAGTCCTGATGGATGAGCTTAAGAATATTAAGTCGGAAGTAAGTCCTGACGAAATTCTTCTTGTTGTTGATGCCATGACCGGTCAGGATGCGGTTAATGTTGCTGAAACTTTCAATAATGAACTTGAAATTGACGGCGTTGTTTTAACTAAGCTTGACGGTGATACAAGAGGCGGTGCGGCTATTTCTGTTCGTGCTGTTACGCAAAAACCGATTAAATTCTGCGGTATGGGTGAAAAACTTACAGACCTTGAGGTTTTCCATCCTGACAGAATGGCATCGAGAATTCTTGGAATGGGTGATGTTTTAAGTCTCATTGAAAAAGCGGAGCAGGCTTTTGATGAAAAGAAGGCTATGGAGCTTGAAAAGAAAATGAGAACTCAGACGTATACTTATTCTGACTTTCTTGAACAGATGGGACAGATTAAGAATATGGGACCCCTTAGCCAAATTGTTAAGATGCTTCCAGGTGTCAATTCTAAGGCTCTTGAGGGAGTGGATTTTGACGATAAGCGTCTTAAACATATTGAGGCAATCATTCAGTCAATGACAACAGAGGAGCGAGAGAATAAGGTTAAAATCTCGCCGAAGAGAAAAGAGCGAATTGCAAAAGGTAGCGGAACTTCAATGAATGAGGTCAATGGCCTTTTAAAGCAGTTTGAACAAATGCAGAAGATGATGAAACAGTTTGCAGGCGGAAAAGTTAATAAGAAGCTTGCAAGATTCGGGAAAATGAAATTTCCTATGTAACTAAAGAAAAATTATTAAATTTATATATTTTGGAGGTATTTTATTATGGCAGTAAAAATTCGTTTAAGAAGAATGGGTGCGAAGAAGGCTCCTTTCTATCGTGTTGTTGTTGCGGATTCAAGATATCCGAGAGACGGCAGATTCATTGATCAGGTAGGAACATACAATCCTTTAACAGACCCTGTTACAGTTGAGCTTGACGCTGAAAAGGTAACAAAATGGATTGCAAACGGTGCTCAGCCAACAGACACTGTTAAGCGTCTTCTTAAAAACAAGGGTATTATCTAAAATTCATCAGAAACGGAGAATATCGTTATGAAAGAACTTTTAGAGTTTATTGCAAAATCAATGGTATCTAACCCTGATGCTGTTTCTGTTAAAGAAACTTTAAATGATACAGCAGTTGTTCTCGAACTTCATGTTGCAGAGGACGATATGGGTAAGGTTATTGGTAAGCAGGGCAGAATTGCGAAAGCAATCAGAACAGTTGTTAAAGCTGCTGCGAGCCACGAAAACAAAAAGGTTACTGTTGAAATAGTTTAAACCGTTATTAAGAGGTTGTATTTTTGCAACCTCTTAATTGAATTTATGAGGTAATTATTATGAATAATTTGCTTGAAATAGGACAAATAGTCAATACAAGAGGTCTTAAAGGCGAGGTTAAAATTATGCCGTGGTGCGATGACCCGTCTGTGTTTGAAGAACTTGAGTATGTTATTATAGATAATAAAGAGATTGAAATTGAATATGTTAAATACCATAAGAATTTTGTTATTTTGAAACTTGATGGTGTTGATAATATCGATGAAGCTGAAAAGTGCAGAAATAAGGTGCTTTTTGTAAAACGGGAGATGCTTGGAGAACTTCCTGAGGGAACATATTATATATGTGACCTATTAGATTGTGAGGTTAAAACCGTTTCAGGTGAGGTTTTAGGAAAAATAGAAGATGTTATAAAAACAGGAAGTAATGATGTGTATTCTGTTAAAAATGATATGGGGAAAGTTGTGCTTATTCCTGTTATTGATGATGTTGTTAAAGAAGTCAACATTGACGAGAAATATGTTATTGTTGAGTTGTTAAAAGGATTGATTGACTAATGAGGATAGATATTCTGACGCTTTTTCCGGAGATGTTTGAAGGCGTTCTGGATAAAAGTATAATAGGCCGTGCTAAAAGTAATGGCCTGATTGAGTTGAATTATATCAATATTCGTGATTTTGCTAATAATAAGCATAACAGGGTTGACGATTATCCATACGGTGGCGGAGCCGGGATGGTTATGCAGGCTCAGCCTATTTTTGATGCTTATAATCATATATGCGAGAGTATGAGCGGGAAACCATACACAATTTATATGAGTCCGCAAGGAAAAACTTTCAGACAGTCAACTGCAAAACGCCTTTCTAAGAAAGAGAATATCGTGATTTTATGCGGTCACTATGAGGGCGTTGACCAGAGAATTTTAGACGAAATTATTGACGCGGAAATTTCCATAGGCGATTATGTGTTAACCGGCGGAGAGATTGCCGCAATGGCAGTTATTGATGCAACGGCAAGGCTTATTCCGGGTGTGCTCTCAAGCGAGGTTTCGTTTTCGGAAGAATCACATTATTCGGGACTTCTGGAATACCCCCAGTATACAAGACCGTCTGTTTGGAATGGCAAGGAAGTTCCTGAAGTTCTTCAAAGCGGGAATCATAAACTGATTGAACAGTGGAAACGAGAAATGTCGATTAAAAATACATTCAAAAAGCGAAAAGGAATGTTAAGAACGGCGAAGCTTTCGGAAAAAGAAAAGGAATTTGTAAAAAAATTGGAAAATCGGTAATAAATTTATTGATTTTTTTCGACAGTATGGTATAATTAAAAGATAAATGAATTGAAATTCGGAGGTGCTAATCTATGCAGTGTAGCGGATGTGGAGCACATCTCATCGACGGGACAAAAAAATGCCCGTTTTGTAAGGAAATTCTGTACGGAAATGTATCGACTAACTCGGATGTTACATATACACTTGAATCTAATGAACAATACGAACTAATTAAGAATTCATCAAGAGTTAATATTTCTGATGGAAAACTGAAGAACAGACGAAATAAGAAGAGAAAAAAGAGGTTGCTTGGATATGCAATCTTATTGGCGATTGCAGTTGTTTTTATAAGTATTATCGTTGGTATTATCTCTTTGTTTATATATGCTTTTTCAGATAAGACGGTTTATACTTCGGCTTATTACACGGAAAATGAGATTGGAATACGTTATAAGAATGATACAGTCGTTTTGACTAATGAAGCATATAACTCAGACTCCAAAACGAAAAAAGACAGTTCGGTTGGAATGGGTGGTCTTGTTTCAAAGTCAGTAAATGGAAAGGTTACGGCTTTTCTTGATAAATTTGATGTGTCTAAAAATCAGGGCAGGCTTAAGATTATGATTAAAGCTAACCCGGAAAATATTATAACTGTTGCTGAAAATGTTTCTCCGGGATTTAAAATTTCCGATGATGGGAAACATATCGTATTTATTAAAAATGCCAACAGTAAAGGGAATATGGGTGAACTCTGGTCATACGAAATTAAGAAAAAAGCGTTGAAAGTCGCTGATAAGGTTGATGCAGATAAGGTTCTTCTTTCCCGGAATCAGGACAGAATAGTATATATTAAAAACTATAATTATAAGTCAAGAGTCGGAACTGCATATTACGCTGAGTTTGGCGACTATGCAGAAAATAAGATTGTATCGGATGTTCATATGATTTATGGCACTGCCGATGATAGTGATATTATAATTTATTCAAAGGAATACAATAAGGATAAGCAGACTTATGCCGTATTTGCATATAAGGATGAAGAGGTTGCATTGGCGAGAAATTGCGGTATTGCTCCGAGAATATGCCAAAACGGTAAGTATGCGTTTATTTGCGGAGATAAGGCGGATGACAGATATAGTCTTTACAGAGTAAATCTTGGTAAGCTCAAACCTGAGAAGATAATCAATAATATGAGTGCCGTTAATCGTATTGATGAGGACGGAAAGAGAATTATCTATTCAAAATTGTTTGATAATAATGTTGCTGATTATTATATATGGACAGAGGGTGAAACGGAACTTAAGATTGCTGACGGAGTAAATTATACTAAGCGCAATCAGGTTGCCGTATCTAAGGACTTTAAAAAGGTTGCTTATATTGCAAACTATGTTGAGGAAAAGAATGGCGGGTCCCTTTATCACTGTGAATATAGCGTGGATTCCGTTACTGTTCCGGAAAAAATTTCCGATGATGTGTATGGTTGTTATGTACTAAATGACAAACAAATTGTCTATACTAAAAATTATAGCAGTAAGTCAAAAAATGCAGGACTCTTTGCGTTTGAAAATTCTGAAATAGAGATAAACTCTGAAATAAATCCGAAATTCTTAACTGTTGACAAGGATATAATCTGTATGTATGATTATAGCACGGAAAACGGTGGAAATCTTTACAGGATTGATAATAAGCTTTCAGAACAAAAGATAACAGAGGATGTTTTCGAGTATTACAGAAAAGAAAATGGCGAGCTTGTTTTGGTTAAGTCACGGAATAATAAAACCGCAAAATTTGATTTATACGAAACATCAGACGGAGATGTTGAACTTATAAAAAAAGATGCTGAAAAGGTTCTGTTTTATTAGAAGGTGATTATATCAAAAAGGTTGGCTTACTGGGCGGAACTTTTTCTCCGCCACATATAGGACATCTTGAAATGGCAAAAGCCGTTCTTGAATATCTTAAAATGGATGAAATTGTTTTTGTTCCCTGTGGGGACCCTCCCCATAAATCGGGGGATTCTGTGTGGGATGCAAAACATCGGTATGAAATGACTAAACTGCTTGTTGAAGGACAAGAAAATATTGTTGTTTCTGATATTGAGATTATAAGTGAGGGGAAAAGCTATACGGCTAAAACCCTTACAAAGCTAAAAGAATCTCAGCCTGATACAAAACTGTTTTTTATCGTCGGGGCGGATTCTCTTTGTTATATGGATGAGTGGAAGTCTCCGCAGATTATATTTGATAACGCGGAGATAGTGCTGATTGACAGAGTTGGATTTTCGGATACAAAAGTTGATAACTATATTTTGTTTCTGCAGGAAAAATACAATGCAGTAATCCACAAAGTGCCAATGGAGAATATCAATGTATCGTCTTCGTTTTTACGGGATTGTCTTGATAAGGGCGTTGATGTTACAATGTATACCGGTGAAAAAGTGTATAATTATATTATGGAGAATGTTAATGGATTTTGATGTGATTTCAGATTATCTTAAAAAGAATCTAAGTGAGAAGCGTTATGCTCATACCGTTGGTGTTGCAAATACGGCGAAATTGCTCGCTGAGAAATATGCTGAAAAACCTGAGAAGGCTTTCGTTGCTGGACTCTTGCATGACTGTGCAAAAGAAAAGTCGGTTGAAACATTACGGGAAATAATAGAAAGAAATAATGATACAATAGATGATATATCTGAAAACTCAAATGCCTTGCTTCACGGCGTTGCCGGGGCGTGGTTATCCAAAGAGTTATTTTTGATTGATGATGAAATATTTGATGCGATAAAATTCCACACAACAGGAAAGCCTAATATGAGATTATTGACTAAAATAGTTTTTATCGCCGATTATATCGAGCCTGGCAGAAAGTTTGACGGTGTTGATGTGGTCAGAAATCTGGCAAATACAAACATTGATGATGCAATAATTAAATCCTGCAGCAATGTTATAATACATACAGTAAATAAAGGCGGAGTTGTTCATCCAAATACAGTTGATGCCCGCAATTATTTGCTTCTTTATAACAGAGGTGCAGATGATGAAAAAATATTCCGTTAGAATAGTTGTTTTATTTTCGCTTATTATTCTTTTTTCCGTAACTTATATAATTGCGGACGAATATAAATCGAGAGAACTGTACTATGGCTATTGGGAAGATACGACGAAGAGTGATGATGTGAATTTTCTTGTCCTTGGAACAGACAAGGATGAAACGAGAACAGATCTTATATTACTTTGCCGCTATAATACGGATGAAAATTCTATAAGTGCCTTGCAAATACCAAGAGATACCAGGATTGAAACATCGAGAAAAGACAAAAAAATTAACTCATCCTATGGCAGTAAAAAAGGGATTGAATCAGTAAAGAAAGATATTGGTAAATTAACAGGGGTATATCCTGAAAAGCATATAATATTGAATTTTGAGGGGTTCAGGAAGCTTATAGATGCAATAGGTGGAGTTGAATATTATGTTCCTGTTAATATGAAATACGACGACCCTGCTCAAAATCTTAGTATAGATTTAAAAAAAGGTACACAAATTCTTGATGGGGAAAAGGCTGAAATGCTTATGCGATTTCGGAAGAATAATGACGGAAGCGGATATGTTGACGGGGATATAGGTAGATTAAAAGTTCAAAAAAGCTTTTATAAAGCCGTTATAAGACGGATTTTAAGCTTTAATGGAATAATGAATGTGGGAAACATTGCTGATGCAGTAAGCGGTAATTTTAAAACTGATTTTACAATAAGGGATTTTATAAGCCACATAGACGATTTCAAAAAAATGAACGGGAATTCAATAAATGTTTTTATGCTCCCTGGAAACAGTGAGTATATCGAAGAAAACGGAACAAAAATTTCCTACTATATAATTGATAATAATAAGCTTAAAGAGCTGACAAATTTATATTTTAACTAAACACAAAGGCGGGTTAATGATGAACGAAGTAAGTGAAACTGTTGGAAAAATCGTAAAGATTCTTGACCAGAAAAAAGCAAGAGATATTCTTGTTCTTAATGTTAAGGGATTGACAACGATTACAGACAATTTTATAATTGCAACGGGTGGCTCAAAAAGTCAGTTGCAGGCTCTTTCAGACCATATCGAAGAAGAACTGATAAAGGATGGAATTCGTCCTAAGAACAGAGAAGGATATAATACGGCTGAATGGATTTTGCTTGGATATGATGATGTTATCGTTCATATTTTCAAAGATGAAACAAGAAGTTTTTATAATCTTGAGCATATATGGAAAGACGCGGAAAGTATTGATATTTCCCTGTATATTTCAGAAAATTAAGGAGGTTTATATATGAGATACGATTTTAAAGCAATTGAAGAAAAATGGCAGAAAAAGTGGGACGACACAAATGCGTTCAAAATTGATGAGGCTATGGATAAGCCTAAATATTACACACTTGAAATGTTCCCTTATCCATCAGGTAACTTACATATGGGACATGTAAGAAACTATTCAATCGGTGATGTTCTTGCCAGATATAAGGAAATGCAGGGCTATAATGTTCTTCATCCAATGGGATGGGATTCATTTGGTCTTCCGGCTGAAAACGCAGCTATAAAGAACGGAACTCCGCCTGCTGACTGGACATGGTCAAATATTGATAATATGAGAGAACAGCTCAAAAGACTTGGTCTTAGCTATGACTGGGACAGAGAGGT
Source organism: Clostridia bacterium (assembly GCA_045646365.1). Lineage (GTDB taxonomy): Bacteria > Bacillota > Clostridia > Monoglobales > Monoglobaceae > SIG454. The sequence goes on from JAZRKP010000083.1 coordinate 21,806, forward strand.
TGCAACTGCAAAACCTGATTATTATAAGTTCACACAGTGGATGTTTTTAATGCTTTATAACAATGGTCTTGCTTATAAGAAAAAGTCTTTTGTTAACTGGTGTCCGTCTTGTCAGACTGTTCTTGCAAATGAACAGGTTGTTAACGGAAAGTGTGAAAGATGTAAGAGTGAAGTTGGAAAGAAAGACCTTGAACAGTGGTTCTTTAAAATCACAGATTATGCTCAGAGACTTCTCGATGATATCGATATGCTTGACGGCTGGCCTGATAAGGTTAAGAGTATGCAGAGAAACTGGATTGGTCGCTCTGAGGGTGCTGAAGTTCAGTTTAAAATTGACGGAAGTGATGAAAGCTTAACAGTATTTACAACCCGCCCTGACACCATTTTCGGTGTTTCATATATGGTTATTGCTCCTGAACACCCAGTTGTGGATAAACTTATCAGCGGCAGACCTGAAGAAGCGGCTTGCAGAGAGTTTATTAAAAAGGTTCAGGGTATGAGCGAGATTACCCGTTCTGCAACAGATACAGAAAAAGAAGGCGAATTTACAGGGGTTTATGTTGTTAACCCATTAAATGGTAAGAAGATTCCGCTTTATCTTGCGAACTATGTGTTCCTTGATTATGGCACAGGCGTTGTTATGGGTGTTCCTGCTCATGACCAGAGAGACTTTGATTTTGCAAAGAAATATAATCTTCCGATTGAGGTTGTTGTTCAGCCTGATGGTGAGGAAATTAAGGGTGCTGACCTTAAGGAAGCTTTTGCGGCAGAGGGCACAATGGTTAATTCAGGTGAGTTTAATGGTCTTAATAACCGTGAAGCACTTGCTAAAATCATTGAGCATATTGAAAATAAAGGATTTGGTGAGAAGAAGGTTAACTTCCGTCTCCGTGACTGGCTCATTTCCCGTCAGAGATATTGGGGAGCACCTATTCCGATTGTATACTGTGAAAAGTGCGGAACTGTTCCTGTTCCTGAAAAGGATTTGCCGGTTCTTCTTCCTGCTAATGTTAATTTCACAGGTCAGGGAAAATCTCCGCTTTCTGATTGCGAAGAATTTGTTAACACAGTATGTCCTTGTTGTGGTGGTAAAGCAAAGCGTGAAATTGATACAATGGACACATTTGTATGTTCTTCGTGGTATTTCTTAAGATATTGTGACCCTAAGAACAGTGAAATGCCGTTTGATAAGGCTAAGACTGATTACTGGATGAATGTTGACCAGTATATCGGTGGTGTTGAACACGCCATTCTTCACTTGTTATATTCAAGATTCCTTACAAAGGTTTTATATGATAAGGGATATGTATGTTGTGTTGAGCCTTTTGCAAACCTTCTTACACAGGGTATGGTGTTAAAAGACGGAAGTAAGATGTCCAAATCAGTCGGAAATGTTGTTAGCCCTGATGAGATAATCGAAAAGTACGGTGCGGACACAGCAAGACTCTTTATCTTGTTTGCGGCTCCGCCTGAAAGAGACCTTGACTGGAGCGATACTGCCGTTGAGGGTGCTTATAGATTTATAAATCGTGTTTGGAGAGCGGTTGACGAACTTAAGGATTATATGTCAAATGAGACTGTTGACCAGAATGCTCTAAACGAAAGCGAAAAGAAACTTCGTCTTGCAGTTCACACGAGTATTAAAAAGGTTACTGATGACTTTGAAAGATTCAGCTTTAATACGGCAATCAGCAGTATAATGGAAATGGTAAATGCTCTTTATGTATATAAGGAAAATGTATCTGCTGATGACTATAATAAGGCTCTCATTGGCGAAACATTAAGAAGCCTCATCATTCTCTTAGCTCCGTTTATTCCTCACGCTTCAAGCGAAATGTGGGAATACATTGGTAATACAGAAGATGTTACAAAAGCAATGTGGGTTAAGGCGGAAGAAAGTGCACTTGTTGTTAACGAAATCGAGGTTGTTGTCCAGATTAACGGAAAAATAAGAGGAAAACTTATGATTTCTCCTGATTTAACACCTGATAAAATGCAGGAAGTTGCTCTTGCTGATGAGTCAATTAAAGCACTTGTTGAGGGTAAAAATATCGTTAAGGTTATTGCAGTACCTAAAAAGCTTATCAATATTGTTGTAAAATAGTATAATCTATAAAAATTGGGTATAATATCTTTGTACAGAATTTTAAAACTTAAAGGAGTTTGATTGTATGAAGAAAATATTAACCATTTTAGTAGGCGTGACTATGTTATTAAGTTTTGCGTCCTGCTCAAGGGACAGCGGAAATGCTGACAAGGGTAATGACGGAATTATCGAAGATGCAGGGAATGCTGTAAATGATGTTCTTGACGGAGCTGAAAATGCTGTTGATGATGTTACGGGAAGTAACGGCGGAAACAATAACAATAATAACAAAGACAATACAAATGATATGAATGGGACAACCCAAACAAAGTAACAAAATAAAACTCCTATGGCAGTTATCCTTTGCCATAGGAGTTTTTTGCTACCCGAATAAATTTCTGAAATAGAACAAAGCTCAATCAGGGAATTTATTTGAGAATTGAAACGGCATCGTTGATTGTTTTTTCTAATGCTTCTCTGCCGTATTTATCAACCTCAGCCTTGTTCTTTTCTCCGTGTGTCAGGCATCCTGCACCGCCGATACAACCGCCTGTGCAAGCCATACCCTCAATAAAGTTAGCGTCAAGCACATTCTTGCTTTTTTTGAGGAGTGCAACCTTGCAAGCCTCGATTCCGTCGCAAGGGATTGCTTTTAAATCGAATTCAATATTCTGTTCTTTGAGTCCTTGCGCAACAGCATCGGAAAGACCGCCTGAACGGGCAAATATTCTTCCGAAATATGAAGCGTTATCAAGAACATCCTCATCAAGTCCCATTATATCAATATCTTTACTGTCAAACAACGCCTGAAGTTCTTCAAATGTCATAACCGAATCAACATATGGTTTAACATCGTCGAGCATTACCTCTGCCTTTTTTGCGGTACAAGGACCGATAAAGATAACCTTTGAATTTAAATCAGTTTCTTTAATGTATTTGGCAAGAGTTGCCATAGGTGAAAGGTTGTGGGAAATGTACTGAACTAAATCAGGGAATGTGTTTTTAACATAGGTTACAAATGCAGGACAGCAGGAGCTTGTTAAAAATCCCTTTTCAGCAAGTTCCTTTGATTCGCTCTGTGCAACCATATCAGCCCCTAAAGCAGCCTCAATAACAGTATGGAATCCAAGCTCTTTAAGTCCGCTTATAACCTGACCGAGTTTAGCGTAAGTAAACTGACTGGAGATTGATGGAGCAACCATTGCATAAACCTTATATTTTTTATTGTTTTCACTCTTTTTAATAGTGTCAATAACATCGAGAATATAAGATTTGTCCATAATTGCACCAAAAGGACACTGATAAACGCAAGCACCGCAGGCAGTACATTTACTGTTATCAATAGCCGCCGCATTATCGTCATTGATTGAAATTGCCTTAATTTTGCAGGCATTTTGACAAGGTCGTTTGCGGTTAATGATAGCAGAGTAAGGACAAACTTTTGCACACTGTCCACATTCAACGCACTTTGTTTTGTCTATATGAGCAACATGGTTATGGTCAAAGGAAATAGCACCTTTTTTACATACATCTTCACATCTGTGAGCCAGACAACCACGACAAGAAGCCGTTACCTCGTATCCGGCAGCAGGGCATTCGTCGCAGGCGATTTCGATAACCTCAATAATGTTAGGGTTTTCTGTATCACCACCCATAGCGATTTTAACACGCTCTGCAAGGATTGCCCGTTCCTTATAAACACAGCATCTCATAGTTGGTGTGTTCCCGGGAACAATAGTTTTTGGAATTTCAAGGATGTTCTGAAGAAGAGTGTCATTCCAGGCTTGTCTGGCAACTTCACGAAGCACCTTATATTTTAAATGTTGAACTTTTGTATCAAATTTTCTCATACTGACTCTCCTTAAAAATAACTTACCTTTATTTTCTTACCCATTTGAGTAAGACACTTTGAAAGTTCTTCAACAAGATTCATCTTAATGCTGAAGTTTATAGGTAAATCTGGATTCTGGTGTGCAGGGTTTATGGCTCTGCCCACATAGAAATTTATATCTGTCGCTTCTTCAAAAAGGAGCTGACAAATCAGGGATGCACCGTCACGCTTGTAGTTCCAGTGTTCATACATTTCGTTTTCAGCAAGATAATCCTTTGCGTATTCGAGAACTCTGTTAATGGTTATAACACCTTCGGTAACAAGGTCAACGCCTTCAAGCTTTGCAATAGGCGGTACATCTGATTTTTCAAAATTAAGTGATGTTTTAAGTGGCTTTTTCAAATATTTTGCCGCAATGGAGGAGGTTGTTCCTCCGCATATAATGTGTTTTCCTTCTTTTGAGAAGAATAATGACATCATTCTGTCGCAGTCATCACGATTAGATGGTGGACCAAACAATATGTTCATAGGCTCACGCTTTCTGATTTTGACAATACAGGCAGTTGCATCATCGCCCGGTTTCTGACCATAAAGCTTGTCACATTCATCAATTAAAAGGGTGGAAAGATTTTTCGCAGTAAGCCCTGTTACGGACATAGTTTCAAGAAACTCAACGATTTCCTCACGCTTCCAGCCAAAATTGTACGCCATACCTATCCCTGCGTGTGGGCATCCATCACTCATAGCGACAAATATATCGCCCTCCTTCAAACGGATAGAGGACTTATAAATCTTTTTTCCGTCAATGTTCATTTCAGTTATAGGATAATCGTAATTCATATTATCACGAAGAACGATTACCTGCGGATTATCGTATTGAATAATTTCCACTGTTTCGTTGTTAATAATATGCATAATCGTAAAGGTTGAATATGCAACGCCACGAACAGAACAAACGGGGAGTGTTGCCGCAATAGTTGAAACACACTCCTCAAGGGGAAGGTTTGCCGCCATCATTGTTGAAATAATTTTTGATGTGAGGGTGGAGAGAATACTCGCCTTAACACCGCTGCCGAGTCCGTCAGCGAGAACTATGACGGTTGAGTTCTCTCCTTGTTCAACAATATCAACATGGTCACCGCAAAGCTGTTCTCCGTAGTGGTTAATACTTTTCCAGCCGATATCAGCACACAAATCATTCATCTTGTATTGACTCCTTTAATTTTGCGAGAGCAATTTTAGTTTCAGCGGCTGTTTCACCGAGAAGCGATGCAATCTCCTGAACAATACGCATCTGCTTGTCAACAACCTTATCAGCAACCTCGATAGTTTGACGGCTGATATTTTCTTTCTTTTCCCGTTCGTTTTGTTCGTCGGTTATATCACGCATAATACCAATCAAAAGATGAGAGTCTTTATCGTAAACAACAGTTTCCTCGATATATCGTTTATATTCAGCAAGATATACCTTTTTATTCTTTATATCATTTCCTGTATTACGAACATCAACAAAGTCTTTCGGGTCCATAATGCGAACAACCTGGTCACCGAGAATATCAGTGCTTGAACGGATGTTCATAATTCTTCTTGCTGACTCGTTTATCTGCTGAACTTCCAGTTCTTCATTAAGAACGATAAGTCCGTTAGGAGTGTTCTTAACGATTGTATCAGAAAAGCTTTCAGCTTTATCCTTAAGGAATGGAAGACACATAGAAATTTCAGCCTTACCCTGACATATTGCGATTGCTTTTTCGCGACAAGTATTATAACCGCAAGAACCACAGTTAAGTTCATCTGTTGGTTTGAATTTGCCCATTTGTCTTAGGACATTGTAAATCTCAGTTTCTGAGGGCATAGTAAGTCTGTGCTCAATGTAGCTGAATTGTTTCTTCAGGTCAATGTAGTCAGGCTGAGTAACGGCAAAGTCTTTTGAACCGGCATAGTTTGCTATGGTTATATAGTCCTTTACCGGGGCAGTACGATGATATTTTTCCATAACGGGACCGCCGATACAGCTTCCTGCACAAGCGGACATTTCTATGAAACATTTATGGATTTTTCCGCTTTCAATATCCTTTAAAGCGTCAATACAGTTTTCAATTCCGTCAAGAGCGATATAGGTGTAGCCTGGAGCATCCTGATTCATAGTTTTTAAAATTCCACCCGTTGTCGGGAAGAACCTTGCACGGCTTTCTTCGTTTGAATCAATATCCTGCTTAAGTTCAATGTTTTCTTCCTTGAGCCATCTTGTAAGTTCTTCAAAAGTCAAAACAGCATCAACTATTCCTTCGTAGTATTCAGCCTCATCTTTTTTAGCAACACAAGGACCGATAAAAACGGTTTTAGCATCAGGAAACCGCTTTTTTATATCCTGGCAATGTGCTTGCATAGGCGAAATAACATCTGCAAGATATTCAAGCGCTGCAGGGAAATATTTCTGAATAAGTAAATTTACAGAATGACAGCAAGAACTGATGACAATATCCCTGTCGTCCTCTTTGAGCATTCTTTCGTATTCTTTTTTGACGATTGTTGCCCCGATGGCAGTTTCTTCAACATCGTGGAAACCTAATTTACGGAGGGCATCACGCATAGAGTCGATTCCGACACCTTCGTAATTTGCAACAAAGGATGGAGCGAGGCTGACAATAACCGGTTCATCGCCTTGGAGCAGCACCTTAACCTTTTCGGTTTCGTCAACAATCTGCTTTGCATTTTGCGGACAAACAACAAAACATTGTCCGCATAAAATACACTCATTTCCGATAATGTGTGCCTGATTCCCGGAAAAACGAATTGCTTTGACCGGACAGTGACGAATGCACTTGTAGCAGTTTTTACAGTTGGATTTTTTCAAAGTCAAGCAGTTTGGCATCAGGTTCACATCCTTTCGTTTTTAAGTACAGCAAGCACTTTATCGTTAAAAAATTCTTTAAAATTCTCCCTTGTTATCCCTATATGAATTTCATCATCAACCTGAACAGTTACGCCGAAACGGTTGCATTTACCAATGCAGAAACTGCCTGTAAGCGTAATGGCGTCCTCAAGATGATTTTCTTCAACGGCTTTAGTCAATAGCTCAACAATTTCGGGAGAGCCTTTTAAATGACAAGAACTACCGACACATATCTGAATTACCATATTATCCTCACGCCTTTGCTAAAACTTCGTTGTTGAAAAATTCGTCAACTGTCTCAGGAGTAACGGAATAAAATGTTTCATCAACAGTTACGCAAACCCCCTGCTGACATTTTCCCATACAAAATGTTCCGATAAGTTCAACCTTATCACCAACATTGTTTTCGCTGATAAGGCTCTGGAGTCGTTCAACAACCTGACGAGAACCTTTAATGTGGCATGAGCTTCCAATACATACAGTTATTTTCATTAAAATACATCCTTTCTGACTATGTAATATTTAATATTCCTTGTTTATTTCGACAATCTTCATCTATTATATCATATTTATTTTCATATCGCAATATATCAATGTAAAAAATATATAAATATTTAGTTTGACTATTTGATTTTGTTGTGGTACAATAAAAAAATATAGTGGAAAATTCAGGGAATACAGGAGAAAATAAATGAGTATACTTAACGCTGATAATATATCACACAGTTTTGGAGGCAGGCAAATTCTTGAAGATGCAACATTCAGATTGTTAAAGGGTGAGCATATCGGTCTTATTGGTGCAAACGGAGAGGGAAAATCAACATTTCTTAAAATAATAACAGGTGAGCTTACCCCTGAAAAGGGAAAGGTTGAGTGGTGCAGACATATAACTTATGGTTATCTTGACCAGTATTCGACTCTTGAAAAGGGTAAAACCATAATAGATATTTTAAGGGGAGCCTTTGTTCATCTCAGTGAGATTGAGGCTGAAATGCTGAGTATTTATGATAAAATGGGTTATGCAACTGATGAAGAAATGGCTGAGATGATGGAAGAGGTTGGTGAGTTACAGGAAATTCTTGATTCGTCAGGGTATTATACTATTGACACTAAAATCTCTGAATATGCAAATGGTCTTGGTCTTGGTGAAATAGGTCTTGATAAAGATGTTACAGAGCTTAGCGGAGGACAGAGAGCAAAGGTTTTGCTTGCAAAGGTTTTGCTGGAAAATCCTATGATTCTCATTCTGGACGAGCCGACAAACTTTCTTGATGAAAACCATATAAACTGGCTTACAAATTTTCTGCAAAACTATGAAAATGCTTTCATTCTTGTTTCGCATGATATGCCGTTTTTAACAGCAGTAACAAATGTTATATATCATCTGGAAAATACGGTTTTAACAAGATATAAAGGAACATACGAAGATTTTTTGAGAATGTATGATTTGAAGAAACAGCAGGTTGAACAGGCTTATAAAAAGCAACAGAAGAAGATAGCTGATTTAGAGGACTTTGTTGCAAGAAATAAGGCGAGAGCAGCAACGGCAACTCTTGCAAGGTCAAGACAGAAAGAACTCGATAAAATGGAGCGAATAAATATTGCTCCGGAAAAAATTAAACCATCATTCTCGTTTAAAAACGACAGAGCACCAGGTAGAGTTGTTATTTCTGCGAAAGATTTGGTAATTGGCTATGACTCGCCTCTTACAAAGAAAATTGATGTTGTTATAGAGCGGAATAAAAAAATAGCAATAAGAGGTGTAAACGGATTAGGCAAATCAACACTTCTTAAAACTTTACTTAAACTTATCCCGACACTTGAGGGTGAAATTCAGCATGACCAGTTTATGAATGTCGGATATTTTGAGCAGGAGGAAAGCTCGTCGGACAAGACGGCACTTCAGGAATTCTGGGATGAATTTCCTTCTTTAACCAATGCAGAGGCAAGAGCCGCTCTTGCAAGATGCGGATTAACAACAGAACATATAACAACACAGATGCGTGTTTTATCGGGCGGTGAAAATGCAAAAGTACGCCTTTGTAAAATAATGCAAAATCCTGTAAATGTTCTTGTTCTGGACGAGCCGACAAATCACCTTGATGTTGCGGCAAAGGAAGAACTTGCGAAAGCGATTAAAGAGTTTAAAGGTACAGTTTTGCTTGTATGCCACGAAAGTGAGTTTTATACAGGAATTGTTGATGAAATATGGGATGTTTCTGAGTGGAGTACCAAAATTGTATAAAATAAACTAAAAAATCCCAAATTAGTTGTGGACAAATGAGTTTATTTATATTATAATTGAGTAATAATGTTGAATTGATGGAACAATAATATAAATGCTTGGGAGATATTATGGCGAAAGTAGATGCAACGGTTATAAAAGAAACTAAATATATTGCTGAATTTGTCATTTTGCTTAGCGTGGCTATGCAGGCGGTTTTTCTGATTATAGGAAAATGGAATTATACCGTTTTGCTAGGGAATATTTTAAGTGCTTTGGCGGGAATATTGAACTTTTTCTTAATGGGGATTTCCGTTCAGAAAGCACTTGCCAAAGACGCTCAATCAGCAAAGACAACAATGAAAATTTCGCAGACATACAGAATTTTTTTTCTTGCTGTTATCCTGATAATAGGATTTACTGTTCCTGTATTTGATAAATGGGCGACAGTAATTGGCATTTTATTTCCAAGAGTTGCAGTTGCCTGCTCGGGATTTGTTAGAAGATAGAGGTGATATTTAATTGAAAAAACTAAACAAACGATTTGTTTTAATTGATGTTTTATATATCCTTATGATGGTTTTGCCTGTGCTTGCAGGGATTATACTTAAAGTTATGACCGCACCATCAGCGGAAGGGATACAAATTTCAGGTGCAAGGATTTATTCTGTCATTCCTGCTCCTGTGCAGAATTTGGTAATCACAGAAGCACAGATAAATTCGTGGCTTGTTATGATTTCAATTGTTGGATTGTGTTTGTATTTGACACACGGACTGAAAACAAGAAATATCCTTAAAAGACAGCATCTTGCGGAGTGGATGGTAAAAACTGTTGATGGAATTGTTGTTAGCAATATGGGTGAATATTTTGCAGGTTTTTCTCCGTTCATTGCAACAATACTTGCCTTATCAGCATTCTCAAGTCTGCTTTCTCTGACAGGACTGTATCCTCCGACTTCTGATTTGAATGTTGTTGGCGGATGGGCACTTCTGGTGTTTATACTCATAACTTATTATAAGTTTAAATGTGGACCTATTCAGTATATGAAAAGCTTTGCGGACCCTGTGTTGCTGGCGCCGCTCAATGTTATAAGTGAAATAGCAACCCCAATTTCAATGGCGTTCCGTCATTATGGAAATGTCCTCTCAGGAGCGGTTATTTCCGTTCTTGTTGCAACGGGACTTCAGGGGCTTTCAAATTTGATTTTCGGATGGCTTCCAGGTTTTCTGGGTGAGTTTCCGTTCTTGCAAATAGGTATTCCTGCTATACTCTCAATTTACTTTGATGTGTTCAGCGGATGCTTGCAGGCGTATATATTTGCAATGCTTACTATGATGTATGTTTCCGGCGGATTTCCGCTTGAGGAATATATAAAAAGAAAAAAACAAAATAATTTATCAGGAGGTAATTTATCATGTTAGAATTGGCTATCGGTATTATTCTTGGAGGATGTGCATTGGGTGCAGGAACTGCTATGATTGCAGGTATCGGACCTGGTATTGGTGAAGGTAACGCTGTTGCTAAAGCCTGCGAAGCTATTGCTCGTCAGCCTGAAAGTAAGGGCGATGTAACAAGCACAATGCTTATGGGATGTGCTATTGCGGAAACAACAGGTCTTTATGCCCTGGTTATCGCAATCCTTCTTATATTTGTTGCACCAAACCTGCTTGTTGATATTTTATTAAACGCGATTAAATAAGGAGTACAGAAAATGGTACAATCATTGGATGTGATTTCAGTTAATCTTTGGCAGATTCTTATTTCTCTCGCCAATCTTACAATTCTTTTCCTGCTTGTTAAAAAGTTTCTGTTCAAGCCTGTTAAGAATATTCTTGAAAAACGGGACAATGAAATAGAAACTCAGTATAATAACGCTGAAGAAAAAGAACGGGAAGCATCTTTGAACAAGGAAAACTGGGAGAAAAAGATGCAGACGGCAGAGGAAGAAGCTAATTCCATTTTAGCTGACGCAACAGAAAATGCAAAGTTCAGAGGTGAGAAAATAGTTTCTGAGGCGAAAATGCGTGCTGATGTAATTATCCGTCAGGCAGAGACTGAAGCTGAACTTGAACATAAAAAGGCGATAGAAGGAATAAAACGGGAGATTGTTGAGGTGTCGGGTGCACTGGCCGAGAAAATGCTTGAGCGCGAAATTGACGAGAACGACCACCGCAATCTTATAGATTCCTTTATTGAGAAAATAGGTGAAAATAATGACGGAAATCAGTAAGGAATACGGAACTGCGCTTTTTATGCTTGCCTGTGAAAGGGATAAAAAGAAAGAGTATAGTGTGGCGCTTGAAACCGTTAAAGCTGCCCTTTTGGAGTCCTCGGATTATTTGGAGTTTTTGTCATCTCCGAGTGTTTCTTTAAAAGAGAGATTATCGTCTCTTAAAGAAGTTTTTTCGGGGAAAATTCCTGAGGATGTTCTGTCTTATATACAGCTTATTTGTGAGAAAGGCAGAATGAAGTGCTTTGAGGAATCCGTTGAGGCGTATAAACTTCTTTTAGCAGAATCTGAGCGGGTTGTTAAGGCTAAAATAACAAGTGTTATTGCACTTAGTGATGAAGAAAAAGAAAAGCTCAGAATTAAACTGGAAGAAACTTATAAACAAAAAGTGGAAATTGAATATTTCACAGATGCTTCCCTGATGGGCGGTATTGTTATGGAAGTGGACGGAAAGGTTTCAGACGGAAGCCTTAAGAGCCGTTTGCGTGATATAAAGGAAGTGATTAGCAAATGAACACAAGACCGGAAGAAATCAGTAATGTTATAAAAGAACAAATAAAAAATTATCAGTCCCGTATCGAGATGAAAGAGACAGGAACTGTTATATTGGTCGGTGACGGAATTGCGAGAGTATACGGACTTCGGGAATGTATGTCCAGCGAACTTCTGGAGTTTGAAGACGGAAGCTTTGGTATGGCGCAGAATCTTGAAAATGAAACGGTTTCGGTTGCTCTTTTGTCAAACCAGAACAGCATAAGAGAAGGCTCTGTTGTAAAAAGAACGGGCAAAGTATTGTCAGTTCCTGTTGGCGATGCTCTTTTGGGCCGTGTTGTTGACTCATTGGGAAATCCCATTGACGGAAAAGGTGCGATAGAAACAAAAGAGATGCGACCTGTTGAATCAGAAGCACCGGGTATTATCGAGAGAAAAAGTGTATCTGTTCCGCTTCAGACGGGAATTAAAGCTATCGACAGTATGATTCCTATCGGAAGAGGTCAGCGTGAGCTTATTTTCGGTGACAGACAGACCGGTAAAACGGAAATTGTTATTGATACAATAATCAATCAGAAGAACACAGATGTAATATGTATTTATGTTGCAATAGGACAGAAAAACAGCTCTGTTGTTCAGCTTGTTAATAACCTTGCGGCAGCGGGTGCTATGGAATATACTATTGTTGTTTCAGCATCTGCTTCTGAATCTGCTCCGCTCCAGTATGTTGCACCTTATTCGGGTTGCGCAATGGCTGAGTATTTCAGAGAACAGGGAAAGGATGTTTTGATTATATATGATGACCTTTCCAAACACGCTGTTGCATACAGAGCATTGTCATTGCTTATCCGCAGACCACCGGGCAGAGAGGCGTATCCCGGAGATGTTTTCTATCTCCACTCCCGTCTTCTGGAGCGTGCGGCTTGTATAGCACCTGAATATGGCGGAGGCTCTATAACAGCTCTCCCTATAATTGAAACACAGGCAGGGGATGTTTCGGCATATATTCCGACAAATGTTATTTCAATTACGGACGGACAGATATTCCTTGAAACAGAACTCTTTCACGCAGGGATTATGCCTGCTATCAACCCCGGTATCTCTGTAAGCCGAGTTGGTGGTTCTGCTCAGCTTAAAGCGATGAAAAAGGTTTCGGGAGAACTTAAACTTTTATATTCTCAGTACAGAGAACTTCAGGCTTTTGCACAGTTTGGAAGTGACCTTGATGCCGATACAAAGGCAAGACTTGCTCTTGGTGAACGAATAGTTGAGGTTCTTAAACAGAGCAGAAATGCACCTGTTCGTGTAGGATGTCAGGTTGCGATTGTTTATGCCGTAATAAATGGTTATTTAAATGATGTTGCGGTTAAGGAAGTTAAAAACTATGAAGCAAATCTCTATGAACTTCTTGAAAATAAATACAGCAGTTTATTGGAGAGAATAGAAAATGGAAAATGGGAAGATGAGGATATTGAAAGCCTGAAAACCGCTCTTTCGGAAATGAAGAGGTGACGGAATGGGTGCAGATATAAAGAAATTACGAACTCGAATAAAGAGTGTTAATTCAACCCTGCATCTGACAAAGGCAATGGAGCTTGTTGCATCTTCAAAAATCAGAAAAGCCAATATGGCTATGAACTCAGGACGGGAATATATGACTGCGGTTAAAGATACTGTTGAACAGCTTGCTTTAAGTCGTGAGTGCATGAAAAGTCCTTATATGCAGAAACGAGACACAAACAGAACAAGATTTATTGTTATTGCCGGAGACAGAGGTCTTGCCGGTGGATATAATGCAAATATCTTCAGAATCGCAAAGGAATATCCCGACGCTGAGTTTATTCCAATCGGAAAGCGTGCCTGTGATAAGTTTGCAAAAGACGGTGTAATGGTTGAAGATTTTGAGTTTTCTCATGCAAAAAGTCTCTCGGATATGCTCTGCATTGATTTTGCTGACGGAAAGTATGACAGACTCGGAATAATTTGCACAAAATATATCTCCATGATGTCTCAGGAGGCTCAGATTGTTTGGGCTTTACCTCTTGAGAAGAATGAACAGGCAGAGAAAACGAGTATTGTTTTTGAGCCTGATGAACTTTCTGTTCTTAATGCAGCGATTCCTGAATATGTTGCAGGATTGATTATTGCTTGCGTGCGTGAAAGCTTTGCATCAGAGGTTGCAGCACGCCGTGTTGCAATGGATTCAGCAGGTAAGAATGCACAACAAATGATTGATGAACTGGGAATTGCGTATAACCGTGCAAGACAGGGCGCAATTACTCAGGAAATTACCGAAATTGTCGCAGGAAGCGGCTTATAAAGGAGGCGCATACAAAATGTCAAATACAACACAAGGTAAGGTTTCACAGGTTATGGGACCGGTTGTTGATGTATGCTTTGAAGAAGGATGTTTACCGGCTATATATAATGCTCTGGTAATGCAAAATGGTGAAAAGACACTTACTGTTGAGGTTGCTCAGCATATAGGTGATAACACTGTTCGTTGTATCGCAATGTCATCAACAGATGGACTTAAAAGAGGTACAGCAGTAACCGATACAGGTAAAAATATCAGTGTGCCTGTCGGTAGAAAAACATTGGGGAGAATTTTCAATGTTCTTGGTGATACTGTTGATAATCAACCGTTTACAGATGATGCGGAAAGATGGAATATTCACAGAAGCGCACCATCATATAGTGAACTTTCAACATCAACAGAAATTCTTGAAACAGGAATTAAAGTTATTGACCTTATCTGTCCTTATTCAAAGGGTGGTAAGATTGGTCTGTTTGGCGGTGCCGGAGTTGGTAAGACTGTATTGATTATGGAGCTTATCAATAATATCGCTAAACAGCACGGCGGTCTTTCTGTGTTCACCGGTGTTGGTGAGCGTACCAGAGAGGGAAATGACCTTTATAATGAAATGAAAGAGTCAGGCGTTTTAGGTAATACAACGCTTGTTTACGGACAGATGAATGAGCCACCAGGCGCAAGAATGAGAGTTGCTCTGTCAGGTCTTACAATGGCTGAATATTTCAGAGATGAGGAAGGTCAGGATGTGCTCTTGTTCATTGATAATATTTTCAGATTTACTCAGGCAGGAAGTGAGGTTTCAGCACTTCTCGGCAGAATGCCGTCTGCGGTTGGTTATCAGCCTACCCTTGCTACTGAAATGGGTGATTTACAGGAGAGAATTACATCAACTAAAAAAGGTTCAATAACATCTATTCAGGCAGTATATGTGCCTGCGGATGACTTAACTGACCCGGCTCCTGCAACAACATTTGCTCATCTTGACGCAACAACAGTTCTTTCAAGAGGCATTGCATCTCAGGGTATCTATCCTGCGGTTGACCCGCTTGAATCAACAAGCCGTATACTATCTCCTGAAATTCTTGGCGAAGAGCATTATTATGTTGCCCGTGAGGTACAGCGTATTCTTCAGCGGTATCAGGAACTTATGGATATTATTGCTATTATGGGTATGGACGAACTTTCTGACGAGGATAAACTTCTGGTACAGAGAGCGAGAAAAATTCAGCGATTCCTGTCTCAGCCATTTGATGTTTCCGAAAAGTTTACAGGTATTCCGGGAACTTATGTTCCATTATCTGAAACAATCCGTGGCTTTAAAGAGATTATCGAGGGTATGCACGATGACCTTCCTGAATCGGCATTTTTGTTCGTCGGCACTATTGATGAAGCAGTAGAAAAAGCTAAGAAGGTGACACGATGAAGAGCTTTCCATTGGTTATTTCCTCTCCGGGCGGAGATGTGTTTCGTGGTAACATTGTTAAAATCAGCCTTCGCGGAATAGAGGGAGAACTTGCTGTTATGGCAGGTCATATCCCCTTTGTGACCTCTGTTAAGCCCTGCGATTGTTCAATAGAATTTGAGGACGAAACAGTTAAAAAGGGTCATACGGACGGTGGTATTTTAACTGTATCTAAAGACTCGACGACGCTTATCTCGGGAACTTTTTTATGGTCTGAATAATTTTAACGGTATCTGCAAAGTTTTGTGCAGATACCGTTTTATATTATCTTGACTTTATGCGTGTTTATATGGTAAAATATTAGCGGAGATGAAGATATGAAAAAACTTAAAAATATACTGATTTTATTTATGATTATATGTCTTTTCTGTGGATTGATTATTGTCGGAAATAACAGATCGAAAGAGTATAAAAAAACTGAATTTCTTATGGACACAGGTTGCTCTGTAACATTTTACGGTAATGAAAGCGAAACGGCAGCAGAGGCGGTGTTTGATGAAATAAGAAGAATTGACAGACTTATGGATATGTATGATGATGAGTCTGATATAGGTCGCATAAATAATGCTGAATCTTTTGAGAAAATTAAGGTTTCAGAAGATACATATTATGTCCTTAAAACTGCACTTGAAATATGCAGTGTAAGCAACGGAATGTTTGATATTACCATTGCACCTTTGTCAAAACTATGGAATTTTACAGCACAAAATCCACAAACTCCGTCTCAGGAACAGATTGGCAATGCGCTTGCTTGTGTTGGATATGAAAATATTGTTCTCGAAAATGGAGATACGGTGTATAAGCTTAACTCGGAAACAAAGATTGATTTGGGTGCTGCTGCGAAAGGATATGCGGGAGATGTTGCGGTTGCGACGGCGAAAAAGTTTGATTTAACAGGCGGTATAATTGACTTAGGCGGAAATATTTTGTGTTTTGGTGAAAATCCGAATAATAAGAGGATATGGAGTGTTGGTATACAAAAACCTTTTGAGGCGACGGGAACTTACGATAGAATCGTTGAAATAACAGAAGAGGCAGTTGTTACAAGCGGAACATATCAAAGATATTTTGAAAAGTCAGGAGTTATGTATCACCATATTTTAAACCCTGAAACGGGGTATCCCAAAATGCAGGATTATAATAGCGTGACTGTTGTTGCAAAAAGCTCTCTTGAGGCAGACTGTCTTGCAACTGCGATTTTTGTTGGAGGAAAAGAGAGCCTGAGCCTGTATTCTGATTATGATTGTGAGGTGTATTTTGAGTAATGAAGATGAAAAAATCTATACTTGGAATTTTGATAATTATCCTGACCTTTGTTAGCTATCTTGTTCAGGAAATTAGTGAAGATAAAAAGAAAGAATATACTGCTCAGACGGCAGAAAGTATGCTTGTGCATTTTATTGATGTTGGGGAGGGCGACAGCACACTTATTCAGCTTCCTGGCGGAAAGAATATGCTTATTGATGCAGGGGATATTGATAAAGGAGAAACGGTTGCAGAGTATATAAAAAATACAGGGATTGAGAAAATAGATTTTATTATAGGCACACATCCGCACTCAGATCATATAGGCGGTCTGGAAACAGTTATAGATACCTTTGAAACAGAAAATATTTATATGCCAAAGGTTCTGCACGACACCATTACATTTGAGAATTTACTCAGTTGCATAAAACGAAAAGGGCATAAGGTTAAATCCCCTATGGCGGGGGACATATTGTATTCAGAGGGGAATGTGGAAATAGAAGTTCTTTCACCAATGGAAGAAAGTTATAAGAATTTAAATAATTACAGTATTGTGGTCAAAATCAGGCACGGTGAAAAAGTGTTTTTATTCACAGGAGATGCGGAGAATATAATTTTGAACAGACTTTCCATTGATGAAAAGGTTGATGTCTTGAAAATTCCGCATCACGGCTCGGAAACATCGGACAGTGAAATGTTCTATATGAAAGTTATGCCCCAGTATGGAGTTCTTTCGGTCGGGGAAAATAATTCATACGGACATCCCCATAGAGAGGTTATGGAAATCATTGACAGGTTTAACATAGATTGTTTCCGTACAGATACAGATGGAACAATAGTCTTTGAAAGTGACGGAAAGAATATTAAATTATTAAAAGGTGAATGAAATGAGATTTACGATAGATAGAATAAACGGCGAATTTGCAGTTGTTATTACGGATAACGGACAGAAATTTGATATCCCTTGTGCTTTGTTTCCTGATGCAAAAGAGGGGAATATTTATAGCATAAATCTCGATGAAACGGAAATGAAAAACCGATATGAAAGAATAAAAAACATTGCAGATGAAATATGGGAGTAAGAGATGAAAAATCTTGAAAATTCGATTTTTTATATATCAGGAGAAGTTGTTGAGGGATGCGGTGAAGATGCCCTGATAACAGATAAATATAATGATTTTTCTGTTATCGGAGTATTTGACGGCTGTGGCGGAATCGGTTCAAGAAAATATAAAGAACACGGAAATAAAAGTGGTGCCTGTGTTGCATCAAATACTGCTAAAAATGCCACACAATGCTGGTTTGACAGTGTTGTAGCCGTTAGCGAAATCACAGACAAACTTGAAGAATATATAAAAAATAATCTTAATAATCTTATAAGTAACGAAACTAAGATAAAGGGGGATTTGTCAAAGGAATTTCCAACGACAGTTTCGGTTATTGCAGTAAAAGAAGATAAAAATACTGCAAAGGCGTGCTTTATGTGGGCAGGTGACTCACGAGGCTATATATTGGAAAAGTCAGGGCTTGTCCAGATAACGAGGGATGATATAGTAGGTGGAGCGGACGCATACACAAACCTTACTGAAGATGCAAGATTGTCAAATTTTGCGTATTCAAATGGTGATTTCCGTATGAATACACGATGGGCAGAACTTGATGAACCGTGTGTGCTGATTACCGCAACGGATGGATGTTTTGGGTATTTCAAAACTCCTATGGAATTTGAGAATATGCTTATAGAAACATTGATGATGTCCGGAACCATTGATGAGTGGAAACTTTTGATTTACGAAAAACTTGTCTCGGTTTCAGGTGATGATTTTTCTATATGTCTGTCGGTTCTTGGTTTTAGTAAATTTGAAAAATTGAAAAAGACAATGAAAAAAAGATACAAATATCTGAATAAAGTCTATATTTCAAAACTTAAGAATGACCGTATAAGTCAAAGGTTATGGGAAGAATACAAAGAAGATTATTACGCATAATATGATTAAGAAGGCAAACCAATTTATGGTAATATTGAAATATGAAAAAAATTACTGAAAACACTTGCAATTTTTGACAAAATATAGTATTATATTGTTTATGTATGATTATTTTTATAGGAGGTTTTTATGAATTTGACAATTTCAAAGAAGGCAGAGAGTATCAGTCCTTCCCCAACATTATCGCTTGATGCGAAATTTAAACAGATGAAAAAGCAGGGGATTCCGGTTGTTGGCTTTGGTGCCGGCGAACCTGATTTTGAAACACCTGACAGAATTAAGAATGCAGCGATTACTGCTATAAATAATGGTATGACAAGATATACCCCTGCTGCAGGAACTTTAGAATTAAGACAGGCTATCTGCGATAAATTTAAAAGAGATTTAGGCGTTGATTATACTGTTAATAATATAGTTGTCAGTAACGGCGGAAAACATTCCTTAACAAATGTTTTTATGTGTATTTGTAATCCTGGAGATGAAGTTATAATTCCTTCACCGTTCTGGGTAAGCTATCCTGAAATGGTAAAAATGGCAGACGGTAAGCCTGTTTTTATCAATACAAAGGAAGAAGATGGCTTTAAATTCTCTGCTGAGCAGTTTGAAGCGGCTATTACAGAACGAACAAAAGCGATAGTTGTTAATTCGCCAAGTAATCCAACAGGTATGATTTATACAAAGGATGAACTTAAAGCGATTACTGACATTGCTGTTAAGCATAATATTTATATCGTTTTTGATGAAATATATGAAAAACTCATATATGAGGGTGAACACATCAACCCTGCAACTTTCGGCGATGAAGCTAAGGAGCTTACAGTTATTGTTAATGGTCTTGCAAAGGCTTATGCGATGACAGGCTGGAGAATTGGTTTTACTGCGGCAAATGAAAAGCTTACAAAAGCAATGTCAAGCCTTCAGAGCCATGCAACATCAAACCCGAACTCCATCGCTCAGGCGGCAGCTATTGAGGCACTTTTGGGTGACCAGAGTGAAATTGGAACTATGTGCAGTGAATATGTTAAGCGCAGAGACTATATGGTTGAAAGAATAAATAAGATTGACGGAATAAGTTGTCTTAACCCTAACGGAGCATTCTATATCTTTATGAATGTTAAAGAGTTATTAGGCAAGGAACACTACGGAAAAGTTATCAATTCAGCACAGGAACTTTGTGACGATATGCTTGACAGAGCACTTGTTGCAGTTGTTCCAAGTGAAGGCTTTGGAATAGACGGTTACGCAAGACTTTCCTATGCAACTTCTATGGAAGAAATTATTGAAGGCCTTAACAGAATTGAAAAATATATAAAAGGCGAAGCTTAATCAGGCGGTGATTTTATGAAAATCGGATTTATAGGCGGAGGAAATATGGCATCAGCCATTGTCGGCGGACTTATAAAGTCGGAATTTGTCGGCGGTGATTGTATTTTTGTCAGCGATAAGGACCTGGCGAAAATAAAATCTCTCGAAACCATGTCTGTTAATGTTTCAGACGATAATCTTAAGACGGTTGACGAATCAGATGTTGTTATATTTGCGGTTAAGCCTAATATTCTGCCTGTTGTATTAAAAGAGGTAAAGGATTTTCTTTGCGGAAAGCTGATAGTTTCTATTGCGGCTGGAACGACAATAGCGGAAATAGAGCGGATTGTTGGTGATGACAAGAAAATTGTCAGGGTAATGCCCAATACTCCTGCGCAGGTCAACTGCGGAATGGCTGTTGTGTGTCCTAATAAAAATGCAGATTCAAATGACACAAAAACTATCTGCAATATTTTTGATGCAGTTGGGGCGTCAGTTGTCCTGGATGAAAAGTATATCAATGCGGCAACTGCTCTTCACGGGAGCAGTCCTGCATATATCTATATGTTGATTGATGCAATGGCAAGCAGTGGTGTTAAGTATGGTATCCCAAAGGATATTTCATTGATGCTTGTTGCAAAAGCTGTTGAAGGTTCAGCTAAAATGGTCAGTGAAACTCAAATGCACCCGTCAGAGTTGTGTGATAGAGTCTGCTCACCGGGCGGAACAACCATTGAGGCGGTGTGTGAGCTTGAACGGGCAGGGTTTAAATCTGCAGTTCAGAGTGCTATTGATGTCTGCGTTAAAAAGGCTGAGGAAATGTCAAAATAAAAGAATTTTGATTTGGTGTTCTGCATATATTATACCATTAGTTAATTTGGAGGTACTAATATATGCGAAAATACAAAGGACAAATCATAGGTTTAGTTAATGCTAATTCAAAAGCCGTTTTTTCAACGCTGATGTTTTTTGTTCTGGGTTGTATCATAGGCAATGTTGTTGCTTATTTTATAAGTCCGGATAAAACGGAAACAGTATATGAAAAGTATGCCCCGTTTTTTACAGATGGGCATAGTTTGGAAATTGATAAGACAGCATTGTTATTAGAATCATTTAAAGAGTACACATTGTCATTTTGTTTTATATTAGTGTGCTCTTTTTCTGTTTATTTTGTTCCGTTGTTGTTTGGTAAAATTATATTTGACGGGTTTTTAATGGGGCTATCTTCAGGTATTATGGTCAGAATTTTTGGTGGAAACGGATTTTTGATAACAGGACTGTGGCTTCTTATGAAAAATATGTTTTATGTTCCTGTTATTGTTGTTTTTTCGGTATTTGTAGTTAAAATGACAATAAGAAGATTTCGCAGACGGGAGAAGATAAGAAGAACAGACCTCTTCGTCTGGTTATTTGTTGTAATATTTATGGCGTTATTTTGCAGTATAACGGATAGTTATATTGCATCCTGGCTTGTATTGAAACTTATGTAAAGGGGAGATAATGTGACGGATTGTAAGAAAATATATTTTACATATCTAAAGGATGAAAAGAAAGTTTCTGAGAATACTTTAAATTCTTATATGAACGATATTTTAAGATTTGAGGAATATTTAAAAGAAAGCTCGTGCAGCATAATCAATGCAACAAAAACAAATGTTTTGAACTATATTATGGAAATGCAGAATGCGGGAAAATCATCTTCAACGATTATGAGAAAGCTTGCTTCACTCCGCTCTTTTTATACATATTTGTTCAACAAGCGGATTATCGCGGAAAATCCCTCGGATAATGTCAAAACATACTCAAACGATACTAAAACACCTGAAATTCTTACAGGTCCTGAGGTTGAAATTCTTCTCAGTCAACCTGACGAAAATACAGTGCTTGGCAAAAGGGATAAGGCACTTCTTGAGATTCTTTATGCGACGGGAATGCGTGTTACGGAACTTATAAGCCTTGATGTTGAAAATGTCAATACGGATATTGGTTTTATAAACTGCACGAGTAAAGGAAAAACGAGAGTTATTCCGATTTACACCGATGCGGCAAAGGCACTTAAAACTTATGTAAGCAAAGCAAGACCTTTGATGACAGAAAGTAAGTCAGGCGCTCTTTTCCTGAACAGAAACGGGACAAGATTGTCAAGACAAGGTTTTTGGAAGTTGATAAAGAGTTATAAAGAAAGTGCAAAAATAACTAAAGAAATAACCCCGCACACATTGAGACATTCGTTTGCGGTTCATCTTCTTGAAAATGGTGCGGATTTAAAATCTATACAGGAAATTCTCGGACATAGCCACCTTTCGTCTATGCAGGTCTATAACAAAATAATGAAACAAAAGATAAAAAATGTGTATTATAATACACACCCTAAAGCAAAAAAAGAAATCGGTTAAGTGAAGGTCACACTGCGGCACAGCAGGTCTGCATCATAGAGACTTTTGATTAAGATTCTATCCTAACTAATATAAATTAAATCGGCATATAGCTTGAATACGCCT
This sequence comes from Clostridia bacterium, assembly GCA_045646365.1. Classification (GTDB taxonomy): domain Bacteria; phylum Bacillota; class Clostridia; order Monoglobales; family Monoglobaceae; genus SIG454. The sequence continues at coordinate 44,381 of JAZRKP010000083.1, forward strand.
TGCTATATGCCGATTTATTTGATTTTCGCAAAATCATTCTCTGGAGTACCATCGTACGCCGATAAAAATAATTTTACAAAATATATCTGTGTTTTTAGACATCTGACTCAGCGTGTCGATAAAGTCGACACGCTCAGACATTTTTCAACAAGGAAAAATGTCTTTTTTTAGCCAAATTGACCTTCGGTCAGCTATATTGCATCTGGATATTCAAATGTCAAATCGTCAATATGTTTGTTATTATATATGATTTCATCTGCAAATTTCTCGTATAAAGGTGCTCTTTCTTTCTCCATAGTTATTAAAGTTTTAATGTCTTTTGATAAAGGTCGTCCTGAAGTTGCAAGCTTTGAAATGTCACGCTTTATATAATAAACTATTCCGTTTTGTTTAAGCGGATAGAGATTTTCTTCCGATGTAACAATTCCACCGCCTGTTGCGATGACTTTTCCAAAAAGTCGACCCAATGCCTCAGTAACTTCTGATTCTGAATTTCTGAAATATTTCTCCCCGTACTTTTCAAAAATTTCCGGGATAGAAATCCCTGCTTTTGCAATAATTTCTTCGTCGGTATCAATGAATTCCTTTTCTGTTAATTGTGCTATTTTTCGACCGAGTGTCGATTTTCCGCATCCTGGCATACCTATAAGAACTATGTTTGACATACTTCTTTTAAGATTTAAATATATTTCATTAACTTTGTCATCATCAAGAAGTGAATCCGTAAAAATCTCAAAGGCTTTTTTTGCCTGATACACAAGCATATAAAGTCCGTTTGCAGCGTTAATTCCATTTTGTTTTGCATCAAAAACCAGCTTGGTTGTAAGCGGATTATAGATAACATCAAGAACGCCCTGACAGTTCGGAAAATCTGAAATATTTAAAGGTGTTTTTCCGTTGTTTGGATACATTCCGACTGGCGTTGTGTTTATTATAATATCACAATCATTCCATGAAGAAATGTTGTCGTAAGAATACTTTCCGTTTCGGGATATGGTTTTTATATCCTTGGGATTATGGTCAAGGACAACCGCTTTAACCGTCAGAGATGTCCCGCCTGAACCTAAAATTGCTACTTTTTTATCAGTAAAATCAATTCCGCAATGCTTGGCAAGAGCTTCAAAACCGTTATAATCTGTGTTGTAGCCATAAAGTTTTCCGTCTACTTTTTTTACAGTATTGACGCAACCGATTTTTGTTGCAGAAGGAGAAAGGTAGTCACAAAATTCCATAATATCTTTTTTGTATGGGATTGTAACATTGAATCCGCCATATTCATTATTTTTTACAAAATCAGCTAATCTGTCTTTTGGGATTGAAACAAGATCGTATTCGTATTTCCCCATAGCCTCATGGATTATTTTTGAGAAACTGTGTGAAAGACTTTCACCGATTAGTGCATATTTTTTCATACTGTTAAGTCCTTTCCTGAATTTCACAATAGCTGCCAAGGAAAGAAGAATGGCTGTTATCGCTGCATAATTCTGAAATCAAAGCCTGAACCTCGTTTGAAAAAACAGAGGCTTCAACATCAAAATAAAACATATATTCAAACTCTTTTCCGATTATGGGACGGCTTTCGAGTTTAGTTATATTGAGTCCTAATGCGGCAAATCTTGAAATTAAGCTAAAAAGTGCGCCTGGTTTATGTGCCGCTTTAAGAACAAGACCGATTTTATTTGAATCAGGATAAATTTCAAGTTTTTTAGAAATACAGATGAAACGGGTGTAATTATTATCCGCATTAGCTATTGAGTCAGTAATGATGTTAAGTCCGTAATAATCTGCACATTCAGGTGACGAAATTGAGGCTGCGGATAAATTATCGGAATCTGCAACTTTTTTCGCTGCAATAGCAGTATTTTCACAAATATGTACTTTGATTTGCGGATTTTTATTTAAAAAGTCAGAGCATTGTCCAATCGCCTGTTGGTGTGAATAAACATCTGTGATGTCGGAAAGTGTTGCACCTGGTTTTGCAAGAAGTGTGTGATTTATCTTAAGCTTAATACTTCTTGTGATATAGAATTTGTGATGATTCATTAAATCATAAACTTGATTAACAGAACCATAAAGACAGTTTTCTATTGGCAAAATACCATACTGGCAAGTATCTGTTTCAATGGCAGTGAATACATCGTCGAATGAGTTGAAATAGTTTATGTTGGCATTTGAAAAGATGTTATTGCAGGCAATCTGAGAATATGCTCCTTTGATTCCCTGACAGGCAACCGTTGCTGTTTCAGGAAAATTTCCAGGAGTATTTTTTAATGCATTTTTTATATTATCCAAAGTCATGGAAGGGTCCGCACCATTTTCTGTAACCTGATACATACGGCTAAGACTCATAATGGTAGAAAAAAGAATTTTAGAGTAGTTAGAAAGAGTCTCGCCTGACTTTTTGCCCATGGCTTCAAGTATTTCGTCTTCACGACTCTGTTGCATAATCGGCATATTGTTTGCCCGTTTATATTCAGCAACAGAGGTTGTGATTTCCATTCTTTTAATAAATAACTGCAAAATTTCATCATTGATTTTATCAATTTCTTTTCTGCATTCATTAAGATTCATATAAATCATCTCCGGAATTAAAGTAAAATATCTGCAATAGCTATTGCAGCAGCACTTTCGATACAAGGAAGTGCTCTAGGAACAATACATGGGTCGTGTCGGCCGATAATATTAAGAGTTGTTTCCTCCATTTTTTCAAGACTAATTGATTTTTGTTCCTGTGAAATAGATGGAGTTGGTTTAAATGCCGTGCGGAAGATAATGGGCATTCCTGATGAAATTCCGCCGAGGATTCCGCCGTGATTATTTGTCTCTGTTTTGATTTGGTTATCTTCAATAATATACGAATCATTTACCTCTGAGCCAAGTCGCCTTGAAGCCTCAAAGCCCATACCGAATTCTATTCCTTTTACGGCCCCTATTCCGAATACTGTTGATGCTATCTTGTTTTCGATACCGTCAAAGATTGGATTGCCTATTCCAACAGGAACACCAATAACGGCACATTCAACAATGCCCCCGACAGAATTAAGCGATTCCTTTGCGGAAAGAATTTCCTGTTGCATAGCTGGGAGTATGTCCTGATTAAGAACAGGAAACCCTAAATCGCTGCCTGAAAGACTTGGAGTGATTGGGTCAAAAGGGGTGTCGGAGATTTTCCCAATGGAATAAATATGGCTCAGTATTTTTATCCCACGCCTTGAAAGAATCTGAATAAGAATACCGCCTGAAATACATAAAGGAGCAGTAAGCCGTCCTGAAAAATGTCCGCCACCTCTTGGGTCGTTATATCCGCCATATCTTATGTGAGCTGTGTAATCAGCGTGTCCCGGGCGGGGAATATCTGCATTATAATCTTTGGAACGGGCGTTGTTGTTTTCGATGATTGCACACAAGGGAGCACCCGTTGTATACCCGTTTAAAATCCCTGATAGAAACTTAACCTCGTCAGTTTCTTTTCTTGGAGTAGAGAAGGGATTATTCCCACCCTGACGGCGAAGCATAAAATCTCTGAGTTGATTTTCATTAATTTTCTCACCTGCAGGCAAGTTGTTAATAGTTACCCCGATTGCCTCACCGTGAGACTCCCCAAAAATAGAAATTTTAATATTTGTCCCGATTTCAGATGACATTGTAGGTTCCTCCTGTTTGTTTAAAATATTCAAAAAAGTCAGGGAATGACTTGTTGATTGCTTCAGCATTGTTTATAATAACTTCTTTTTCTGAAATTAAAGAGGCAACTGCCGCCGCCATAACTATTCTGTGGTCATTAAAACTGTCACATTTTCCGCCAATCAGTGTCCCTGTTCCGTATATGGTCAATGAGTCATTTGTAGCTTCTGCAGTTCCGCCAAGATTTTTTATAAGGGTAAGAGTTGACTCAATTCGGTCACTTTCCTTAATTCTCAGCCGTTTTGCGTTATATAGTAAAGACTTTCCGTTCGCACCACACAATAAAACAGCGATAACGGGGAATAAATCTGGAAATTGAGAAACATCAATGGAAAGTGGAGAAGCTGTTTGTGAGGCAACTGAGTATTCGGGAGCAGAGTATTGAATATCTGCCCCGAAGGCTTTTATAATAGACAAAATCTCAATATCGCTTTGCTTGGACTCAGGGTTAAAACCATAGGCTGTTATCTCGCCTGAGAGAGCGGCTGCTGCCATAAACGGTGCAATATTTGACCAGTCCCCTTCAATTTTATACTCACCAGGACTTATGTACCTTTGATTTCCCTTAATGAGAAACTTATCTGTGGTTTTCTTTATATCGATATTGAATTGAGTTAATGTATCAAGGGTCATATCAACATATGCGGCAGATTGCAAAGGAGAGGAAAGAGTTATTGTACTGTCTCCGTCAAGTAAGGGAAGAGCGAATAGTAACCCTGTTATAAATTGAGAACTTATATCCCCGGGGAGAACGAAATCTCCCGAAGAAAGCTTACCTGATATAGAAAGGGGTAAACTTTCAGATGAAAAACTGCAACCATTTTCTGTCATAGTAGATATTAAAGGCGTAAGCGGTCTTTGAGAAAGTCTGCCCCTGCCGACAAATTTAGGGTTTTCAGAGACAGCGGCTGCAACAGGAATTAAAAACCTGAGAGTTGAACCGCTTTCGTTACAGTCAAGTTCAGGATTTAAAACGCGCTTTCCTATTGGAGCAACGATTATAGAGTCATTGTATGTACTTACCGTTACTCCTAAAGATTTAAGGCAGGAAAGTGTGGCATCTATATCTTTTGAGAATAATGATATTTTGAAGCGTGTTGGTTTGTCGGAAAGGGCTGCAGCAATCAATGCTCTGTGGGCATCAGATTTTGAAATTATTGCAGGAATGTTTCCGCAAACACGATTCCATTTCATTGAAATATCCATAGTTTTTCTCCTAAATTGCAAGATTTATAAAATGTTCAAGCTCTGAGACAGGACATTTGTGAAGAATACATTTTCCAATATCTTCAGGCAGAATCAGCGTAATCCCCGAAGAGGACCTTTTCTTATCTTTTAGCATAGCTGAAAGAAGAAGGGAAGATGTGAAATTACACTCATAAGGTAAGTTATGTTTTTTCAAAGCACCAATGATTTCAGGAGATAAGTCCTGTTTCGCAATCCCCATCTTATAGCTTGCCTTAGATGCCATAACCATACCGATAGCCACAGCCTTGCCGTGACTTATGGAATAATTGGAGCATTTTTCAATAGCGTGCCCAATAGTATGCCCGAAATTGAGCAACTGCCGAAGTCCTGTGTCAAATTCGTCTTTTTTAACAACATCTGCTTTGAGCGAAATGCAACGGCTTATGACATCGGTTATATTCTCTTTAAAATCGATAGCTAATTGACTAAAAAGAGTTCTGTCAAAGATAACCCCGTATTTTATAGCCTCTGCAGTACCGTCGTTAAAAATATCATCGGAAAGAGTTTTTAAGAAATCGGTATCACATATAACGGCTTTAGGCTGATAAAATGCACCCACAAGATTTTTACCTTCACCAAGATTAACGCCTGTTTTTCCGCCAACTGACGAGTCAATGGCTGATAAAAAAGTTGTTGGAATCTGAATGAAATCAATGCCCCTTAATGCGATGGAAGCACAGAATCCCGCGGTATCACCGACTATTCCGCCACCAAGAGCAATAATACAATCGGAACGGGAAATCTGATTCTTAACTGCATATTCCAGAATGTCTGAAACTGTTTTGAGATTTTTGTGGTCTTCACCGCTTGGAAAAACATATTTTAAGCACTCGAATCCTGAACTTTTGATAAGAGAGAAAACTTTTTCTCCATAAAGTAAATCAACATTATCGTCGGTTATAAGAAGAACTTTCTCGGCTTTTGTAAGTGTTTTGATTTTTTCGGGAAGCAGAGAAATTATTCCGCTTCCGACAAAGCATTGGTATGGATTTGAGACTCCGTCAATGTTTATGGTTATCATTTAAATTCTCTCCTTTTTAATTCTTCCGTCACGAAGAAGTTCGGTAAGTTTCTGACAATCGTTTTCTTCGATAGCTGTTTTATATTCAGTAAGATGCCTTATAAGAGTATCAATTTCATAAAGCAGATTTTTACTGTTACTCATAAACAGTTCGCTCCACATAACCTCGTTAAGATATGCAACGCGTGTCATATCCTTAAAGCTTCCGGCTGACATTCCTTTGTGACTTGAGGCAGTTGGAGATTTAATATATGCGCTTGATAAAATGTGGGCTAATTGAGAAGTGTAGGCTATAACACGGTCGTGTTCTTCGGGAGAAACTATTGTCGTGTGGCTAAAGCCTATATCCTCAAACAAATTTTTAACCAGGGCAAGCTGTTTTATATCAGTGCTTTTGCTCGGTGTCAGAATCATAGAAGCGTTATTAAACAGGTCGGAACAAGAAAACTCAAACCCTATTTGTTCAATTCCCGCCATAGGATGCCCACCAATAAATGTTATTTCGTATTTGGAAGCAATCCGTTCAATTTTATCGCATATTTTTTCTTTTATTCCACAGCAATCGATGACTATCGTGTTTTTCCTCAGGAGAGGAGCAATCTGCTTGAAAACTTCAATTGTTGCCTGTGGATATAATGCCAATATAATTATATCACAAACGGGCGGTGTTTGTAAAGAAAATTCATGATAAATAGCGTTTAGAAGTTTAGCTTTACAAACAACACTTTTGTTTATATCATAGCCCAAAACCTCGTGAGAAGTTTTGTCAGAAATTGCTTTGGCAATGGACCCACCGATTAGTCCAAGCCCAATAACACCGATTGTCATAAAAATTACCTCCTATTTTAAGCTTTTCATAGTATTGTTTATTACATTTACTTCCTTTGCAAGTTTTGCGAAACTGTCAGGTGTAAGAGATTGCGGACCGTCACAAAGAGCGTGAGACGGGTCGTTGTGCACTTCAATTATCAACCCGTCAGCCCCAGCTGCAGCTGCTGCGTGACACATAGGCGGAACAAACTTTGAAACGCCTGTTGCGTGAGACGGGTCAATGATTATAGGTAAGTGGCTCAATGACTGAAGAGCAGGAATACAAGATAAATCAAGAGTGTTTCTTGTAACAGTTTCAAAAGTTCTGATACCTCTTTCACAAAGGATAACCTTTTCGTTTCCGCCTGCCATAATATATTCAGCACTCATCAAAAGTTCGGAAAGTGTGCTTGATAAACCTCTCTTTAAAAGGATAGGCTTGTTAGTGTGACCAAGCTCTTTTAATAATTCAAAGTTCTGCATATTTCTTGCACCAACCTGAATAACATCAACCTCGTCGAATAAATCAATGTGTGAAATGTCCATAATTTCTGTAACGATTGGTAAGCCAGTTTCTTTTTTAGCCTGCAGAAGAAGGTTAATGCCCTCTTTACGCAATCCCTGGAACGCATAAGGGGAAGTTCTCGGCTTGAAAGCACCGCCACGAAGCATTGTTGCTCCTGCCTCTTTAACTTTTTTTGCGATTTCGCAAATCTGGTCCTCGGATTCAACACTGCATGGTCCTGCAATAAGAGTGAAAATATCTCCGCCAACAGAGGTGTTGCCTATTTCGAATACAGAATCGAGAGGGTGGAATTTACGGTTTGCATTTTTATAAGGTTCCTGAACTCGCATAACATCTTCAACAATGCTGATTGCTTTTAACAGGTCAATATCAACTCGTGAAGTGTCACCGATAAGTCCCATAATTGTTGTGTGTAAGCCTTCAGTGAAATGAATGTCAAGACCGAGGGATTTAATCCATTCTGTAAGATTTGTTAATTGTTCCTTTTCCGGGTTTTCTTTTAATACAACTATCATAATTGCATATCTCCTTTAAAAATAAAATAAAAAAACCTTGCAGTGTACACTGCAAGGTTAATATGAATCTTAAACCAGAAACTAAATCAACTCGCATATGCACACAAATGAGCCTTACAGAAATAAAAACCTGTAAAGCTAAAAAAGTATGCAAATGTTGATAAAAATAACTGTCTCATAATAATTACCTCTTTTTGAATTGGATAAAGTATAACACAACGAAATTTATTTGTCAATAGTAAATTTTATAATTTTTCAGAAAAATTATCGTCGGTTGATTCTTCTGGTAGGAACAAGAGCCATTCCTCTGTGTTTCTCTTATTGAAATCATTATTTCCGCAGGACAGAACATCCCCGTCTAATGTAAGTCCGAGTGAAAAATTGCTTCCTGCTGAAATTGCAACAACATCAGACCAGTGATTAACTGCAAGCCGTTCTGATGATTCAAACCCTGTTCCTAAAACACTTCCGTCGGTCTTTAAGGCGAGAGTGTGATAATCACCGCAGGAAATAGTTAAAATATCGTTCCATTTTTCAACATCACATTGCCCGTGGACATTGTTGCCTATGGCAGAAACCGTCCCGTCTCTGTGAAGAAAAACTGAGTGATGGATTCCTGCAGAAACGGCATCAACATTTTTTATATCGGAAACATTACATTGTCCGTATGTGTTATCTCCGATTGCTTTAACATCTCCGTTTTTTGTTATACCAAGAATATGATTTACCCCTGCAGAAAGTGAAACAATATTGTTCCATTTTTTAACATCTGCAAGAGTCGAGTCAGTGTCCCCTGCGTAAACCACATTATATGAATCGGTAATGCCTATCGTGTAGTTTCCGGCAGATGACACGCTGATTATATTTTTCCATTTTTTTGTATTACACTGCCCAAAACTGTTATCTCCGACGGATAATACAGTTCCGTCAGCAAGGAGAATGGAAGAATGATTTTCCCCTGCAGAAACAGAAACTGCATTTTTAATTTTAGATACATCTGTCTGGTTAAAGGCGTTGTTTCCGACAGAAACAACAGTACCGTTTGAAATGAGCCCTATTGAGTGGTTCGTTCCTGCGGAAATATAATTCTGGAAATCACTGGAACTGTTTCTTGTTCTTCCGTATAAAATCATACTGCGGAGAGAACTGTCACGGTAATCGCCTAAATCCATAAATATAGCAATAGCCTTATCGTTTTTTCCGCTATTCATAAGTGAAACGGCGGTGTTATAACGGATGGATGGTATAATTATAAGATAAAGAATAAGAAAAATTGCTATAACCCCAATGAAAAAAGGGTATAGAAAAGCCGGCTTTTTGATTTTGTCAAGATTGGCTTTTATATTCTTTTTTTCTGTGGAAACAGAGATGTTTTTCGATGTATAAATGACCGAACCACAGTACGGACAGATATTATCAATTTCCGCAAGTGTTTCTGAATTCACAGTTGCGTCGCAAGAATTACACTTTATGTCTGCCAATTAAATCCCTCCGATTTTTTCGCCTGCTTTAACAGGGAATTCAATTCCGTTTTTGTTTGCGTTAATTATTTCGCTGTCTATATTGATTTTGCCTGCTTCAAATAGTAAAATGATTGTAGAACCGCCAAACTCGAACCTGCCTTTTTCTTCACCACGGGAAAAGGTGTGGGATTGATGGTAGTTAACGATTCTGCCAACTAACATAGCCCCGACTTCCATAAACAAAACATTACCCCAGTTTTCGGTACTTAAAACAGTATATTCGCGGCTGTTTTTAGTGTATACAGAAGTGTTGCATACCGCAACAGGCTGAACTGTGTGTAAAACACCGGGAATCTTTATATTTTCAGTTTTGTGACCATTATCGAAATAGTGATAACGGTGATAATGAGCAGGAGTGAGACGGAAAACAAGGCATATTCCGTTTTTATATTTATCCGCAAGCTCGTTGTTTTCCAATAATGATTTTATGCTGTATTCAGAATTTTTAACCGAAAAACACAAATCGTCTGTAATTTTATAAGTTGTCAGTAATCCGTCGCAAGGGGAAAGAAGCTTTGTTTTTTCATCGGAGAATGTTCTGGCGTTGTCTTTGACCTGTCTTGTGAAAAAATGATTAAAAGATTTCCAGATTTCAACTTTGTAATCATCAAGAGAAATATTGTTTTTCCTGATAAATGGCTTTATAAATAAAACGGAAATTTTGCTGTCCATAAAATAACCCGCCAAACGGGAAAGTGTCGGACGGGTTAAAAGTTTTAGAATAAGTCTTCCTGCTATGGTTTTATATAAGAATTTAACCATTAAACTGTCCTCCGAAAATTATCACGAGTGTGAACACAATCGCACCAATGAGCGACACAAGCAAAAGACCTTTAAAATACGGTTTTTTGATTTTAAGCTTTGAGATAAATAATAAACCGATAATCAGCAAACCAATATTATAGAATTTAACAAAAACTCCCTTGGTTAAAAGAAAATCAAACACAAGAAAGAGTGGAAGAAGCAATGAAACACTTGTTACGGGAAGTCCCTCGTAATACATTCTCTTTCCGCCCTCGCTTGCAGTTCGGTTTATTTCGGAAACATTGAAATATCCCAAACGGATAACTGCGGCTAAGACATAAAAAATTATACAAATAATAGTAAGCCAAAAATTAAACGACTCAATATCACTCATAAAATTGAAAACGATAATAGCAGGAAACGCCCCGAAACAAATAAGGTCACAAAGCGAATCAATTTGAATACCGAAAGATTTTTCATCCTCTGTTCTCGTGCAGCGTCTGGCGATTGCACCATCAAACATATCACATATTCCGCTAATCATTAAACATAGAACTGCGAATTTAAGTTCTCCTTTAAAAGCCTGAAACATACCGACTATGGATGTTGAAAGACCAAAGTATGTTAAAATTACTGAATAATTATAATAACCTATCATAAAATAAACTCCTTTATAACTGGAATATATAAAATTATATCATAAAAAATCGAATATTGCAATAATAAAATGAAAACAAAAAGAGTGTGTATAAATTAAATGTGATTGACATACATTGGAAATAATGGTATAATAACAAAGATGTATAGCTTGCGGAGGTATAAATATGACACATGTAAAAGAATATGAAAAATGGTTGAACAGTCCAGTTATTGATGAAAATACAAGGGCGGAACTTGAAAATATTGCAAATGATGATAAGGAAATAAAGGAACGGTTTTATCGTGATTTGGAGTTTGGTACTGCAGGGCTTAGAGGAATTATGGGCGCAGGGACAAACAGAATGAATATATATACAGTGAGAAAAGCAACGCAGGGACTTGCAGGGTTTGTTTTAAGTCTTGGTGAAGATGCGAAAAAACAAGGTGTTGCAATTTCTTACGATTCGAGAAATAATTCGGAACTTTATGCAAAAGAAACTGCCTGCGTTCTTGCGGCAAACGGAATAAAGGTTTATCTTTCGGATTCGTTAAGACCTGTTCCGCAGCTTTCCTTTGCGGTAAGACATTTTGGCACAGCGGCAGGTGTTATGATTACAGCGAGCCATAATCCTGCAAAATATAACGGCTATAAGGTATACGGAGCAGACGGCGGACAGGCTTCCCTTGAACTGTCAAACAAGGTTCTTGAAGTTATCGGCTCAACTGATATTTTTGCAGATGTCAGAACAATGCCAATAAAAGAGGCTGAGAATAACGGATTTATTGAATATTTCGGAGATGCTTTTGACGAAGTGTATCTTGCTGAGGTTATAAAACAGCAGATAAATCCTGACGCGGTTTCAAAGGTTGCGGACGATTTTAAAATTATCTATACTCCTTTGCACGGAAGCGGAAATGTTCCTGTTCGTAAAATTCTTGATAAAGTTGGCTTTAAGAATGTGCTTCTTGTTAAAGAACAGATAGAGCCTGACGGAGATTTCCCAACGGTTAAATCTCCTAACCCTGAAAATAAAGAGGCATTTACAATCGCTATTGAAATGGCGAAAGAGAATGATGTTGATTTTATAATAGGAACAGACCCTGACTGTGACCGTGTCGGTGTTATTCTCCGTGATAATGCAGGAAACTATATTCCGCTTACTGGAAATATGGTCGGCGCATTGCTTACTGAATATATATTAAACGGCAGAAAATTAAATAATAATCTTCCTGACGACGGGGTTGTTATTAAAACCATAGTAACAACCTATATGACAGATGTTATCTGTGCATCATATGGTGTTGAGGTTATGAATCTTCTGACAGGCTTTAAGTTTATCGGCGAAAAGATTAAGGAGTTTGAAACTGAAAAGAATCACACATATCTCCTTGGTTTTGAAGAAAGCTATGGTTATCTTGCAGGAACTTACGCAAGAGATAAAGATGGCGTTGTTGCAACAATGCTCATAACTGAAATGGCAGCGTGGTATAAGAATAAGGGAATGTCCCTTTATGAAGGACTTATGTCCCTTTATGAAAAATACGGAACATTCAGAGAAAAGCTTGTTTCGGTTGAACTTGAGGGTATAGAAGGGCTTGAAAAAATCTCAAATATTATGGCAGGCATAAGAAAAAATATTCCTTCTGTAATAGGTGAAAAGAAAGTTCTCTTTATGAATGATTACAGTACAGCAGTAAAGAAAAACGCTGATACAGGTGAAGAAACTAAGATTGAATTACCGAAATCAAATGTTCTTCTTTTCGAGATGGAAGATAACTGTTGGTGCGCAGTAAGACCGTCAGGAACAGAGCCGAAGATTAAATTCTATATGGGTTCAAAGGACGCGTCAGTTGAGGATGCAGAAGGTATTCTTGAAAATATGTGGAAAGATTTGGAACAATATCTTGCGTAATATGACATACAATAAAAAAGTGTGCTGATGCACACTTTTTTATTGTATAACAATGACTTGGTTCTTGTCTTTTTCGTTAAAATAATCATATGCCTTTTCATCATTTGTTATGAAAAAGTCTACGCTCTGAATTGGGATAAGATTAAAAGGAGCGGAAAGGTTAAGCTTTGTTCCGTCACAAAGAAACACAACTTTTTTTGATTGATTTATAACAGTTTTACGAAGTTGAGTTTCGGAAAGTGAAATGTCGTTTATCATTCCGTTTTCGTTTATTCCGCTGCTTGAAATGAACATAATGTCTATGTTGAATTTCTTTATAAAATCCTCAGCAAGACTTCCTGCATAGGCAGAGGAAACGACCTGAGTTTCTCCACCGGTGCAATATGAAGGAATCCCTTTTTGTGCAAGAAGGATTGAAAGCGGAATACTGTTTGTCAAAACTGTAATCCCTTTTTTCTCGGAAAGAAAATTTACAATCTGGAATGTCGAGGTTGAAGCGTCAATGAATATAGTGTCATTGTCGTGAATAAGTTCGGAAGCAACCCTACACATTTCTCTCTTTTCGGAACTTTTAAGAGTTTTCCTGAATTCAACAGGCATCTGCATATTATCAATATGTAATTTTCTCGCCCCGCCATGACTTCTAAGAATCTGATTCTTTTTTTGAAGCTCGGCTAAATCACGCCGTATAGTTGGTAAACTGACGTATAGTCTTTTGCTCAATTCTGTGGCGGAAATAAACTTTTCTTCGTCAAGAATATCGAGTATTTTTTCATAACGCTCTTCTTTAAGCATACTAAAACTCCCTAAAATAAATTTACTAATATTATATGTTGATTTTCGGTAGTTGTCAAGTCGGTTAATGTTGAAAGCTAAAGCTTTAACAGAAATATTGACTTTTACTGCTTTTTATTATATGATAAGTAGGAAAATGTCGAAATATGGGAAAAATTAACAATTTAATAAAAAGCTGAGAAGAGAGAGGAATAGTATGAGAAAAAGTATTGGGAAAGTTATAGCTCTAATGATTGTATGGGCGATAGTTGTGCAATTATTGCCTGTAAATGCTCAACCGTTTAAGCAGGGCAGAGTCGTGGTGAATCATTTTGATACCTTTGCAGGGTATGTTTCCGTGAGTGAGGATGAAAAATATCCTGAGGGGTGGGAAAGAGGTGTTGATGTAAAAGATAAATCAAAGAAATTTTCTATTATTGATACTGAAACAGGTTCAACTTGCTTAAGCGTCGGAAGTCAGGGCCGAATTGTTTTTCCGTTTGAAGAGGTTATCTCGAAAGGTAAGATAAGAGTAAGTTTTGATATGAAAACTTTGAGAGATAAAACTTCGGTGGGAGATATGAATTTTTCATCTCATGTTGCTATTGATGAAGAAGATATAAATGTGAGATATTACAATTATTCCGGTTCAGGCTCCTGGAATGACAAAAGAATGACCTATTTTATAAATACATCTAACGATGGTTTTTCTGACACAGAAATAGTTAGAGGTGGAAGTGAAAAACAACTGGGTGACTCTGAAAGTAAAGTTTTTTTCAATGGCGAAAGAACAGGAACAAATGGCGCTTGGCATAAGTATGAACTTTTAATAGACCTTGATGCAGAAATACCAATGGTTTATGGTTATGTTGACTCGAGTCTTGTTTATAAGTGTGCGACTATGGATAATGTAAGGGAGATAAAAGATTTCTTCTTTAGGAAATCAACTGCAAACACCTGCTATATTGATAACTTTTATGTTAATCATTTCTTTGAAAACAGCCATAATAATGCAATGATTACTCTTGATAGTGAAGCGGAAGAGGGGACAGTAAATATGGTTTTCTCAACTGCAATAAATAACAGCATAACCGTTGATGACTTTGTAATAACATCTTCTGATGGCGAGATGGTGGGTAATCCGTCAAGTGTGGAAGTTCTCCCTAATTCAACAGTCAGACTCACAATGACGGAACTTGAAAGTGGTTTGTATTCGATAGCTTGTGTTGGCGGAAGCGTTACAAAATCAGGGGAAATACCATTAAATCAAGTAACATATAATGTTGGTGTTGAAACGCCTGATGAACCAATTTTTCCTGAAAATGACACAATTTCAATAAGTGATTTCAGATTATATAAGTTTGTTGCAAATTCAAAATATGCAAATAAGTTTTCAATTCCCGGGGGATTATATCCTGCAAGGATTTCTTCTCTTACCCAGAGGGATTTAGCTGAATATAAAGCAGTTATCAAGGGATACAATCCGGGAGCATCTGCTGAACTTTATGTAATTCTTGCGAGTTATAATATTTCCGATGAATACATAATTGAAGCAATTCCGCTAAATGTAACTGCTGAAACAGGTGAGTTTACAATATCTGTTGATTTGTCACAGTTGATTAAGCTGAGAGAAACAGGTGAGGGGATAGTTAAGGCGTTTCTCTGGAACAAAGATACCTGCGCACCTCTTATGGAAAGTTTTGAATATGACTGGGTATCACCTTTAGCTGACTAAAGTAACATTTATTTGATTGAAAATGTAAAATAAATGAGCGAAAATGATTGTTTATCAATTTTAAAGCCATATATTGACAAATGTTTTTGATTGTTTTATCATAAGAACGCTGTTTGAGGTAATATATTTTATGGAGGGGCGTTTAAGATGAAGCTATTTATTGATACAGCAAATGTTGAAGAAATTAAAAGTGCCAACGATATGGGTGTTATTTGCGGAGTAACCACAAATCCGTCACTTATCGCAAAGGAGGGACGGGACTTTATTGAGGTTGTAAAAGAAATAACATCAATAGTTGACGGGCCTATAAGTGCAGAAGTTATCTCTCTTGAGGCTGATAAAATGGTGGAAGAGGCTAAGGAAATTTATGCTAAAATAAATAATACGAATCTTGTAATCAAAATTCCGATGTGTGCAGAGGGGTTAAAGGCAACAAAAAGGCTGACGGAGCTTAATATTAAAACTAATGTCACTCTTATATTCTCTGCAGCACAGGCACTCCTTGCTGCAAAAGCTGGAGCGTCGTTTGTAAGTCCGTTTGTTGGCAGACTTGACGATATTGGCAGAACGGGAATGGAACTTATAGAGGAAATTGCGGAGATTTTTGAGATTCAGGGAATTGAGACTGAAATTATAGCCGCATCAATCAGAAACCCGATTCATGTTACAGAAGCTGCAAAAGCAGGTTGCAATATCGCAACTGTACCATATAAGGTTATTGAGCAAATGGTCCACCACCCGCTTACGGACTCAGGAATTGAAAAGTTCTTAAAAGATTGGGAAACTGTGAAATAATAAATATACCCTGCCAGTCATCTGACAGGGTATATTTTTCTGATTATACGGTATGAAACATAGGCTGTTGTAATCCCCAAAACTATTCCGCCGATAATATCTGTGGGGAAATGAACAAAAAGATAGAGTCTTGAAAAAGCAATTAAAATCGCAAGAACAAAAGCGGAGATACCCAGTTTTTTATGATACATAAAAATACTAAGGCTTGCCGCAAATGATGAAAAGGTATGTCCTGACGGAAATGAGTAGTCCGTAGGTGTGCTTATAAGTAGCTTCACACTCTCGTCAATCCAGCATGGCCGTTGTCGTGTGATAAGATTTTTAAGAATACCATTCCCGAAAATCAAGCAAAGGAGTAAAGCGAGGAGAACGGTTAAACCGCTTTTTCTGTATTTTTTGAAGAAAAGCATAATAATTCCGACTAAAATCCAAATCTGACCGCTGTTTCCAAGATATGAAACAAATTTCATAAATGAATCAAGAATCGGAGTTCTTAGGTTTTGAATTGCATATAAAATATTAAATTCCAATTTAAATCACCAAAAATATTTTATCATATGAAAAAAATATTGTCAAATTAAAATTTTTTTAAAAAAAGCTTGCATTTGGAAAAATTTTGTGGTATACTATTATGGCATGTGAAATGCAGAGAAAAAATACGCACACTGTTGGATTGGTTGGGAAGTGCTGCAAACAAAGTATACCCATGACAGTCCCCTGCCGAGTTGATAACAGTGGAGGTATAAAACTTATGGAGGTGTAAAATCATGGGAGTAATTCAGATGAAGCAGTTGCTTGAAGCAGGTGTTCATTTCGGACATCAGACACGCCGTTGGAATCCTAAAATGGCGGAGTACATTTTTACAGAAAGAAACGGTATCTATATTATCGACTTACAGAAAACTGTTAAGAAGATAGAAGAAGCTTACTATTTTGTTCGCGATATCGCTGCAGACGGCGGTACAGTTCTTTTTGTTGGAACAAAGAAACAGGCTCAGGATGCAATCCGTGAAGAGGCTGAAAGAACAGGTATGTATTTCGTTAACGCAAGATGGCTTGGCGGTATGCTTACAAACTTCAAGACAATCAAGAAAAGAATCGACAGACTTTATCAGCTCAAGAAAATGAGCGAAGACGGAACAATGGAACTTCTTCCTAAGAAAGAAGTTATCAAGCTCAACCTCGAAGCAGAAAAGCTTGAAAAGTTCCTCGGCGGTATCAAAGAGATGAAAGAAATTCCATCTGCTCTCTTTGTTGTTGACCCAAGAAAAGAAAAGAACGCTATATTGGAAGCTAAGAAGCTTGGTATTCCGGTTATCGCAATCGTTGACACAAACTGTGATCCGGAAGAAGCTGATTATCCGATTCCGGGTAATGACGATGCTATCCGTGCGGTTAAGCTTATCGTTTCTACAATCGGTAACGCTATAATCGAAGGCAGACAGGGTGAAGAATTCGCACCTGTTGCTGATGCTGAGGAAATCGAAGGAGAAGTTTCCCTCGATATGCTCGACGAAGAATAATTTTGAATTTTTACGAAAGTGAGTGATATATAATGGCATTTACAGCACAAGATGTTAAGACATTAAGAGAAATGACAAACTGCGGTATGATGGATTGTAAAAAGGCTTTAACAGAAACAAACGGCGATATGGACAAGGCTGTTGAATTCCTTCGTGAAAAAGGTCTTGCAACTGCTGCTAAAAAGGCTGGCAGAATTGCTGCTGAAGGTCTCGTTGAGGCATCTTTATTCGGCAATGTAGGTGTTGTTGTTGAAATCAACACAGAAACAGACTTTGTTGCTAAGAACGCTGATTTCCAGGCATTCGTTAAGGATGTTGCTAAGTGTATTGCTGATAATGCACCGGCTGATGTTGAGGCTCTTAAGGCAACTCCTCTTTACGATGGACAGACTGTTGGCGAAGCTCTTACAGAGAAGATTGCTACAATCGGTGAAAATATGAACCTTCGTCGTTTCGACAGATACGAAGGTGTTAACACAGCGTATGTTCATGGTGGCGGTAAGATTGGTGTATTGGTTAACTTTGAGTTAGGCGATGCTTCCAAGGCTGACACAGATGCATTTAAAAATGCTGCACACGATGTTGCTCTTCAGGTTGCTGCTGCATTCCCGAAATATGTTAAGGAATCAGAAGTTCCTACTGAAGAAATTGAGAACGAAAAGAGAGTATTAACAGCTCAGGCTCTTGAAGAAGGTAAGCCGGAAGCTATCGTTGAAAAGATGGTTATCGGTAGAATTAAGAAGTTCTATAAGGACATCTGCTTAAACGACCAGGCATTCGTTAAGGATCCTGATATGGATGTTAAGAAGTTCTTAGACGGTGTTGCTAAGGAACTCGGCACAACAATCGAAATCGTTAAGTTCGCTCGTTTTGAAAAGGGTGAAGGTCTTGAAAAGAAGGCTGACGATTTTGCTGCTGAAGTTGCTGCTATGGCTGGTGGAAATAACTAATTTCACATATAAAAAAGTCTGCTCAATCTGAGCAGACTTTTTTTGTACCTAAAACAACTCGGTCATTTCCGCCTAGGTCTTTTATAACTTGAACATCACAATAATAATTTTTCATTAGTTCTGAAACAGAATTTCCCTGATTAAACCCAATTTCAAAAGCAAGTACCCCATTTTCCTGCAAGGGGTTTTCGTTAATAATCTTTCTGTAAAAAATCAACCCGTCCCGTCCGCCGTCAAGTGCAGAAAATGGCTCATAATTTTTGACCTTATCTTCAAGAGTTTCGATTACCTCGGTCTCTATATATGGTGGATTTGAAACAATTATATCAGGAATAATATTAAGAGGGGGGAACCCTTTCAAAATATCCTGTTTAATGAATTTAACTCTTGTGTCAACTCCGTTTTTTACAGCGTTTATCTTAGCAGTTTCCAAAGTTTTTTCTGATATATCAAAAGCGTATACAGTGGATTGCGATAAGTAATAAGCAAGACTGATTGCAATACATCCTGAACCCGTTCCAACATCGAAAATAGTTACTTTTTTACCGTCACATATTTTCAGGATTTCCTCTACAAGTATTTCTGTATCAGCTCGGGGAATGAGTGTGGAGGGATTAACGGAAAAATCAAGAGACATGAATTCCTTGTGGCCTGTTATGTATTCAACAGGTTCGTTATTTTTTAGTCTGTGCACCTTTTTTTCAATATCACAAACCATATTCTCACTAACAGAAATATCGATAAATAGCCGGGATTTATCGATATTTAAAGTATTCATAATGATAATGTCTATTTCGGTCAAATTTCCGTAAGTTTCTTTAAGTTTTCTCCGTAGAGTCGAAAGATTTACCATTTGTCACTACCCTTTTCATCAGGAATAACAGCCTTAAGAGATGCAATAGCAACCTCAATCTGAGAATCATCAGGCTCTTTTGTAGTTATATACTGAAATAATGTTCCGGGATAGCTGATAATTCTTGTGAAAAGATTATCGTGTCTACCTGCAAATTTGATTATTTCGTATGAAATTCCAGCAACAACAGGAATAAGAACTAATCTTGCCAAAAGCTTAAGGAAAATATTTTCAAACCTGATAAAGAAGAAGATTATAATACTGATAACCATAACGATGAGTAAAAAACTTGTTCCGCAACGAGGGTGGAGACGAGTGTGCTTTTTGACATTTTCAACAGTAAGTTCTTCGCCGTGTTCATAACAATGAATTGACTTGTGTTCTGCACCGTGATACATAAAAACTCGCTTTATATCTTTCATTTGAGAAACAAGAAGCAGATAAATTACAAAAAGGGTAATTCGGACGGCACCTTCGGTTGCAATATAAAGAGTGTGGCTGTCTGAAAAATTCTTAACAAATCCGGCAAGGAAAGCAGGAAGAAGCATAAAAAGACCAACACTTAATATGATTGAGAAAAACACGGAAATGTATATAACTGCATTCAATGCCTTTTCTGAGCCAAGTTTCTTATCAAGCCACTTTTCAAATTTACTCGGTTCCTGAGTGATTTCATTACCATCTTCGTCCAAATCGAAAAATTTAGCGGAAAACATAAGTGCCTTGACACCAATAATCATACTGTCAACAAAGTTGACGCAACCACGGATAATCGGCAATTTTAAAAGTTTGTTTGTGCGGACCTTTCCTAAAGGCTGAGTATCAATTATTATTTCCTGGTCAGGTTTTCTGACGGCAACGGCAATGGATTCAGGACCACGCATCATAACGCCCTCAATAACCGCTTGTCCGCCGATAGAAGTTTTGTATATATTACATTTTTTCTCCATAATATCAATCCTTTCTCTTATGATTTAATATATTCTTCAATAGAAGTTATAATGTTTACCATTTCAGTTTTTGTGGATGCTTTATTTATAAGTTCACGCATTGCAGGACCTCTTTTGACACCTTTTAAATACCAAGCCATATGCTTCCGTGCTTCCAACACTCCAATTCGATCTCCCTTATATTCAATAAGCAAATCAAGATGCTTAAGCATTAAGGAAATTTTCTCATCAATGGATGGAGGAGGTAGTTCACTTGAAGTATCCTGAAAATGGTTGATTTCGCGAAAAATCCAAGGATTTCCCTGAGAGGCTCTGCCTATCATTATAGCATCGCAGCCCGTGTAATCCAACATATTTTTTGCACTTTTACCGCTATTGATGTCCCCGTTTCCGATAACAGGAATAGTGACCGCTGATTTAACGGATTTGATAATATCAAGGTCAGCCTGTCCGCTATAAAACTGTTTTCTTGTTCTTCCATGAATAGTTATAGCGTCTGCCCCGTTTTCCTCTGCAATTTTAGCAAAGTCAACAGCGTTTATGTTGTCTTCGTCCCAACCGCTTCGAAATTTAACGGTAAGCGGAATTGAAATTTTTTTCTTTGTTTCAGCTATAATTCTTCCGGCGAGTTCAGGAAACTTCATAAGTGCAGAACCGTCACCGTTATTAACAATTTTGGGCGCAGGACAACCCATATTTATATCAATAATCATTGCCCCGTTTTCCTGAGCGGAAAGAGCGGTTTCGGCTATAATTTCAGGGTCGTGTCCAAACAGCTGCGTCGCAACAATTCCCTCGTTTTCAGATACATCAAGCAACTTTTCAGTTTTTTTATTTTTATATAAAAGGCCTTTACCGGATACCATTTCAGTATACATAAGCCCGGGTCCGAAAGGCTTAGTTATCTGACGGAAAGCTTTATCTGTAACTCCTGCCATAGGGGCAAGAATAATATTGTTTTCTAAGGTTATATTCCCGATTTTCATAATTTCCTCCATAGTACTCTTTTATTATAACTTTCTTATTGACAAAATGCAAGAGAATATGTTAAAATATTTTGGAATTGAGGTAATAATTATGGGAAAAAGAATAGTAGTTAAGGTTGGAACATCGACATTGACTCATGAAAATGGAAAAATAAATATAAGACAACTTGAAAAACTTGTCAGAGTTATCTCTGAACTTGTTAATACAGGAAACCAGATTATCTTAGTTTCCAGTGGTGCCGTCGGGGCAGGAGTTGGTAAACTCGGTCTTACTGGAAAGCCGGAGGAAATCAGGAAGAAACAGGCGCTTGCAGCAATCGGTCAGGCAACCCTTGTTTCTATGTATGACAGATTCTTCTCTGAATACGGATATAATGCTGCACAGGTTTTGCTAACTAAATATGTCTTTGATAATGAGCAGAAATACGATAATACAAAAAATGCGTTTATGACAATGCTTGAATATGGCGTTATACCGATAGTGAACGAAAATGATGTTGTTTCAACGGAAGAACTTGAATTTGGTGATAATGATACCTTGTCAGCATATGTTTCGGTATTGGTTGATGCTGATTTGCTTATTATAATGTCTGATATAGACGGATTATATGATTCAGATCCATCCGTAAATCCTGAAGCACAGATAATAGAACTGGTCGAGGAAATAGATGAAAAAATCATATCCTCAGCAGGAGGGGCAGGCTCCAGACGGGGAACGGGCGGAATGAAAACAAAGCTTAATGCGGCTGAAATTGTTATGAAAAATGGCATAGATATGATTATAACAAATGGCAAGAGGATAGAAAACTTGTATGATATATGTGACGGAATAAAAACAGGAACATATTTTAAATCGAGATAAAAGGGGGCGTTTTTTGTGCTTACTATAATGAGATTTCCAGAAGGGAAAAGAAAAGCAGTAACACTAAGTTATGATGATGGAGTTATTCAGGATATTCGCTTAATTGAGATTATGAATAAATATGGTCTTAAGGGAACCTTTAATCTTAATAGCGGAATGTTTCCAGAGGCGGATGCGATTCCTGGTACTCCGAATAAAAGAATGAGTAAGGAACAATGTATCAAGACTTATAAAAATTCCCCACATGAGGTTGCTGTTCATGGGTATGCTCATCCGTTCTGGAACAGACTTCCTTCGGATAGAATAGTGTTTGATGTAATTGAGGACAGGCGAAATCTTGAAAGTATATTTGAACGCAATATTCGTGGTTGTGCGTATCCTATGGGGGGCGTAAGCGACACAGCGGTTGAAGCTCTTCGGGCGTGCGGTATCGCATATGCCCGTACGGTTGAGTCAACGGAAAAATTTTATATCCCGAAAGACTGGCTGAGATTGCCTGCGACTTGTCACCATAATAATCCAAGACTTTTTGAACTTTGTGATGAATTCTTAAACGATAGTCACCCATTTAATACATCTTTGTTTTGTCTTTGGGGGCATAGTTATGAATTTGACGATAATAATAACTGGAATGTTATCGAAAAGTTTGCCGAAAAAATGGGTGGACACGACGATATATGGTATGCAACGAATATGGAAATATATGAATATGTTAAGGCTTATGAATCCCTTGATTTTTCTGCAGATGGTCGGTTTGTTGCAAACCCGACACTCATAGATGTATACATACAGCAATATAAAGGAAAAGACAAGGATATTTATAAAATACCGTCTGGTGAAAGAGTACAAATTCTTGATTGATTTACTAGGAAACGAGAGGCGGATAAGAATAGTGTGATTTTTGATGCAACAATGGAATCTGTTGAAAGAGTCGAAAAAATGCGGTATAATACAGAATAAATTTCAACCGTTTGAAATTTATGTAAATATTGAAATTGATGCCAGCAGTAAGGCTAATCCGTTTTGGGGGTAGCTGTACTGTTGGCTTTTTCTTTTTAATGATTACACACTGTGAAATTAGATGCGGTTATTCATATAAAATTTTCTTCTGGCAGGTCTTTTTGAACAGTGTCAAGTGCTTCACCGAAACGTTTAAATTAAACCAATAGCCGTAAACCTTTATAATAAGTGGGTTTACGGCTTTTATAATTTTTTATTTTAAATCTTCTTTTGGGGCTTTGCCAAAAATCTTTTTATAATTATATGCAAAATTTCCGTAAGTTCCAAAACCTGCTTCTAGACATGCTGTTGACAAACTTTTACCTTTTGTATGAAGATGTTTTACAGCTTCAATACGCCTTAATGTCAAATAATGAACTATGGTCATACCTGTTTTTTCTTTAAATAAAACACATAAATGGCTTTTGGTATAATTAAAGTGTCGGGCGATTTCGTCAAGATTTGTTATTATTGCGTAGTTTTTGTCAATGTAGTCTATTATTTCCTGAATTACCGAATTTTGTGTGTTGAAAATTTCAAAGTTTTCGATAGAATTAAGAATATGAAGAAGCTCGCCGACCTTGTATTTTATAACAGGTTGGTCCATATTCTTAAAGTTGTCGGAATATGTGCGGATATCGGTTAAAACATTCATATAGTTTGTTTTCTTCACAACACGAGCGGGAATTTTGTACTTGAAATTATCAAGGTTTGAGAATAGATTGAGATATTCGGGACATTCCAACTTGTCGTAATAATTAGAGTATACATTAAGAACATAACGCTCGAATGAGGTGCTGATTTGAGGATATGGTTGATGGAGCATATATGGAGGGACGAGCATTATGTCATAAGGCTCAAGATTGTAAATAGCTCCTTCAATATAAAAGTCTGCAGCTCCGTTAACGAAAAGATATATTTCAGGATAAGGATGATAATGCAACTGAAATCTCCTCCTGTCCTTAATAAAATCATGAGCATATTTAAAATTGAATAATTCCCCTTCGTCAATCTGTAAAATATATTCCAAATTTATCCCTCATTTCATAAATGTGATGTATATATTATACAATAATGTTCTAAATATTTCAATAGTTTATCGAAAAAAATCTACTGTTTTTATTTAAAAAATTTGTTATAATTTAAGTATAAATTAAAATTGCGATATAATAACTATTCCGGGAGATGATAAATATGAAAAGAATATTAGCGATGTTGATGGCGTTTTTAATATTTGCATCAGGAGTTTTAACAGTAAGCGGTTACTATGATGCACTTTCCAATGCATATAATGACCCAACGGAAAGCATTATCGAATATGAAGCGGAGGACTTTAAATATTCCGGCGGATTTGCGGTTATAGACGATAGCAGTGCATCAGGCGGAAAGGTTCTTAAAAGCACAAAGAAAGATGCTGTTGCGGAAATTGATGTAACCTTTGAAAAACCTATTGTTGATATGGTTTTGTATGCATATCACAAGGCAAAGGATGAAAAATCCAATCTTTCATACATATATATCGACAATATGGATGGAGAACCGATGTATACAACTAACTATAATACGATTGAGGCAAAACGTGTATGGTATGGAAATGCTTTTGGAAAATATAAGCTTTACATAAGAAGTGTAAGACCCGGGCATATGGTTGATAAGGTTGTTATAAAATATAAGACACGAAGTGAAGCTGTGGATTTGTCGGGAGAGTTTCTTCCTGCAAACCCTGATGCGGAGAATCTTGATTTGCCGGAAGTGAAAGAAACAGCTTTAGGCTCGTATATTTTTGAAGCAGAAAACGGAAAATATAACGATAAAACTTCATTTGTGGAAATTGATGAAGATGCAGCAGGTGGGAAATTCTTTTATTCAAGTGAAAAAACAAGTGCGGCACCTGCGACCAGAGAAGAAATTGGGTTAAGCTTTAAGTTTAAAATAAATCAAAAGGGGAAATATAATTTCTGGTTGAGGTATCACAATCCGGTACAGAAATCCAGTTGGTTTGGAATAGATAATACGGGTTATGCAAACAGTAATGCGGCGGCATCTGTGACATGGACATGGAGAAATCTTAAAACTTTTAATCTTGATGAAGGTTGGCATACATTAGATATTCAAGGTGAAGTCGCAGGACAGTATATTGACTGTATTGTTCTGACAAATCAGACATGGTACACACCGATAGGTAAAGGTGCTTTACCGGGTGAAAAAGTTAAGCCGGACAGTTATCTTGAAACGGCGAGAGAAGCGGCATTAAAGGCAACGAGAATATGGGTTAACGGCGTAAGAAACCGTACTGATGCTCCCGTTGAATTTGTAAACGGAATGTTGACACTTCCATTTACAAATATGGATATGGGATTGGGTCTTGAAAGAACAGAAAAAGACGGATACATAATGTTAGCCAGAGGAAGAAATTATGTGAAATTTCAACCGGATTCTAAAATCGCTATTGTAAACGGCAGACAAGTTTCAATTGGAATGTATCCAAAGCCGATTGGCGGAACATATTATGTTCCCCTCAGTATTTTTAAATCTGCATTCGGACTTGATACGGAATATGACGAGAAGATGAATTGCCTTTATATCTTTGATTCTTATGAAGTTAACGCAAGAGAGGCAAAAGAGGGCGAAATAATCGGTCTGAAAAATGGAAAAAGAGATATAAACCTCAAGATTCCTTATGATAATCCTAATGTTAAAATCCGTGTTTTTGCAAGACAACATGATGAGGACAGAGAGGGGTTTGGTAAGCAGAATTGGTTTGACACATTCAAGGATTTGAGTTCAGGTGGATACGATTACAAGTTTTCAGCCGTAGGTTGGGGATATCACTGGTATTCCGATACATGGGTTGAATGTCCGAAACCTTATTATCAGGATGGTGCGTTCTACACAAGACGAAGCGACATAAGAGATGACTGGGATTCAAAAACTATTCCGTTTGATGTATTGGTCAGCATAATAGATGACGGGAAAGAAGATTTATTTATTGCCCGCAGACTTATGTGTGTTGAAGGCTTTGAAATGATTCAGACTACGGAAGAGTTTAAAACTGATGCCGGAATCAATACAGACGGTGAACTTTTAGCCGAGTCCACTTTTGAAAATGTAAGCTATTATATCGATTATGAGCAGGGAAAAGCTAAAAGCTGTGAAATCACATATCGAAAAGTCGGAGATGTGGAATGGAAAAAAGCTCACACACCTCAACATGATACAAAAACATGGCAATTCAGAGGAAGTATCGTAAAGCTTGAAGAAGGCACGGAATATGAAATAAAAGCAGAGCTTTTTGATGAACTTGGCAATATAGTAACGGAGAAAACAACAACCGTAAAAACCAAAACGACAGATGTCCCGATTGCCAAAACCATTAAACTGTCTGAAATATATGATGGCGAAGGTCCGCTTCAACTTCAGAACATCAGTGGTACTGAAGATGGTTGGATAAAGATTGATTGTGAAGGACAGACGATTGATGCAAGTCTTAATGATATAGAAGCGGTTTATATTTCAGAATGTCATTATCTTATATTTGAAAACGCTGTAATTTTAGGCGGTAGAAGAAGTGGTATCAGCGTAGTAAACAATTCTACAAATATTCATATAAGAAAATGCGATATTTCAGGCTGGGGACCCGGTGATGGCGTTTATGACCCATACATGGGATTATATTATGTAAATGGTTTTGTAGGAAACTATATGGCAGCGGTGCATCTTATGAACGGAATAGAGGATATTCTGGTTGAACGATGTTATATCCATGATGCTAATATGAGAACAAATCCGTGGCGTCGCCCTGACGGAAAAGATAATCATCCTTGCGGTTCTTCGGGAATTTATGTTGGTGCAAGGGGTGGAATTGTTATAAGATACAACGACATTATCGGAAGCGATAAGCATAGATTTAACGACTGTATAGAAGGTTGGTTGAATTCACAGTTAATAGAGTCCAGTGTGAGAAAAAATTCTGATATATACGGAAATATGTTCTATTGCGGTCAGGATGACACAATGGAGCTTGATGGACCTATGATGAATGCCCGTGTTTATGAAAACAGAATGGAACAGACTCTTTGTGGAATATCGACCGCAAGAACAACTGTCGGACCTGCATACCTTTTCTATAATCTTATAACCAATCTCGGAACAGAGCAGGATACTGACAGAGTTGGTATGCCAATCAAAATGGGCGGAACAGGCCCTGACGGATATTCGGGCAAGGTGTTTATGTTTAATAACACTATGGATAATGAAGGTATGAGAGGCCCATATAATTCTAATGGTGTATGGCCGACCGAGATGAAAAACAATTTTGTTAATGCTGCAAACGGTAAGCAGACCGCAGTCGGAAATTCCAATGCGACAAATGATATGGAAAGGTTTGATATTGACTATAACTTGATTATCGGTCCTGTAAAACTCGGGAAAAAGACGGAGAATATGGAACACAATATCCTGTATACCAAAAAAGATGTATTACCACAGTTTGAAGACAGAAGTATATACAACTTTAATTTACCCGAGAATCATCCGGCAGTAAATGCAGGACAGTGGCTTGACGGGTTCAGTGAACACTATGTTACAGACGGCAAACCCGATATAGGTGCTTTTGAGAAGGATAACAGTTTAAAAATGCTTCCAAACAGACCTATTGATATGTGGGCGGATAAATACCGCGTGGATATCGCAACAGGCAAAGAGGCGGAGATTACATTCTATGTAGGCGATGTTCCTGAAGGAAAGAAATACAAACTTGACAAGAATAAAGACTATACATGGTTTGAAATCTTATCTCCAATCACAGGTGAGCTTAAACCGAACTCAACAATAACGGTTAAAATCAAAGTGGATTTAACAGGCTATGAATTCCACGAAGGAAATGGAATGTTAATGCTCAGAACAGAAGACGGATTTTCAGTTCCTGTAACCGTTTTTGGTTATTTTCCACAGTAAATAATTAAAAAATAAATATAAATTAAAGGAGACGAAAAAGATGAAAAAAGTATTAAACAAAAGTTTGGCATTATTGATAGTTGTGTCGATGATGCTCGGTATGTTTGGCGGAATAAGCGTGTTTGCAGCTGCTTCAAATGCTGCATATGCTAAAGCAGATTTTGATAATGCAAATTCCGCTGAAGGTGTATATGATGGGATGACATTTGCTCATGTTTCCAAGGCAAAGAACGGATTTTTAAGTCTTGAAACAAGCAAAATTCCGTATTATGGGAAAATGCTCAAATATGAGCAGGAAAGTGGATCTGAAAATCAGGTTATGACTTTCATACTTGATACACCGATTCCTGTGGGAGAAACAACTGAAGAAAACAGATATATGGAGTTTTCCTATGATGTGAAGCTTGAAAATAGTTCGACGGGTGTATATGTTGGCTTTGGTGAGAACGCATATCGTTTGAATTTTGATGCAAAAGGAAATTTTGTTCCGGTTGTGGATAGCGTTTATGGCCCTGACAGCGTTGGAACTGCACCATCAGGAAACAATGGCGTGTTCAACAACATAAGAGTTAAGGTTGACTTATATAACAGAAAAATAGTGGCTATATATGCAGATGATACGCCTATACCGATTTCACCGATTCCGTGTGCAAGTGAAACATTTGAAGCTATTGAAAAGTTGATAATATATATTGCAAAACCAAAAGAGGTTGATACATTATATTTAGATAATGTTACTGTTGTTACTTATAAATCAACTGACGGAACATCTCCTGTTGCCAATAAATCTGCTCTTCGTTCAAAGCTTAATGAGTTTACGGGAATAAGCTTAAACGGAAGCGCAAAGGTTACATTTGACAATGCGGTTGAACTTGCTAAAAATCCATTGGCAACACAAACAGATGTTGACAATGCTGTTGCTTCTTTATCAGGTATCAGCACAACAGGATGGCCTGATGTTGTAGTATCTGAAGGCTTTGACAGTGGACTTGGAACGGTTTATGACGATTTCACAATTACATATAATAGCTATTCAAGACAGGGAACACCAAAGGTAATCACAGATGTAAATCCGATTTATGGTAATTGGTATGCATTCGCCCAGAAAGAGGGACTTGATAAAGCCGGTGCGGTGAACTTTGTATTAAATAATCCTGTTGATTATTCTGAAAATGCAAATAAGAAGTATGTTGAATTTACATTTGATTTAAAAACAGACTTAAGAGGCACAACACAGCAGGTTCGTCTTTTAGAAGGCTCAACAGTTGCATCACATATAAATATTGGGGAAAAAGAGATAAGAATCGGAACAGCTTATGCAGATACAATAGTTTGTACTTATGCAAATAACGGTCTTGCTGACGGATATAACAAAAATGTTAAAGTTATTCTTGACCTTGAAAATAAGGTTGTTAAGGCGCTCTATGTTGATGATGTAAGACTTAAAGCTGATACAACAGGCGAATATTTAACAGGGGTTCCAATGGGAACAGCAACAACGATAAATACTATCGAATATCGCTGGGGATCGAATAAGCATGGTGAGGGTCCTAACGGATATACATTTGCAGTTGATAATGTTGAACTTGTAACATATACAAGCAATGATGGAACATCGCCAATCGGCTTAAAGAAAACTCTTCGTGACAAAATTGGTCAGGTTTATGAATATGCTTTCAGCAGTGCTGACCAGGTTAAATATAATAATGCGTTAGCAGTAGCTAAAAATCCAGTTGCGACAACAGAGGAAGTTGCAAACGCTTTGGCATCGCTTAATACTGTTAAATTAACAAATGCAAAGGTTTTCGCATCTGAAGATTTTGAAACAGGCGCGGATGGTGTTTATGCAGACTTTGACTATAAGACAACTTACAACAATAATGCTGCGGCAACTGAAACAATTTTCACAGCAAACGATGCAAATCCAATCCTTAACAAAATGTTTGGACTTATGCATGGTGCACAGAGCGGAGATAAATCTACTATAAAGAGCATGTATCCTGTTGCAAACTTCACATTAAAAAACACTCCAACTTTTGAAGGTGCAAAGGAAGGGGATTTTGCGGAAGTAGCATTTGATGTAAAGGTAAGTGCAACCGGTTCAACGACATTTGCCGCTATAGTCCGTGATGAAAACAGTCAGGAAATTGCAAGAATTAATATTGGTAAAGATATGGCAAGAGTTGGTTATGCTTATACAGAAGATTATGCAAGAATTGGTTTATACAATACAATAGGTCTTGAAGATTCATTTGATAAAAATGTAAAACTTGTTTTCGACCTTTACAATAAAGATTTGGAAGCAGTATATATAAACGGCGTAAGACTCTTGGACAGAACAGAGTCACATAGCACGATAGCAAATGTAGCTCTTAATCCGGATGCAGGAACGAAGATTTCGAAGTTAACATTTAACTGGAGTGACGGCTCTGATACAACAACTTCAACAGGTTATACATTTGCATTGGATAACTTAAGAATTATGACATATTCAGGTAAAACCCCTGAGGCTAATAAAGCAGCTTTGTTAAAAGCAATAAACACAAGATATGAAGTTTCAGATAGCGTTGTTTTAATCAATGCGAAAAAAGTATATAACGACCTTTTTGCAACACAGGAAGAAGTTGACGCAGCAGTTGAAGCATTAGCAGGGTTAAACACATATCTTTCGGAGATAGTTGCTCCGCAAAAGGATATTTACACAGATTCACTTATAAAGCCTGATTTTTCAGCAGATGGCATAACAGTAACTTGCACATCTGTGCCTGAAGGCTATATTGATGGCAACTTAAAGGTTACACAGCCAACAGATGAAAGCGTTGATGTTGCACTTACATATACACTTTCAAGAGATGGAGAATCTGTTTCAAAGACATATAATGTGACAGTTCACCCAAGAGCTTCGGTGGAAATCAATGAAGCAAGATTTGAAGATGCTGACGGAAATGTAGTTTATGGTCCTGTGGACGGCGGAAAATTAAAGAGCGTTGTACTTAAGAAGAACACAGCAAATAATAATGCGATATTCTATGCGGCAGTTTATGAAAACGGTATCCTTAAGAATACAAAAGCTATTCCTGTAACAAATGAAACACATACACTTGATTTAGCCGTAAATACAAATAGTGTGATAAAATACTTCGTTTGGGAAAATGACACATATGAGCCACTCCAGAATGTTAGAGAAGTATTACCTGAAAATCCAACAATTCACATTATCGCAGACTCAATTTATGCAGACTATACTCTTGATGCATACAAAGGAAGTCAGCCTGACTATGGTATTGGACAGGCGTTGAGCGTTATTTTGGCAGAAACCAATATAAATGTCAACAACAAGGCTGTTCCTGGTTCAAGAACAGACACATGGTATTCACAAGGCAGAATGGATAATCTTTTAGCTGATATAAAGCAAGGTGATTATGTTATAATTTCTCTTTGTCATAATGACCAGAAGCATATGGATGTAAACACTTTTAAAGCAAACCTTATAAGAGTTGCAAACGAGTTTAAAGAACAAGGTGCTATTCCGTTATTTGTAACTGCAATACCGAGATACACATGGAACAGTAAAGGTGAATTAAATTATTCTCATATACGCGAGGATGTAAGCACAGGCGAGGATGTGGATTTTGTTCAGGCAGTTATTGATACTGCTTCAGCTTTAAATGCTCCGTTAATTGATATGCACGCTCATTTGAGAGAAGTATATACAGCAGAGGGAACAACACAGACAACTTATGAACATTGGTATTCATTAAAAGATGGCGAAGAGTTAGACAGAACTCACCTTTCAGAAGAAGGCGCAATGTACTGTGCTAACTGGCTTATCGGTCAGCTTAAGGAAATGGAGTTCCCATTTGTTAAGGACCTTGCAGATGAATGAAGGGCAGTTACCATTGATAACACATTAATATCTCTTGATACTAATGTTATAATCAATGGTGAAGACATAATTGTCCCGGCAAAAAATATTTTAAATAATATGGACATGGAACTCACATATAGCGGTGATAAATTCACCGCTATGCGTGAAGATGGTGCATATATGGAAGTAACCTTAGGCGAAAGTGAAATGGTAGCAAATGGCGAAACCTATACTATTTCAAAGCCATATCTATATCAGGATGCGGTTTTGATGGTTTCTTTTGATGCCATAAAAAATGCCTTTGGCTCAACTATCACAAATGTTGATACGGACAATAAAAAGCTTGACATAAAAAGTAATTATACAAAACCTCAATATATAACAAGTTCTTGGTGGTGGAATTGGAACACTAAATTCACAGCAGGACACGACAGTATTTCTTATGAAATTAACCTGCCTGAAACTGCCGATGTTAAAGTGCTTTATAAACTTACAAGTGATACATACTGGAATGTGGATAAGGAAGAAATGCTTTATTATCGCAGCGCTCCAGCACCGAAATACGAAAACGGCAAATGGAAAGGTGCGTTTTCGACAAGCTTAAGCGATAAATATTACGGTGTTAAAATAATTGCCGACGGCAAGATTTATTTAAAAACACAGGCAGCAAAAACTATTAAAAGAGACGAACATACATATTCTGATTTTGTTGAGGCACAGACAAGTGGATTGAATTTAGTTCCGACTTATGAATGTGTAAGCTATTACTACGAAAGTGATGCGGATGATGTAAATGTATACTATAAGAAAGCTTCTGATACAGAATGGGAAAATGCTTATAAACCTTACAAGGACATAAATGCGGATTCTTTGCAATTTAGGGGCAGTATAGTAAATTTAACAAGCGGAACAGAGTATGAGGTTAAAATAGAAGAACTTTCGGCAAGCGGTGAAGTTATAAACGAACATAGTGAAAGGTTTACAACTTGGTCAGAGAATCCGACTATTGCAAGAACAATATCTCTGAGCGAGATATATGACGGCGGAAGTCTTTTAATCCAGGATGTTCAGGGAAGACCTGATGGCTGGATTAAAATTGAAGGTGATGATGATACTCCGGTTATTGCAGACGGAAACATACACGATGCAGTTTTATTTGATAATTGCAGATATGTTATTTTTGAGAATGTTACTGTTATCGGAGGTTCAAGAAACGGAATCAATATGACGGATTCCTGTAATAATATCAGAATCATAAACTGTGACATTTCCGGTTGGGGCAGAAAAGGATTGTTCTATCCTTACGAAGGACTTTATAAAATAGACGGAGATATACCAAACTACACAGCGGCAATACGCCTTCATTATGCAGATTCTGTAACGGTCGAAAGATGCTATATTCATGACCCGAAAGGAAGTGCAAACCTTTGGGATGGAGAACATTATAGTAGTGTTCATCCTAACGGACCATGCGGAATTTATTATCTTGACAGTAATGCTTTGGTTATAAGATATAATGACTTTGTTGGAAATGATGAACATTTATTTAATGATGCTATAGAATCGGCAGGAAATTCGTTAATTGGTGGCGGTGTAGGTAAGAATGCAGATATATACGGCAATTATTTTGCAAACGGCGCAGATGATGCAACAGAACTTGACGGTTCTCAGATGAATGTAAGATACTTCAAAAACCGTATAGAGAATTTCCTTTGCGGTGTGAGCACGGCTTCAAATACTGTCGGACCGTCATATATTTATCAGAATCAGATAAGCAAACTGAATGAGAGCAAAAGTTATTCAGGTGGCGGAATAAAAGCCGGAGGTAGCGGAGATGGTGGTTTTGCCGGAAAAATGTTCATTTTTAATAATACCATAGATGTATATGGTTATGGTATTACAAATGTTGGCGGAGAATACCATATTGAAAGCCGAAACAATGTTATACAAGCAGAAACAAGAGAGGCGATAAGCTTTAAGTATACTGCCAATGACCAGGACAGCATCGACTATGATATGGTTTACAGAACAACAAATATTCCTTCCACTATAACAGGTAAGCATATAAAATATGCACAGCCTTTATATGCTAATGAAGATGGCGGAGATTTGAGGTTAGTTGAAGGCAGTATCGGAACTAATATGGCAACAACACTTCCGAATTTTGGCGAGTTTAATGAGGTTGGAGCGTACGGAAATAAAAATATCTCATTTATGCCACACAGACCAATAAATGCATATGCAGATAAATACAGAGTTATGCTTAATGAAAATGAAACAACAACAGTAAGTGTGACATTTGAAAATCCTGATGACATTCAGGGCTTGAAAATCAATAAAACTGGTGACTGGATTATAGTTAACGATTTGTCAATAAATGAAGAAGATTTAACGGTTACTGTGGAAATCGGAACGAATGCAACCTTGTGTAAAAACAGCGAATGTTTTGGTGCTGTAATGATTGAACTTGCAAATGGATACAGTATCCCTGTTTGGGTTGGAATGAATTTAAACTAATTGGAGGATGTTATAAAATGGTAAAGACAACAGGGACAGCGCTTGACTACGCGGAAGCCGGGTGCAGGACTCTTATGAAAAAATTTGAGGCAGAAAAACTGCCTCCCGAAGGTTTGTTTCATTATCATCAAGGAGTATTTCTTTCCGGCATGGAAGGTGTTTATTATCTTACGGGGAATAAGGAATATGGTGACTATATAAAAAGATATATTGACAGTCTTATTGATGAAGATGGAAATATTATAAATTATGTTAAAGAACGCCTTGATGACCTTCAACCGGGAATATTGCTTTTCAGATTGTTTGAAGAAACAGGCGATGAACGGTATGAAAAAGCACTTCATACCATTATGGGACACATAAAAGAGTGGCCTAAAAATACGGTAGATGGTTTCTGGCATAAATATGAGCATCCAAATCAGATGTGGCTCGATGGTCTTTATATGGCAGGACAACTTTTGGCTATGTATGGAAGGAAATACAATAAGGACTGGTGCTTTGAAGAAATACACCGTCAGGCAACGCTTATGTGGAAATACTGCAAAAAGAAAAACGGACTCTTATATCACGCATGGGATGAAAGCCGTGAAGAAGAGTGGGCGGATAATGAAACAGGTAAGTCAAGCGAGGTCTGGGGTAGAGCGGCAGGATGGTATATTGTTGCTCTTACAATAATTCTTGAATACATACCTGATAAGTATGAATTTAAAAATGAACTTATTGACATAGTCAGAGATTACTGCACGGCTATTGCAAAATATCAGGATGACAAAACAGGTTGTTGGTATCAGGTGGTTGATAAAGGTAATGCGGACGGAAACTGGATTGAGTCATCGTGTTCAGCTCTCTTTGTATGTGGTATCTCAAAGGCTATAAAATCCGGATATGTTGAAAAGGGCTTTAAGGTAATTGCCGATAAAGGGTTTAACGGTGTTATCAATATGATAGAAGAGAATGAGGATGGAACTCTTACGATACCTGATATCTGTATAGGTACGGGGGTAGGGGATTATGAGTATTACATAGCCAGACCGAAAAGAGAAAATGATTTGCATGGAATGGGTGCGTTTGTGCTTATGTGTAATGCTTACCATAGTCTTTGCGAAGAGAGTGGGGAATAATCAATGAAAAACACACTGAAGAAATTTATAGCGCTACTTATAACAATGGCGATGCTTCTTGGTATTTTCGGCAGTATAAGTATATTTGCCGAAACAACCGGTTTATCGGTATACGGAATAGCAACCTTTGATAATGCAACAGTAGCAGAAGGAACATATCAGGGAATGTCATTGGCTTATACAGTGCAAAAAGGTGATAAGATAGGAGTTTTATCTTTGGATAATAATAGCGTACCTTATTTTGGAACTATGTTGAAGTTTGCGCAAACGGCAAGTTCTTTAAGCTCAAACGGTATGCAGTATATGGATTTTATCCTTGCAGACGGCTTGGAAATCGGAGAGAATGCCCCTGAAAATTCTTATGCGGAGTTTTCGGCAGATGTAAAACTCTTAAACAGAGAAACGGGTATAAACTTCGACCTCGCTAATAAAAATCACACAGGCAATACATTTATGTTCAGGTCAACGATTCGTGCTAACGGTGATATATATTTAAACAACACTATGAATATAGCAACTGCACCGTCAGGGACAAATGCTGTATTCAATAATATGAGAATTCGAGTTGATTTGCATAATAAAACTATTGTGCAGGTTTATGTTGATGATGAACTTATGGGTGATTTTTCCCAATCTCCTATTGAAATGAATAATGCCAATGTTGATACAATTGACAGATTAAAAATCTGTATAGGAAAACAAACAGAAACGGATACATTGTATATTGATAATGTGAATGTTGTAACTTATGTATCAACTGACGAAACTTCTCCGTTAGCTTCAAAAATGGCTTTAAGGGGCGTAATTGATGAGATTGATGCAGAATCTTTAACAAGCAGTCAAAAAACTGTTTTTGATAATGCGGTTGCTATGGTGAAAAATCCAATTGCGACTCAAAGCGATGTTGATGCTATGGTAGAAGAACTAAAAGCATTTTCAGATGTTCCGGATATTCCGGATATTCCAGACACACCAGATATTCCAGATAAAGCACCTTTTACAATTATTGAAAACTTTGAAGATGATTTGGAGAATAGTGTATTTGATGTAACTTATGGTCAAGGTATAATAAGTCAGGAAATATATGACGATGTTCCGTATGGAAATAATACTTTAAAAATAAAGACTGACACAACGCAGAAAAATGTCAGTCAGTATGTTGATTTTGGACTGGGTAACAAAAAGATAAAGTGCGAATCTGAAGATGCAAACTGTTATGTTGAATTCGGGATTGATTTTGCGAGCTATAATCTGTCAAAATACGGCAAAAATATGTTTGTATATTTCAGAGATTCTTCAAAAGTTCTTGCGTATCTGTATATTACAGGAGGTAATACGATTAGAATTGCGGGTGGCCCTGACGGAGAGATAATACTTGGTAAAATTGATGACCCGGCTAAAATGAAAAATGTCAGAATTGTTATGCAAATAACTGATAATGAAGGTAATCTCAGCCAGAAAATAACAGCGGTTTATGCTGATAATGAACTTCTTGAGTATAATTATCCAATAGCAATGGTCCAGTCATCGGAATTAAATATGGTTCGTGTTATGATTTCGAATATCAAAGATTCAGATTTTGGCTTGGATAAAGAATGGGCGATAAATGTCGATAATATGATTATCCGCAAGTATTATTCTGAAAATGGGGAAAACGAATTATACACAACGGCAGAACTTGTATCCTTAATGAGAAGTTTTGATGCGGAAATCATGGCGAATTTTGAGAACGGTACATACACAGAGGAACAGTTAAACGAAGCAAAATCGGTAATAAGTCTTGCAGCACAGGTTTATATGAATCAGGAAAGCACAGAGGAAGATATAAATAATGCCTATAATGAGCTTTATGCCGCAAGAAAACGCGTTACTATGCCATCGGATAAAAACTTTGATTTTGTCCATATTTTAACATCTTCTGATAAAATTCCGGGAAATACTGAAATATTAATGAATATGAATGTTGTTTCATCTTCTAAGATAACTGACTCGGTTTCACCGACTTTTGTTGCTCTGCTTATGAAAAAAGGTGAGAATGAGGATGAAATTCTCAGAACAGATATAAAAACGATTAAAATAAATCCGAACAGTAATGGTGAAATAACTTTAAGCTTTGATGTTTCTGCTTATTCGGAAGATGAAAAAGAGGATATGTATATCAAATTGATTGCTTTTGACAGTATATCTGAAATGAAGCTTGCGAATGTGGAAACAATTATGCTGTTTAACAGCGAGAATGAAGTGAATAACGATAAATATAGATATTCTTCGGATAAATGTGCATATCAGATTGTTGATGGAGATGTTTTATCAGTATTCACTTCTAAAAGGGAACCAGATAAAGAATGTGTGTTGTTAGTAGTAAAATCAGGCTTTGATTTTACAGATTTCAGTGACGAAACCCTGAAAGAAAATCTTGTTTACGTAAATTCATCAAGTTATGACAAAAACGGAAGAAATGCCTTTATCGTAAAAGGTATTCCGAGTGGGGAATATACATATTCCATTAATGGAGACAAGGGGAAGTTTATTTCTTCTTCAAAATCGGCAATAGAAAATGCTATTACGGAAGTTTGCCAGAATCCTGAAAAATTGGAGAATGTGCGTTATATTCTTGGAATAGATGAAGTTGCGTATGATAAGGTGAAAGCGAACGGAATACAGCCATCGGATGTTTTGGCGGATATGCTTGAGAAAAAAAGCTATACATTATCTGAAATTCAGAAATTTGGAAGTGATTTAATTTCAAACATTTCTATGGTTAATGATTTTAAATCTGTTAAAACTGCGGATTATGTCAGAGAAGCTATTTCCCAATACAGCGGAAATATAAATAATATTTCACAGTATAACTCTTTAAACGGACATAAAAAAAGTATAGCTGATGCATATATTCTGGGTAATAAAAATAAGATTACATCAATCAAAAAACTTGAAGAAGTTATCGAAGATGCGGTAAAAGAAGCTAAAAATCAGAATACATCATCAGGCGGAGGTTCATCTTCCGGCGGTGGAGGCGGAGGCGGTTCATCTTCCGGTGGTGGAGGGAAGAACGGCTCTTATCCGTCCGGTTCAACAGTAATAGCGAGTACAGAAAGTCAGGAAAAAGAATACGGCGATATTACAGAGGTTTATACAGAGGAATTTAAAGATATAGATAACTATGAATGGGCAAAACCGGCTATTGCGCTTTTGGTTAAAAAAGGAAGTGTCAATGGAAAAGCAAACGGTGTTTTTGCACCGGCTGATAATGTGACTCGTGAAGAATTTGTTAAAATGCTTCTTTTGACATTTGATTTTGAAATCAAAGAAATAAGCAGTTCCTTTATAGATGTTGATAATTCTTCATGGTATGCTCCTTATGTTATGTCGGCTATAAATTCAGGAATCGTAAAAGGTGTTTCGGATAACAAATTCGGTGTAGGCCAGTTTATAACAAGGGAGGATGCAACAGTTCTTCTCGCAAGAGTTCTTGTGAATATGAATGCTTCTTATAGTGAAAATGGTGAATATATTCCGTTTATTGATGAAGAAACAATATCGGATTATGCGTATGATTCGGTTGTCGGAATGGCTAAAAGCGGAGTTGTAAACGGTGTGTCGGGTAACTATTTTGCACCGAAACAGACGGCAACTCGGGCAGAAGCTGCTAAACTCATTTATGAAGCGTATATGTTTATGGTGTCGGAGGGGGTTTAAAGAATGAATAAGTTTTTGAAAAGCATAGCTATTGTTTTGGTGGTAGTTATGCAGCTTGCAACTTGTGTTTCATTTGCTGAAAGTGCAGATTTTAAAGAAGAATTTCTTGATAGACTCGGAATTATTGAGTTAAACGGAAATTATGACTCCGATGCACAAATCTCCCGAATAGAGTTTCTTAAAACCGTTCTTAAAATGGAGAAATTAGATACATTAAAAGTTACGGCAAATGATATGCAACCATTTTTTGATGTAACGAAAAATGATGATATTTTTAATACGGTTAATCTTGCTTATTCTCTTGGAATCGTTAAGGGTGGAACGGATGGCTGTTTCAGACCTGATGCGACAATAAGCAAAGAAGAAATGGCAACAATCCTTTTAAGAACAATTGCGGACGGAAATATAGTTGATGCGGCAGGCGGAGTTGATACCCTTGCGAATGCTCTGGGACTATATAAAGGTGTAGGTAACCACTCGGTCTGCACACATAAAGATGCGGCGATAATGATATATAATGCCCTAACGGCAGAGGGAATTGAAAAACAAATTGACGGAACATACAGACTTAATGGTTACAGTTCTGTTATGGGTGATTTATATGATATAAAATATGCAACAGGCATTGTTGACGGAAATTATAAAAAATCAATTTATAATGATGAACCGACAGAATATAACTCAATCACCTTAAACGGAATTACATATAAATTGAGTGAAGAAAAATACAATGATATGTATTTCGGACAGTGTATTA
Organism: Clostridia bacterium; assembly: GCA_045646365.1. GTDB lineage: Bacteria > Bacillota > Clostridia > Monoglobales > Monoglobaceae > SIG454. The sequence goes on from JAZRKP010000083.1 coordinate 84,349, forward strand.
CCATATACTACACGGAAAATTCTGTAGGTGAGCGTGTTCAGGTTTATGTTGAGGAGAAAAGAAACTCTGTTTCAGAGCTTGATATAGAGGAAGTTATTTCTCTTGATTCGGATGAACTTGTCTATGTAAAAGCAGACTCTAAAAAATATGTTGAAAAAAAGATAAGCAAAACCTGTATTACAATTCTTAATAACTCAAGAACAAATCTTATGGGAAGCTTTGATGTTTCGGGTAACGGAGATCTTGTTGCGATAGACAATAATAACGACGGTTATATTGATGTTCTGGATATAACAACATATGATCTATATCTTGTTAAAAATGCAAGTGCGGTATATAACCGTATAACATTTAAAAATTCCGATGAAGTTATAGAACTGGACGATTATGTATTTTGCAGAATTATTGACGCTGACGGAAAAGATATAGAAATAGGAAGCATCAATCAGGACAGCGTTGTTGAAATCTGCATTTCAAAAGATGAAAGATTTATAACAATCAAGGTTGTTAATCAAAGTATAACTTTCAAGCTTGCACAAATATCTAAAAAAAGTGGGAAAGACTATTTTGTTATTAAATCGGACGACGGAACTGAATACAGAACTGTAAGAGGTTTTGATGAAAAATTAGGAGCGAGAGAAACAATAACATTCGCTCTTGATAGTAAAGGAAATATTTGCTTTAAGGTTATGCAAAGTGATGATTTATATAAGCTTGGATATGTAATGGGTGTGGCGATGCCTGAAAATCCGCTATATAATGAAGGAAGGGCGAAAATCCTTGGAGTTGACCAAGTGATATACACAATCATCGTGCCTGCAAAAGTGAAGTGCTTAAACACAAACGGAAAGGTTTCATCCGTTCAGGCGTTAACTGATATGCAATCATCGCAGGTAATCCGTTTTTCTGAAAAGGAAGGTGTTTTAACCGCCTATGAAATTGCATCAGATGATGAAAATTATGAAGGACTTCATAAAATAGCCAAGCTTGGTAACGGAAACAATATTGATACGCAGTATTGGAAAGATGCGGCACTCATTGGAGGTAGAATTCCGGTGGACAGTGATACTGTGATTATATTAACGGATTTAACAAAAGATTCAACAGATGAAAAAGCGTATTCGTTTATAGCGATGTCTGCGTTGGGGGATGAGCAGTATTATCCTGATACAGTTGGATACAGAGTTGGAACTTCGGATATCCATTCAGATATTGTTATATCCCCGTATGACAAACCTCTTACAAAAAATGCTCCAATATTACTGATTAGCGAAGTATACAAAGAGTATGATGCGGAAAAAGATACAGTAAAGGTTGTTCTGGAAGGGTATAACAAAAATGAAATCAAGAAGCTTGTGCTTTACGAAAATGAACTGTTAACATATACAACAGTTGATGGAAAAGAGATTGAACTCGGTGCCGGAGATTGTATAAGATATGTCATCAACAGTAAGGATGAAATTAAAAAAGTTAAATTGATGTTTGATTACAGCGACATGAAAATGTATGGTATCAATGATGGCGATGATTTATCATATGCTTATGGAGCAAAGGAGCTTCATAGGACGGGTCAGGTGGCATCCGTTCACGGTGATTATGTAAAACTTTTGATAGACGGGGTTGGTGCAGAAGATTATCTTTATTCTCTGAAGACTGCAGAACTTTATCAGGTCAGCGAGAAGAACGGACAAACATTATGTGAGGCTATATCTTCTTATGATGTAATGAGTTTAAAAAATAATCCTGAGCTTAAAGATAAAGTGTTTACAATGTTGGTTTACGGTGATACACGGGTCATGGTTGTATACAAATCAGAGGAATAGGTTATTTTGGAGGAATTTTGATGAGATACAAATTCATGCGGTTTCCAGAAGGAAAAGAAAAGGCTGTAACATTAAGTTATGATGATGGATATCCCAGCGATATTCGGTTTTCGGAAATAATAAGCAGCGCAGGACTTAAATGCACATTTAACTTAAATAGCGAGAAAATGAGACCTGTCTTTTTAACAAAGGAACAAATTGAGGAACATATTTTATCAAAAGGGCATGAAATCGCAATCCACGGAACAAATCACAGGGCGCAAGGTACTTTGCGCCCTGTTGAAGGAATAAGGGATATTCTGGATTGCCGTATGGAGCTTGAAGAGCGGTTTGGGATTATAATTCGTGGAATGGCATATGCGGACACCGGGATAACATATTTTACAAACGGAGCAAATTATGAAACCATAAAGCAATACCTTAATGATTTGGGGATTGTCTATGCCAGAACAATCTGGGGAGATAATAAATCCTTTGAATTACCTCAGGACTGGTATGCATGGATGCCGTCGGCACATCATTCAAATCATGAAATTATAGATTATATAGATGAGTTTTTAAACCTTGATTTAACGAAAAATATAAATCCTGCACGACGCAGTCCCAAACTTTTTTATATGTGGGGGCACAGTACAGAATTTGAACGGCAGGAAAATTGGGAACATCTTGAAAAAATATGTGGAAAGCTTGCAGGGCATAGGGATATATGGTATGCAACAAATATTGAAATATATGACTATGTGAATGCTTATAATTCACTGATATATAGCGCAGACGGAACGATAATATATAACCCGACTCTATATGATATATGGTTTGATGTTGACAGGGTTATATATAAAATATCATCGGGCGAAACCCTTAAAATTATATGATTATGAAATGCGCAAGGAGAATAGAGGATGAAAATAGGAATATCAAGCCGTTGTTTTGAATATACAGATGAATATTTCAGGCAACTGGCTGAAAATAAAATTAATGCAATAGAAATATCTCGCAGACCTGGGCTATATGATTTGATAAATTATGAGGAAATATCAAGGCTTTCAAAGGCTTATAATATTATGCTCTGGTCATATCATTTGCCGTTTACGCCTGTAGAGGAGATAGAACTTGCATCCCTTGATTCAGAGGTTCGGAAATATACAATAAAATATTTGGGTGAACTTATTAAAAAAGCTTCGGATATAGGTGTTGGAAAATTTGTAGTTCATTCAAGTAGGGAGTTTGAGGGTGAGCGTGATGAAAAAATCAAGTACGCAATGGAATCGCTTGATATATTAGCAGAAATTGCGAATAAAGAAGGGGCGATAATCTGTGTTGAGGATTTGCCAAGAAGCTGCATCGGTAATACATCAGATGAAATTCTGGAGCTGTTGTCGGCAAACGACAAATTAAGAGTTTGCCTTGACACAAACCATTTAATGCAGGAAGATGTTTTGTCTTTTGTTGAGAGGGTTGGGGATAAGATTGCAACCCTTCATATCTCGGATTATGACTTTGTTAATGAGCGTCATTGGCTTCCGGGAGAAGGAGTTATTGACTGGAAAAAGCTCTATAAGGCACTGTGTGATTGCGGATATGACGGTGTCTGGATGTACGAAATAGGATTTGCTTGTCCGAAAACAATAATAAGAGATCGTGATTTGAATTTTGGTGATTTTTACAGAAACGCAAATGAAATTTTCTCCGGCTCGGATTTAACTGTGATTTCAAGACCAAAGGAAAATCTTGGCTTTTGGGAGTAACTGAATAAGCAAATATTAAAATGGGAGAATTACAGTATGGATAAATTGATTGAGAGAATAGTAACAGGAATGACATTTGAGGAAAAAGCATTGCTTCTGACTGGTGCAGGTGGTATGGAAACAAATGGAATTGAAAGATTAAATGTGCCTTCTAAAAACATGGCAGACGGTCCTCATGGCGCAAGACTTGATGAAGATGCAAATTGCACCCTTTTTCCAAATATTTGTTCACTTGCAGCGAGTTGGGATATAGAGATTGCCGAGAAAATGGGCGAAGCATTGGCATATGATTGCATTGAGCACGATGTAGATATGCTTTTAGCACCGGGAATAAATATAAAAAGAACTCCATATTGCGGAAGAAACTTTGAATATTTTTCCGAAGACCCCGTTGTTTCGGGCGAAATGAGTGCCGCCTACATAAATGGATTGCAGAAAAAAGGCGTTGCTTGCAGTCTTAAACATTTTGCGGCAAACAATCAGGATAAATACAGACTTGAAACAAGCGTGGAGATTGACGAAAGAACTCTCCGGGAAATCTATCTTAAGGGCTTTGAAATAGCGGTTAAGAAATCCAATCCTGAATCAATTATGTGTGCGTGTAACAAAATAAACGCAGTGCCCTGCTCGGAAAACTCGTTTATTCTTAATGAAATTTTGAGAAATGAATGGGGATATGACGGGGTTGTTCTTTCTGACTGGGGTACTGTCAGAGATATTGTTAAGTCTGTTAAAAGCGGATTGGATTTGCAAATGCCTAAAAATGATAACATTGTTCATGAACTTAAAGCGGGTGTTGAAAACGGAAAAATATCTATGAATGAAATTGATACTGCTGTAAAGCGTATGCTTAAATTCGCTTTAAAAAAAAAGGCGGTTAAAGATAAAAAATATGACAGAAATGAACAACATAAGATTGCAAAAGAAATTGCGACTCAAGGCGTTGTTCTCCTGAAAAATGAAAATAATATACTTCCGCTTTGCAGTAAGAAATATAAGAAAATTGCCGTTGTAGGTGAATTTGCGGATAGCCCTGTCATTGCGGGGCAAGGCAGTGCGGAGGTTAAACAAAGCGCAGAATATACAGACAGTCCTCTTGAACAGTTGAAGAAATTGATGCCCGATACAGAGTTTGTTTATAAAGAAATATTTAAAAAACGCGAGTATTCAAACGAAATGATATGGCCAAAACTCTATGGACAGGAATATGTTGATTTCACAAGCGAAGCCGATGCTGTAATTATTTTTATGGGTTCAATGGAGTCGGAGGACACGGAAAAGCTTGACAGAAGAAGTCTTGAACTTAACCCGAACTATGAATTGACTATTGAATATACTCTTAAGAATAATAAAAATGTTATAGTTGTTTTGCAAACAGGTAGTGCAGTTATTCTTGATGATTGGAAGGATAAAGTGAAAGGAATTGTTCAGATGTGGCTTGCGGGGGAGAGTGCAGGCTCGGCTATTGCGGAAGTTTTGTGCGGTGTTGTCAACCCTTCGGGTAAGCTTCCCGAAACCTTTCCGGAAAGACCAAGAACGGATATTGAGTATCCAGGCAACAGAAATGTTGTTGAATACGGGGAAAAACTCAATGTTGGCTATAGATATTATGACAAGCATCCTGAAGAAATCTGTTATCCCTTCGGATATGGATTGTCTTATACGGATTTTGAATATAAGAATCTTGAAATAGCTGAAAAAGATGGGTATGAGGTTAAATTAACAGTTGAAAACACAGGCGAATATGACGGAGCAGAGATTGTTCAGCTTTATATTTCGGATGTTGTTGCAACTGTTGTAAAACCAATAAAAGAACTTAAACAGTTTAAAAAAATCTTTTTGAAAAAAGGCGAGGAGAAGGAAGTTGTTTTCAAACTTTCAGAAAAGGATTTTGAATATTATAATGTTTCCCTCCATAAATGGGTTGTGGAAAACGGAGAATATAAAATACTGATTGGTGCATCTTCAAGGGATATAAGACTTGAAGGGGCAGTTGTTCTTAATGAAGAAATGCCCTATTCTATGTATAAAAAAGGCGAGGATATGATTGGCTAAATAAAGAGGGAGAGAAAATGGATTATCGAGTACACAATAATTTAAACAAAACACAGCACAATTATATAGCGCCCTTTTTGTGGCTTCATAATGAAGATGACAAATATATAATTGCGGAAATTGAGCGTATTTATGAATGTGGAATACGCTCTGTCTGCTTGGAGTCAAGAACCCACGAGGAGTTTTGCAAAGATGATTGGTGGGAAGATATTAAGCTTATCTTTGATGAATGCAAAAAGCGTGATATGAATGTGTGGATTTTGGACGATAAACACTTCCCGTCAGGCTATGCAAACGGCATATTTGAGGATAAATATAAACACCTTCAGGCTTTCGGTATAACTGAAACACATATTGATGTGGCAGGGCCTGTTAAAGACGGATGTGTTATGGCATCATGCTGGCTTGAAAACGAAGAAGATGAAATTGTTCGGATTTCCGCTCTTAAACACATTCCAAACAGCGAAAAATATAGTGAAATTATTGACATAACCGACGGACTTTCGGGGGATATGGTGTATTTTGATTTGCCCGAAGGAATGTGGCGAGTTGTCTTTGCCATTAAAACAAAACGAGGGAAATCGGAAAGGCATCTGCCGTTTTGCGATATGTTAAATCCCGAAACTGTTGATTTGTTTATAGATGAAGTCTATCAGCCACACTATGACAGATTTTCAGAATATTTCGGCAACACATTTTTAGGCTTTTTCTCCGATGAGCCAAGTTTTTTAAATAATACTGCCAATGGCTTTTCGTTTGATACAGGAACGCCATTTGTTCATTATCCCTGGCATGACAAACTTAAAGAAATGATTGATATGAATAGCCTTGCCGGACTTTGGTTTGATATTGAAAATATATCTGAAAAGTTCAGATATTCCTATATGGATACCATAACAACGGAGTATAAGAAAAATTTCGGTGATAAATTGGGTGATTGGTGCCGTGAGCATGGTGTTATGTATATCGGTCATATTATCGAAGATAATAATACCCATGCAAAAACAGGTCATGGACCAGGACACTATTTCAGAGCCTTAAACGGTCAGGATATGGCAGGAATAGATGTGGTGCTACACCAGATTGTGCCGGGTCTTACTGAGTGCAGTAATGCAGGACTTGTTGGATATAAGCATATGGAAAACGACTTTTTCCATTATTATCTTGGCAAACTCGCGTCTTCTCTTGCTCATATAGACCCTCTTAAAAAAGGCAGAGCAATGTGCGAAATCTTTGGCGCTTATGGCTGGGCAGAAGGCACTAAAATAATGAAATATCTTATGGACCATATGTTCGTGCGAGGAATAAATTATTATGTTCCCCACGCATTTTCACCAAAGCCAAATGACACAGATTGCCCGCCGAATTTCTATGATACGGGCAGAAATCCGCAGTTTAAATTCTTTAAGAGAAATATGGACTATATGAACAGAATGTGTTATATGTTAAATGATGGAAAGCACATCTCAACCTGTGCAATTTTATATGATGCGGAAAATCGTTGGACAAACAGAAACTTTCTGCCTCTTGAGAAAATTGCAAAGAAACTCTATGATAATCTTTTAGACTATGACATTATCCCTGCGGATTATCTTGATAAAATAAAAGATAGTGCATTAAACGGCGAAAAGTATAATGTTTTAATTGTTCCTTATGCGGAAAATTTTCCAAACGAAGTTATGGATAAGCTGAAAAAAGCAGATATAAAAATTATAACAGTTTCGGAAGAAAAATGGGAAACAGAGTTTGAAAATATTCAGCTTTGCGAGCTTGTTGACTATATGAAATCAAGTAAGTTTAATGATGTTGAATCCGATTATGACGGCATATTCTTGAGATATTATCACTATACAAGAGATAATGCACATATCTATATGTTCAGCAATGAAGATATAAATAACGAGGTTAACACAATACTTAAGCTTTCGGCTTTTGAGGGCGGAAAATATATTGAATATGATGCCTTTGAAAATACTGCGGTTGTCAAGGAAAGCGATAGTGAAATTGAACTTAATCTTCCGTCGTATCATTCAAGACTTATCATATTCGGTGAAGTTGATTTTAACGAAATACCAAAGCTTGAGGAAACCAAAGTAACGGAAGAAAAGATATTTAATCTTGAGTATAAAATCAGCGTGGCAGAGCGGAACAGTGAGGAGTTTAAGCACTATAAAACAACAGATAAACTGTTTAATATAACAGGCAGAAATGAGCTCCCCGATTTTTCAGGGCATATTAAATATGAAACTGAATTTGAAGCGGAAAGCGGAAATTATATCCTTGATTTAGGGTATGTGGGCGAGGTTGCTGAGCTTCACATAAACGGGAAATTTGTTGGAGAGAAATTATTTCCTCCATACAAATTTGAAGTTTCAGACTTTATCCAAAACGGCAAAAACAAAATGACAGTAATAGTTTCAAACCACAACGGCTTTGCGGTTAAGGATATGTTCTCAAAATTCCTTCTATTTGAACCATCAGGACTTTTGGAAGATATAAGGTTAAAGCGGATAGAAACGGGAAAATGATTTTAAATAGTAAAGAGAATGCTGTAGGAATTTTAAGAAATAAGAAGAGGACAGGGGTGCGGATATATTAGATGAGGGACAAAACCCAATAAAAAGATCCCATCCCTCAAAAATCACATAAATTATATTATCGTTTTATAGTTTACACAAACTCGGGGAAATACCCGACAAGTGTTTTTATTATAATTCGGTAAATCTACCTATAAAATCCAAATCTTTTGCAGGTTGCTCTATTTTGCACTGTGTCAAGTGCTTCACCGAAACGCTGGAAATGAACAACTTCTCTCTCTCGTAAAAACTTTATTACATCATTAACATCTGGGTCGTTAGATACACGAAGTATATTATCGTAAGTTGCCCGCGCTTTTTGCTCAGCAGCCAAATCTTCAGTTAAGTCAGCAATCGGGTCTCCTGACACAGAAAGAGTAAGTGCTGAAAACGCCTCTCCGGATGCAGCAACAGGATAAACTCCCCGTCCGTGGTCAATAAAATACGGTGCCATAGGACTGTTTTCTATTTCCGTTGTTGTTGCATTTCTTGCCAACTGAGTAACAAGGCTTCCAACAATTTCTAAATGAGCAAGTTCTTCAGTACCTATATCAGTCAGGACGGATTTTGTGATTTCGTTTGGCATTGAGTATCTTTGTGATAAATATCTCATTGCAGCACCTATTTCACCGTGTGGTCCGCCGTATTGGCTGATAATAAAACTTGCAAGTTTAGGGTTTGGATTTTTAATTTTTACAGGATACTGTAATCTTTTTTGATAACTCCACATAATATTTTCCCTCCTTTAATCCCACGGCCAGGGCATATCAATCCAATTCCAGAAATTCATATCTTTTGATTCGTGAGCATATAATGGGCCGAATTTTGAATTATACATATTCATACATTCTCTGGCTTTTTTTGACATTTTATGGTACATTGCTATTGCGTTTTTATCGTGGGGGTGTGTGTCGAGGTATAAATTCCAGTCATATGCGGCAAAGCCGTATTCCTGTATTTTCCTCATCAATGCTTCCCGTTCATTCATTGCAGTCATCCTCCTTGGTTATTTGTTTTCCGTAGACACCGAGAGGTAAATCTAAAGGCGGGAAAATAGTTCCGCGATTGAGACCTGTTTCAGCGTCATAAATATTTGTATCTTCTGCGACCTGGATTGGCACATATGAATAACCAATCAGACGATTGCAGATACAATATTCTTTGTCAATCATATAATATCATTCCTTTCTGTGCACTGATGCACACTACATAATATGACAAAATACGATATTTGGTTAATAAAAAAGAAGGCGTGTAAGCCTTCTTTTGATATTACTACATATATTTTTCGACAATCTTTTTCATTTCGTCAAGCTTTTTCTCAATATCCACAACCAATGCAAATTGATTTCTTGCTCTGTCGAGATTATGATTTTCACGATGAATTTTGAAATATGTGTCACCGTTAATATGGTCTGCCAAAAATCTGATTCCACATTCGTATGTCAGAATAAGAGCGGAAAGAGGAAGAAGTTCAATTTCTTTTGATGTCAGATGTTTTCCTGTTTCAGATAAAAATCCTTTAGTAAAGGCTTCAAATTTATCTAAATCAAACCATATTTTTGATAAATCTGTTTCGTCTTCGGCACAGCTTGAAGCACCAAACCTCAAAGCATCACCAAAATCATATAAAACTGAGCCCGGCATTACTGTATCAAGGTCGATAACACATATACCCTCGAGGGTGTCAGCGTCAAATAAAATATTGTTTAATTTAGTGTCATTGTGAGTAACACGGAGCAAAATATCACCATTTTTAATTCCGTCAGTTATGCAACCTGCGTATTTTGAATATTCCATTGCAAATGCAATTTCGTCGGAAACACTGTCCATTCTGCCTGAAAGATTATTCTTGATCGCAGTTTCAAGTTGTTTAACTCGTTCGTTTGTGTTATGGAAATCAACAATGGTTTCATACAGTGTTTCGGCAGGGAAATCGCTCAGTAATCTCTGGAACTTTCCGAATGCTTTTCCTGCATTGCAAAGTATTTGCGGGTCATCGGTCACATCAATACTAACACTATTATCAACAAAGTTATACATTCTAAAATATGAATCTTCATCATATTTATAGTAAGACTCGTCATTAACTGTTGGAACAACGGTTAATGTTTCACGGCTGATGTCTCCGCCGTATGCTAATATTTTTTTCTTAAGATGTTCTGTTACATTATAGATGTTTTTCATAACCTCGTCAGGTTTCTTGAAAACATTTGTGTTTATCCTCTGGAGAATAAACTTAGGGGTAATATCACACAAGTATGTGTCATTGATATGCCCGTTTCCGTAAGACTCTATGTCAGTTTCAATATCGAACATTTTAAGAATATCCTTAAGGTTATATGTTCTTTTCTCAAATACCGTCATAATATCCCTCCTCAACTAAATTTTTTAACGCATTTACTACAGTTTCTTTGTCTTCCTTATATGTAACGCCATACCATTTCTCGTCAGTTGTCAAAACCTTAACCTGTTCGTTTTCTGTTTTTATAAGAGAATCCACAACAGATGGAAGAAAATATTCATCTTTTAAAGGATTAGTCATATTTTCAAAGAAAGAATTAAAACCAAGTTCTATTTTTTCAAAAATAGACGGTCCGAACCCCCACATATTCATTGAAACAACTGTATCAAGAGGAATTCCGCTGTTTTTGTCAAGCGTTGTGTGTTCTGTGATTTTGCTCAAGAATCCGTTTTCTGTTTCACAAACACCTCGTGCAACAGTACCGTTTTCGGTTAATGTGTTACCGAGTTTATAACCAACCATACAGATTTCATCATTGGATATAAGGTTATTGTATATAATTTTATATGAATTGATTCCATAGTAGTCATCTGCATTGATAACCGCAAAAGGATTTTTAACGGAGTCTTTACAACAGTATATTGCATGGGCAGTTCCCCAAGGCTTTGTTCTGTCTGACGGCACAGAATAATTATCGGGAATAAAGCCCATATCCTGGAAAACATACTTAACATCAATATATTTTTCGACAACTTTACCTATTTTATTTTTAAAGTCATCTTCAAAGTCCTTTCTTATTATGAAAACAACCTCATCAAAACCTGCTCTTTTTGCATCAAATACTGAAAAGTCAAGAATTGATTCACCTTTTGGTCCAACAGGTTCTATTTGTTTAAGTCCACCAAAACGGCTTCCCATTCCTGCTGCCATAACTACAAGAGAAATTCTTTTACTCATTTTCATTCTCCTTATTTCATATTCGTTTTATAATCACATTTGATATTATAACTTAAAAAAGCTCTAATTGATTTACACAAAAGTAAATTTCTTTTGCATAATTATAAAAAACTTATTGATTTTATTTAAATTTTTTGGTAAAATAATAAAAAAGAAGGTGTTATAATGGGAAATTATTTGGGAGTAAGACTGAGGAATGAGATAAATATTGAAAAATTGTATAGTGTTCATTACTTTGAATATCCTGCTAATTTTTCATTTTCGGGCGAGAGGCATAATTTCTGGGAATTTGTTTATGCAGACAAAGGTGATATAGAGGTTAAAGCTGAAGAGGATACATATAAGCTAAAACAGGGCGAGATTATTTTTCATCAGCCAAACGAATGGCACAATATTTCAGCTTATTGCAGTATCGCTCCAAATGTTGCAATTGCTTCGTTCGCATGTAACTCTCCAGCGATGGAATTTTTTAAAGGTAAAATTTTGACTGTCGGGCAGGAACAAAAAGCGTTGATTTCTAAAATAATATCTGAGTATACGGGTTGTTTTTCAACACCGCTTGATAATCCTTATACCAAAAAACTTGTAAGAAAAGCAAATCAGCGATTTGGAGCAGAACAACTTATTAAACAACATATAACAGAGCTTTTGATTTCCTTTTTACGGCATAGTACCAAGCTCTCTCAAAAATCTGTACTTAATCTTAACAGAGATAATCATTTGTTCAGTTTACTTGAAAATTATATGCTTGACCATATTCTTGGCAAAATAACTATAGATGACTTGGTTAAGTACAGCGGGACAAATAAAACAACGATTACGACGGTTTTCAAAAATTGCTGTAACTATGCCCCCATTGAATATTTTCTTTATCTTAAAATTGATTTGGCGAAACAGTACCTAAGAGAGGATAACTATAATATTTCTCAGATTGCTGAAATTCTTGGTTATTCAAGTATACATTATTTTTCGAGGCAGTTCAAAAAAGTTACCGGAATGACTCCGACGGAGTATTCATTATCAATACAGGCTATTATTAAAGAGGTATAGGGTGAAAATTTATGCGTAATATTTATAAAAACGTTAAACTGAACGGAGAAACAGTTGATATTATAACAGAAGATGGAAGAATTTCTTATATAGGAAATACGGATGAAAACGGGATGGATTTAGGCTTTTACAGAATTCTTCCTGGGCTTATTGATATTCATACCCACGGATGCGGGGGCTATGACACGATGGACGGAAAGCTTGAGGAAATGGCTGGTATTTATGCGGAAAATGGCGTAACATCGTGGCTTCCAACAACAATGACGGCGGATTGTGATACTTTAAAGTGTATTTCGGACATAGATATTTCGGATATAAAAGGGGCAAAGATATTGGGATTTCACTTTGAGGGTCCGTATATTTCCGAGAAATATAAAGGGGCACAAAATCCTGAATATATAAAAAATCCCGACATAAACGAATTTTCTCAATTCAGTAATGTTAAAATGGTTACAGTTGCACCGGAGATTGACGGCGGAATTGATTTTATAAAAAAATGTGATTGTATTGTTTCTATCGGGCACACAGAGGCGGATTATGAAACGACAATCAAGGCGATCGAAGCGGGGGCAAATTGCCTGACCCATACTTTTAATGCAATGCCATCAATTCATCACAGAGAGCCTGGGGTTATCGGGGCTGCGGCTATGAAAAATATTTATGCTCAGGTTATTTGTGACGGCTTACATATTCACAAGGGTGCTATAAATATTCTTTACAAACTTTTTGGTTCGGATAAAATGATTTTAATAAGTGATTCTATGCGTGCAACGGGTCTTCCAGAGGGTGAATATGACCTTGGCGGACTGAATGTTTTCGTAAAGGGAAATGAGGCGAGACTCTCAGACGGAACTCTTGCAGGAAGTGTTTCAACTTTATTTAATTGTGTTAAATGTGCTATTAAATTTGGAATTCCTGAAAAAGATGCAATAAAAATGGCGACGGAAACTCCGGCGGAACTTCTTGGAGTAAATAAAGGGAAGGTTGAAGTTGGGTTTGATGCTGATTTTATAACGGTTGATGAAGAATTTAACTTGAAAAATGTTATAATCGGTGGAGAATTATTCAAGTAAGCTTGAAAAATCAGAAAATTATGGTATAATTGTTTATATGCGGAGGGATTGTTTTATGGATAATACAGATTTACAAATACTTTCTTATTTGAAAAACAATGCCAGAATGAAAGCGTCTGACATAAGTAAAGAAATAAATTTTTCTGTCTCATCGGTTATTGAGCGAATAAAAAAGCTTGAGAAAAGCGGTGTTATTGAAAGATATACAATTTTATTAAATGAAGAAAAACTTGGAAATAATATAACTGCATTCGCTGAGGTTACTCTATCGGACGAAAGTTTTCATTCTTCCTTTGAGGAATATGTTTTAAATAATAAAAATATTTTGTCATGTTATTATATTGCAGGTGAATTTGATTTTCTCCTTAAAATAAAAGCTGCAAATTTTGAACAGATAGAAAAAATTCATCGTTTTATAAAAGGATTTGGTGGAATAAAAAATATTAAAACAAATTTTTCTATGCGTGAAATTAAAAATGAGATTTCTTCTTTGCCGGAAGAAAATTGATGGTGATAACAATGAAGAATATGCGTATTTATGCTGAAATAAATCTTACAAATATTAAAAAGAACGCTGAAGCCGTAAGAGAAATTGTTGGTAATGATGTTGATATTATGGCGGTTGTGAAAGCTGACGGATACGGACACGGTGCGAAAAAATGTGTTGATGCAACGAATGATGTTGTTGATAAATATGCAGTTGCAACCTTTGAAGAGGCTATTGAGCTACGAGAATACGGCGTTAAAAAGGAAATCTTGATTCTTGGATATACTTTTCCTGATTATTACGAGAAAGTAATTTTAAATGATATTTCTTTGACAGTTTTTGACTATAGTGACGCACTCAGACTTTCTGAGTGTGCTGTAAAGCTTGGGCGAGTTGCAAATGTTCATATTGCAGTTGATACGGGAATGGGAAGAATCGGGTTTATTCCCAACGACGAAAGTGCTGAGCAGATATTAAAGATAAGTAAATTGCCAATGCTTAAAATAGATGGGGTGTTTTCTCATTTTGCAACATCTGATGAAAAGGATAAAGAATATTCGTATATGCAGATTAATAAGTTTAATCGGTTCTGTGAGTTATTGGAAGAAAAAGGAATTGTTATCAATATAAAGCATATTGAAAACAGTGCTGCAATAACAGAACTGAGTGGAGCTTCATTTGATATGGTCAGAATGGGTATAATTTTATACGGATTATATCCGTCAAACGAGGTTGACAGGCAGAAAATAAAGCTTTTTCCTGCTATGGAGCTTAAAACAACTGTTGTTCATGTAAAAACTATTTCCAAAGGCGAATGCGTTAGCTACGGCAGACATTTTATTGCCGAAAAGGAGACAAAGGTTGCAACTATTTCTGCAGGATATGCAGACGGATACCCAAGACTTTTGTCCAATCGAGGAAGAGTTATTATAAATGGGAAATACGCTCCGATTATTGGTGCTATTTGTATGGACCAGTTTATGGTTGATGTTTCGGAAATAGACGATGTTAAAGTAGGGGACGAGGTTATCCTTATGGGTGAAAGTAACGGAATATCCGTTACCGCTGAGGAAATTGCTGGTTTAATCGGAACGATAAATTATGAAATAATATGCGGAATAAGCAAAAGAGTTCCGAGAATTTATATAGTATAGGAAATATAAATATGAATGGTAAATGTATTATAGTTGGCGCAGGAGATTTTTCCGAAAATGAAATTTTAAGGAGCAATGATGATTTGCTTATCGCCGCTGACGGGGGCTTGATTGGGCTGAATTTGATTGGTGTAACACCTGATATTATAATCGGTGATTTTGACTCCTTGAACTTTATCCCGGATTTCGAGGGTATAATAAAACTTCCTGCAGAAAAAGATGTAACGGATACTGCGGCAGCAGTAGAAATAGGCTTACAAAAAGGATATAGAGAGTTTCAGATTTATGGTGGTACCGGAGGCAGAATTGATCACACTATTGCAAATATTCAGCTTATAATCAGCCTTATAAAAAGAGGCTATAGGGCTGAAATTATCGGAAACGACCGGATATATACAGGGTTATGCAACGATAAGATAATTTTTGACGATAAGCATAGGGGCTATATTTCGGTTTTCTCTCATTCGGATGTTTCAAGCGGAGTTAGTGAAAGAGGCTTAAAGTATACTCTTGAGGATGCAGTTTTGAGAAATGACGAGCCTTTAGGGGTGAGCAATGAGTTTATAGGATGTGTGGCTGAAATCGGAGTCAGACAAGGAGCTTTACTGATAATATACGAAAGATTTAAAGGGTGAATCTGAGTGATTTGCTCTTTTTGTTATTTTGAACAATTTTTATCAAAAGATAATACTATAAATTGAAATAATTTTTTGTAAAAACCCTTTACTAAAAGAAAAAAATTTGGTATAATTAAACGGTATATGAGAAAGGGTAATAATTATGGGAATTTTTCGACAGATAAAGGAAGAGGTTAATCTTGTTTTTGAACGAGATCCTGCGGCAAGGAGCAGAGCGCAGGTGCTGTTGCTTTATCCGGGCGTTAGGGCTATAATAAATTATAGAATAGCGCATAAACTTTATAATCATAAATTATATTTCCTCGCAGACTGGATTTCAAAAAGAACCAGAAGAAAAACGGGGATAGAAATTCATCCTGCCGCTCAGATAGGTCACGGCGTTTTTATTGACCACGGTATGGGCGTTGTAATAGGTGAAACTGCTATCGTTGGGGATAACTGTACGATTTATCAAGGGGTTACTCTTGGAGGTACCGGTAAGGATAAAGGAAAGCGTCATCCTACAATCGGAAATAATGTTACTATTGGAAGCGGAGCTAAGGTTCTTGGTCCGTTTTCAGTCGGTGATAATAGTAAAATAGCCGCAAATGCGGTTGTGTTAAATGAAATTCCGCCTAACAGTACTTGTGTTGGAGTTCCGGCACATATTGTTAAACGGGATAATATTAAAATTGCTCCTGCTAAAATTGACCTTGACCAGATTCATATTCCTGATCCTGTGTCTATGGAAATTTGTAAAATTAAGGCTGAGCTTGAAAAGATTAAAAAAGAAAGGAATGAATAAACGGATGAAACTTTATAATACTTTAAAGAGAGATAAAGAGGAATTTAAACCAATAGAGGACGGAAAGGTAATGATGTATTCCTGCGGTCCTACTGTTTATAATTTTTTCCATGTCGGAAACGCAAGACCGTTTATTATTTTTGATACTCTCCGCAGATATTTTGAGTATAGAGGCTATGAGGTGACCTTTGTTCAGAATTTTACGGATATTGATGATAAAATGATTAACAAGGCAAACGAACTTGGTATAACAGTTAAGGAACTTGCTGATGAATATATTAAAGAATATTTCGTTGATGCCAAAGGCCTTGGTATAAAAGAGGCGACTTATCATCCAAGAGCTACTGAAAATATTGATGCTATTATTGATATAGTAAAGGATCTCGAAGAAAAAGGCTATGCCTATAATGTTGACGGAGATGTGTATTTCTCTGCAAAAAAATTCAAGGAATATGGAAAGCTTTCTCATCAGCCGCTTGAGGACCTTGAGGCGGGAGCGAGAATCAATGTAAACGAGGATAAAAATGACCCGATGGATTTTGCTCTTTGGAAAAAACAAAAAGAGGGCGAGCCTGCATGGGAGAGTCCATGGGGAATGGGCAGACCCGGCTGGCATATCGAATGTAGTGCTATGGCGAATAAGTTTCTCGCTAAAACAATAGATATTCACAGTGGCGGTCAGGATTTGATTTTCCCTCACCACGAAAACGAAATTGCACAAAGTGAATGTGCAAATGGGTGCGTTTTTGCTAATTACTGGCTTCATAACGGATACATCAATATAGATAACAGAAAAATGTCAAAGTCTTTAGGTAATTTCTTCACAGTAAGAGAGATTGCACAGGAATTTGATTATGAAGTTATTAGATTGTTCATGCTTTCTGCTCACTACAGAAGTCCTATAAATTTCAGTAAAACCCTTATGGAAGCTGCAAGGTCAAGTATGGAACGAGTTTATACCTGCCTTGAAACACTTGAGTTTTTGAAGGATAAAGCCGAAAAAAGTGCAATTTGCGATGCAGAACTTGAATTAAAGGGCAGAATTGATGCTCTTAAGCAGAAATATATTGATGCAATGGATGATGATTTAAATACCGCTGATGCTATTTCGGTTATTTTTGAAATTGTTGCTGATGCGAATAAGAGTATAACCGCTGAAACAAATGCGTCATCTGAGATTATTCAGTATATAATAAGTCTTATAAAAGAACTTGGTGGTGTTCTCGGGTTGTTTGGGAGAGAAAAGAAGGAAGAAATCAGTCCTGAAATCTCTGCATTGCTTGAGGAACGCAAAATTGCCAGAGCTGAGAAAAACTGGGCAAAATCCGATGAAATTCGTGACAAGCTTAAAGAAATGGGTGTTATTGTTAAAGATACCGCTCAAGGTCAGCAGATTACTTTTGAATAGAGGATTAATATGCCGTTTGATTTTTTAGAAATTTTTGATAATGACAGTAAGATACCTCTAAATCAATATTCTGCATTGACTTTAGCTTATATAGGAGATTGTGTCTATGAGCTTTATGTAAGACTTTATGTTATAAAGGATAAGTATTATCCTGTTAAAGTTCTTCATAAAACTTCGACGAGTTATGTAAAAGCTTCTGCTCAGGCAGCGTATTTTCATAAGATTGAGGGAATACTTACTGAAGAAGAAATGTCTGTTTTTAAGCGGGGGAGAAATACAAATTCTCATCCGCCTAAAAATGCAGATTTAATCGACTATAAAATTGCAACGGGTGTTGAAACACTGATCGGTTATACATATCTTAAAGGGGACAGAGCAAGACTTATGGAATTGCTCGGACACATCAAAGACATTACATAACTTATAATAAAGGAATGATGTAATTGTCTTTGAGAAAATATGCCTATATAATTATCGGTGCGGCAGTAATGTCGCTTTCACTCAATCTGTTTTTGATTCCGGCACGGATTGCACCGGGTGGAATAAGCGGAATTGCTACGGTTATCGGGTATTTTACAAAACTACCTGTGGGACTTATGATTTTTCTTA
Organism: Clostridia bacterium; assembly: GCA_045646365.1. GTDB lineage: Bacteria > Bacillota > Clostridia > Monoglobales > Monoglobaceae > SIG454. The sequence continues at coordinate 102,956 of JAZRKP010000083.1, forward strand.
TAAATATTCCTGTATTCATATGGGGATTCTTTGAATTTGATAAAAAGTTTTTGCTTAATTCGCTTGTAGGAACAGGCGCACTATCTTTGTTTACGGAACTTTTTTCATATTTTGTTTTACCAATAACCGATAATGAAGTTTTGCAGTCTGTGTTTGGCGGAGCATTACTTGGATTGGGTGTTGCTATTGTTTTTATGTCCGGTTCAACGACAGGTGGAACAGAGATTGTTGCTAAAATATTAAAAAAGAGGTTTCCTTATTTTTCGATAGGCATATTTATTTTGATAATTGACATACTGGTTGTCATTTTTGCAACAGTTCTTACGGGTAAATGGGAAACTTTCCTATATTCAGGACTGGCTCTTTATATCAGTACAAAAGTTATAGACGGATTGATAGACGGTCTTAATTTTGCAAAAATGGCACTGATTATTTCTGATTATCCCTGCGAAATAGAACAGGAAATATATCGCCTTGTGGAAAGAGGGACAACAGAGATACTTGCATATTCTAATTTTACAAAAAAAGACAAGCGTATTGTTATGTGTATTGTTAGACCAGGTGAAATAGTTAAAATTAAAGAAATTGTAAAAAAAATAGACGAAAAGTCATTTTTAATAGTTGCAGATGCCAGAGAGGTTTTAGGACAAGGTTTCAGGTCTGGGGATGTGACTTAAATAAATTCAAGCAGAAAGGATTTAAATAATGGAACAGGAAAAGATTAAAAAGTTAAGCCTTGCGGCAGCAAGGATAAGAAAAATGGCACTTGAAGGTGTTTATAGCGCAAAGGCAGGACATCCGGGCGGCTCTCTCTCAATTGCAGATATTTTGGCATATTTGTATTATGAGGAAATTAAAATAACAAAAGAAAACTGTAAATCTCCGGACAGAAACAGATTTGTACTTTCAAAAGGTCATTGTGCACCTGCTCTTTACGGGGCGTTAGCTGAAATTGGTGTTATTCCTGCTGAGGATATTAAAACATTAAGACATATAGACAGTTATCTTCAGGGGCATCCTGACATGAAGGGAACAGACGGAATTGATATGTCCACAGGGTCACTTGGTCAGGGAATAAGTGCGGCTAACGGTATGGCTCTTGCTGCAAAGCTTGATAATAAAGATTATAGAGTTTACACTATTTTAGGTGATGGTGAACTTGAAGAAGGTCAGGTTTGGGAAGCAGCTATGTTTGCACCTCATTATAAGCTTGACAACCTTACTGCATTTATTGACTTCAATGGTCTCCAGATTGACGGAGATATAACAAAAGTTATGAATCCGTGTCCTATTGATGAAAAGTTTAAAGCTTTTGGATGGAATGTAATCGTTATTGATGCACACGATTATACTCAGATAGAGGCGGCGGTTAATGCTGCAAAAGAGACAAAGGGAAAACCAACTGCAATTATTGCAAAAAGTATAAAAGGTAAAGGTGTTTCCTTTATGGAAAATAAAGCAGAGTGGCATGGTGCTGCTCCTAATGAAGAACAGTACAATCAGGCGATTGCTGAACTTGACGAATACATAAAGACTGTGGGAGGCGAAAACTAATGGGATACAATATTGGAGATAAGATTGCAACTCGAGAAGCATACGGAAAAGCTTTGGCTGAATTTGGTGCTAATGAAAATATAGTTGTTTTGGACGCTGACCTTTCTAAGTCAACAAAGACAGATTCCTTTAAGAAAACTTATCCTGAACGATTCATAAATATGGGTATCGCAGAAGGAAATATGATGTCAACTGCGGCAGGCCTTGCGTCTTGTGGTAAGATTGTTTTTGCAAGCTCCTTTGCAATGTTTGCTGCAGGCAGAGCCTTTGAACAGATAAGAAACTCAATAGGATACCCTAAACTAAATGTTAAAATCGGTGCAACTCATGCGGGAATTTCTGTTGGTGAAGATGGTGCAACACACCAGTGTCTTGAAGATTTGGGAATTATGAGAACTATCCCGAATATGATTATCCTGAATCCTGCAGATGCGACAGAATCAAGGCTTGCTGTTAAGGCTGCAATAGAATATGACGGACCTGTTTATTTAAGATTCGGCAGACTTGCAGTTCCTACAATCTTTGACGATACATATGATTTCCAGATTGGTAAAGGCGTATATCTTAAACAAGGAACGGATGTTACGATTATTGCGACAGGACTCATGGTTCCTGAGGCAATCCGTGCTGCTGAAATTCTTGAAACAGAGGGGATAAATGCGGCTGTTATCAATATGGCAACAATTAAGCCGATAGACAGAGAAATTATTATTGATGCTGCAAAGAAAACAGGTGCGATTGTAACTGCGGAAGAACATAATATTATTGGTGGTTTGGGCAGCGCTGTTGCTGAGGTTGTTGGCGAAGAATGTCCTGTTCCTGTATTAAGAGTCGGAACAAAAGATGTGTTTGGTCGTTCAGGAAACCCGGCGGCACTCCTTAAACTTTACGGATTAGATGCTGATACTATTGTTAAAACTGCAATGGATGCAATAGAGAAAAAGAAATAATTTTACAGAGTGCTGCTATGCAGCACTCTGTTTCAAACGGAGGCAAATATGAAAGAATATAAAATGCTCATTGTTGAAGATGATTTGAATATTTGTGAGCTTGTAAGCTTATATGCCAAGAAAGAGGGATATATTGTTTCGATTGCTAACGATGGAGATGATGCGATTGAAAAATTTAATATTGAGAGTCCGTCTATAATTATTCTGGATATAATGCTTCCTAAAAAAGATGGCTTGGAAGTTTGTCGGGAAATAAGAGAAAAAAGCTCTGTGCCGATTATTATGCTGACCGCAAGAGGTGAAACTTTCGATAAAGTACACGGTCTTGAAATAGGTGCTGATGACTATATGGTTAAGCCTTTTGAAATGAAAGAGCTTATGGCAAGAGTAAAGGCGGTTCTTAGAAGAAGTGATAATAAAAACGAGGAGAGTAAGAGTGCTGAAATTTCTCTTGGTGAATTGAAAATTGACCAGACTAAGCACGAGGTTTCTATAAAAGGAAAACAAATTTCTCTACCATTGAAAGAGTTTGAATTACTGACATTTTTTATGCAAAATGTTGGCAAGGTTTTCTCCAGAGAGCAGTTGCTTGAAAAAATCTGGGGTTATGAATTTGTTAAAGACAGCAGAACAGTTGATGTTCATATAAAACGATTGAGGGAAAAGATAGAGGGACCGCAAAATCCGTGGAAAATACATACGGTGTGGCGGGTTGGCTATAAATTTGAAATGAAGTAGTGGTGTAGATGTTCAGAAAAACTATATTTACTAATATGATGTATATAACAATGATTACAGTTGTTATAGGAACAATTTTCCTGACAATTCTTCAATCGTTTCTCTTAACACAATATATGAAAACCAGCAGCGTTGCGAAGTTGAAGAAAGATGCACAGACAATAGTCAGGGTTGTAAATGACGAGGGAACTCTTAATAGTCAGTATATAAAGGATTTTCTTGAAGGATTTTCGGAAAGTTCTGACTATAACATTATCATTGTTGATAAAATGGGGAGAATTGCACTTGAAATTGCAACAGGTGAAGAGTTTAACAGGAAAACAAAATATATTGATAAGAGTTATCTTAGAGGGAGAGAATATACATTAAGAGGGAATCTGGACGGAATGTTCAAAACAGAAATGGATATTTATGTTACTCCTATTGTTCAGGCTGATACATCAGGACAGTATTCTGTTCTTGGCGAAATTATAATCAGTACCCCTCAACCAACACAAAACGCTATCAATAAGCAAATTATGAGGATAGCAATATATTCAACATCCATAGTTCTGATTCTTGCATTTATGTTCGCATACTATTCGGCAGGGAAAATAATAAGACCAATAAAAATAATTGGTGAAAGTGCAAATAATTTTGCGAAAGGTGAATTCGAATCAAGAGTTCAACTCAGTAAAAGTGAAAGTCGGATTAAAGAACTAAACGAGCTTGCTGAAACCTTTAATAATATGGCGTTTGAACTTGAAAGATTTGAGGAAATACGAGATAATTTTGTATCAGATGTCTCCCACGAACTAAGGACACCTATGACAACAATTACAGGGTTTGTTGAGGCGATTCTTGATGGAACAATTCCGCCTGACAGAGAAGAAGAATATCTGAAAATTGTCTATGAGGAGTGTAAACGATTATCAAGACTTGTTAATTCTTTTCTTGATGTTACAAGAAATCTTAATCAGAAAATCAATTTGGATATATCAAGTTTCGATATAAACAGACTTATTACTCAAACAGTTGTCGGGTTTGAAAAAAAGATTGACGATAAAAATATAATTGTAAATATTAATCTATGTGATGACTATTGTGCTGTTAAGGCCGACAAGGACGCAATCCAGAGAGTTATAACAAACTTGTTGGATAATGCGGTTAAATTCACAACAGAAAATGGAGAAATAGTCATAAAGGTTACCGAAAAACAGAACGAATATGAAATATCTGTAAAAAATACGGGAACTGGCTTTTCACCTGAAGAGGGTAAGTTTATTTTTGAAAGATTTTATAAAAAGGATAAATCCCGTTCGGATAACAAAGAAGGAACAGGTATTGGCTTATATATTGTTAAATCAATTATAAATAGACACGGTAAATCAATAATTGCGACAGGTGCAGAGGGTGAGTTTGCTGAATTTAAATTTGCACTTGAGAAAGGTGAAATTTAAAGTTCACAAAAAATACACATTTAATTCACTTAAAAATAACATAAGATTAGTATTATTTTATTATTAAAAAGTCAGAAAGGAAAATGTATATGAGTAAACTTTTTGGATTTAATAGAAAAGCTGAGATGAGCGAAACTTGTGAGAAAAATGTAAATAAAAAGAAAATATATACAACTATTATTGCACTTGTACTCAATGTTGCGATTGTATCAGCAGGGTTTGCTACAGGTTTTTTCTTTGGAGACACCGCAAGCGGAGTTACTAAAGTGACAGCCGAACTAAATGTTGTTGAGAATGAAGAAAATGACGAGACAAGAAGAGTCCTTACAACACAGGAAGTTGCAAAACTTGTTGGTCCGTCAGTTGTTGGAATTGTTTCAGAGGTAACCGTTGCAGATTTTTTCTGGGGAACTGAAGGTGTTTCCGAGTCATCAGGTTCTGGAATTATTTTCAAAAAGGATGGAAGCTTTTATTATATAATTACTAACAACCATGTTGTTGAAAATGCGTCAAAAGTATCAATACAGATTGCGGGCGATACCACATACGAGGGAGAAATTGTAGGAACTGATGCAAATACTGACCTTGCAGTTGTTAAAATATCAACAAAAGATGAATTGTCGGTTGCGAAGTTTGGCGACTCCTCAAAGATTGAGGTTGGTGAACGAGCTATCGCAATAGGAAATCCGCTCGGAATGGAGTTCTTTGGTTCTATAACACAAGGTATTATCAGTGCGACAAATCGTAAGGTTAAGATGAGCGAGAATCTTACTATGAATTATATTCAGACAGATGCGGCTATAAACAGCGGTAACAGTGGTGGCGCATTGGTAAATGCTTACGGCGAGGTAATCGGTGTTAATTCAGCTAAAATTTCGTCCTCATCAGTAGAGGGAATGGGATTTGCAATCCCTATTTCTGAGGCAGAGGTTGTTGCTAATGATTTAGTGAAATATGGCTATGTTAAAGGAAGGCCTGTTATTGGAATCACAACAGTAGATGTTACTGCAAGTGTTGCAAAGCGTTACGGCTGGCCTGAGGGTATTTGGGTTAATTCAATTACTCCAGGAAGCGGTGCTCAGCAGGGTGGTCTGATGCGCGGAGATATTATTATTGAAGCTAATGGCGAAAAAGTAAGGTCAAACACAGAGCTCAATTCAATAAAGAACAAATTTAAACCGGGAGATAATCTTAAACTTAAAGTTTACAGAGAAAACAAGGGGGAGATTTCTGTAAGTGTTAAGTTGTCGGAAGATAACCCTTTAAACAGTAAATAAAACAGTAAACCCCGTCCTTAAATGGACGGGGTTTAAATTTGACAAATAAAAAAACTTGACGATATTTCGTCAAGTTTTATAGTTAACTAAGCAATCTTGTTAAGCATTGCAGCGTACTGGCTCTTTCTACGAGCAGCTGTATTCTTATGAAGAATACCCTTTGCAACAGCCTGGTCAGTCTTCTTAACAACAAAAGAATATGCAACAGAGGCAGATTCTTTGCCCTCGTTAAGAGCAGCTTCGAACTTCTTTATAGCAGTTTTGAGCTGAGATTTAACCATCTGATTCTGAAGTGTCTTAGTCTTAATAACTTTAACTCTCTTTTTTGCTGATTTGATATTAGGCATAATATCACCTCCGTTATCTAAATTTGACAGATTTCTCACATCAGTATTTTCTATTCTAACATAAACTTTATAAAAATGCAAGCTTTTTTTGAAAAAAAATTAAAAAATTTTATTTAGTTGAATTTATTTAAATTTTAATTGACAAAATATGTAATAAGATATATTATATTTAGTGGATATTTTTAAGGAAGGTGAGTTAATGAAAGGGCTTTTAAAACTATATTGGTCTTTCTTTAAAATTGGCTTATTTACCTTTGGAGGCGGGTATGCTATGCTTCCCCTGATTCAAAAGGAAATAGTTGAAAAAGAAGGATGGGCGACAGAAGAAGAGGTTATGAATTATTTCGCAGTTGGACAATGCACTCCCGGTGTCATAGCCGTAAACACAGCTACTTTCGTTGGACATAAGATAGGCAGAACATTGGGTGGAATTTTTGCAACTATTGGTGTTATAACTCCTTCAATTATAATTATAACAATAATAGCACAATTCTTAAGACAATTTACGGAGGTTGAAGCAGTTGCCCACGCGTTTAACGGTATAAGGGTTGCTGTTTGTGTACTTATTTTAAATGCAGTTATTAAATTCTGGAAATCGGGGATAAAAAATATTGCTGGTGTATTGATTTTTTCTGTCGCATTTTTTTTGTCGATTTTTCTTGATTTATCTTCCGTTTATATTGTTGTCGGTTCGCTTCTGAGTGGGATAATTATTGGTGCATGGAAGGAGAGGCGAAAATAATGGAGTATATTTTAGTATTTATAGAGTTTTTTAAAACAGGATTGTTTGCTGTGGGCGGAGGATTGGCAACACTTCCGTTCTTATATGATATGACAGAAAAATATGATTGGTTTACCAGTAATGATTTATCTAATATGATAGCAGTTTCAGAGTCAACTCCCGGACCTATTGGTGTTAATTGTGCAACCTATGCGGGAGTCAATGCTTTGGGAATATTTGGCGGTATAGTTTCAACAATGGGACTTGTTATGCCATCTTTATTGGTTATTCTTATAATCGCAAAAATTCTTGATAAGTTCCAGAACAATAAATTTGTTAATTATTCATTTGATGGTATAAGACCCGCTGTAACTGCTATGATTGCGGTTGCTTTTATAGATGTGTTCAAAACATCAATTTTAAGTTTAAACTTGTTTTCAAAAAGCGGACAATGGCTTGAATTCTTTAGTTTGCCTGCTGTTATACTATTTATTGCTTTGTTTTTACTTATGAAAAAATTTAAAAAGATACATCCCATTGTATTTATTGTTTTATCGGGAATAATCGGAATAATATTTAAATTTTAAAAATTAGTTGTAAATACTTGCAAAATGAAGAAAAATGTAGTATAATTATTAAGTTGATTATTTCAGTTAATTTAATTTTGGAGGGAATATATAATGAGTAATTTCTTAGACACGATTAAAACTCGTGCAAAGGCTGACAAAAAAACTATTATTTTGCCTGAATCAATGGACAGAAGAACATTTGAGGCGGCAGAAACTGTTCTTAAAGAGGATATTGCAAACATAATCATCCTTGGCACACCGGAAGAGATTGAAGCTAACAGTAAAGGCCTTGATATTTCAAAGGCGACTATTATCAATCCTTATACATATGAAAAAACAGAAGAGTATTTAAATCTCTTTGTTGAGTTAAGAAAATCAAAAGGCCTTACATACGAAGAAGCTAAAGCTACAGCTCTTGGCGATTATATGTACTATGCTTGTCTTATGGTTAAAGCAGGCGATGCAGACGGTGTTGTATCCGGTGCTTGTCATTCAACTGCAAACACATTAAGACCAAGTCTTCAGATTATTAAAACAAAGCCGGGAATTAAGCTCGTTTCAGCTTTCTTTGTTATGGTTGTTCCTGATTGTGAATTTGGCTCAAATGGTACATTTATTTTTGCAGATAGCGGTCTTGAACAGAATCCTGACCCTGAAAAACTTGCAGCTATTGCTGCTTGCTCTGCTGAATCATTTGAACTTTTAGCACAGGATACAGCGTATGTTGCAATGCTTTCTCATTCAACTAAGGGTAGTGCTAAACATGCTGATGTTGATAAAGTTGTTGAAGCAACAAGAATTTGTAAGGAACTTAACCCACAGCTTAATGTTGACGGAGAGTTGCAACTTGATGCTGCCATTGTTCCAAGCGTTGGTGAGTCAAAGGCTCCTGGCAGCCCTGTTGCTGGTCGTGCTAATGTTCTCGTATTCCCTGACCTTGATGCAGGTAATATCGGCTACAAATTAGTTCAAAGACTTGCTAAGGCGGAAGCATATGGTCCTATTACTCAAGGTATAGCAATGCCAATTAACGACCTTTCAAGAGGTTGTAGTGCTGACGATATTGTTGGTGTTGTTGCAATTACTGCTGTTCAGGCACAGGCAATGAAATAATAATAATTATATAAGGAGAGTTTAGTTATGAAAATTTTAGTTATAAATGCCGGAAGTTCTTCTCTTAAGTATCAGCTTATTGATATGGATAAGAGTGAGGTTATGGCTAAAGGTCTTTGTGAGAGAATTGGTATCGGCGAATCAAAGCTTAATCATACTCCAAATGGTTGCGATAAAGTGGTTATCGAAAAGGATATGAAGGACCACGCAGATGCTATTAAAATGGTTCTCGATGCTCTTACTGACTCAAATCACGGCGTTATTGCAAGCATGGATGAAATCTCTGCTGTTGGTCATAGAGTTGTTCACGGCGGAGAAAAATTCAATAAATCTGTTATTATCGATGCGGAAGTCAAAGCGGCGCTTGAAGAGTGTATTCCTTTAGCACCTCTTCATAATCCGGCAAATATTATCGGTATTGAAGCGTGTGAAAAGGCAATGCCGGGCGTTCCACAGGTTGGCGTTTTTGATACTGCTTTCCACCAGACTATGCCTAAGGAAGCTTATATGTACGGTATTCCATACGATATGTATGAGAAACACAGAATCAGAAGATATGGTTTCCACGGTACATCTCATAAATTTGTTTCTCAGCAGGCAGCATTGATGCTTAATAAACCGGCTGAAGACCTTAAGATTATTACTTTCCACCTTGGAAACGGCTCAAGTATTACTGCTGTTGATGGCGGAAAATCTATTGATACATCAATGGGATTTACCCCTCTTGCAGGTGTTGTTATGGGAACCCGTTGCGGTGATATTGACCCTGCTATTGTTAAGTTTATTGCAGATACTGAGAAAGTTGACCTTAAAGAGGTTGATAATATCTTAAATAAGAAATCAGGGGTAGATGGTATTTCAGGTGTAAGCAGTGATTTCCGTGACCTTGAGGCGGCTGCAAAGGATGGGAACGAAAAGGCTCAGCTTGCTCTTGATATGTTTGTTTACAGTGTTCGTAAGTTCCTTGGACAGTACATTGTTGCAATGGGCGGTGTTGATGCTATTGTTTTCACAGCAGGAATTGGTGAAAATACTGTTATGATAAGAGATATGATTCTTAAGAATACCGAATTCCTCGGAATTGAAATGGATAAAGCGAAGAATGAAAAGGCAATCAGAGGAGCACAAATGGATATTTCAACTGAAGCTTCAAAGGTAAGAATCCTTGTTATTCCTACAAACGAAGAACTTATGATTGCGAAAGAAACACAGGAATTGCTTAAGTAAATAAATTTATTTTAAACAGGCGAACGATTTTGTTCGTCTGTTTAGTTAATAGAGGAAACTATGGAAAACTATTATAAAGATTATAATTATGTTGATTTGACGGATGAGGAGCTTGTTGAGTTATCGGTTACGGGCGATAAAAACGCAACAGAGTTTATTCTTAATAAATACAAAAACTTTGTTAAAGCTGTTGTCAGAATGTATTTTCTTGTAGGTGCTGACCGTGACGATGTTGTTCAGGAGGGAATGATTGGACTTTTTAAAGCTATAAGAGATTTTGACGAGACGAAACAATCGTCTTTCAAAAGCTTTGCTGAAATGTGTGTCAAAAGGCAGGTTCTGACAGCAATAAAAAATGCAACAAGACAAAAACATATGCCACTTAATAGCTATATTTCTTTGAGTAAGCCTACATTTGATGATGAAAATTCAGAGGAAACTCTGATTGATACCCTGACGGGCGGAGGCGGAGTTAATCCTGAAGAATTATTTATAGGTAAAGAAAATATAGAAAACATAGGAACAAAAATAGAGCAAAATCTAAGTAAGCTTGAAAAGGAGGTTCTTTCACTTTATCTCAATGGCGTTTCCTATCAGGAAATAGCGAAAATGATGAACAGAACCCCAAAATCTATTGATAACGCTCTTCAAAGAGTGAAAAAGAAAATAGAGAAGTTTATTTAACTATGTCAAGAAGAAAAATATAATTTTATGTAAACCAATATCGGATAATTGGGAAAATGAGGAAATTTGTGTCACAATATGGGAACGTTAAATTGGGGCGATATAATAGTTATTCACAGAGTTTTCCACATTATCCACAGGGACAAGTTGTGTTAAAGTAATGTTGAAGCATTTATATACACAACGAAAAAACGTTGATTTTCTGTTATGTGGATTTTGAAAATTTGGTTTACAATAAAATTGTTGTTTTTATTATTGAATAAATTTTAATAAATCTCTTGAATATTAGGCTTAAATATGATAGAATATCTTTTGAAAGGATTATAAATTAGGAGTGATTATATATGAGTAAGAATTTAACATTTGATTACAAAAAAGCATTAGCATTTTTTGATGAAGCCGAAATTAAGAAGATTGCGGCTGAAATATCTGTTGCTCACAAGCAGATTTGCGATAAAACAGGTGAAGGCAATGACTTTTTAGGATGGGTTGATTTGCCTGAAAATTATGATAAGGAAGAGTTTGCAAGAATTAAAAAGGCTGCTGAAAAAATTAGAAAGGATTCCGATGTTCTTATCGTAATCGGTATTGGTGGTTCATATCTTGGTGCTAAAGCTGCGATTGACTTTTTAAATGGTCCGTTCTACAATGACACAGCTAAAACAAAGATTATTTTTGCAGGAAACAGCATTAGTCCCAATTATATAAACGGTTTGTTAAAATCAATAGAAGGTCTCGATGTTTCTGTTAATATTATTTCAAAATCGGGAACAACAACAGAACCGGCTATTGCTTTTAGAATTTTCAGACAGTATCTTGAAGAAAAATACGGAAAAGAAGAAGCTAAGAAGAGAATCTATGCAACAACTGATAAAGCAAGAGGTGCTCTTAAGAGCCTTGCTGATGCAGAGGGGTATGAAACATTTGTTGTTCCGGATGATGTAGGCGGAAGATTTTCTGTTCTTACTGCCGTTGGCCTTTTACCTATCGCTGTAAGCGGTGCCGATATTGACAAGCTTATGGAAGGTGCTAACGATGCACGAGTATTATACAGTGAAGATAATATTGAAACAAATGAATGTTATCAGTATGTTGCAGTGAGAAATATTCTTCATCGTCAGGGCAAAGCTGTTGAAATGCTTGTTAACTATGACCCTGAACTTCAGTATTTTACTGAATGGTGGAAACAGCTTTATGGTGAGAGTGAAGGCAAAGACGGAAAGGGTATTTTCCCGGCAGGTGTTTGTTTCTCAACAGACCTTCATTCTATGGGACAGTATATTCAGGATGGCGTAAGACTCCTTTTTGAAACTGTTCTTTATGTTGAAAACTCAAAAACAGATATTACAATCGGTGAAGATGCAGATGATATAGACGGTCTAAACTTCCTTTGCGGAAAGACTGTTGATTTTGTCAACAAGAAGGCATTTGAAGGAACTCTCCTTGCTCATACAGATGGACAGGTTCCGAACCTTATTATAAAACTTAAGGAGCTTGATGAATATACACTTGGTCAGCTTATTTATTTCTTTGAAAAAGCTTGTGGCGTAAGCGGCTATGTTCTCGGCGTAAATCCATTCAATCAGCCTGGTGTTGAAAGCTACAAAAAGAATATGTTTGCTCTCTTAGGTAAGCCAGGATATGAGGACCAGAAAGCAGCTTTGGAAGAAAGATTAAAATAATTTTAAAAAAAGTGTTGTGTTCTTGGAAATTTTATGTTATGATATATAAAAAGGAATAATACATTCTTTGAAAGGTGGTTTTCTTATGATTAAAATTTACATTGGCTTGAAAGGCTGCGGCAAAACCAAGAAGTTGATTGGCGCTGTTAATGACGCAATCAATATCGAAAAAGGGAATGTTGTATGTATAACTGAAGGACAGAGACTTATACATGACATAGACAGAAGTGCCCGTCTGGTTGATACAGAAAGCTTTGATATTGCTAATTTTGATATGTTTGTTGGATTACTCAGTGGAATTATTGCTCAGGATTTTGATGTTACACACATCTTTATTGATAGCTTGTTCAAGAGTGTTCCCGGCGAATCTATGGAAAATATTGATGCTTTTGTTGGAGCGATTGAAAAGCTTGAAAGTAAGTTTAATGTTTCGTTTACACTTATGATCAGTGCTGATGAAGCTTCTGCAACAGAACTTGTTAAGAAGTATATGGCTTAAAAATTTTCAATAATGCTTAAAGGGGGCAACTTGCTCCCTTTAAGATTGTTTATGAGGTGATTTAATGAAATATAATAGTACCAGAAATAATGAATTAAAAGTTGATTCCGCTGTTGCTATCAAACAGGGGTTATCAGTTGAGGGCGGACTTTTCGTTCCTGAAGAATTTCCGCAACTCTCTATGGATGATATTAAAAAGCTTGCAAAATCTTCTTATGTTGAGCGTGCAACTTTTGTACTTAAAAAATATCTGACTGATTATTTGGTTAAGGAAGTAAAAGAATGTGCTTCAAAGGCATATTCGAGAAGTAAGTTTGGTGGAAAAGCTGCTCCGCTCGTTAAACTTTCTGACAATGAGTTTGTTTTAGAATTATGGCACGGTCCAACTTGTGCTTTTAAAGATATGGCATTGCAGATTCTTCCTCATTTATTGACAACTGCAATGAAAAAAACAGGAGAAGATAAAACTGTTGTAATTTTGGTTGCAACTTCAGGTGATACAGGAAAAGCTGATCTAGAAGGCTTTAAAGATGTTGATGGAACTAAAATTATGGTATTTTACCCAAGTGACGGCGTTAGTGATATTCAGAAACTCCAGATGATTACACAGGAAGGTAAGAATGTTTGTGTTTCCGGAATTTATGGTAATTTCGACGATGCTCAGAATGGAGTTAAAGCTATATTCACAGATGAAAAGGCAAAAGCTGACCTTTTAAAGAAGAATTATGTATTGTCTTCTGCTAACTCAATCAACTGGGGCCGTCTTGCACCACAGATTGTTTATTATATCTCTGCATACTGTGATATGCTTAACAATCAGGAAATTCAGCCTGGTGACGAAATCAATATCTGTGTGCCAACAGGAAATTTTGGTAATATCCTTGCGGCATATTATGCGAAGAAGATGGGGCTTCCTGTTAATAAGCTTATCTGTGCGTCAAACTGTAATAATATATTGACAGACTTTATGCAGACAGGTGTTTATGACAGAAACAGAGAATTCCATACAACTATTTCTCCGTCTATGGATATTCTTATTTCAAGTAACCTTGAAAGACTTCTTTACGACCTTTCAGGATGCAATGATAAAGTTGTAAGCGGACTTATGAATGAACTTAAAGAAAGTGGAAAGTATAAGGTTTCTGACGAAATCTTTAACCAGATTAAGGATTTATTCTGGGCTGGTTGCTGTGATGATTACTTTACTAAAGTTCAGATTTATCATACTAATGAGCAGTATGGTTATACAGTTGATACACATACTGCGGTTGCTCTTGATGTATACAAGCAGTATAAGGAACAAACAGGAGATTTGACAAAGACTGTTATAGCATCAACTGCAAGTCCGTATAAATTTAACTCCAGCGTTATTTCCGCTCTTGGCAGAGAGGCTGATATGGAAGGAAAGAATGATTTTGAATTGCTCAATCTTTTAAGTGAAGTATCAGGGACTAAAATTCCAAAAAGTCTTAAAGAACTCAAGAATAAGAAAAAGAGATTTGAGGGTGTATGCGATAAAGCTAAAATGCTTGACTCGGTAAATAAGTTTCTAAAATAAATATAAGGGCGGGGAATCCGCCCTTTTGTAAAGTTAACCGCAATGTGGTTTGAATGTCTGACATTCTGTTTCGCAAGATGTTTTTGCGCAATCTCCGTTAACTTTAATACTGTTAGCACTGCACTTGTCGTCAGTTGTATGGTAGTGACATTCTGAAACAGTGCAAACTATTCCTTTTAATGTTGAGTCTTTCTCTGTCATCATTTTTGGCTCCTTTCTGTTTTATCAACATTATTTTTAACAAGATTTAAAAAATTATACTATATGAAGGATTGATTTGTTATGGCTCTGTTTGCAATATCTGATTTGCATTTATCTTTTGGAACTGATAAACCAATGAATATATTTGGCGCAAAATGGGAAAATTATACAGAGAAATTGAAAACAAACTGGCAGGAAATGGTTAAGGAAGATGATGTTGTTATAATTCCTGGTGATATTTCCTGGGCATTATATATTGAAGAATCATTAGAAGATTTTAAGTTTATAAACGAATTAAACGGAACAAAGCTCATTATGAAAGGTAATCACGATTATTGGTGGACAACAGCAAGTAAGATGCAAAAATTCTTTGATGAGCATAATTTCAATACGATAAAAATTCTGAATAATAATTCATATATGTATAATAACATCGCAATTTGCGGAACAAGAGGTTGGAATATACCGCCTGAAAATTCAAATGGTGAAGACAGGAAAATATACGAAAGAGAAAAAATACGACTTGTTTTGTCCCTTGAAGAAGCAAAGGAAAGAGGTGCTGAGGAAATTATTGTTGCAATGCACTATCCACCGGTGAATGATGAAAAAAGTGACTTTATAGAAATAATGAAAGAATATAATGTCAGAAGATGTGTTTATGGGCATTTGCACGGCCCGGCACATTCAAATGCGGTTGAAGGTGAAGTTGATGGCATAAAAATTAACCTTATTTCGTGTGATTATATAAATTTTGCCCCATTATTTTTAAAAAATTAGCAAAATTTTATTAAATATGCTATTGAAATATTTTTAAATGTGTGGTATAATTTGAAAATGTAGTATTGTGCTATTGGAAATTATTTATTAGAGAGGTTTTTAAACATGGCGACTAAAGAAAAAGCAGAAAAGAATATGGTTTCTTTTGAATTTAAAGTAAGTGCAGAAGAATTTGAAGCTGCAGTTGCAAAGGCTTACAAAAAGAATGTAGGTAAGATTAACATTCAGGGCTTCAGAAGAGGAAAAGCTCCAAGAGCTATAATTGAAAGATATTACGGCAAAGAAGTTTTCTATGAAGATGCTGTAAACATTGTTCTTCCGGATGCATATGATAAAGCGATAGAAGAACAGAATATCGAAGCTGTTGCACAGCCTGAAATTGATGTTAAGGAAATTTCTGCAGAAACAGGCGTTGTGTTTACTGCTAAAGTTGCTGTTAAGCCTGAATTTGAGCTTGGACAGTATAAAGGTGTTAAGGTTAAGAAAGTAACACACAAGACAACAGAAAAAGATATTAACGCTGAAATTGACAGAATTCGTGAAAGAAACGCTCGTCTTATTACTGTTGAAGACAGAGCTGCTGAAAAGGATGACACAGTTGTTATCGATTATGAAGGTTTTGTTGACGGAGTTGCTTTTGCCGGTGGTAAGGCTGAAGGCCACGAGCTTAAGCTTGGTTCAGGACAGTTTATTCCTGGCTTTGAAGATCAGCTTATCGGTGCAAACATAGGTGACGATGTAACTGTTAAAGTTACATTCCCTGAAGTTTATCATTCAGAAGAACTTAAGGGTAAGGATGCTGAGTTTAAAGTAAAGGTTCACGCTATTAAGACTCAGGAACTTCCTGAACTTGATGACGAATTTGCAAAAGATGTAAGTGAATTTGATACCTTTGAAGATTTCAAGGCTGATATAACAAAGAAACTTAAGGAAAACAACAAGAAACGTTCAAAGCAGGAATTTGAAAACAATGTTTTAGAAGCAGTTTCAGAAGCTACTGAGATTGACATTCCTCAGGCTATGATTGATACAAATGTTGAAAACAGCATTCGTGATTTTGCAATGCAGATGCAGTATCAGGGTATTGACCTTAACCAGTATATGCAGATGACAGGAATGACTATTGATACTCTTAAAGCTCAGTTCTTACCTGAAGCTGAAAAGAAAGTTAAGATGTCATTGATTCTTGAAAAAATCGCTAAGGTTGAAGATATTCAGGTTACAGATGATGAAGTTGAAGCTGAATATAAGAATATTGCAGAAACAAACAAGATGGAACTTGAAGATGTTAAGAAATATCTTAAGGCTGAAGACTTAAAGGAAAATAAACTTGTTGAAAAAACAGTTAATTTCCTTGTTGATAACGCTGATACAAGCAAATAATGTAATTTACAAAGGTTAGTCCCTCGGGATTAACCTTTGATTTAAATTTTGATAAAAAGTCGAAAACTGACGAAAAATTCAAGGAGGTAATTTTATGAATAACAGTATGATACCTTATGTTATTGAACAGACTAGCAGAGGAGAAAGATCCTACGATATTTTCTCGAGATTATTAAAAGACAGAATAATCTTTCTTTCTGATGAAGTGAATGATGTTACAGCAAGCCTTGTTGTTGCACAGCTTTTGTTCCTTGACAGTGAAGACCCTGATAAGGATATAAATCTCTATATCAACAGTCCGGGTGGTTCTATTACTGCGGGTATGGCAATATATGATACAATGCAGTATACCAAAGCAGATGTCTCTACAATCTGTGTTGGTATGGCGGCTTCTATGGGTGCGTTTTTACTCTCTGCAGGTGCAAAGGGAAAAAGATATGCCCTCCCAAACAGTGAAATTATGATCCATCAGCCTCTTGGTGGTACTCAGGGTCAGGCAACTGATATACAGATTCACGCTGAAAGAATTATCAAGATGAAAGATAAGCTCAATAAAATGCTTAGCGAAAACACAGGGCAATCTCTTGATAAAATCAAAATGGATACAGAACGTGATAACTTTATGTCAGCTCAGGAAGCTTTAGAATATGGTCTTATTGATAAGATAGTTGAAAAAAGATAGATTTAAAGGAGTTTTTTATGTCAAACAATGAAGAAAGACGACAGTTCAGATGTTCATTTTGCGGTAAACCTGAGGAACAAGTGAAAAAACTTATTGAAGGTCCCGGCGTATATATTTGTAATGAATGTGTTGAGCTTTGCCTCGAACTGTTTGAAGACGATATAGATGCAGTTGAAAATGAGGGAATGGATTTTGCTGAACTTCCAAAACCTAAGGAAATCAAGGCGTTTCTTGACGATTATATAATCGGTCAGGAGAGTGCTAAGAAGGTTCTCTCTGTCGCTATTTATAACCACTATAAGAGAATAAAGTTTTCCGAAAAGACCGGAGAGGAAGTTGAACTTCAAAAAAGTAATATTCTTATGCTCGGTCCAACGGGTGTTGGTAAAACTTTTCTTGCCCAGACTCTTGCGAAAATGATGGAGGTTCCATTTGTTATTGCAGATGCCACAGCTTTAACTGAGGCAGGTTATGTTGGTGAGGATGTTGAGAATATTCTTTTGAAGCTTATTCAGGCTGCGGATTACAATATAGAAAAAGCGGAAAAAGGCATTATTTATATAGACGAAATTGATAAAATTACAAGAAAATCTGAAAATCCGTCTATAACGAGAGATGTCAGTGGTGAAGGTGTTCAGCAAACTCTCCTTAAAATTCTCGAAGGTACAGTTGCTTCTGTTCCTCCAAACGGCGGAAGAAAGCATCCGCATCAGGAATTTATTCAGATTGATACGACTAATATCCTGTTCATATGCGGTGGTGCATTTGAAGGGCTTGACAAAATTATAGAGAGCAGAATTTCTTCAAAAACTCTTGGATTTGGTGCGAAGGTTGTTAGTAAAACGGAAAGAAATGCAGGGGAGTTATTAGAGCAGGTTGAACCTGAGGATTTACTCAAGTTTGGCTTAATCCCTGAATTTGTCGGAAGACTTCCAATTGTAACAACTCTTGAATCGCTTAATATTGATGCCCTAAAGCAGATATTGACCAAACCTAAAAATGCGTTGGTTAAACAATACAAGAAACTGTTTGAAATGGATAATGTTCAGGTGGAATTTGAGGATGAGGCGATAGAGGCTATTGCTCAAAAAGCTATTGAGAGAAAAACCGGCGCAAGAGGTTTAAGAACAATTATTGAAGGCTTGATTCTTGAAATTATGTACGAAGTTCCGTCGGAAGAAAATCTCGAAAAGATTGTTTTCACGAAGAAGTGTATTACAGACGGAGTTGCACCTGAAAAAATTTATAAAGAAGAAAAAAGAACTGTAAAAAAAGTTACGACAAAAAAGAACGCAAGTTAATAAAAACAACCCTGAAACAAAAACTGTTTTGGGGTTGTTTTTTGTCTCTCCTCATTTTAAAATTATACTTAAAGGCTTGGAAGTGGGGCGTATAAAACGATTTAACATATACAAGCTTTCCTTATCTTGTGATATGTAGTTGGTTTTGTTTTCACAGGATAAGCTTGCTTTAAAACCAAGCTTTTTTATAATATCAAACGATGCCTCACTTACCGCTCCGAAGGGATATGTATATACCTCGGGAGTATAGCCAGTATGCTCTAAAAATTCCGTTTGTAACAGCATCAGGTCATAGGAAAGCATTTTTTCGTAATCGGTAATATCTTCGCTAATCTTTTTCTTTGAGCCATTTCTCCCCTTGTCTGTCGTATGCAGGTTGTAGGAATGGTTTTGGAATTCAACAAGTCCGCTATCCATCATTTCGTTTATTGTGTCCCAGTTAAGGTGAGCGTATTCTGTTGCTTTATCCTCATTTTGGGTATATAAATCCGTGTAAATTCCGACGATTGAGATTACCGCTTTCATATTATACTTTTTCAAAAGAGGGTATACATATGTATAGTTATTATAGTAACCGTCGTCAAATGTAAGAATGATAGGCTTTTCGGGGAGTTTAGTGCCTTTGTAAATATAGTTTATTAAATCGCTCATAAAAATCGGCGTGAATTTGTTTTCTTTTATGTATTTCAAATCATCCTCAAAGGCGGTTGGAGTTATAACAAATTTACTTGATTTTTTAGAATCTTTTAAAACACTATGATACATAATTATTGGAACCTGGATTTTGTCATCGGCAGATGTTTGATTTGTTTCAGGGAGCATTAAGCATAGACCTGTTGATGAAACGAATAGTGATAAAATAATCAGATATATAAGTATTGTTTTAAAGTTAATAATAAACATCATAGATTCCTTTCTTTTACAAAATTTTTAATTTATTATGATATAATAATATGTGAAAATAATTCAATTATGATTTAGAAATATTGTTGACTTAAAGGGAAAAAAAGGATATAATAAAAATAGTACTTTTTTTATATTGAGAAAAGAGGGTAATAATGGATAAACTTCTGATAATTGACGGAAACAGTATTTTGAACAGAGCTTATTACGGGATAAGAATGCTTAATGCTCCTGATGGAACTCCGACAAATGCGGTTTACGGTTTCTTGAATATACTTTTTAAACAACTTGACGAAATAAACCCCGATGGTGTTTGTGTTGCGTTTGATGTTAAAGAAAAGACTTTTAGACATAAAATGTACGACTTGTATAAGGCACAGAGAAAGCCTGCTCCGGAAGATTTTCTCGTTCAGCTTCCTTTAATTAAAGAGGTTCTTTCCGCAATGAATATTACCTGCCTTGAAAACCCAGGCTATGAAGCCGATGATATTATCGGGACAGTTTCAAGAATTTGTGAAGAACAGGGTGTTGAATGTAATATTTTGACCGGCGATAAGGATGATTTGCAGCTTGCATCAGGTCTTGTTAAAGTGCATCTTGTAATAACAAAAATGGGGAGCACAACAACTACAATTTATGATGATAAGGCTGTATTTGAGAAATACGGTGTTACCCCTAAAGAGTTTATAGATGTTAAGGGACTTATGGGAGATAGTTCTGATAATATCCCCGGAGTTGCAGGAATTGGCGAAAAAACTGCATTTTCGCTTATTTCAAATTATAAGAGTATTGAAAATATTTACGAAAATATTGAAACTATTGAGGTTACAAAATCAGTTCGTGAAAAGCTGATTAATGGAAAAGATGATGCATCACTGAGCAAGACTCTTGCCACTATAAACAGAGAAATTTCAGGAGATTATGACATTAAAAGCTACACGATTAAGGAATATAGCGAAAGTTTGCCAGAAATTTTTACAAGACTGAATTTCAAGCAGTTTATGTCTAAACTAAAGCTTTCCTCCGTATCGGTTCCCAAAAAGGAATGTAATAAAAAATGCGTAGTTGGCGGGATGGACAGACTTTGTGATATAAAAAGCGATGTAGTTTTTTACAGATTTTTCACAGATGACGATTCCTTGGCGATAATTGATGGTGAGGAATATATCTATATTGAGAATACCGATGTTAAAGCCTTAAAAGCGTTTTTTGAATCAGATGTAAAAAAAATTGGCTACAATATTAAGGATGATATTATTTATCTTGATGAAAAAAATATAGATTATAATGGTCTGTATTTTGATGTTATGATAGGTGCATATATATTAAATCCTGTTAGAAATGGGTATAATTTTGACGAAATTGCACTTGAAATTGCCGGTATAGAGATTTCCGCTGACGATAATGAAACAGGACAAATGATGATGAATTTTGATGATTCATCGGAAGAGAAAGATGTAGAAAATGTCGCCAAAGAACTTTATGCTCTCAAAAATTTATACGATATTCTGCAGGAAAAAATCAAGGAAAATAATCAGGAAAAGCTTTGCTTTGATATAGAAATGCCTTTGATTAAGGTTCTTGCGAGTATGCAAATTGAGGGTGTGTTGATTGACAGAGATGCCCTAGTTGAATTTGGGAAGACTCTGGATAGAAAAATTGAAGATTCAACAGTTAAGATTTATGAATATGCAGGAAAAGAGTTCAATATAAATTCGCCTAAACAACTCGGTGAAATTCTATTTGCAGACCTTTCTTTACCACATGGAAAGAAAACGAAAACAGGTTACTCAACCAATGCCGAAATTCTTGAAAAGTTAAAGGATGTGCACCCAATTATTCCTGAAATTCTTGAATACAGACAGGTTGCAAAACTTAAATCAACTTATGTTGAGGGATTACTTGGCGTTATAAATCCGAAAACAGGAAGAATACATTCTAACTTCAAACAGAATGTTACGGCGACAGGGCGCATTAGTTCCACGGAGCCTAATCTTCAGAATATTCCCGTCAGAACAGCTCTTGGGCGTGAAATGAGAAAGATGTTTGTTGCTCCTGGTGGTAAAAACCTTGTGGATGCGGATTATTCGCAAATCGAACTCCGAGTACTTTCCCATATTGCTGATGATGAAAATATGAAGAACGCCTTTTTAAATAATATTGATGTTCACACACAAACGGCGTCTCAGGTTTTTAAGGTAAAGATAGAAGATGTTACTCCTGAAATGCGAACAAGTGCTAAAGCTGTAAATTTCGGTATTGTTTATGGCATAAGTGATTTTTCCTTATCGCAGGATTTGAAAATATCATTTAAAGAAGCCAAACAGTATATAGAGGGGTATTTCGAGAGTTATCCGAAAATAAAAACATATCTTGATAATGTTGTTGAGGAAGGTGCTAAGGATGGCTTTGTTTCAACTATTTTCGGCAGAAGAAGATATATGCCCGAACTCCGCTCTGGAAATAAAATAACACAAGCGTTTGGACAGCGTGTTGCTATGAATGCGCCAATTCAGGGGTCTGCAGCAGACATCATTAAAATTGCAATGGTTAATGTTTATAACACTTTGAAAAAAAACAATCTTAAATCAAAATTGATTCTACAAATCCACGATGAATTGATAGTGGAAAGTTTTGAAGATGAGATTGAGATTGTAAACAAGATTCTCAGGGAAGAAATGGAGAATGCTGCTAAGCTTTCTGTTCCGCTTGAAGTGGATTTAAATACTGGAAAAAACTGGTATGATACCAAATAAAGGAAATTTGATATGAAAATAGTTGGAATCACAGGAGGAATCGGCTCGGGGAAAAGCACTGTAAGCCGTGAATTTGAGTCGTATGGTGCTGAAATTATAGATGCTGATGCTATTTCTCGGAGTATCACTTTGAAAAACGGTCTTGCATATAGGGAAATTGTTGATTTCTTCGGTAATGATATTATATGCAGTAGCGGTGAAATTGACAGAAAGAAACTTGCGGGGATTGTTTTCTCTGATAGTGAAAAATTAGAAGTATTAAATAATATCACTCATAAGTATATTTTTGAGGAAATGGAAAATCGTATTTCTGCATGTAAAAATGACTTAGTTATTTTAGATGTTCCGCTTTTGTTTTCGTCTGATTTTAAGATTGAATGTGATGTAAAGATAGTTGTTGTTGCTGATTTAGAGGATAGGATTAGCAGAGTTATCCAAAGAGATGATACGGATAGAATATCTGTTGAAAACAGAATCAATTCGCAACTTTCGGATGAAGAAATGAAAAAACTTGCGGATATTGTTATAGAGAATGATTCGCTTGATAATATGAAAAAGCAAGTTAAAAAAATAGTTGAAATGTTAAGGGGTAGTATATAAAAATGTTAAAAAAACTTACATGGCTACTGGTGTTGGTCCTTGCTGTTGTCTGGTTTTTTTTCTACGGTGGTAAAAATACTTTTCTTAAGTTCTTTTACCCTATACAATATGAAGAATATGTAGAAAAATATGCAAAGGAATATGATTTGGATAAATATGTTGTATATTCAGTCATACACACAGAAAGCAAATTCGATGAAAAGGCTGTTTCGGATGCTGGTGCCATTGGACTTATGCAACTTATGGAAGAAACTGCGGAATATTGCAATTTGGAGGGAGAGTTTGGGTATAATATATCCGAGCAGTTGTTTGAACCTGAGGTTAATATCCATATCGGGTGTTATTATTTAAGTTCACTTATAAAAAAATTCGGCAGTTTGGAGCTCGCGTTGATTTCCTATAACAGTGGACCCGGAAATGTTACAAAATGGCTTAAAAATGATGAATATTCAGATGGTGAAGGCGGTCTTAATATAACGCCTTATAAAGAAACAAATGATTATGTTGATAAAGTTTTAAAAAGTTATAAACGATATAAGGAAATATATTGAAAGGATGATAAAAATGGATTTGACTTATTCAAAAAAGAATGGATTTAGCGGGATTGATAAAAGTGAAAAAGAAGCTGTGTTTGCTTTTTGTGATGATTATAGGAAGTTTCTCACAAAGGCAAAAACAGAGCGTGAATTTTGTGTAGAAAGTTATAAGTTTCTTGAAGAAAACGGTTTTGTATCAATAGAGACTGTTAATGAATTAAAGGCAGGAGACAAGGTTTATTCCGTTAATCGCGGAAAAGGAATTTTTGCTGCGGTGATTGGTGAACAACCTCTTAAAGAAGGTATAAATCTCGTTGGGGCACATATTGATGCACCGCGTCTTGACCTTAAACCAAATCCGTTATACGAGGATGGCGGAATAGCTTATTTTAAGACTCATTATTATGGCGGAATTAAGAAATTTCAGTGGCTTACAATACCATTATCAATTCATGGTGTTATAGTTAAAAAGGACGGAACACAGATTAAAGTCAATATTGGTGAAGACGAAAATGACCCTGTTTTCTGTATTTCTGACATACTTCCGCATCTCGGTCAGGAACAGGCGAAAAAACCTCTTGGTGAGGCTGTTCCCGGTGAAATTCTGAATGTGATTTTGGGGAATATTGAGGCCGATGACGCTGACAAGGAAAAGGTTAAATATAATGTTTTGAAGTATCTTAATGAGAAATATGGTATTACCGAAGCAGACCTTTTAAGCAGTGAAATTGAGATTGTTCCTGCATATCCTGCAAGAGATTTAGGTTTTGACAGAAGTATGATTGCTGGATATGGCCACGACGACAGAGTTTGTTCTTATACCGCTTTAAAAGCGTTGGTAGACTTGAAAAATCCAAAGAAAACAGCAGTTTGTTTGTTGGTTGATAAAGAAGAAATAGGCAGTATGGGTTGCACAGGTATGCAATCGAGATATTTTGAAAATGAGCTTGCAAAACTTTGTTATCTTAAGGAAAAGGAAGCGAATGATTTATATCTCCGTCAGACTCTTTCAAATTCAGCGTGTCTTTCAGCGGATGTTGGTGCAGCTTTCGACCCTAATTTTCCCGAGCCAACAGAACGAAACAACACACCATACCTGAACAATGGTTTATTGCTTACTAAATATACAGGTTCGAGAGGAAAAGGCGGAGCAAGCGACGCTAATGCGGAATTTGTTGCAAAAATTAGAAACTTGTTTGATGAAAATGGTGTTTTATGGCAAATCGGCGAACTTGGTAAGGTTGATGCAGGTGGCGGTGGAACAATAGCTCAGTTTGTTGCAAATCTTGATATGGAGGTTATCGACTGTGGAGTACCGCTTTTGTCTATGCATTCTCCATATGAAATTGCAGGAAAAATAGATATTTTTATGGCATATAAAGGCTATAAAGCGTTTATGGAAAATTAGATATGAAAAGCCGGAATTATTTGTCCGGCTTTTTTGTGTAAATTTATAAAAAACAAGTGAATATAACTTGACATAAGGATTATTTTAGAGTATACTTATAGTATATGTAAACACCAAAGAAAAGCGAAAGGATTGAGAAATTTGGCTAAAGATGAAAAGAAGCTTGTTGAGGAAATTACTCCTATGGATGAGGATTTCGCTCAATGGTATACAGATATAATTAAAAAGGCTCAGCTCTGCGATTATTCAGGGGTTAGAGGTTGTATGGTTATTCAGCCTTATGGATATGCCATCTGGGAAAATATGCAGAAAGAAATGGATCGTCGTTTTAAAGAAACTGGGCACGAAAATGTGTATATGCCTATGTTTATTCCTGAAAGTCTTCTTCAAAAAGAAAAAGACCATGTTGAAGGATTTGCTCCTGAGGTTGCTTGGGTTACACACGGCGGAAATGAGAAACTTGCAGAAAGACTTTGCGTTAGACCTACATCTGAGACTCTTTTCTGTCACCACTATTCAAATGTAATTCATTCTTACAGAGATTTACCAAAAAAGTATAATCAATGGTGTAATGTTGTCAGATGGGAAAAAACAACAAGACCGTTCCTCCGTACTGCAGAATTCTTGTGGCAGGAGGGGCATACTGCTCACGCTACTGCGCAGGAGGCGGAAGAAGAGACAATTAAGATGCTCAATGTTTATGCTGATTTCTGCGAAAATATTCTTGCTATCCCTGTTGTTAAGGGTAGAAAAACTGATATAGAAAAATTTGCAGGGGCAGAGGCTACATATACTATCGAAAGTTTAATGCACGACGGTAAGGCATTGCAGTCAGGAACAAGTCATAATTTTGGTGATGGATTTGCTAAGGCTTTTGATATTCAATATACTGACAAGAATAACGAACTTCAGTATGTTCATCAGACATCATGGGGAACAACAACAAGACTTATCGGTGCTATAATTATGGTTCATGGGGATGATGCAGGACTCAAACTTCCTCCAAAAGTTGCTCCAATTCAGGTTGCTATTGTTCCTGTTGCACAGCATAAGGAAGGTGTTCTGGAAAAAGCAAACGAACTTTATAGTTTATTGTCTGAAAAGTATAGAGTTAAGCTTGATGACAGTGATAAATCACCGGGCTGGAAGTTCAGTGAATATGAAATGATGGGTGTTCCTGTTCGTCTTGAAATAGGACCTAAAGATATAGAGAAGAATCAGGCTGTTCTTGTAAGCCGTGTAACAAGAGAGAAAAAATTTGTTTCTCTTGACAATATCGTTGCTGAAATTGAAATTCTTCTTGATGAAATTCATAATCAGATGCTTGAAGCGGCTCTTAAGAATCGTGAAGAAAAAACAAGCATTGCGACAAACTATGATGAATTCAAAAATTGTGTTTCTGAAAAAGGTGGTTTTGTTAAAGCTATGTGGTGCGGTGACGAAGCCTGCGAATTAAAGATAAAAGAAGACACAACAGCAACATCCCGTTGTATGCCTTTTGAACAAGAGCATATTTCGGATGTATGTGTTTGTTGCGGTAAGCCTGCAAAAGCAATGGTGTATTGGGGAAAAGCGTACTAATTTAACAGAAAGGAAGTATCAGTTGTGGATAAACTTTATAGCACTCTTCTTAATCAGTTTTCATTTATACAGTTCACGGATATTATCGATGTACTGATACTTGCTTATGTTATTTATAAAGGTCTTAAGTTTATAAGAGATACGAAAACCATTCAGCTTCTGAAAGGTATAATAATTCTTATAGTTATTATGCAGGTCAGTTATTTTGCGGATTTGCACGCGGTTTATTATCTTCTTGCAAATGCAATGCAACTTGGATTAATTGCTATTTTGATTATGTTTCAGCCTGAACTCAGACGAGGTCTTGAGCATTTGGGCAGGCAAGGGATGAGCAAGCGTCTTAACTTTGACGGTGAGTATGAAAAGAAGATGGAAGACGCTATAAAAGAAACCGTTGAAGCTTGTCAGTCTATGTCAAAGAGCAGAATTGGTGCTCTTATAGTCTTCGAGCGAATGGAGAAGCTTGGTGAAATAATTAAAACAGGAATTGATATTAACGCTGATGTTAGTTCTGAACTGATAGTTAACATATTTATTCCAAAAACTCCTCTTCACGACGGAGCCATGGTTATAAGGAATAATAAAATTGCTTCTGCAACTTGCTTTTTACCTTTGACTCAAAACAGAGCATTGAGTAAAGAATTGGGCACAAGACACAGAGCGGGGATTGGTCTATCAGAAGATACTGATGCTGTTGTTGTCATTGTTTCTGAAGAAACAGGGCGGATTTCCATTGCTCTTGGTGGAGAGTTGATAACCAATTTGACACCTGAAATGCTTGAGGAAAAATTGATGTTGCTTCTTGAAGTTAAAAAAGATGAAAAAAGCTCAAAACGGAGCTTGTTTATCAGGAAGGAGCGAAATCAATGATTAGGAGATTTTTTGAAAGAGATTCGGTCCTTAAAATTATATCTTTCCTTGCGGCAATACTTGTTTGGTTGTATGTTATTTATATCGAAGACCCAAATATAAACATTACCGTTGATGATATTCCTGTTTATTATAAGACTTCGGAACTTGCAGATGGTTTGGCGGTTATTTCTTATGATGTTAAGGAAGTTGATGTGAAAATTTCAGCTAATCGCTCCGATATTGTGAACCTTGAGGATGAAGAAATAGAAGCGTATATTGATTTATCAAAAATTTCTGAACCTGGAAAATATGACAATGTTAAAATCAATGTTTCCACTATAAACAAAAGCGTTGATATTGTTAATAGGTCAGATAAGCGTTGCTCTGTGCAGATTGATGAAATCGTTTCAAAGAAGGTTTCTGTCGGAGTTGAGCTTACAGGTGATATTCCTGAGGGATATGCCGTTACATCGGAACCGGTTGTATTTATTGATTCTACAACGATTACTGGCCCTAAAACATATATTGATTCTGTTAAGCACGCATTCATTAAAGTGAATTGTGATAATTTAAAGGAAAGTAAAACTATCTCATCTGACATTTATTTATTGGATAAGAAAGGTGTAATGATTGATTCAAAGCACGAGGCATATAAACATATTAAATTGTCTGATAAAAAATCCTCGGCATATGTTTCTGTCGGAAAAACGAAAAATGTAGATATTATTGTTTCGGGAGCTGAGCATGGTAAAACATATTCTGTTTCACCGTCTTTTGTCGAAATTTATAGTAAAAACAAAGGAATTGATTATATATACACCGAAAGTATTGCTAACAAAAAGCCTGATAAGTCGGGAAATATCTCTTTAAAGTTGATTATTCCTGACGGAGTTGAGCTTATGTCTGGAAACGATGAGGTTACAGTTAATATTGAAAATTAGTAGAATGAGGCGTATTTCGCCTCATTTGGTTTATGGGAGAGCAAATGAAAGTTATTTTAAATAATATCAAAATGCCAATTAAACATACTGAAAAAATGATAAATGATTATGCTGTTTCATTTTTTCAAAGCTATGAAATAAAGGCTGATAATATCAGGCTATACAGAAAATCTGTTGATGCAAGACGAAAAAATAATATTCATTATATTTGTGCGGTTATTGCGGATGTTGATAATGTTGATATAGAAAAACTAAATATTCCTGATATAAAGCCGTATGATGAGCCGAAAATGGATATTATAGTAAAAAGCAAGGAGAATAGCTTAAAAGTTCTTGTGGTTGGAATGGGACCTTGTGGTTTGTTCTCTGCATATATTCTTGCAAAAGCAGGGATGTGTCCTGTTGTTATTGAGCGAGGTGCTGATGTTGATACCCGAACAGAAATTGTTGATAATTTCTGGAAAAATAACATTTTTGATATAAATACAAATGTTCAGTTTGGCGAAGGGGGAGCAGGTACTTTTTCAGACGGGAAGCTTACCACAAGAATAGGTGACCCACTGCAAAGAGCTGTGCTTGAAATTTTTGTTAAACACGGTGCTCCGCAAGATATCCTTTATAAGGCAAAACCGCATATAGGAACGGATGTTCTCAAATCGGTTATAAAGAATATAAGAAACGAAATTATAAGTTTTGGCGGTGTTATAAGATTTAATTCAGTCCTAACGGATATTGGAATAGAAAACGGGGAAATTTGTTTTGCAACTATAAACGGAAACGAGGAAATAATTTGTGATAAAATCATTCTCGCAACGGGACACAGCAGCAGAGATACTTATAAAATGATATTTGATAAAGGTATTTCCTGTCAGTCAAAGGCGTTTGCGGCGGGTGTCAGAATTGAGCATACTCAGGAATTTATAAATAAAACACAATATGGCAGTGAGTATAAAAATCCAAATTTGCCTGTTGCTGATTATAGAATAACATATAACGGAGAAGAGAGGAGTTGTTATTCTTTCTGTATGTGTCCGGGCGGGGTTGTAGTCAATGCATCTTCTGAAGAGGGAGCTTTAGTTGTTAATGGAATGAGTGAATATGCAAGAGCTGGGAAAAATGCAAACAGTGCGTTAGTTGTCACTGTTAATCCCTCGGATTTTGATTCGGATAGTCCTATTGCAGGTATAGAATTTCAACGAAAATACGAAAGACTTGCGTATGAATTAAATTACGGTAAAGCACCTGTTCAGCTTGCCAGAGATTTTATTGGTAATAAAATAAGCAGTAAGTTTGGGGAAGTTATTCCGTCATTTACTGGGGAAACGGCGTTTTCGGATTTAAAAGAATGCTTGCCATCGTTTATAACGGATACCTTAAAAAATGCGCTTCTTGATTTTGAACGCAGAATAAAATATTATTCTACGGGAGATGCAATTCTGACCGGGGTTGAGATGCGTACATCTGCACCTGTCAGAATATTGAGGAATGAAAATTATGAAAGTGTTTCAGCGAAAGGGTTATATCCTGCCGGCGAGGGCGCAGGATATGCAGGCGGTATAATGAGTGCGGCAGTTGATGGAATAAAAATTGCTATGAAAATATCTCAAATATAATTTGACAAATGAATTTATTTATCATATAATATCTCTATACTTATTGTATAGGAGGATAGTAAAAAATGGGAAGATTATTTGGAACTGATGGCGTAAGAGGAGTGGCTAACAGTGAACTTACTCCCGAATTGGCTTATAAAATCGGTCGTGCAGGTGCATATGTTCTTGCAAGCGAAACTGCCAATAAGCCCAAAATTTTAGTTGGTAGGGATACAAGAATTTCAGGCGGGTTGCTTGAGTCTGCACTTGTTGCAGGTATCTGCAGTGTAGGTGCAGATGCGGTTATTGCAGGAGTTATTCCGACACCGGCGATTGCTTATCTTGTAAAAAGTGAAAAATTTGATGCAGGGGTTATGATTTCAGCATCACACAATCCGTTTGAGCATAATGGAATTAAATATTTCAGCAGTCTCGGATACAAGCTTAGCGATGCTATTGAAGAAAGAATAGAAGCAATTATTCTTGATGATGCGGAAGAGATTGATAATCCTACTCACGAAAAAATTGGAACAATATCATACGATAACACACTTTGCGATAAATACATCGAATTTGCAAAGAAAACAGTTTCTGTTCCGTTTGACGGTTTGAAGATTGCGATAGACTGCGCAAATGGTTCGTCGAGCGTTACGGCTGAAAAAACGCTTAAGACTTTAGGTGCAGAGGTTTTTGTTATAAATAATACACCTGACGGTATCAACATCAATGAAAATTGCGGTTCAACTCATATTGAGGGACTTTGCAAATTTGTTAAAGAAAATTGCGTGGATATTGGACTTGCTTTTGACGGAGATGCTGACAGAGTGTTGGCGGTTGATGAAAACGGCGAGTTAGTCGACGGAGATAAAATTATGTCAATTTGCGCTGATTCAATGCGTAATGAAGGCAGACTCAAGAAAGATACAATCGTTGCAACGGTTATGAGTAATCTCGGACTTTTTGTAATGGGCGAAGAAAATGGATTCAATATTGAAAAAACAAAAGTTGGAGACAGATATGTTCTTGAAAGAATGTTAGAGGAGGACTATTCCTTGGGCGGAGAACAGTCGGGACATATCATATTTTTAGAGCATAATACAACAGGAGACGGACTTGTTACAGGCCTTCAGCTTATTGAAATTTTGAAAAAGACAGGTAAAAAACTGTCAGAACTTGCAGAAATTATGCAGGTTTATCCTCAGGTTTTAATCAATGCAAAGGTTAAGACGGAAAATAAGGAAAAATATCTTGAAGATGAGGAAATTTGTTCTGAGATTGCCAAGATAGAGGAAGAATTTAAAGGCTCAGGAAGAGTCCTTATCAGACCGTCAGGAACCGAACCTCTTGTTCGTGTAATGATTGAAGGTAAAAATCAGGAAATCATAACTGAAAAAGCAAAATTTCTTGCAGACCTGATTGTAAAAAAACTTGGATAAATTTAAATATTTCATAAAAATCGGCAAATTTTTTTGCCGATTTTTTGAATTGTAAAAATATTCTTTATTTGATTGACTTTTATACTTTGTTATGGTAAAATAATATAAGTATTAGACTAAAGATTGAGGCAAGGAGAAATATAAATGAAACTTGGTATAGTTGGATTACCCAATGTTGGAAAAAGTACGCTTTTTAATGCAATAACTCAGGCTGGTGCTGAATCGGCAAACTATCCTTTTTGTACGATTGAACCGAATGTAGGAACGGTTGCTGTTCCTGACGAAAGACTCGATAAGCTTTCGGAAATGTATGACCCTGAAAAGGTTACACCTGCAGTTATTGAGTTTGTTGATATTGCAGGATTGGTTAAAGGGGCAAGTCAGGGGGAAGGTCTTGGAAATAAGTTTCTTTCTAATATTCGTGAAGTTGATGCTATCATTCATGTTGTTCGTGCTTTTGAAAACGAAAACATTATTCATGTTGAGGGGAATATCAACCCTATCCGTGATATTGAAACTATCAATATGGAACTTATTTTGTCTGACCTTGAAATTTTGGAAAGAAGACTTGATAAGAGCCGTAAAGCATTAAAGGGCGGAGATAAGAAATATCAGATTGAAATTGATTTTTATGAAAAGCTTAAGAAGAACCTTGAGGACGGATGTACTGCGAGAATGTTTGAGTATTCTCCTGAAGAACAGGAACTTTTGTCCGAGGTGTCATTGCTTACATTAAAGCCCGTTATTTATGCCGCAAATGTTGCAGAAGATGACTATGCCAAGGGTGATAATGAATTTGTTGCGCAAATCCGTGAATATGCTGATAAAGAAAATTCAGCGGTTATGGTTATATCCGCAAGAATCGAAGAAGAAATTGCAGAACTTGACGCCGAAGAAAAGCAGATGTTTTTAGAAGAACTTGGGGCGACCGAGTCAGGGCTTGATAAGCTTATAAAGGCAAGTTATTCGCTTTTGGGATTGATAAGCTACCTTACTGCAGGTAAACCTGAGGTCAGAGCGTGGACAATTAAAAAAGGTACAAAAGCCCCTCAGGCTGCAGGAAAAATTCACTCTGATTTTGAAAGAGGTTTTATCCGTGCTGAAGTTGTTGCTTATAATGATTTGATTGAAAACGGAAGTATGGTTGCTGCTAAAGAAAAAGGTCTTGTTAGAAGTGAAGGTAAGGAATATATTGTTGAAGATGGTGATATAATATTATTCAGATTTAATGTATAATCCCAGGAGGTTTGTTTATGTCATTTTCCGATAATGCAAAGAAGATTTTTACAGAAACTGCTGAATCTGTTGTTAAAGCTTCAGGAGATATAATTGAGGCGTCGAAAAATAAGTATCGTCTTTATGACGCTAAAATTGATTTGAAGAAATTATTTGAAAAAATTGGCAAGATTTCTTATAAAGAATATGTTGATGGCGTTGAAATTACAGAAGAAAAAGAAGAACTTTTTGTTCAGATAAGAGAACTTGAGGCATACATTGAAGAGCTATCAGAAAAAGTAGGCAGGTAATGGATATGAAGAAGTTTAATATAGCAATAGATGGTCCTGCAGGAGCAGGGAAAAGTTCTATTGCCAAAACTGTTGCAGGCAGAATTGAATGTATTTATATTGACACTGGTGCAATGTATCGCTCTGTTGGTATTTTTGCTCATCAGAAAAGTGTTGATTTAAAAAACGAAAAAAAACTTGCCGATTTACTTGAAAATATGGACATGCAGATAAAATGTGAAGAAGACGGTCAGCATATCTATATCAATGGCAAAGATATGAATTCTTTAATTCGTACCCCAGAGGCATCTATGGCGGCATCGGCAGTTGCACTCATTCCTGCAGTCAGATTGAAACTTGTTGAACTTCAACGAGGAATTGCTGAAAAGTCAAGTGTTATAATGGATGGCAGAGATATTGGAACTTATGTTTTGCCTGATGCTGATGTGAAAATTTTTCTTACTGCTTCTGTTGAAGAAAGAGCAGGCAGAAGATATAAAGAGCTCATTGAAAAAGGCGAAAACTGCACTATGGATGAAGTTATTTCTGATATGGTTGCCAGAGATAAACAGGATACCGAGAGGGAGTTTGCGCCGTTAAAACAAGCTGAGGATAGTATTTTGTTTGATACTACGGGGCTTTCATTTGATGAGTCTGTAAATAAAGTAATTGAAATTATAGAAAAGAGTTTGAGTAAATGATAATTTATCGTATTGTTTCTTTTTTCTTAAATTTGGCTTTTAAGTTAGCTTTTAATTATAAAGTCGAAGGAAGAGAAAATATTCCTAAGGATAAAAATTTTATATTGGTTTCAAATCACACAAGTAATCTTGACCCACCGCTTTTAGGTGTGTCATCAAAGATTTTTCTTGGATATATGGCTAAAGAGGAATTGTTTAAGAATAAATTTTTTGGTGGTTTAATAAGCCGCCTTGGTGCTTTTCCGGTTAGCCGTGGCGGTGGAGATATTGCTGCAATAAAAACTGCTTTAAGACTTTTAAAGGAAGGGCGCAGTATGGTGATTTTTCCTGAAGGTGGAAGAAGTCGTACTAAAGGGATGCTCCGAAAGGGTAAGTCTGGGGCTGCTCTTATTGCAACAAAAGCAAATGTTGGACTGCTCCCTGTCGGTATTTCGGCTGATTTGAAATTCCGTGGGAAAATTGTTGTAAAATTCGGTGAATACATAGATTTATCTTCATACTATAATGAGAAACTTACTTCTGAAAAGCTTCAGGAGATTACAGATAAAACTATAATGCCTACGATTGCAAAGCTTGCCGGGGTGAAGGTTTATGAAAATACAAATTGCAGATAATGCCGGGTTTTGTTTCGGGGTCGGGAGAGCAGTTAACATCGCTTATGAAACTGCAAAAGATGCAGAAATAACTCCAACATATACTTATGGAATGATTATTCACAATAATGATGTCGTTTCAGACCTTGAAAGTGCAGGTATTAAATGTATCAATGAGATTGATGATATTCCCAATGGCAGTCGGGTAATTGTCAGAGCACACGGAATATCTGAAAAAGAATATAATAAAATGGCAGAAAAGGAAATTGAAATCATTGATGCCACTTGTCCATATGTGAAAAAAATTCATCAAATTGTAAAAAAGGAATTTGAGGATAAACGCCGAATAGTAATTATAGGCGACAGGAATCATCCGGAAGTAAAGGGAATAAATGGTTGGTGTAATGAGTCTGCTATCATCCTTTATGATGATAATGAATTGGATGAAATTCTTGGATTGGACCAAAAAACTCCTGTCAGTTTGGTCACACAAACTACAATCAGGAGAGAATTATTAAAAAAATTTGAAGAAATTTTAAAAAAACATTTTACAAATCTGAAAATTTTTGATACAATATGTAATGCGACCTCTTTAAGACAAGAGAGTGCTTCGGCTTTGGCTGAGGAATGTGAGGCTGTGTTTGTTATAGGAAGTCCTTCCAGTTCAAACACACAAAAACTTTTTGAAGTATGTAAGGAAAAATGTCCTGATACATTCAAAATTGAAAATGCAAAAGAATTAAATAAATATATAAAAATTTTAAACAAAAAAAACAAAGTAGGGATTACCGCCGGAGCATCAACTCCGGATAAGGTAATTAAGGAGGCAAATTTAACCATGGCGGAAATTACAAATGAAATGAACTTTGCGGAAGCATTGGAGGAAACTTTAAAACCTCTTAACACAGGTGACATCGTTAAAGGTGTTGTAATCGGTATTACACCAACTGAAGTTCAGGTGGATATTGATGGAAAATACGATGGTGTTATTCCTATGGATGAGCTCACTAATGAACCTATCAGTGATGCATCTAAGATTGTTAATATCGGTGATGAAGTTGATGTTTTCGTTGTTCATGTAAGTGACAGAGACGGAGTTGTTACCCTTTCAAAGAAGAAGATTGATGCTGATAAAGGGGTAAAAGAACTTGAAGCTGATTATGAGGCAAAAACAGTTTTAAACGGAAGAATTGTTGAGATTGTTAAGGGTGGTGTTGTTACTATCGCTAAAGGTGTCAGAGTATTTATTCCTGCATCTGAAGCTGCTGAACGCTTTATTGACGATTTAGGTTCACTTTTAAACACTGAAGCTTCTTTCAGAATTATTAAAATGGACAGAGACAGAAGAGGTCGTCTCAGAGTTGTTGGTTCCATAAAGTCTGTTGCTAAGGAAATTTCTGCTAAAAAGGCTGAAGAATTCTGGGCAAGTGCTGAGGAAAGAAAAGCATACACAGGAACTGTTAAAATGCTTACAAACTTTGGTGCATTCATTGATCTTGGTGGCGTAGACGGTCTTATCCATATTTCTGAACTTTCAGATATGAGAATTAAGCACCCATCCGAAGTTGTTAAAGTTGGCGACAGCATAGATGTATTCATTAAGTCTTTAGATAAGGAAACAGGTAAGGTTTCTTTAGTTAAGGAATTTAAAGAAGATAAGAGAGCTGCTTTCTGGGCAGGTGCTGAAGTTGGCAAAAAATACAACGGTGTTGTTAAATCTCTTACAAACTTCGGTGCATTCGTTGATATCGGCGGTGTTGACGGTCTTGTTCACATTTCTGAACTTTCCTGGAACAGAATTAAGCATCCATCTGAAGTAATCAGCGTTGGTGATACAATCGAAATATATATTAAGGAACTCGACAAGGAAACAAACAAGATTTCCCTTGGCTATAAGAAAGAAGAAGATAGCCCATGGCTTAAAGGAACAAAAGATTTAAGCGTTGGCGATACTGTTAAATGTAAAATCGTTAGAATTCTTCCTTTCGGTGCATTTGCTGAGATTGCTCCGTTTGTTGACGGACTTATCCATATTTCTCAGATTTCAAACGAAAGAATTGCTAAACCATCTGATGCACTTGCTATCGGTGATGAAGTTGATGCGAAAATTCTTGAAATCAACAATGAGACAAAGCAGATTGCTCTTTCAGTTAAAGCGTTGCTTCCTGAAGTAGTTGTTGAAGAAGCTCCGGTTGAAGAACCAGAAGAAACATCATACACAGAAGATGTTTCCTTTACACTTGGTGATACATTAGGTGATATTCTCGACGCAGAATAATGTTTATTATGATAGGTTGCGGCAATTTGTTTTGCTGCAACCTATTTAAATAAGAGGTGTTTTATTTTGAATTTATCTGAATTTAAAAATGAGATTTCAGGGAAAAAGGTTTCGGTTATTGGTGTTGGCGTAAGCAATATCCCACTTATAAAAATGCTTTCATCGTTAGGAGCAGAGATTGTTGCTCACGATAAAAGAGGAAAAGATCAACTTGGCGGAACCTATGACGAATTGTCGTCAATAGGGGTTAAATTTGTTTTGGGTGATGATTATTTGAAACATATTCCCGATGATGTTGATTTTATTTTCAAAACGCCCGGCATTAGGTACGATATTCCGGAAATTGCCGATAAAATTGATAAAGGTGCTAAACTTTCTTCGGAAATGAATTTGTTTTTTGAACTGTGTCCTGTTCCAATTATTGCTGTTACTGGTAGTGACGGAAAAACAACTACGACTACACTTATTTCTGAATTATTGAAGAGAGAAGGGTTTGGGTGTCACCTTGGTGGAAACATAGGAATGCCTCTTGTTGATAAAACGGAAAGTATTAAGGAAAATGACAAAGTTGTTCTTGAACTTTCAAGTTTTCAACTTCATACAATGCATAAAACACCGCACATTGCGGTTATAACAAATGTAACGCCAAATCATCTTGATTGGCATACCGACCTTAAGGAATATGAAGAAGCAAAGAAGAATATATTCCTTAACCAAACAGATAATGATATAACTGTGCTGAATTATGATAATGAGGTTACTCGTTCGTTCTCGGAGTTTACTAAAAATTACATATTTTTCAGCAGAAAGAATTCCCTTGAAAATGGGATATGCTTAGATGAAAATTATATTGTTTTAAAAGAAAATGGTGAAATTAAAGAAACAATTTTAGATATAAATACAATTAAAATTCCGGGAATGCACAATGTTGAAAATTATATGGCAGCAATCGCAGCAACACTTGGAATGGTGTCGTTGGAGACAATAAGATATACTGCTGAAAATTTTGGCGGCGTTCCACATAGAATTGAGCTTGTCAGAGAGCTTGATGGTGTTAAATATTATAATGATTCTATCGCAAGCACTCCGGCAAGAACAACTGCAGGATTGATTTCATTTGGTGATAAAAAGGTTATTCTTATCGCCGGTGGATACGATAAAAAAATACCATTCGACGGATTTGGCGAAGTAGTAAACAAGCATGTAAAAAAACTTATATTGGTTGGTGCAACTGCTCCAAAAATTGAATATGAGGTTAAAAATTCAAAAAGTTATGACGGTTTACCTGTATATATGGCGGAAAGCTTTGAAAATGCCGTTGTAA
This sequence comes from Clostridia bacterium, assembly GCA_045646365.1. Taxonomy (GTDB): domain Bacteria; phylum Bacillota; class Clostridia; order Monoglobales; family Monoglobaceae; genus SIG454. Next base: position 140,664 of record JAZRKP010000083.1, read on the forward strand.
CTTCGAAAAATGTTGCAGATGAGGGTGATGTTGTTGTTTTATCCCCTGCTTGTGCAAGCTTTGATTTATTTAAGAATTTTGAAGAGAGAGGAAATGTGTTTAAGGATTTAGTTAATAATCTTTAAATTAAATGTTATGTCAGCAGTTATTTCGAATGTAAATGACGGTAGTCTTGCTCAGAAAATGGGACTAAAGCCGGGCGATAAAATTGAATATATAAACGGGAAAGAACTTATTGATTATCTTGATTATATGTATCTTTCCGCTAACGAGGAAATTGAAATCAAATTATCAGATGGAAGAGTTTTTAAAGTTTCAAATCCTGATTATGAGCCATTGGGAATTGAATTTGAGACTTTACTTATTGATAAACCGAAATCCTGTCTTAATAAGTGCGTTTTCTGTTTTATTGACCAACTTCCGCCACAAATGAGGGAAAGCTGTTATTTTAAAGATGATGATTATAGATTGTCTTTCCTTCAGGGGAATTATGTAACATTGACAAATTTATCCGATAGAGATTTAGACCGTATTATTGAATATAATCTTCCGAGAATCAATGTTTCTGTTCATACAACAAATCCTGATTTGAGAAGGAAAATGCTTAATAATAAAAATGCGGGAAAAATTATGGAACAAATCCACAAACTTGCAGCAGGCGGACTTAATATGAATTGCCAGATTGTTCTTTGTCCGGGCTATAATGATAAGGATGAACTCGATAGAACACTTTCTGACCTTGAGCAGTTTTGTTATGAAATTGAAAGTGTTTCTGTTGTTCCTGTCGGGATTTCTGATTTTAGAGAAAATCTTCCTTTGATGACTCCTTTTAATAAGGAAAGTGCTAAAGAGGTTATAGTGCAGATTGAGAAATGGCAGAGGCACTTTAAGGAAAAAGTCGGGACTAATTTTGTTTATTTGAGTGATGAATTTTATATTACAGCAGATATGCCCATACCAGAGGCGGAAGAATATTTTGATTTTCCTCAGATTGAGAATGGTGTCGGCCTTTGTGCTTCACTAAAAAGCGAGTTTGAAGAAGCTATAGAAGATTGTGAGGAAAAGGTTGTTAAGACCGAAAAATCCATTGCAACGGGAGTCATTTCCTATGAGTTTATCAAAAGTTTAGTGGACAAGCTTAATGGTGAACCAATACACATTTATAAAATTATCAATAATTTTTTTGGGAGTAAAATTACTGTAACGGGATTGATTACAGGACAAGATTTGATTAAGCAGTTAAAAGGAAAGAATCTTGGGAAAAAGCTGGTGCTTTCAAAATCTATGCTTAAGCACGATGAGGAAATATTTCTTGACAATACAACTCTTGATGATGTAAGGCGTGAATTAGGAGTTGAGATTATACTAAACGATAATGACGGCTATCAGTTGCTTGATGCACTTTTAGATTAGGAGGGGATATAATGAAGCCGACAGTTGCTATTGTTGGTCGTCCTAATGTGGGAAAATCAACATTATTTAATAAAATTACAGGTAAGCGTATCTCTATTGTTGAGGATACGCCAGGAATAACGCGAGACAGAATATATGGAGATGCGGAATGGCTTGGAAAGAGTTTTACGCTTATTGATACGGGTGGTATTGAACCATACAGTAAAGACATTATTTTATCGCAAATGCGTCAACAGGCAAATCTTGCAATAGATATGGCTGATGTTATTTTGTTTATGGTAAACATTCGTGACGGACTGACTGCAGCGGACAATGATGTTGCGGCGATGCTCCAGAAAAGCAATAAACCAATAATTCTTGTATGTAATAAAGCGGATGCACCGGGCGAACTTCCCATGGAAGCTTATGAGTTTTATAATTTAGGACTTGGTGATCCGGTTGCGGTTTCTTCAATCCACGGATTGGGGGTTGGTGACCTTCTTGATATGATTGTTTCATATTTTCCCGAAGATTTGGAGGAAGAGGATGAGAGCGAAGTAATCCATGTTGCGATCGTTGGTAAACCTAATGCCGGAAAATCATCTCTTACCAATAAAATATTAGGTGAGAATCGTGTTATTGTAAGTGATATAGCCGGTACAACACGAGATGCTATTGACAGTAAGTTTGAAAAAGACGGACAGGAATATGTAATTATTGATACTGCAGGAATGAGAAAACGCGGTAAAATCAGTGAAGATGTTGAGAGATATAGTGTTGTTCGTGCTTTAGGAGCTGTTGAGAGAGCCGATGTTTGTATTATTATGATTGATGCAACGGAGGGGATTACGGAGCAGGATACAAAGATTGCAGGTTATGTTCATGAGCAGGGTAAGGCTTGTATTATTGCAGTCAATAAATGGGATTTGGTTGCAAAAGAGACCAATACAATGAATGAATTTAAAAACAGAGTTAAAGAGGGGCTTAATTTTATGATGTATGCTCCGTCAATTTTCATATCTGCCCAGACTGGTCAAAGAGTTGATGATTTGTTTGATATGATAAAATCTGTTCTTGCTGAGAACACGAAGCGTATTTCAACTGGTCTTTTAAACGATGTTATAAACGATGCTGTTGCTATGGTTCAGCCACCGTCCGATAAAGGAAAACGACTCAAAATCTATTACGGAACTCAAAGTGGGGTTAAGCCGCCCACGTTTGTATTGTTTGTTAATAATGCTGAACTTGCGCACTATTCGTATGTCAGATATCTTGAAAATCAAATAAGAGCGAAATTTGGTTTCGAGGGAACGCCTCTTAAATTTATAATCAGAGAAAAAGGGGAAAAATTCAATGGTTAAATGTATTATCGTTTTTATTATTGCATATTTGCTTGGTAGTGTAAATACATCTATTATTGTTGGAAAAATTATGTCTGGTGAGGATATAAGAAAGTATGGAAGTGGAAATGCAGGGGCAACAAATACGCTAAGAACTTTTGGTAAACTTGCTGCGATTTTAGTTGTCATCGGTGATGTTTTAAAGGCTGTTATTGCTATTTTGATTGCAAAGCTTTTATGCGATGAAGAGTATGCTTTGTATATTGCAAGCGTATGTGTTATCCTAGGACATAACTTTCCCGTTTTCTTTGGTTTTAAAGGTGGTAAGGGAATTGTTGTTTCTGCAGTTGCTTGCCTTTTTACTGATTGGAAAATTGGCATATTAGTTATCGTTATTTCACTTCTGATAATGATAATAAGCAAATATGTTTCTCTTGGAAGTGTTTTAGGTGCTTGTTTTATGATTGTTTTAGGTCTTATAATCAGACGACCTTTTGATATCGAATACACAATTTTTTCAGTAGTTGTTGCATTTCTTGCAATTATTATGCACAGGCAAAATATTGTTAGATTGATAAAGGGAACAGAAAATAAACTTAGTTTTTCAAAAGGAGATAAATAGCTATGGCGAAAATCAGCGTAATAGGCAGTGGCGGCTGGGGCACAGCAATCGCAGTTATGCTCTCGAAAAATGGACATAGTGTTAATTTATGGTCCTTTTTTAAAGAAGAATCGGATGACTTAAAAAAATACAGAGAAAATAAGCGTTTTCTTCCCGGGATTATTTTTAATGAAAATATCGTTATGACATCAGATATAAAGGAATGTGCAAATTCTGATGTTTATGTTATGGCGTCCCCCTCCCACGCAGTACGAAATACCGCTAAAATTCTTGCGGAAATCATCAATGAAGGGGATATTATTTTAAATATCGCAAAGGGTATTGAAGAAAATACATACAAGACCATGTCAGAGGTTATAAAAGATGAGATACCTTGTTGCAAGATTGCTGTAATGTCAGGACCATCTCACGCCGAGGAGGTTTCTAAAGGGATTCCAACAACTAACACTATCGCATCTGAAAATATGAAGATTGCTGAATATGTTCAGGATTTATTTATGAATCAAGCCTTTAGAATTTATACAAATTCTGATATTAAAGGTGTTGAACTTGGTGGGTCACTTAAAAATGTAATTGCTCTTTGTTGCGGCGTTTTGGATGGAATGGGACTTGGTGATAACACGAAAGCTGCCCTTATGACTCGAGGTCTTGTTGAAATGAAGAGACTTGGTATTGCTCTTGGTGCTAAGACCGAAACTTTTAATGGTTTATCGGGCATTGGTGATTTAATTGTAACTTGCACAAGTATGCATTCCAGAAACCGAAGAGCAGGGATATTGATTGGTCAGGGAAAATCTCTGGAAGAAGCACAAAAAGAGGTCGGAATGGTTGTTGAAGGTGTTAAAACCTGTAAGGCAGCTAAGGAACTGGCGGATAAAGCTAATGTGGAAATGCCTATAATAAGCGAAGCATATAAGGTTTTATTTGAAAATGAAAATGTTTCTACTGCTCTTGAAAATCTTATGGGCAGACTTAAAAAGAACGAAACAGAGGATTCTTTTTTGCATAAAGTATAACTGAGGTGATTTTATGGATATTTTATCATATTTGAAAAAAGGTGCATTTTTAACCACAATTTGCGAAGATAAAGTTAATACAATGACGATTTCATGGGGAAATATTGGTATTGAATGGGGAGAAGATGTTTTTATTGCTCTTGTCAGAGATAGCCGATTCACGAAGAATTATCTTGATAAAAATGGTAAGTTCAGTGTTACAATCCCAACCGATAATTCTCTTAAAAATGAACTTGCTTTTTGCGGAACAAAATCAGGAAGAGATTTTGATAAAATAAAAGAATGTGGGCTTACATTAGAAAAATCTGATAATTTTGATGTTCCTCATATAAAATGCAATTCGATTATTGTTGAATGTGAAGTTATGTATTATCAGAGAATGGATGAAGCGAATATGAGTGATGCTTTTAAAGAAAAGTTTTATTCATCGGGCGACATTCACACTCTTTATCACGGTAAAATTCTTAATATGTATGAGGTTAAATGTGAAGATTAACTACCAAAGAGAATTGGATAAAATTATAGCAAGTATTGGTGAAACTAAACCTAAACTGCTGATTCATAGCTGTTGTGCACCGTGTTCGAGCTATGTTCTTGAGTATCTTGAAAAGTATTTCGAGATTACGGTTTTATATTTTAACCCCAATATTTATCCGGAAGAGGAATTTTATAAAAGGCTTGAAGAACAGAAAAGACTTATAAGCTCAATGAATCTTGATATAAATGTCATTGATGTTGGATATGCAAGCGAGCTTTTTTATGATGCGGTAAAGGGTTTAGAAAATGAGCCTGAAGGCGGAAGAAGATGCGAAAAATGCTTTATATTACGGCTTGACAAAACCGCAGAAATTGCAAAGAATCAAAATTTTGATTTCTTCACAACAACTCTTTCAATAAGTCCTCTGAAAGACGAGCAACTTCTTAACAGTATTGGAGGAATGCTTGCAGAAAAATACGGAGTTCCATATTTATATTCCGATTTCAAAAAGAAAAACGGTTATAAAAGGTCCATAGAATTATCGAAAAAATACGATTTGTATCGTCAAAATTATTGTGGATGTGTTTACTCTCAAAATAATGAAAAGAACAGTTGAGACTGTTCTTTTTTTGTTCTACAAAAGTAGTTGTCCGCATAATATTTTATTATAAAATGCGGAGAGGATGAAAATAATGGAAAAATACATAGGGTTAAGTTCTGTTGAAGTTGAACAATCCGAGAAAATAAATGGTACAAATGAAATTCCTGAAAAAGAAAGAATAACTTTAATGAAAAAATTCTGGATGAGCTTTGAGGATCCGATTATAACTATTTTGCTTGTTTCTCTTGGGATAAATATATTCTTTACATTCCTGGGGAAAGTAGACTGGTATGAGTGTGTCGGGATATTTGCGTCAGTTCTCATTTCAACATTTGTCAGCACATTATCAGAATATAAAAACGAGAGTACTTTTAATAAACTTCAAAATGAAGCTTCAAAGATCATATCTAAAGTTTACAGAGATAACCGACTTACAGAAATTCCTGTTGATAAAATAGTAAAGGATGATGTTGTATTATTGCAATCAGGTGATATTATTCCTGCTGATGGAATTGTCGTCTCAGGCAAAATTAAAGTTGACCAATCCTCTCTTAACGGGGAAAGTCTTGAAATAGAAAAGATGGATGACGGAACAACGGATAGGGACAACTTTGACTTTTGGAGTAAAAAAAGTCTGTTTAGGGGAAGTGTTGTTTGTGAAGGTCAGGCGTTGATGCAGGTTACTGAAACAGGGGAAAATACTGTTTATGGAAAGTTATCCGTAGAAACACAGATTGCAGAGGAAAAAAGTCCGCTTAATATTAAGCTTTCCAAACTTGCTATGGATATAAGTAAATTTGGATATATAGGTGCAATAGTGATTTTTCTGATGTTTATCATACATAATATTATTGTTCAGAACCAGTTTTCCCTTGTTTTAATTCAGCAATATTTTATGGATTTACCTCAAGTTATATCTGATTTTGTTGAGGCACTTATTATGTGTGTTACTATTCTTGTTGTCGCTGTTCCTGACGGACTACCTTTAATGATTGCCATTGTATGTTCGCTTAATATGAGAAAAATGCTTAAAGATAATGTTCTTGTCAGAAAAATTGTTGGTATAGAAACCTCTGGCGGATTAAATATTCTTTTTACTGATAAAACAGGAACACTAACTAAAGGTCAGCTTTCGGTAACAAATTTTCTTGATGGCGCAGAAAACACATATAAGTCTGCTAGTGATTTACCTGAAAAAATCAAAAAAATGATGCAAATTTCGATTAAATATAATTCAGGTGCATCTCTTGAAGGAGATAAAATTATTGGTGGAAATTCTACGGAAAAAGCTCTATTGAAGCATATAAAAAATTTAGCTATATCAAATGAAAACTATATAAAAACCGATGAGACTCCGTTTTCGAGTAAAAACAAGTTTTCGGAATGTTATATAAAAGGTAAAGAATGTTTCAGACTTATAAAAGGTGCACCTGAAATTATTTTATCTAAATGCTCTAAATATTTAGATAATAACGGTCAGGTTCGAGATTTTAATTGTAAATCAGTCGAAAAGAAGATAAATGAATACGCTGAAAAGGCGGAAAGAGTAATTGTTTTTGCATATTCAGAACTTAGTGCGCCAAATAAACTTATATTTTTATCCGCTGTATCAATTAAAGACGAAATAAGAAGAGGGGTTAAAAAAGCAGTAGATGAGGTTATAAGGGCAGGAATAAATGTTGTTATGATTACGGGTGATAAAAAAGAGACTGCTGTTTCTGTTGCAAGGGAATGTAATATTATTAACTCTGAAAATGATATTGTTTTAACCTCTGATGATATGAAAAAAATGAGTGATGATGAAATTAAGAATATTCTGCCAAGACTTTGTGTTGTTGCAAGAGCTGTGCCTGCTGATAAAAGCCGACTGGTCAGAATCGCAAAAGATTGTTCTATGGTTACAGGGATGACGGGAGATGGAGTAAATGATGCCCCCGCTTTGAAGAGTGCTGATGTTGGGTTTGCAATGGGAAGCGGAACTGATATAGCGAAAGAATCAGGCGATGTTGTAATCCTTGACGACAGATTTGAATCCATTAAAAATGCCGTTTTATACGGAAGAACGATATATAAAAGTATAAAAAAATTTGTAACATTTCAGCTGACAATTAATATTGCGGCGGTCTCGGTTTCAGTTTTGAGCTTTTTCTTTGGTGTGATAAAACCGTTGAGTATAACTCAAATGCTTTGGATAAATCTTTTAATGGATACTCTTGCGGCAATAGCATTTGGTGGTGAAGCTGCTTTAAAAAAATACCTGCTCGAAAAACCAATTAGGAAAAATGACACGATTCTTGATAAAAAAATGTGGAATTCTATTTTGGTTAATGGTGGGTTTATAACTATTTTAAGCTCCGTCATATTTACTTCTGAACATATCCGCTCACTTTTTACAGAGGAAACATTTTATACAGGATACTTTGTCTTTTTCGTGTTTGCAAGTATTTTCAATGCATTTAACACAAGGGCTGACGGAATAGATTTAATCGAAAATCTCGCCGCAAATAAACGATTTATTTTAGTTATGGGGCTTATATCAGTTATTCAGATTTTGATTACATACTTTGGTGGAGAGGTTTTAAGGACCTCGGGGTTAAACCTTAAAGAATGGTTGGTGGCATTATTTTTTGCAATTTTAATCATACCAACGGACCTAATACGAAAACTTATATCCAAATGATTATTTATTTTGTGCTTTCTTTAATATTTGAAAAACGAGGTATATAACTTCAAAATATAATAGTATAAATAATATACTTGGCGCATCAACTGTAAAATATGCAAATGGAATAGAAGAGGATACCTCCGTTGTATGTATAATCAACTCTATTGCGCCGGCTAAGGGATAAAGTACAAAATTTAAAACAACTTTTGGCAAAATGAATGATAAAAACAAACAAATAAATCCCAATACTAAAATAACAGAGCAAAGCGGTATAATCCATATGTTTACAATCAATGATGCTATTGAAATCTGGTTGAAATAGTATGCTATAAATGGTGCAGTTCCTATAAATGATGAAAACGAAATCATCAGAGAACTTAACCAAAAATTGGTTTTGTTCTTCATCAATTCACTAATGATTGAATAGAAAATAATTATGGAAAATGTTGCCGCAAATGATAAGATAAAGCTTATGTTAAACAAGGAATATGGATTAAAGAAAAGAATTATCAATGCTGATATAAACAAAGATGTCAAAGCATCGTATTGCCTCTTGAATAAAATTGCAATCATATTCATAGTCAGCATTATTCCGGCTCTGCAGACAGATGGTGTGAATCCAACTATTGACGCAAAGATGAAGGTAAGAGGAAGCACAAGAAAACCTGCATACTTTCTCCGAATACGAAATAAACCAAGCAAACCGCAGATTACTCCGATTATAATATTTAGATGAAGCCCTGACACTGCTGTTATGTGTGATATACCGGTTTTGGAAAAATTCTCTGATAATAACTGCGAAAAATCATCTTTATTTCCTAGAAGAATCCCCTTAACAATAGAATTTGCATCAGTATCATATGAAAACACAGTATCAATTTTATTCATAAAATATTGGTTAATATCTCTGCCCCAATATTTTATTTTTGATATGAAATCTAAACTGTATGAGACTTCAGCATCAAGATAGATTACGTTCGTAAAACCTGTTAAATAAATGTTTTTAGTCTTTAGATACAGTTTATAGTCAAAATCCTCAGCAAAGTTATCAGGTTCACTCAATGATGTATAGAAAAATACTTTATCATTAACCTGCGGAAATTTATTTTGCCAATTTTTGACAAAAATTTTAGTTTTACCAAAAATTGGTAATTTCTGATTTTTTTGCTCATACTGATATAAATCAACATTAATTGAATAATAGGTTTGCTTACTGGAAAGCTCAGGAGAAGAAGATACGATGCCGTAATACCAGTAATTTTTATCAATATTTGACATTAAATTTGATTGATTGTGCGAATTTGTGTAATTTGTAAAATGTGCACCAAAATTAAATGCCAAAATACACGCTAATAAAGTTATGCTTAACTTTAATGATTTATTTAAATGAAGATAAATAGAAAGTACGATAAATAGAACGAATAGAAAAACTGTACACAAATTAACACAGTTTAAACCAAAATTATTTAAACAAAAAATTCCAATCATAAAAAACAAAATCAGTTTGACTGTAATTCGTGATGATAAATTTTTAGTAACTGAACTTAACATAAACAATTTTTCTCCAATATAAGTATATAAAAAGAATAACATTATTTGAAGAAAAATTCAAGAAAAATCTTCAAAAACCCTTGAAATTTAGAAAGAGGTGTGGTATAATTAAATATAGATAATTGCACAAAATAAAAATTTTGTGCAATTAGAGGGAAGTTTTTTTTAGTAATTATATTATAATATCTTAATTGAGGGTGATTTTGTGAATAAATTTGATGTTGCACCTGATATACTGAAATCTTTCTTGATTTATATAGAAAGTATTCAGGGTAAATCAAAAAATACTGCTGAAGAATATTTTTATGATTTAAGAACATTTTTCAGATATTTAAAAATTCGTTTTAATGCAGTATCTTCTGATTATGATTTTAATAAAATTGACATTATGGATGTTGATTTGGATTTAATTAAAAAAGTTGATTTAAATCTTGTTTATGAGTATATGAATTTTTTAAATCGAACAAAAGGAAATTCTACAGCATCAAGAGCAAGAAAAATTGCATCTCTTCGTTCGTATTTTAAATATTTAACAGTTAAGAAAAATCTTCTTGAAGAAAATCCTATTGCTGAACTTGAATCTATTAAGATTAAAAAAAGTAATCCTAAAAACTTGACTATTGATGATAGTTTAGCGTTATTGTCTGCTGTTACGGGAAAAAATGCCATTCGTGATTATTGTATCATAACACTTTTTTTGAATTGCGGATTGCGGCTTTCTGAACTTGTAAGCTTAAATATCATTGATGTACGCAATGATACATTGATTATAACAGGTAAAGGTAACAAAGAGCGTACAGTTTATTTAAATGATGCTTGTATGAATGCAATCAGAAATTATATGGAAATACGCAAGGAAATCAAAACAGATGTTTTTAACGAACCAGCCCTCTTCCTCTCTTCGAGAAATAAACGAATAAGTCGTAGGATGGTTCAGCAATTAGTTGAAAATAATATAACTAAACTTGGTCTTGACCCAAGAAAATATACAACTCATAAACTTCGGCATACAGCAGCAACCCTTATGTATCAATCAGGTGTCGATATCAGGGCTTTACAGGAAATTTTAGGCCATGAACATCTTTCAACTACCGAAATTTACACCCATGTCGATAACGAACAAATCAGAGAAGCTGCCGACCGTTCACCACTATCGTGGGTAAAACAAAATCTTGATAAGATAGACTAGTTAACTATAATTATATTATGTAAATTAGTATACAAATTTATTAAACAGTCAATACTTTGATTGACACAATAATAAATTTGTGGTATACTATAATAAGTTTCTTAAGGAGGTGATTTCTGTGGCAGAGAAAAAAGGTAATTCTATAATATCTCAAAATAAAAAGGCGTATCATGATTATTTTGTTGATGAAGAATTTGAGGCCGGAATAGAACTTTGCGGAACAGAAGTTAAATCAATAAGAGACGGTAAAGTCAATCTTAAGGATAGTTATGTATCTGTTAAAACGGGTGAGGCTTTCTTGATTGGAATGCATATTTCACCATATGAAAAAGGGAATATTTTTAACAGAGATCCATTAAGAGCGAGAAAACTCCTTCTTCATAAACGAGAAATTTCGCGACTCATAGGATTATCTCAGCAAGATGGATATACTTTGATTCCACTTAAGCTTTATTTCAAAGGTTCATATGTAAAGGTTTTGCTCGGAGTGTGCCGAGGAAAGAAAAACTATGATAAACGAGCAGATATTGCTGAAAAAGAATCAAAACGCCGCATTGATCGTGCACTTAAGGAGAGACTTAGATAAATATGGGGGTGCAATGGTTTCGACGGGGGTTTTGAAGTCTTGGGAGCGAGCCGTGGTGGGAGCCACGATAAAATCCCACATTTAAAATTAAACGCTAACAAAAATTTAGCTTACGCTGCCTAATTAGTGCAGCAGTTCCTCTTCTCTTTACCGCGCAGAGAAACAGGAGCTTCAAAGAATAGCGGTGAACTAAACAAGTAAAGCTTTGAGCTTGTTCGGATTTTATGAAGCTACTGTTTTTAAAGGCTTGTCTATGAGGCTTTAAAAACGGGAATTCTAAACATAGACTACGCTCGTAGCGCCCGGGGTGAATAAACCTTCGGACACGGGTTCGATCCCCGTCACCTCCACCAACGAATCCCACGTCCGGGATAAAATTATAAAAGGGGCATATAGCAAGGATGTACTTTGCTATATGCCCCTTTAACTTGTGTTAGCTTCAGTAGAGTCGTCATTCAAACTTTCCAAAAATCGTTAAATTTAAACAACCTCTTCTTCTATTAAATTTAGACTTTCTTCAAACTTATCCCAGTAGGATTTAAGTGTTTCTCTATTCGCGTAAATTTCTATGTTCCAGAAACGTTCCTTGTATTTTAGTATATCTTCATCAGATAACGAAGCAATGTAACCTTGTTCATCAAAACCTACTACCAAGAACGTCCCTGCTATTATCTCACCATTAACCTTTCTGTTACCTTTTAAATCAAGTATAGCCCCGTTTTTGTTTCTTAAAATTCCTACATTCTTCTCCATAATCATTATCTCAGCGTTATTAGTGTAGTTATCATATTTGAAAGCAATGTTTTATCATCAAGGATAATGTTTTTACCATTTAGATACTCTCTTGCCATTTGAATTATCGACAACCACAGCAAGGGTTTCAAATGGATAAAACTTATCAAAATTTTTATAATTCATTTTGGTGATTCCATGTTTTAAAAAGTTCCTTCCACACATCAGTGTGTGCTTCACAATCGAGATAGTGTGCAAAAAATTCTTCTATATATGATTGAGTTATATTCCCTCCGCTTTGTGCAGCAAGAATATACACATTTTCAGAATTTTTACAAAATTCATACCATCCATCTTTCCATTTCCCATTTTTAAGACTTTTATTTCGTTCATAAAATTCAACCATAATTTTTTCTTTGATTTCATCTTTAGCAAGTTCTATACCATAATCTGTATTTACGGTGGGAATAAACTCAATTTTGTTTGATTTTGTGTCATATATCACAATAAGTGATTGATTCCATATATCCGGCATGTTTTCATAAATAAAGTTAAAATTACCTTGTCCATAAAGAATGTGAGAACCTTCATAATTTTCATAACAACCGATACAATGAGTATGTTGACATAGAATAATATCTGCACCATTATGAACCATTTCGCGACATGCTTTCATAAGTCGAGGAGACGGATATTGACACAACTCTTTAGCTCCATGATATAAAACTACAACTCTGTCCGCATCTTTTTTTGCCTGTCGAATATCCTCCATTGTTTCAAATGGGTCAAATGGTCTGCTTCCCATGCGATTTTCTAATGCATAAGAATATTCATGTTCACACACCGCTACCAAAGCAACCTTTTCCCCATTTTTCTCAACTATATAGTTTTTTCTTGAATCCTCGTAATTTTCACCAAATCCTGTGTACGGGATACCTACCTCATCAAGGGCTTTCAATGTATCAAACACCCCTTCCTTGCCATAATCAAAAATGTGGTTATTGGAAAGTCCGCAAACGGTTGTTCCTATATTTTTTAGAACCTCCGCTGCCTCCCTGCACACCTTAAGATTCGGACCATACTTTTTAATGACGTTTCCAGACTCTGTAATAGCACATTCGAGATTTACAAACATCAAATCATTATCTTTAAACAAGGATAATGTATCGTTAAAAAGTGTATCAACGTCTACATTTTTAATAAACTCCATATTTTTATCTATTGCACAAAAATCGCCAACCAATAGTGCTTTCATATTTTTCCTCCTCAGTAATGTTTAAGTTAAATTCACACAAACATTATTCTCCTTAAAATTTTCGATCGATTTCGCTGAGTATCCGTAATTTCTTGCTGTTATATTTAGATTTTCAAATATGAAATTTGATAATATATACTGGTCCGAATCCTCTTTAACATTAAAATATGTATCACAGTTTATTTCGCAATTTTTGATGACGATATTGCTTGCATAAGAAAGTGGTATATCCTTACGTTCTTTCAAATCATAAAACTGTGTCCAGGGATTTATATTTACAAAATCTTCCAGAAGCGTACCATTAATTTCTTTAATCTCAATCAATTCATAGTTTTGCGGTGTATCAGGACGTATTTTAAGCCACAAAAATCGTTCTGCATTCTTCACTTTAAGTCTTCTCGCTATAATATTTTTATTATGTATTGACTCGGACCCACAAGTCAAACAACTGTGGCAAAATCCGTATTCACAATCTTCAACAATAATTCGTTCGTTTGCACCGTTTTCGGGCATTGTATCCGCATACGGGCCTTTTCCTCCTTTTAAGACAACAGCATCGTCGTTTACAGAAAAATAACAATTTTTAATTAACACATCTTCGCATACATCAATATCAATTCCATCCGTACTTGGTGCAGGAACAGGTTTTGCAGGCGATGTAATCCGACAACCTATGTATTTCACATATTTACATTTATATAGGTGGTTAGTCCAAAAATGTGCATTTTGCAAAGTCAAGCCTGTCACAGTAATATTCTTACAATTTGATAAATATATAAGTCTTGGTCGTTGTTCATCTTTATTAGTGCATTCAGGATTCCATTCTCTTCTCTTCCAGAATGCTTTCCACGCTTTTTCTCCGTTTCCGTCAATTACACCTTCGCCAAATATTGTAAAACCATCTATTCCGTCTGCGTTTATCAATGCCGAATAATATTTACAGTTTTCCCCTTCTATCCTCGTGTTGCAAATTGGGTAATCTGAAATATCATCGCTACCTTTAAGAATTCCACCTTTTTCTATACAGAGATGAACTCCCTGCTTGAAGAAAATCGCACCCGTATAGAATACACCTTCGGGGATAACAATAACTCCACCTCCAGTATCATAGGCATAGTTGATGAGCGATTGTATTTCATTGGTGCAAACAACACTTTTGTTCTTCTCAGTATAATCCGTTAGAATATACCGTTTCCCTAGTTCTGATAATTTAGGTATTTCATAAAACCACTTATCTATCGGTGTTCCATCCGGAAAATATTCTAGTATTGCAATTTTATCTTTATGCATTTACCTTTTCTCCATTTTGATTTAATTTCTTTAGTGTATTAGTTTTAATATATATTTCAAATTAAACATATATTCGCTTTAACCCTATGTCTCCTAAAAGTCCTGACGGTTCAAAGAGCAGAAATTTTGAGAACCTATCTTTTACCGCAAACCCGTTATGGTTTGAAACTATTATTGTCATTTTATTTTTACCGTTTTTAATAAATTTTGAAATGTCAAATTTGTATGGAGGAAATAATTTCTCTCCAACAAATTTATCGTTAATATAAAGTTCTGCAACTTCGCCCACATATCCTAAATCAAGGATATAATTTCCGCCTTCCGTTTCAAATTCAGTTTCATATTTAATGTGTCCTGAAAAATCAGGAAGCTCATTTCTGCCTGTTATATTAAACAGTTTATCCGTTGTTTTATACGGTTTGAATTCT
>JAZRKP010000084.1:0-181954 GCA_045646365.1 Clostridia bacterium
CGTTCATATTCTTCGTAACCAAGATGTTCGTCAAGCTCAGCTTCCATCATTTCCTGAATGGTTCCGCCAAGGAGATCCTTTAATGCTTCCTGAATATCTGCTGCAGTTTTGATATCATATTCCTGTATCAAATCAGCTATATTATTCTTTTTTCCCTCACTCATTTTTTCTCTTCTTCGTTTTGCCATAAAAAATTCTTCCTATGATATTTCTATTCTATCATAGAAGGAACCAATTTTACAGACTTTTTTCACACTCTCGTAGATTGATAACGAAGTATCCCTTGTTTTAAACTAACACGAATATACGAAAATCCCCGATGTAATAAGCATCGGGGAAAATTTTTAGAGTATAACTTTTTGGAAAATATATAAAGATGTTTATTCTTGGTCTGTAATTGACTCCATTGCTACTTTACTAAGCTCTCTAACGCTCATATCGGCAAATAAGTCTTTTTGCCAGTTTGTGTAATCAAATGGCTCTTTGATGATAAGACTTATAAATCTTTCAGCATCAACCTTTCCTAATCCATCAAGTAAAATTTTCATACCTTCAGCTCTTACTAAAGTATCATTTCTAATCATATAATTCTACCTCCGTTTCTCTGATAAAATCAATTGGATTTAAAACTTTAATAATATCAATGTTTTTCTTTAATATTCCTATATCTGTAGTTAAAAAATAGTCACATTTTGCTTCAGTAACACATGCAATATGGATAGCATCTTTAACCTTTAACTCCTTAGATAAAAGAGATTCTGCAGTTTTTAGGATATTTTCAGTCTCAAAAATATGAGTATCCGCTATATCTTTCCACTTAATAATTGACTCTCTACGAATCAAAAATGGATTTTGACTATTTTCATACTCAAGCATATACGACCACACAAGAGAATGTACACCATTATATATCATATTTTGAACAGCAAGTTTTGCTTGTGTTTCAAGTTGTATTTTCAATTGTGTCTGTACATCAAAAGGTCTGTTAAAACAACAATTGTCCAAATATAGTTTCATTGTAAACCCTTCCATCATTATGCAATATACAATTAATATATCTAATTTATCATACTTTTATTATATTTCAACTTCAAAAAAAAGTCAATACAAATTAAAAGTAAATTTGCCATTCACGTGAGAAGTCCTAATCATATGCTTAATCTTTGTAAAATTACTTATGACGTGAAATCTGCTCGCTACGGGTCACCTCCACCAGCGAATCCCACGTCCGGGATAAAATTATAAAAGGGACATATAGCAAGGATATCCTTTGCCATATGTCCCTTTTACTTGTGTTAGCTTCAGTAGAGTCGTCATTCAAACTTTGCAAAAATCGTTAAAATTAAACAACATCTTCTTCCATTAAATTTATGTATTCTGCAAACTTACGACAGTTTTCCTTTAATAGGCTTTGTTAGTTTTAATTCTAGTTAAAGACACGAAAATATACACTCAGTTTTTGAAAAAATGTTTTATTATCGAAACAAATTTAAAGTTTCTTGTAATTTTTGCGGCCAAACAATTGAGAAAAACAATGCGATGTAGTTTTCGGACAAGCACTACTCTCTGTAAAACCCACTATGATGACTACTGTTCAGCTTTTCTTCAACTGCTGCAAATTCTGAACTTAAGTATCTCCTATAACTTTTCATAAATTCGTTATAGTCATCTGCAACCTCTGCTTCAGGGTATACAATGGTTATTTCCGAATTCCTAAAAACTATAGTATCAAGAAAATCTGCAAGAGATAATTCTTTTGCCTTCCCGACATAGGCGGCAAGAACAGCAATTCCCCATGCACCGCCCTCTCCTGCAACAGTGTTAACTGCAACAGGAGTGTTTATAGCCGCAGAAAGAATGTTTTGCGCAACGCCTTTTGTCTTAAAAATTCCACCATGTCCTGTTATCATATCCAAAGATATATTTTCATATTCTTTCAAAAGGTCAAGTCCCAACTTAAGTGCACCAAATGATGTGTAAATCTGAACACGCATAAAATTAGCAAGATTAAACTTCGCATTTGGAGCGTGTAAAAACAACGGGCATCCTTTAGAAAGATTCAGCAAATGTTCTCCTGAGTGGAATCCATATGCCACAAGTCCTCCGCAGTCAAAATCACCCTGATTTGATTTTCTGAATAAAACATCATACAGTTCATTTGTATTTACATCTACACCAAACTCCACTAAAACTTCTCCAAATAAGCTCGTCCATGAGTTAAGCTCCGTGGTACAGTTATTAGAATGTACCATTGCGGTAACACTTCCATCAGGAGTGTGTATTATATCAAATTGCTCATATACTTTAGACAATTCCTTTTCCAGTACAATCATCGCAAATGCAGAAGTTCCTGCCGAGATATTTCCTGTTTTTTGCCTAATACTGTTTGTCGCAACCATCCCTGTTCCTCCATCACCTTCGGGTGGACAAAAAACAGCTCCGGGTTCAAGATTTCCTGATACGTCGATAAGAGCAGCACCTTTTTCAGTTAATGTCCCCGCACACTCTCCTGCACTCATGACTTTTGGCAGAATTTCCTCAACCAAGAATGAATATCCATTTTCTTTTAACATACCATTGAATTTCAGCGTCATTTCTTTGTTAAAGTCATGTGTTTTCGGATCAATGGGAAACATTCCCGAGGCGTCACATATACCGAGAACCTTTTCTCCTGTCAAAAGATAGTGAATATACCCCGAAAGGGTTGTTAGATAACATATATCATTCAGATGTTTTTCTTTATTCCAAACAGCACGACAAAGCAATGCGACACTCCATCTTTGAGGGATATTAAAGTTAAAAAGTTCTGTAAGATACGCGGCTTCTTTTTCAGTTACATTATTGCGCCATGTAAGAAACGGGGCAATAATATTATCATCTTTATCAAGGGCAATATATCCATGCATCATTCCGCTTATACCGAAACCTTTTACCTTTTTAATTACTGCACCATATTGGCTTTTTACATTCTGTAACAGTTCTGAATAACAATCTTGCAAACCATTAAGAATTTGTTCGGGCGTATATATCCATAAACCATTTTCGTATTTATTTTCCCACGATTTTCCTCCACTTGCCAACACCATGCCGTCAGCATCAGTCATAACTGCTTTTATTCTTGTTGAGCCAAACTCTATGCCGATATATATATTTCCTTGTTCAATTAAATTCTTCATACAGCGCCCCCATTTTATTTACTGTACAGCCTTGATATGCACCAAGCATCTTTTAAAAATATTACAGCAGTTTTTCAAAATAATCTGTCGCAAGTTTCATTTGTTTCATGCAATCTTTCGCATAATCTGTCATCTCTTCGCTCTTGCGATTGCGCGCAATATTCTCTGTTGTAATACCACACAAATTCATATGATATTTTGCCGTAAGCGGATACGGTAAACCGCCTTCGGTAAAGCCAAATGTTCCGAGAACAGATTGAATGAGTTCTGCTTTTTCAGGCTCTTTTTCATAATTCTCACCAAGCCAAGCATAAAGCCTCGGATGATAATTGCACATAATACCACAATAACCATTTCCACCGCACTTCATACTTTCAAGCAAGGTCTGACAGTTTGCGTTTAAAAGCTTGAAGTTACTCCCCTCAAGCTGCTCGCAACGCTGTTTAATCACTTCTGCATCGCAACAGGTATCCTTCATATAATAAAATCTTCCTGTTGACAAGCACCAGTCCAGAATTTTGGGAGTAACAAGCCTTTTATAAGGATACGGACATTCATAAAATCCAAGTTTTGCATCCTTTGGAAGGAGTTTAAGAAGCTTTTCCGCATTTTCTATAAATACATCGTCGCCTTCATTATGAATATCAAGACGGTTAGTGATCAATATCAAAGCATCCGTTCCCGACTCGTATATAGCGTTCAGTTCTTTCGCTTGTTCCTCAATGGCGTCTGATGTGTGACCTGATGAAACTACCACAAATCTTTTTCCGCTCTTTTTTTCAAGTTCTTTTGCACGGTCATATACCACCTTATTAAGTTTCACTTTTTCTTCTGTGGATAAGTAAAAAATCTCGCTGGACTGGCAAACTGCAAATATTCCCGTTAATCCGTTCTCAAAATACCAGTCAACATATTTTTCCGCAGTTTGATAGTCTACACTTCCATCCGCTTTATACGGTGTTATCATTGTTGTAAAAATTTCCATCTTTCCATTCCTTTCCGTCTATTCTTTTTTAATATCTGTATTTATCATTTATATCTTTGAATCTGTGAAAGGTTATGGCGTTGGCGTTATGGAAGTTATCTGCACCATTTATGGCAGTTCTTACAACTGCAGCTATTTCGTTATCTTCAAGAAGATAAGTTGCATACTGAACTCCACACTTCCACGCATCTTCCTCCCAACCAATATCTTCAAAATTCAGCAAATCTCTTTCAATTTGCCACTTATATAAATCCTTTGAGCTTGCCAAACTCAAGACATTTCTCTGCCAAATCTGGTCGGTAGTCATTCTATTTAAAAGCGCCACATATCTTTCTGCATTTTCATCATACTGAATAAAGAACTTATGCAATGCTCCATTAAATAAAATTGCCTGCTCAAACTCAATTTTTGCTTCAGGATTATTTCCATCTATATTAAATACAAATGCACGGATATTAGCAGGATTTGTTATTGGAGTATCAAACCTGTGCGAATTGCATCTTGCAAGCATTTTAAGCTTTCCGTCAGGTGCAACAACAAGATTTCCCTCTTCCATCATAACAGCATTCCATTTAGGAACAACATTTTCCCACATCTCGTCATAGGGCTGTTCTTCCGATACAGTCCAGTTTTCAGGGTCTTTTATATTCCCACTTAAATTTACACTGATTGTACCTAATGCCGAATCATTTCCGTCAAAAGTGCTTGCTAAAAACCACAGTCTGCCATTATGCTCAACAACAGGAGTTGGTGCTGTTCTGAACCTTTTAACACCTTCTTTTTTCGCGATTATTATTGGTTCGCTCCAGCTTATAGCATCATCTATTGAAAAATATAATACAATGTCTCCGCCACCTGAGCTTATCTGATTTACACCCATTATGTATAAAATCCCGTCTCTTGTAAACATTGTTCCCCATGTGCAATGCTCAATTTCAGAAATATAACTCCAGTTTTCGCCAAAATCCTTTGAGATAAAAAATTTACATAAGGTTTCGTGTCCCATTCCGCCGTGTCCGAATATATCGTGCGAAGCTATATACGAACCATTATCAAGCTTTACTATATGGGGAGAGCCTATAAATTCACCCGAACGCATATATGTCAAATCATCGGGATGAATATAATCTATAACCTTTCCGGGGAAGAAACCGCACCTTAAAAGTCTTGGAGTTGACCTTGCAATCTCTTCTTTATTTTTATCATACAAAACACTCTCTGCAACATAGTCGACATCAACTAAAAGTCTTGTAGCTTTAAATGTATTAACAGAACAATACTCCATTTTTTCATAAGCTACTTCGCCTGTTCCAAGCTCCTTGACAACAAGCTTAACATAGCTTGCTTTAGGTTCATTTTTGCGATACTCAATTTCCGCCCCACCTAAAAATGGTGCGATTCTTACGATTTTAACTTTTGAGTTCTCGCCTATTTTTTCTTCTATAGTTGTATTATTTTCTATATAAGCCATATTTTTCTGCCTCTCTTTATATAAATTTAAATTGATACACTATGAGTCTGCTAAAAATAACATTTGCATATTTCCGGCTTCTATAATCATTTTAATTTAAACCCAATCTTTTCACAGCGTAAATATAAATAAGCATACAGCTTGAATACCACTGCGAACAATCAGATGTTTTTCCTGTTAAAGGATGAAGCTCCTGACCAAACATTATGTCATTTCCAAATGTCCATTGTCTTATCCATTTTTCAAGAATTTCATCAAAATCATTGTTTCTTTCGTAGAAATCCATCCACCGTGTGCATCTTAACATCGTAAGTGCCTGAGAATAAAAGCCCCAGGAGTTTCCACTTTTATTCTGCTTAAAGCTTGGATCGGACTTTGCCATTGACGGAAATGGATACTCCGTATAAAACTCATCGGGATTTTTCATATGTTTGTCATAAATAATATCAAACTCACCCTGAGTCAACAGATGTTCAGTAAACACATTTGTTATTGAAATTGACAGATATTTTCTTCTATTCCCGTTTTTATCAACATCATAAAAGAACTCATCTTCTTTATCATAACAAATTTCATAAAGCTTTTCTTTTATATTTTTAGCTTTTCTACCCCATTTTTCAAAATCTTTCCCAAGAGCTTTTGCCATATCGGAGAGTGCTGTCAATGTTCCGTAGTATACTGCATTATTATCAGGTGTTATCATCGGCAAAACCTCATCACCATCAGGATAATTTATGGCATTATTATCTTTAGCAGCCCCTTTATATGTTACGCCTTCCTTCCTGCCTGAGCCATCATGACCTGTGTCGTGTCCGCAAAAGATTTCAACCAAGCCTTTCTCGTTTGGCATTCGATATGTTTCGTACCATTTCTCCCATTTACTGCACTTTTCATAAGCCTTTTGCAGAAACTCTTTATCCCCTGACATTTCATAATATTCATAGCAAAGCCTTGTAAATGAAACACATTCCTGAATCTGCGAATATCCAAACTCATTCCATTGAGGACCTTTGTTCATATCTATGACATAGCAAGGAAACTGTCCGTTTTCCTTTTGGTTATTCAAAAACAGATTAAGTGTATTCTTTGCAATTTCAAGGTATTCGGGAAACATTTTTCCAAAGAAAACAGAATCGTAAGCGTGTTCAAGCCACACCCCCGGATATGTATCCGAAATCAGAAAAACAGGCTTTTTGTGTCCCTTGAAACAGTTTATATGTTTATCTTTTATTCGGTTTAATGCAAGATTATAATATTCATTTATTTTCTCTTTTTCCTGACTTGTAAACATTTTATCCCTCTCTGATATTTCCGCAGTTTTTAAATATTTTTACATCACAACTGTTATTCAGCTTATTATTCATAAACTCAACCTTTTCAATATTGTCTGCATATATAAGCGGAGCATTACAATCCTTAAATTCGTTAGCAGTTATGCTTATATACTTGTGATAATAATCGTCTTCGTTAAATTCTTCTCTTGGCTTAACCTCAATAACATGGCTCCCCCAGTTAGGACTGCTTGCATATTTGCAGTTTTCAAAGATATTTTCTTTAATTACAACATCCGTTGTTCCGCCCGACTCAAACCATTTTGAGCCATCGCTTTCAAACAGGATTGCAACTCCCGGTGTGTTGAAATAGTTATTCTTAATTTCAACTTTACCTTTTGCCGCAATAAGCATTCCTCTTGCACGGTTGTTTATAACTTTATTATTTTCAAAAACCAAATCACAACTCCATGTCAAATCCTCAACATCATCCCCGATATTTATATTTTCTGTTCCGCCTTCTATATAAAGCTTGGTATAGTTTAAGTTAACAACTTCAACATCTGCAATTTTATATTGACCGTTTGGAATCAATGTTTTTGGATTGAGAACTGCAATTTCATCGCCTTTTTCGTAAATATTCAGTCCTTTTGCAGACTTATGCATATATTTTATAACAATATATTCATCGGTTTTATCCACAATTCTCGTAAATACGCCATGAACATTAAGCGCATCATCCTGTTGTTCTGAAAATTCACTGTTGGATACCTTAATAATGCCTTTGCAATGAACAAAATGCGTTGCATCACAATTTAATGAAAACAGCGAATCCTCCTTTGCTTTAACTGTCATATTATCAATAAAAACATTCTCTGTTTTTTGAGCCAGGAGTCCCATAGCATAGCTTTTATACATTGTTACATTTTCAAGCGAAATATCTTTGCTTTCTGTTATGACAAAATTACAGGCAAACCTCTCTGAACCTCTTGTTATTAGGTGCATCCCAACAGACAAATTCAATTTTGAATTATACACTCTTATTTTTTTATCGCCTAAATCTTCAAATTTTATTTCAGGATTAAACACTCTGAACTCGTCCATAGATTCGGAGATAAAACTTTTATCATCTCCAAAACTCCTTATTCCAAAGTAATGAAAAATATCTTCATTGCCACAGGAATCATAATAATATAGCATATTTTCTTTTATTATATACTTATCATTATTTACAACCCGAATATCAAAAAAGTCATTCTCTTTATTTATTACTTCAGTATCAAGGGTCATAGTTTCATCATAATCAACCGAAAGATTTTTGACAATTATGTTTTCCGATTTTTTTACCGCAAACGGGATTATGTTTCCGTGAAAAATAAACTCACTGTTTCCGCCGTCAATGGTGAAATTCTGCATTTCATTTATAAGGAATGCAACACGATAAATTCCGTATATATCGTGATTTGAAACAGCAAAAACATCCTCAGATGCCATTTCAGGATAAAAGTCATACACACCTTTATCAAAAACTATGCCATCTTCATTATTCTCTTTGCAATATTTTATAGCGTTATACAGGTTAAAGGAATGGTTATCTGTTGTGTTAAACTCATTATAATTTATCATAATAGGTCTCCTGTAAAATACATATTAGTTCGGCTATAAAATTCAGCCGAACTAATATGTGATTTTTTTAATCTATTGTATATGATGCAATAAGCGGCATATAAGTATTTTTATTCCAATAACAAATCATAATTTTTTCTGCATTAGGAATAACGCTGAAATCTCTTTCAATTTCATCACCAAAATAAACACTTCCACCATTTGCAGGCATATATTCAGCAGATGTTAAAACTCCTCCAACATATTGACCAACAATAACAAGTCCCGGATAATCACTCTCCAAATCAAATCCGCTTAATGTTATATTAATCGTATCTCCTGATGCAAGCTGACTCATTTTTGAAACATCAATTCCATTTTTTGTAACGGTCATTGCAGGTATTGTGCTTTTAAGGGCAAAGCTTTTAGAAACAGGTTCTTTCGGACCGTTTGAATAGTTTGTATAAATCGTATAACTTCCTGCAAGACGTTCAACAGGGAATTTAAATAAATATCCGCCGCTTATGTCGGCAGTTGATTGAGAAACCATCAGTATCTCATCCGCATCAAGTCCGGTCTTCAGTGTTGAACCAGGTCTTGTCACAAGAACGGAAACCGAAGAGTTCTCAATGCCAACATTTCCGGAATAGGATATTTCCCCTGTATTATAATCAGCAACAAGGATTGCCCCATCCGCTGTCCCATACTCATTTTCAAGAGCAAATAATTTCTGCGGAACATAGAACCGTCCCTCAATGTAAAGAGCAATTTCTCCGTCAAGTTCAACAGGGATTCCCTGAATATTGGCTCTTGATGCATTTCTCTTGATTGTTATTTCTTTATCGTTGAATGTAAATATTTCCGTTTCAGTATTATAAGTCCCCTGATTTGTAACATCGACAAATAATTTGCCCGTAACCGTATCAAGATTAATCCCAATTAAAGATGTAAGATATTTAGGAATATCAATATTATTTATAACATTAACTGCATCGCCTGGGTAATCAGAAGAAAATGTTCCGTATGTGTTATAAAAATCAGATGCGACTTCATCTGCCTTATCAGAATCTATTCCTGTCGGATACGGAACCCCCTCAGGTAAGTACATAAATACTCCGCCATTTCTTGCAGTGTGACCATCTGTTTGCCATGTAATCAATTCAGAATCAATTCCAAGCTGAATTTCATCAACGATTGTATCTATCTTCGAATAATCGTATGAAAGTCCGCCTGTATCGTGGTCAGGAGCGATTATTACAACTGTATCATTTCTTCCTTTTGCAAACTCTATTGCAATCTTGCAAGCCTCATCAAAAGCAAGATATTCGCTGACCATATTAACTGCATTATTGGCATGTCCGCCACCATCAACAGCACTACCCTCAACCATTAAGAAAAATCCATTTTTGTTTCCGTCATTAAGTGCAGTTATAGCTGCCTTTGTAAGTTCCGCAAGATTCGGTGTAGTCGCCTTACGTTCAACATCATAATATGCCGCAGGAAGCTTACCCCAAATTCTGTCGCCCGCCTTAACGTTGTTAAGAGCAGATTTATCCTTAATAATTTTATAACCTCTGTCTAAAAGAGCAGAATCTGTAAACCATTCCTGATTACTGAAAGCAGAATGTGTATTACCTAAAACAACATCTATGCCCTGATTAACAATCTGTTCTGACATTGTTGTCATATTTGCTCTTGAAATATCGTGTGCCGAAAATGCAGCAGGCGTTGCATTTGTCCACTCATAGGTAACAACAATACCTGTATTCTTTCCCATATCCTGACAAGCCTCTAAAATATTTGCATGAGGTTTTGCCTGAGGGTCAATACCTATATACCCGTTATTCGTTTTGTAACCGCTTGACAAAGCTGTCCCGGAAGCTGCAGAATCGGTAACAGAACTGTTTGCAGAATACGTGGTTTCCGCCCCAACAAGGTAATCTTTAAGAAACATTTCACCTTTTTCAACAGGTGTAACATTCGGATATTTTGTTTTGTCAAATCCACCATCCCGTTTAACGGCGTCAGCAAGATAAAACGGTGCCATTGCTCCACCATCAGGAATCATAAAAATAATATTTTTAATTTGAGGTGCGAGTGGTGCAGGTGCAGCAGATACTGAAAATGATGTTGCAAAAATCATTGCGAGCATAAGCGTTACCGAAATTAACTTTCTCGTTGTTTTATTCATAATAATTCTCTCCTGTTTCAATGAGGCCTTGCTTTATGCAAAGCCTCATACTTATTTAAATTTTATTGAAATGTATACCCCTCAACATTTGCAATTGGTCTAATACTTGTCAAAGAATCCCAAACAAAGATTTTTGCGTTTGTTGCACCGTCTGCAGGGATTATTTCTGTTGCAGAGATAACGCCCGCTTTAAGAGTGATCGGATTTGCAATTATTAAAGCTCCGTTTTCTTCATATTGAGCAATAAACGCAAGTGCATCTGTTGCGGAAATAATTACAGCTTCGGAATTATTTAAACCTACAAATGTTCCTTCTGAATTACTGTACGTTCCGTCAAGTTTTTTATAAACCATTGAATCATTTTCTGTTGTTGGATATGCGTCAATTCCTATGCTCTGGTCATAGATTATATCGCCTGCATTTTTGTTAATAAGATATGCAACTTCACCGTTTGCAAAGGCATCTGCGCTCTTTTGTTCTCCGAATCCGCCTGTTCCAGATACACCCGAGGATGCTAAATAATAACAATTTTCTGCACTACCGTTAGAAATTTTGAAAGCATTTGTTGTAGCAGTTATGTTGCTATATGCAAAACAATTATATGCTTTGGCATCATATCCCATTGCAGATGCACGGACAACTCCTGTTACATCACCAACATAATAACAATTTGTCACTATGCAAGCACCATCACTTGTTATACCACCAACGAAACCGTCGTTTACAGAGATATTCCCTATTCCAACGCAGTTTGTTATCTTCGTATCATTTGAAGCAACGCCTACAAATAATGCAGACTGATGTCCTGACATTATTGTTCCGTTATTCCCGGCTTTTATTGTAAGGTTTTTAATTTCGCCACCGTTGGCATATGAAACCAATCCCCACTGTGTTATTCCTGCAGCGCTATTTATTCCTGTTATTTCACAACCGTTACCGTCAAATGTTCCTGCATATTTATTATCTTTTGTTCCAATTGGCGTCCAGATAAATTCAGAGGATACATCAATATTCTTTGTAAGAACTGCACAGATAGCCGGCTTTCCACCATTCACTTCAGTTCTGAAGTTTTTAAGTTCTGCAAAACTGCCTATTGTGTAAGGTTTTTCCGCACTTCCGTTTTCAGTATTATCATTTGTGTAGCTTATTTTATCTACGAAATAAACCGCATTATCATCTGTCTTAAATACAGGGTGACTATCAACTCCGATTGTCTGACCGAAAGCATCGCCTAAAAGATATGCAACTTCACCATTTGCAAAAGCATCTGTGCTCTTTTCTACGCCATGACCACCTGTCCCCGCCTCTCCTTTTGAATATAAGAAATATGAATTACTTGTATTACTTTTTTGGGAAATTCTGAATGCGTGTGTTGTTGCCGTAATATTTCCGTATGCAAAACAATTTGTCGCTACAGCTTTAAGCCCCATTGCTGTTATATTATGTGCTCCGGAAATATTACCAACATAATAACAATCCGTAACTACGCAATCACCATCGTATGTAATACCGCCGATATAGCCCCAGCCTGAAACATTGCCGTAACCTGCACACTTTGTTATTTTTGTATCATTTGATGCAATACCTACAAGCAAAGCCGCCTGATGTCCTATTGAAACAGCAGCATCTGTTCCTGTGCTTACAGTAAGATTTTTTATTCCTCCACCATTGGTATAGGCAAATAGTCCCCATGCAGAAGTATTAGATCCTGCACCATTTATGCCTGTTATAGTCTTTCCATTTCCGTCAAATGTTCCTGCATATTTGTTGGTTGATGTTCCGATTGGCGTCCAGTTACCTGATAACTTAATATCTGCCCCAAGTTTTGCGTTAAGGCTCACATTTCCATTATTAACAAGATTTCTGAAGTTTCCAAGAGCTGATGCAGATGCTATTGTATACGGTTTTTCAATTGAACCATCTTCCGCATCTTTATTTCCGTATCCCCCGAGAGCATTTGTGTAAACAGCGTTACTTTCATTTCTGAACACTGGGTGACTATCAACACCGATTGTCTGACCGAAGCTTTCACCTAAAAGGTATGCAACTTCACCGCTTGCGAAAGCTTCTGCATTCTTTTCTATACCGTAGCCGCCTGTTCCTGCATCTCCTTTTGAATATAAGAAATATGAATTACTTGTATTACTTTTTTGGGAAATTCTGAATGCGTGTGTTGTTGCCGTAATATTTCCGTATGCAAAACAATTTGTCGCTACAGCTTTAAGCCCCATTGCTGTTATATTGTGTGCTCCGGAAATATTACCAACATAATAACAATCCGTAACTACGCAATCACCATCGTATGTAATACCGCCGATATATCCCCAACCTGAAACATCACCGTAACCTGCACACTTTGTTATCTTTGTGTCATTTGATGCAATACCTACAAGCAAAGCCGCCTGATGTCCTATTGAAACAGCAGCATCTGTCCCTGTGCTTACAGTAAGATTTTTTATTTCTCCACCGTTGGTATAGGCAAAGAGTCCCCATACAGAAGTATTAGACCCTGCACCTTTTATGCCTGTTATAGTCTTTCCATTTCCGTCAAATGTTCCAGCATACTTATTTTCCGCTGTTCCGATTGGTGTCCACTGTCCTGCAACAATGTCACTGGTCAATGTTGCACAAGCCGTTGTTTCACCGCTGTTTACCTTATCACGAAAAGCAATAAGGTCATCTAAAGTTCCGATAAGATACGGACTTTCAACAGTTCCGTCACCTGTCATCGTCACATCCGCAAACGCTGTAAAACCGCCGAGGCACTGGATAATCAAACTGATTATTAGCGCCGAAATCAATGTTTTTTTCATAAAAATCATCCTTTCTTATTTATTTAAATTCTTACGAATTTAAAGCGTTAATTATAAATTATAGGTTGGGTCAGCTTTACCTGAACAGGAAAATTCCAGATTAAAAGTTTTATTTCATCTGCACCTTCAAAACCGTTTGGCGAAACTGTTACAATTTTTGTTATATCTTCTCCGTCAACTCCCGAAATTTTAACAGGAATATGTTTATATCCGGTCATCTTTTTAAATCCGTTTATATCTTTATATCCGGCAAGAACAACCGAAATTCTCAAATCTTGTTCCTTAGGATTATAGCCTTTTATCGTCATTTCAAATTCTTGTCCATTTTTTATACTGCTAAAGTCGACACTGTCAGGGATTTCAACTTTTGTTATTACAGCCATATTTTTGTCCCATACTGTAAAATTCAGAACATAATTTTCGTAGAGCGTATTTTCTATTACATTTTGAATACTTTTATCGATGGTCAAAATATATTCATCAGGTAGCATTTGGCTTTCAAGGAGCATATTATATTCTGTTCCGTCGTCAGATAAAGAGCCTTCAAAATTAACGCTCTCGCCCGCAATAGTTTCAAGTTTAACTGCATCGTTTATTGTTTCAGTTAAAATCCGGCTATTGAATAAAATACAGATTTCTTTTGTATATTTTGAAACCTTTGATTTATCTTTAATAACCACACCATCTTCACGCTTAAAGGAAACTTCTTTAATTTCCGGAATAGCGTATGTATTTACATATCCCTGTTTTCCTTTTTCAACTTTATTATAGGAATTGGCAAAATGTGGATAATCTTCTTTTCCTAAGATTTGCCCATAGGCTTCGCCTAAAAGATATGCAACTTCACCACTTTTAAAGGCATCTTCCAACTTCTGTGTACCATAACCTACTGTATTTACGCCCTCTACATTAAGGAAGAAACTATTTATGGATGTTTTATTGGTTATTTTAAAAGAACTGGTTTTGGCCTTAACTGTTCCGTATACAAAGCAGTTTGTCGCAACCGAATCATAGCCCATTGCCGAAATATCATGTACACCTTCAATATCCCCAACAAAATAACAATTTGTTACAACGCAATCGCCTTTATACGTAATTCCACCAACATGAGCCCAGCTTGAATATATTTTTCCATATCCTGCACACTTGATTATTTCAGTGTCGCCCGAAGCTTTTGCAACAAACAATGCTGACTCGTGGCCCAAATCGCCTGCTCCTCCATCCGCAGTTTTCAGCGTTAAATTTTTTATTATTCCGCCGTCAGTATGAGAAATAAAAGCCCATGCTGCTCCGGAGCCTTTAAGATTTGTTATTTCATAACCATTTCCGTCAAACACACCGGAATATTTATTTTGAGCATTTCCTATCGGTGACCATACACCCTCTGTTTCAACATTATCCATGAGAATCGCACAAGCAGTAAGTTCTCCGTTATTTACCTTATCACGGAACAACTTCAAAGTATCAAACGAATTTATCTGATAAGGATTTTCCGGACTGCCGTCACCCTCTAAAATTATAGTCTCCTCATCGTCAGGTT
This sequence comes from Clostridia bacterium, assembly GCA_045646365.1. GTDB lineage: Bacteria > Bacillota > Clostridia > Monoglobales > Monoglobaceae > SIG454. The sequence continues at coordinate 15,053 of JAZRKP010000084.1, forward strand.
CGTCCGGCTCTTCCGTTTTGTTTATATATGAATCGCCGTCCTGCACAACAGTGTTCTCTGCTGTACGAAACACAGGATATTCATCGGTTCCTAAAGTCTGACCATATGATTCCCCTAAAAGAAATGCAACCTCTCCACTTGCAAAGGCTTCCGTACTTTTCTGTGTTCCATATCCAGCTTTCGTTGGTGCTTCAACTGATAAATAAAAGTTTTTATCACTGCTTGTTCCACTCCCATTTGCAACCTTAAAAAGTGTATCTGCGCTCTTTATATTACCATACACAAAACAGTTTGTTGCAACAGCGCCAAAGCCCATTCCAGTCACCCATCCTGTGCCGGATATGTTACCAATAAAATAACAATCAGTCACTGTACAAGCCTCACGACAGGTTATTCCGCCAATCCATCCCCAGCTTGTTAAATTTCCATAACCTGCACATCTTTTTATTTGAGTATTTCCCGATGCATAAACAACAAACAAAGCTGATTGATGTCCGAGGCTTAAACTACCGTTATTACCGGCTTTTATTGTTAGATTTTTTATAATCGCACCGTTTGTGTGTGCAAAAAATCCCCATTCATTCCCTGAACCTGTTATGCCGGTCAATTCATATCCGTCACCGTCAAATGTTCCTGAATACTTATTGCTCGAAGTACCAATAGGTGTCCACGCTCCAACTTCAATATTCGCCGTAAGCTTGGCACAAGCGGAAGTTTCCCCACCGTTAACCTTATTTCGAAATGCAATAAGTTCGTCCAATGTTCCGATAAGATACGGATTTTCCGAACTTCCGTCACCACCTTCGGCATACACTGTTGCAAAAGAAATAGTGAATACAAGCACAAGGATTAAAGGCAATATTCTTTTTTTCACATTTATCTCCTCCTTCCAATTTTACAGGCTTTCAAGCAATGGAATCATTGTTATTAAATCTCTCCAGAAATATGCTTTTATTTTGCCGATTTCCTCGATAATAACTTTATTATTTTCCGATAAGAATTGAGGGTACTGGTCATTCCCCAATTTCTGACCGAATGTTTCTCCCAAAATATAAGCTAACTCACCACTTGAAAAAGCCTCTTCATTTTTTTGAGTCCCATATCCGCCTGTGCCTTCTTTACCATTAGACGATAAATAATAACAATTAACTGCACTTCCGTTTGAGACTTTGAAAGCATTTATATCCGCGATTATATCACCATATACAAAGCAATTTTCTGCTTTAGCATTATAACCCATTCCTGAAACCCACGAAAGACCGTTTATATTTCCGACAAAATAACTGTCTTTAACACTGCATTCTCCCTGACAGGTTATTCCGCCGACATATCCATAACTGTTCAGGTTTCCATAACCTGCACACTTTGTAACTTTTGTATCTCCTGATGCGATTGCGATAAGCATTGCTGACTGGTGCCCGAGACTCAGATTCCCTTCGTTGCCTGCTTTAAGCGTAAGATTTTTAATCTCACCGCCATTGGTATATCCAAAAAATCCCCATTGATTTCCTTTTCCGTTTAGCTCTGTTATTTCGTATCCATTTCCGTCAAATACACCACAATACTTATTTGTTTCTGTTCCAATAGGATTCCACTGTGCATTATTCAAATCTATATCCGAAACAAGCATAGCGCAGGCGGAAGTTTCTCCGTTATTAACCTTATTACGAAAAGTAAGAAGCTCGTCATATGTTCCTATTAAATACGGATTTTCATAGCTTCCGTTACCTGTGTCATAATTCGGTATTTTATGTTTTATAATTTCAGCGTTGGCATTTACAAGCTTTCCCGGAATTTTAGAATATTGAACTTTATAAGGAATGTTTGCAGACACAGATACATCAAAAATTTCTACTCCTTTTAGTTCATCTTCTGTATATTGCCCTATAAGCACTTTTCCGCTTTGAGGCGTAGTTGACATTATTTCAGCATAATTATCAATAATTTCTATATAAGACGCTTTCTCTATCTTATAATTTCCAAGCATACCTTTTACATATGTTACATTTCCGTCAAGCTGTATGCCGAATTTCCCGTTTTCCGAATAAAGTGTTTTTGCATTTCCGTAAAAATCATATACAATCAAACTATCAGCGTTACACTCTATAACAGCTGGCATTGTCGTATCTGCGAAAAATGCGGTTATATCTTCTCCATCACTATGAACAAAATCACAAGCCGCAATTTTACCCTTTTCATCAGGGAAGTGGACTGCACCTTTTCCTTTAGCATCTGCCAAAAGGCTATTCATTGCAGAAAGTGCAATATATGATTTTTTTGCACTAAGTGCAACTCCTGTTTCTGACAGTTCGTCAAGCTGAGCCTGGACTATACCAAAATTGTGCTCAGCATTTTCTGAATTACGAACAGGCGGTTCTGCTGACAAATCATACTTATTTGTAAGGTTATAAACCGACATTGATTCTGCATATCCTCCTGCCATAACCTGAAGATATTCTTTAACCATAATATTAGCCTGGTCTATTTCGCTCACTGCCGTTTCACTTTCTCCTGTATACCAGCCATATTCCGTTATCCAGATTTTAATATCATTTCGTCCTAAACTATCCAGTAAATCACGATAATATTTAATTTGCTTTGGCATTTCATAAATATCTGTATGATATGAGTGGATTGTTATTGCGTCAATTTCTGTATCTAAAAGCCCATTTTCAATCAAATCATTGAAATAACATTTTCCATAACTTTTATAATGTTCAAAGGATGTGTCATTACAATTTTTTACACCAAAGATTTTACCCAATAAACACATATTGTTCGGGTTTGCAAGGCTAACCGCTCCTACGGAAATATTTTCATCATAATCTTTAATTGCTGATGCCGCTGCCTCTACAATATTAACATAAACGCTTGGTGTCATAAGGCTATTCATATTCGGCTCATTCCAGATTTCTGCTTTCCTTGCACCTGTTGCCCTCAACAGACCAACACAATACTTTCCAAACTCCACAAGTGCTGTATCATCTGTCGGAGGGATATCTTTTCCGCCTGTATATTTAATGCAACCAAGATGCGGAATACTGATATTTGATGAAAAATCATATTTCAAACTTTCCGTATTCACTCTATTAAGATACTCTATTCCCTCACAGCTATCATTGTTATGTGCATATTCAAGCCATCCAACGGGATGGTCTCTGTACCCTCCTGCATTTACCTTATCTATAAGCATCATTTGTTCTTCAAGGGTATATTTATATGCATCAAAGTGACCTTGAAGCTGAAACGCATTATTATGCTTTCCACTCATTACTCTTGAAAACACAGTTTTTGCTGTTTTAACTATTTCACCATTTTGATTTATAAGCTCAACCAAAAGGCTATATCCACCGTTTTTCAAATTGGAAAGCGCTATCCGTTTTTGTGTTACAGCATTTTCTGATAAGCTCCACATTGTTTCATTAGTGTCGTCACTTTTTACTGTATATCTTGCAGTTAAGCCGGCAATATATCCATTAACAACAACAGAAAGCTCTATTTTTTCATCATCCGAAAATATATTTCCAGGGTTTTGAGAGGAAATCACTATTTCCGTATCGGCACTAACTGTCAAACTTCCAAAACATACTGTTATACAAAAAACCGCAACAAACAACGAGACAAATTTTTCCATAATATCTTCTCCTTTATTTATAAACAAGTATACCAACCGGAGTAATTGCCTCTTTCCTTATAACTACTCTTGAGCCTCCGTCTCCAAAGTTTTTTGCATCTTTTATATCCGCAATACTGCCTATATAAAACTTTTCTTTTGAAGCGTTTTTATCATAAACAACAATAGGTGCTTTTGATGTGTCATACATCTGAACCGCTTCTCCGCCCTTATGAGTGCTTAAATGGAGCATATTACCTTTTATATAGGCGACATTCCCTAAAATAAAGTTTGAGTAATCTGCTCTTAAATGATGCCACGCCATTCTGTCTTTGATAAATCCAGACCAGCCTTGCGCATTACCCGGCATTTCGTAGTTCGGGTCTTCGTTATCATAAATTTTCTGTACAACTCTCACAAAATCTTTATCACCAACAGAATACTTCCTTATTCCGACCACATCGGATTCAGAAAGGTCGTCAAGGCTATTCATATTGAGGAGCTGTGCATCATCCTCTATAAGATATGTAACCTTTTCTCCGCCAAAACTATACCCATCGATTGTTCGGCACACATCCCCATTTTCATCAATGGCCGTTCCGTAACCTTCAAAGATTACACCTTCGTTTATCCTGTCCTGAAGCTCTCGTGTTTCTTCAGTTCTTATTATAATAGAAGCAAAATCCTCATCACCGACACGGTATCCCGCAACAGTTGTCTGTGTAAACGCCGCAATTTTGTTTATCTCATACACATCGAAATAAAGCTGTTTGTTATCTCTTATTTCATCATATGTAGTTCCTATGTACGGCACTTCCATTACAAGAGTCTTTTCATTAACTGCAATCTGCTGATTTGCACCATCATAAAACAAACTCAATGCAGGAGCATAAATTTTCTTTGAAGTTGCTCCGTCTCCACAAACCTTGATAGAATTTTCATCTTCTCCGCAGGTATCAATTTCTTTGATTTTTCCGTCTGAATTCAACTTATAGCGAATCATTTGCATTTTTATCTGACCATTCTCCTCAAGATTTGGAAAACGGCCTGATATATTCTGCGTTCCATTGACTTTTTCTTCATCAAAGATAATTTTTTCAGCAAAAGAAAGCTCTAAAAATTCCTTATTCTGATTATAAAGTTCAATCAGATTTTCTCCATCACCAAAATCACCCTCTTTATAAGCCACACGGAAAGCGTATGCAAATATCCAGTTAGAATTTAAGTCAAACTCTATATAAGCCACTCTTCCGAAAATGTCTGTTCCAACCTGACAATTTACTCCAACTTTCAATTTATCACCTTGGTTTTCATAACATTTTGGAATAATCTCATATTTATTATCACCAATTTTAATTGTGGTATATTCTTTTCCACGGCTTATAGATTGAATTACCCCTGTATATTTTTCTATACTTTTATGTATCTCAACAGACTGTCCGTATTTAGCGATGGTCAAAACATCATTTTCCGCATAATCTAATTTTTTTACCGGCATTCCGCTTTCATAAAATTTTATATATTCATATTTGTTAAGGTCAAGAGAATTTATCGCATTATTCTTTTCTACCAAAATATTCGTATCTTTTGCGTAAACTCCCACAACAAAACTTTCGTATGATTTCAGAATAACAATGTCAAATTTGGTATTTCCTTCTGTCTTTCGTAATGTTATTGTTCCACATTCAAAATCATCGTAAAGTTTTTCAACATCTTCATCAATTCTTACTCCGTTGAAAACATAAACCGCGCCTCTTGATATGTTCGCATTTCGTATATTTCCACTTTCAGTATAATATGAAATAGTATAATTATTATATCCGTCAAAATTGTCAGCTTCTATCGTAACAGTCTCATTTTTGCCGTACTCCCATATATAAAACAAAGTGTTTACATCTTCTGACTCTTTTTTATAAAGTCCTCTTACCTTTACTCCAAGATATAAACAATCCTCAAAATTTACAGCCTGACCCTCCGTTTTGAAGGTTTTTCCACCAATAATCATTCTGCCTTGTTCGATTTTACTGGCATCAGTTATTGATACTCCGAATGTACTCTCAATTACTCCCTCATAAGTATATACATCGTTGTATCGGCTGAGCAATGTTTCCTGCGTGGGGTAAAAGTCAACAGAATCGGAATTATAGTTTCTGTCATGCAGAGTTGCCGTTGATGCATCAAAAAGCACTTTAGCACATTCCGAAACCGTAAATGTTTCACTCTTAACTGTCTCCGACAATATATCAAATTTTTTAGCTGTGGCCAGGTATCCCATTGGGTATCCTCCGTTTAAGTTCCCCAAAACACCATATCCGCAAGCCTCTGTCAGCATTTTGTATGCTTCCTCATAAAAAATTGGTCTGTCAGGTTCAAAATTCCCGTTAACTCCGCCCGAAATGATATTATTTTCATAAAGCATCGCAAGAACTCCGCAATAAGGGCTTCCTTTTGGAACATCAAGGAAATAAACTTTCGGATCTTCTACAGGCTTTAAATTCATTAAGTTCGCCAGATATGTTGCAAACTCCCCTCGTGTAACTGTTTTGGATAGAGCACTCTCTCCGTCAGGAATCTGCATTATTCCTAATGTTTTCATTACATCAACCTCTTCCTGATAAAGAGATTTTTCATCAAGAGCAGAAGTCCTGATTCCGAAAACGGTAAAAATGCTTATCAAAACTATTGTTAAAGCTAAAACTCTCTTCAACACGAGCCCTCCTTTATAAATCATATTTCTTCATAACATTATAGATGATTACCGCTGCCTCCGCTCGGGTTATATCTGCTTTCGGACTCAAATTCCCCGTGTTATCTCCTTTTATGATTCCGCAGGACGAAAGAACATCTACCGCCTCCATTGCATAATCGGAAACACTGCTTTCATCATTGAAGTTTTTAACAACATCACCGTTTTCAGCACGTTTTATGTATTTTAAGGCGTTATACATCATAACAACAGCATCTTGTCTTAAAATATTCTGTCCGCTTCCAAAAACTGTATCTGAAATCCCGTTAATAACCCTACACCCATGTGCTCTGCGCACATATTCATAATACCAGCTATCCTTATTTACATCTGTAAATTTAAAATCAGGTGAAACAACATTGAAGTTGAACAAAGAAACAATCATTTTGGCAAATTCCTCCCTTGTCACATTTGCGCCAGGGTCAAACTTACCATTACCTTTTCCGTTTACAATACCCTTTGTTGCAAGAGTCTCTACTGCATTTTCAGCCCATTCATATCCGTTCATATCAGCAAAACGACTTGTCGGTTTCTTATCAGGTGTTTCCGTTTTAATGTCTTCAACCTCAAGAACTCCAACTCCCGAAGAACCTTTGCCGAAAGAGCCTCCTCCACCGCCGCCGGATGAACCTCCACCGCCACCGCCTGACGGAGCATTTTTAAGTTCGGTTATTTTATCATTAAGAACCTTATAATTTGAATAACTTCCCTCTGCAAGCTTTCCTGCAACATTTAAGGAAACCGAACTATGTGACAAATTCATTTCTGAATGATTTTCTGATATAATATTAACTATATCCCCGTTTCCACTTGGATTTTCTATTCTTTCAAGTAAAACAGCTTCTTTCAGTGCTTTTTCAAAATCATTAACTGTTTTAAAGCTTTTCTTGGTGAGGCGACGAACTATTTCTGTATCAAAACTATCTTTATACCATTTTTCATATTCAGAACCTTGTAATCCGATAATTTCTTCATTTCCTGCTATAAAGTTAATCATTCCGCAATTAAACTCAGCAACTTTCAAAGCTTTTTTCAGTAGTAAGATATTATTTTCGGTATTTGAATCAAGTGTTCCCTTCGAGTTATATATAACATTAACAAGGTCTTTAAGAACAGAGTCAAAGTTATCAGATGTAAGCCCAAGCTCATTCCTACATTCTTTTAATACCGTTTCAAGTTCTTCTCCTTGTGAAACAGTTTTTAACCTTTCAATAGCAGATTCTGCCTGACTCTTTATAATAACTTCGATTTCGTCGTATATATTTTCTGTTTCATCATCAACGCCCAAAATAACACTGTATACGCCGCTGTTCTCAACCATGAAATCAACAACAATATCTCCATTTTCATCAACAGTTTTATTGTCTGCATAAACAAACGCATCTGTGTCTATGTTTTCCCATTCTGCATCATTCCATATTTTATCAACATCAGTAACACTTATTGTTACGCCTTTTCCCGCAGTTTCTTCGGAAAGACTTTTTTCATAATTAACCATTCCGTCACCGAAAAACACAGGGTATTCCGTTGCACATACACAAGAAGAAACAACCAATACAGCAGATACACTAAAACTCATAAGCTTTAAAATCAAGTTTTTCATTACTGCCTTCTCCTCTCTTTATTTAATCAATTCAATATAAGTAAACAATGATGAATCTTTGAATGTTCCGATACCTGAAGCATATTCCATCCATCCTCGTCGGCCTGTTCCGTCATTGTCATTTACCAACATAGAAAATCCCATAATATCCCCTTGTGCAGGAGTTCTTTCCTCTGTCGAAATAATCTCTCGCCACGGAACTTTCATTTCATAATGGGTATATCCGTCATATCTACCTATTTTAACTTCGCAGTTTTCAATCTGTCCTGAGGGGTGTGTGCTTTGTGAACTCCAACGATAAACAATAGCTTCACCTTGCGAAATTCCCATTCCAAGTTCTTCAAATGTACGGTTTGAATTTCCGATAACAACCTCATTGACCGTACCGTATAATAATCCAAATTGAATACTGTCATCACGCCATATATACGCCTTTTGCGTTTCATCAGGGTTATAATACCAAACATCATCAAGTGCTTTTACTGAATAATAAAGATTTTCTTCATCCCATTGAACTATACAATTAAAAGATAAATCATTTTTACCTTTCCAGTTTTCAATTTTTGAAAATGATAAATCTTCAGCGTACAGTGCAACATTTTCATCCCATTCACCAACTTCAATCTTACCATCTATTATTGGTTTCTCGTCTGCATAGCTTGCAGCAGTAAAATCCATTTTAGCCGCCTTTGAAACAGTTGCACCGTTATTAAATTTAATATCTGCATCAACTGTATACATCCCCAGTGTCTTCAAAGTCGGGAGTTCAACAAGCACCTCTGCTGTATCCCCGGGGCCTATAGGCCCTGTTGGAACAGATACAAGTTTTGCAAAATCTGATGGCAAATTAAATTTAATTTTTCCGTTTAAGATATTCTGTTTAGAGTTATTTTTGACATTTACGATACCAATCCAGTTTTTTGGATTTTCAGGATTTTTTATTCTTTTTCCAAAGCTTATTTCCGCAACATCACCTTCACAAGCCACATATAAATCTATCGCCTGAACATTTTTGCCATCTTTTTTAATATACACGGTAAAAGAAGTCTCTTCAAATACTTCATCAGGCAGATAAAGTCCGATTTCAGCCTTATTATTTATAAATTCAACAGACTTTTCAAGAGTTATATTATTAGGCAACTTAACCTCTACGCTTTGGTTTCCGTTATATTTTGAACTAATTTCAAAACGCACGCAATCATTTATAATCCCCATTTGCGAAATTTTCTCTGCTTCATACAAGTTATCACACATTTGAATTTTCGAAAATTTTCCAACGATATACTTTACCTGGTCAGTTACAGAAATCGTAAATATTCCATTCTCTCCGCAAACCGTACTGCTATTTCCCCATATATCGTAAATTGTTATTTTGTCACACCCTAAATTTAATGTAACTATTTTTTTCTCTCCCGTTGACCAAATGGCAAGCATATCCTCATCTTTTAGTGTCTTTTTATAATGTGCTGTCCATAGATTTTCGTCACCTAAATCAACAGGTGCAACAGCTTCCGCATCTCTAAGCATATAATTCATTGCCGCAACAGCAATATACGCCGGTTTTGCACTTGCAGCCACTCCGGTTTCGTTATTCTCTTTCACAGGGCCTAAAACAACACCAAAGCAACTTTCATTACTATATCTGTTCTGTGCTTTATGTTCAATAAGTTCATAAGCTGACACCTCATGAGCGAGTCCTCTTACATTCAGTGTTAAATACTGACGGGTCAGAATATTTGCCGAGTCTTTATATGTTACATTGACACCAAATCCGTTATGGTAACCATACTCCGTAAGCCAGAATTCCATATCAGGTCTGCCATTTTCCTCTGCAAGTTTCCTGTAATGCTCAATAGTTTCAATATGATATTCTGGCTCAATGCTATACGGATGAAGGGTTATTGCATCAAAATCTATCTCAAATATTCCGTTCTTTATAAGATTATCAAAAAATACGTGAGAATTATATTTATCTGCCGGGTTGGCAATACATCCTATCCCCACCTTAAATTCCGGATTATATTCCTTAACAATTTTAACCGTTCTTCTTGCCAGCTCAACATATTGGTCAGGCTGACTTTTATGTCCCCATAAATTTGGCTCATTCCAAAGTTCAAACTTTTTTGCTCCTGAAAATTCCATAACATAACGAACATATTTTTCCCACTCTGCATAGTGATACTCCGTTGTCGGAATTGTAAGATGGTCTCCACCTGTTATGGTTCTGTTACCAAGTCCCAGATATATAACATTTTCATTTTCTTCGCCAAATCTCTTCTCTGTGGCAGAATTGATATTATAAAAATGCGTTTGAGGATTAAACCCTCTTGTTGGGTTATATATATGCTCCCACGCATACGCATCTCTGTATCCTCCGGCATTAGATTTGGAAATCAGTTCAATATAGGCATCCCCATCATTGAATATTCCGCCCTCTCTGCCGACATGTATGTTATACTGGTAATGCTTATTAACAACTCCATCCTCCGCCTGTAAAACATAAGAACATGGAACAGTATAGCTTGAACTCGTCTTTTCGTTTTTAATATCTATACAAAAGTCATATAACCCAAATCTGTCAAATTCAACCTCCGTCTCTTTTATAATAAGTTCCTTTGGTGCAAATGTTATCGTTTCGGAATTTTTCCACGAAACAGAGCCATTTTCATTTTTTAAAGAATATGTAATTTCATACTCCCCTTCTTCATTCAGACGATTAACAAATTCAATTTTAAATTTATTTTCTGTTACAGGAGTGAAAATATTTCCTATTTCATCCGTTGTGACATTCGTTTTAATCGGATTCTTTCCCGGAATTTTTGTAACCTTTATACTTCTTATAACAATCGGGTTTTGTCCGAGTGCCGCATTTTGTACTCTTTCAGGCCAGTAGGAAGTGATACAAAAGTCTGCTTTATTCCCGTCAAAATCTGTCATTCTGTCTCCGAAATACGCATCTGTCAAAGTAAAACTCGTTTTAGTCCACACACCTGTATTTCTGACATATTTCATATGATTATCATACTTAACCCCTGTCTCAGAATCATACTGAACAGTAAACCAGGAATTGTAATCATCATAATATTCTACCGTAATCTCGAATTCTGTTCCGTCAGTTACATCCTTGGAAAAACTATTGTCAAGGTCTACAAAAATTTTCTGTCCCGCCTCGCCCTTTGAGGTATCAAGGCTCCAGCCGGTAAGGCCGCCTCTTGAATCCACAATACCTCCGCCGGCCTTTGACCTCGTTGCTTCAAGATTTTTACACTCTGCATTCTCTGATGTAAGATAAGCGACCGCAACATCATTCTCCGCTGCATAGTAAGGTATATCTGATATTGTGAAGATAATACACATACTCAATAAAATCGAAATGACTTTTCTCATTTTAATACCTCCTTTGATGTCGCCAAAGCAATAAATCTCTTCCCTTTATCATTTACTGCACAATAGTAATGATATACAATCCCATTATGCTTTAACACGCAACTTTTATGTGCGTGAATATTTTCCCATTCATATTCACTTTTTATCAGAGGTTCGCCTGTCCAGGAAGTCCAGTTTATCAAATCTTTAGAAACTGCAAAGGTATTGTATGCTCCTTCTCCTTTAATCAGCCTGAAATAAAACATAACATAAATGTCGCCAATTCTCGTCACCTGTGGATCTCCTGAAATAATGCTACCCTTAATCGTTTCCGCTTCATTTATAATAGGCTGACTCCCCAATCTTTCCCAATGCTCAGCATCCTCTGAAACAGCCAGATATATTCTTTCTTTATTTTGATTGTCACGAACATTATAAAAATTTATATATTTATATCCCGTTTCTTTTTTCTCGTCAATAAGCATATTGCTTTTGTATATAGTTTTTTTCTCATAACGCCTTGCATCAATGTCAAAAGGTGAAAGAATAGGCTCTTTAAATTTTATAAACCCGGATGCATTTACAGGACTATCAGAATACGCAAGACCCATATGTAGCGGGTCAGGTTCATATCCATCGCACGCCCCTCCTAGATATGCCATATAATACTTTCCATTAACACAGGTGATTTCATTTGTCCCATCAAAATTCATATCAACAAATGCAGCATATCCTCCGCATTGTTTTGAATCCCATGAACCGTTGTCACTTCTCTTCAATATTGCGCCTTCATATTTCCAGTTTATCAAATCCTCACTTGACGAAAAATGTGTTTCATATCCCGATACATTAGTGTCATATGAAATTCTCACATAATACATATACCATTTGCCATTATATTTAAATACTGTCGGACTATCTGCCATATAATCATCAAACTCAACAATAGCACCATACTTATATGGAGTTTTTATTATATCGTATATTTGATTAACTTCATTAGTATCTATTTTTTCTAAATTTTGACATCTTAATTCTATCATAATGTATTCCTTTCGCTGAAGATAATTATTGACATTTCCATATTCATAGTATATAATATTTCCATAGTCAGTTCAATGACAAAAACAAAGAATAGGTGAAAAAAATTGATATGATAAATTACAATAACTGCCAATTTGAAGCAAGCATTGCAGGGGCTTTTTATACAGATAAGGATTGGATTCATCCCACAACTTCTATTGAAACATACGAAATCATTCTCGTTTTAAATGGTACTGTTTATATCGAAGAAGATGGAAAACCCTATACCTTAAAGCGAAATAATATGCTTTTGCTTGAACCCGGGAAAACACATGGAGGCTTTAAAACAAGTACCGGACTTACTTCTTTTTATTGGGTACATTTTTATGCATCTGATGTAAAAGAACTTCCTCCTATCCCCAAATTGATTACTGATTTCGACGAAAGCCATATATTTAAAGAATACCTGCATCTTAAAGAATTATCAAATTATGAATCAGAATTTCTTGACATCTCACTTTTATATTTGCTGACAAAAATTTCACAACACAAAAGATTCAATATAAATTCGACATCTTCAAAGCTTGCAAATGAAGTATATGAATATATAAGAATGAACGCAAGCCCCAATCTTTCGATGGCAAAAGTATCAGAACATTTCGGTGTTACTCATGAGCATCTTACAAGACTTGTCAACAAACATTTTGGGATTGGAATGAAAAAAATAAACGATGACTTTTTAATTACATCTATAAATGTTATGCTCGCCAACACAAATTACTCCGTAAAAGAAATTGCTGATATTTTACAATTTGAAGATACAAATATTTTCCTCAAATTTTACAAATATCATACAGGAATTTCTCCTACCCGATACAGAAATATGTATTGTTTCATTCATATGAATAATAAATAATGTTTTGATTTACATATTTTCATAAATTCACCGAATCTGTACGAAAGCCTTATCCAGAGTCGCTTCGCGGTAAAATTACTTATGACGTGAAATCTGCTCGCTACGCCTCACATCCACCAACGAATTATGCGTCCTGGATAAAATTATAAAAGGGACATATAGCAAGGATATCCTTTGCCATATGTCCCTTTAACTTGTGTTAGCTTCAATAGAGTAGAAATTCAAACTTTGCTAAAATCTTTAAAACTAAATAACGTCTTCTTCCATTAAATTTATGTGTTCTTCAAACTTATCCCAGTAGGATTTAAGTGTTTCTCTACTTGTATAAATTTCTATGTTCCAGAAACGGTCAATATATTTTAGTATATCCGACACTGATAGTGAAGATATAAAGCCATTATCATCAATTCCTACTACAAAGAATGTTCCTGCTATCCGAAATATGCAGATGTGCAATATCGATGTCAGATAAAGAAATTGAGAGTTTATCCTGGAGTGATTTTATATTAAATATACCTATGGATTATCAATACCTCATTGACTATCTTAAGAGTAAAAGGCTGTATGTTATCGATATTGAAAATGAAGGGGATGAAATATAACTCTGTGCGGATTATTCGGCTTTTCAAGATATGGTACAAATCATATACCTAAATTATCAACGTTTACCAATGCATTAGCTAAAGAGGCAAGTTTTAGATGTACAGGTCTGCAAAAACCGCCTCAAGTTCAAAGTCACCGATATTTACAATTTTACCTTCATTAAATGATTGATAGTTTATAACGCCACATTCCAGTTGTCGGTTTCCATTGTCCCGGGTATTTATCGTGCATATGCTGCGCTATAAGTTCTTCATTAAGTTCATCAATACCAATAGCTAAATCATTCCACCACGAAATATCAACGCTATGAAATTCAACTGCAAGGCAGTTCTGAACTGCATCTGCCGTGTGAATTGCTGCCATACAAGCTATCGGACTTTCCGCCATATGTATTGCCATAGCTACACCATATTTATCACACATATTTCCGAGCTTTTTCATTTACATCGCACCGCCAACTGTAAGCATGTCCGGATGTCCGATTTTCTCAACCGTATACCTATACTTTATTTGGTTGTTTCTTCTTTTATGCTTCCTGGCGATACTCCAAATGCCTTTTTAAATAATCTTTGAAAATAACATACATCCGGAACACCAACTTCCGCCGCTACCTCAGCCAATGTATACTCTCCGCTCGAAATAATATCTCTTGCTTTTTTCATACGCAAATAATTTCTATATGTTACCGGTGACATATTTTTATATCTTTTAAAATACCGTCGAAATGAACTTTCACTCAAATTGCACATTTTAGCAAGTTCATCCACCGCAACATCTTCTATGTAATGATTTTCAAGATAAATTATCCCCTTATAAATAACATTTTCCTTAAGTTTCAAATTTTTATACGTAGAATCAAGAAACAGCTGATAAATAATTTTATAAATATATGCAAGGGTTTCAAACTTATACCCCAATGCCCCTTTTGTCCATATAGAATAGGCAGTCTCGAACATCTCCAGATAGATACCCAATTTATCATTTGCAGCAATACAAATCGAATCAGGAAAGCTTATATATGGAATATTTGACATAAAATTTATGGAAATATATTTACCATCCTGATCATTCCCCCATCTTGAAACATATTCAACATCACATGGCAGAAAAACTATATCGCCTTCCTTTGCCTCAAGAGCAAAATCAGTATTTTCATTAAATACAATACAGCCTTGAGTAACATAAAAAAGTCTCAAAAAGGCTTTATCTCCCTTTTTGCAAACATAATAATCAGGAACTTTTACCGTATTTGAAAATACTCCAAATTTTCTAAATTCCATATCCTGTATACTTGTAAATTCTACATTAAAATCAGTTTTCATTTCATCACCATTTTTCTAATCTTGCTCATATTGTACAATAAAAAGCTTATTTTGTAAATAGACTTTTCAAAAATAAAATTATATAATTAGTTTAGATAAAAAAATATATTCGGCTAAGGAGAACCAATATGAAGATAGGCGTTGTTGGAGTTGGTAAATTTTCTGATGATTTTATTCGTTTGTTTAACATCCATCCGGATGTTGACGAAGTAGTTTTGGCAGACCTTGACCAAAGTCGTGTTAAGGCATCTATGGAAAAACATGGAATTAAGCGAGGATTCAGCTCATTTGAAGATATGCTTGAAAATGCTCCTGACCTTGATAGTGTTGCTATATTCACGCAAAGACATTTGCACGGTCCAATGATTATTGAGGCTTTAAAAAGAGGCAAACATGTTTACAGTGCAGTTCCAATCGGTTGTACTGTTGAAGAAATAAAAGAAATTGTTGAACTTGTTAAAGAGACAAGACTTACATATATGATGGGAGAAACCTGTTATTACTACCCTTGTGCAATATATTGCAGACAGAAATACAAATCAGGAGAAATGGGAAATTTTGTATACGGAGAATCACAGTATTATCACGATATATGCGAAATGTATGATGATTTTTCACGTTCAGGCGGACCAAACTGGCAAAGAGTTGCTGGTATTCCACCAATGTTTTATCCCACACATTCAATTTCAATGATTTTCTCTGCTATTGACCAGTACGCAACAAAAGTGTCCTGTATGGGCCTTCGTGACAATCATCCTGACAATATCTACGGGGAAGGGAAAAACAACTGGGATAATCCGTTCAGTAACGAAACGGCTCTTTTCCAAATGTCAGGTGGCGGAATTGTAAGAATCAACGAATTCCGCAGAGTCGGAATAAACAAACCATCCTCCTATATCACTTGTTTCTACGGTGATAAAGGTGCTTACGAATGTTCTGTTACAAATCATTCCTACCAAAGAGGTATAGCCAGCGGAGAAACACCTTATATCGAAGATGTCGGTCATTTAATAAACACAATCGAATATAACGAGGATTTGAAAAACGGAACTATGGATATGGAACATGATCCAATTTCGGTTAAATATATTGAAGGTTTCGCAGCAATCCAAGACCGAGCAAGACTTCCAAAAACAATGCGAGATACCCGTAAATTTTCACATTATAATTCACACCCGTTCTTGGTTGACGACTTTGTCCGTGCTGTTATTTCCGGAAAACTTCCTCCAAATAACGCATGGGACAGTGCAAGGTATATGATTCCCGGTCTTGTTGCACACGAAAGTGCACTCAAGGGCGGAGTTCTTCTTGATATTCCTGATATGGGTAACGCACCTGAAGACTGGGAAAAACTTACATACGAAATTAAAGAAAATTACGAGGATATGAGCAGATATTATGATGTTGAGTGTATGCATTGATATGATGTTTTCTTACTGCGATTTTTACGACAGATTTGATGAAGTCAAGAACTGCGGTATTAACACAGTAGAATTCTGGAAATGGTCAAATAAGGATATAAATAAAATTCTCTCAAAACAGATGAATATTTCAATTTTTAATATTGACAGTGCAGATAAGCAGCTCTCTTATGATTTATCAAGAGGTATTTTAAACGATGGACGGGTTGATGATTTTTTAACAGCACTTACAGAAAGTATTCCTGTATATAAACAATTAAATGCAAAAGGAATGATTGTTTTAATAGGAGAGCATAAAGACTATAACGAAGAAAATGTTATAAAATGCCTTAACGCCGCAAAACCAATTGTCGAAAGCGAAGGAATTACTCTTTTGATTGAGCCCCTGAATAATATCGATAGGGTTGGCTATTCTATGCCATATGCAACTCCTGTTTTTAATCTTCTGAAAAAAATTGATAGTCCAAATATAAAAATGCTTTATGATATTTATCATCAGAATATGATGAATGATTTTGACATTAACCAAATTAAAGAAAATATTGACCTTATCGGACATTTCCATGTGGCTGATGCACCGGGAAGGCATGAGCCGGGAACAGGAAATGTAGATTATATTGGAATATTAAAAGAAATTTCAAAGCTCTCATATTCCGGATATATCGGTCTTGAATACAGGTCAACAAAAAAAGATTCAGAAACATTAGATTTTTCAAAGGAGGTGGGACTTCTTGTTTAAAGTTTGTATTATAAGCTGCGGAATGATTGCAAACTCTGCGCATATCCCCGCATATAAGCAATTCCCCGAAGATTATGAAATTGTCGCTGTATGCGATTTAAATGAAAAAGCAGCCAAAGATACTGCCCAGAGACACAATATTCCTAATTATTACACAGATGCAAAAGAAATGTTGAAAACAGAAAAACCTGACATTGTTTCCATTTGTGTTCCTAACTGTTTTCATAAAGAATATACTATTATGGCACTTGAAAGCGGTGCAAATGTACTTTGCGAGAAGCCGCTTGCTTTTAAATACAGTGATGCTGTTGAGATGTTTGAGTGCGCAAAAAAGAATAACAAAACACTTATGGCGTGTCAGAATATGCGTTTCACCCCTGATAGACTTGCTGCGAAAAAATATATTGATGAAAACGATATTGGAAAGATATATTATGGTGAATTATCCCGTACAAGAAGACGTGGAATTCCGTTTTGGGGAAAATTTCACATGAAGCAAGTCAGCTGTGGCGGTGCATTTATCGATATTGGTGTCCATATGCTTGACGCACTTTTATGGCTTATGGGAAACCCTGAAGTCAAATCAGTCAATGCCTCTGTTGATTCAAATTATAAATACGAAATCGGCTCACTCAAGGGGAGTGGGGCACTTACAGGCAATGTTGATAATGCAAGAAAATTCAATCCCGACGAAATGGATGTAGAGGATTTTTCATGCGGAGTAATAAACTTCAAAAATGGTGCTAAAATCTCATTCAAAGTTGCCTGGGCAACCAATATGCCTGATAGTGCCGATATTCGTTTAATTGGCAAAAACAAAGGAATTTATTTACCCGAATGTAAGCTTTATTTCGGCGAAGATGGTGAAGAAAAGATTGAAGAACAAAAATGCCTGTATGATACAGCATTTCCCGGGCATATGTATATTACAGACAATCTGCGCCGTGTTTTAAAAGGTGAAGCAAAGCCTATAATAAAGCCAGAAGAAACAATCAATGTTTCTAAAATCATTGAACTTGTCTATAAATCTGCTGAACTTAACAAAGAAATATATGCTGACGAATTATAATAATAAAGGAGAGGGGGGTGCGGACATATTCTTGGACCGATTATATTGCTAATCCGAATATGTCCACACCCCTCTGCCCCAAAAATCTTTAAATTTAAACAACCTCTTCTTCCATTAAATTTATGTATTCTTCAAACTTGTTCCAGTAGGATTTAAGTGTTTCCCTAACCCAGCCTTTCTTTATTTCTCCATTCCATGAAGTAATAAATCCACCATCTATATTGTATCTGGCCGCCAAAAAATTAGCAGCACGAATTAAACGTTTCTTTGACTTCTCATTACCAGTTTGTCTATAGCCCTCTCCCGCTGTATAGTCCCACATAAAGCCAACATCATGATGAAGTCCATCATACACTTCAAAAGCTCTATCCAGCAACTCTTCGTTTGATTTTGCAGCATCTATAAAACATTGTTTTCCTGTGTTTTTATACAACAACCACATAAGTCCGCCCCAGAAACCATTGGTCCACCATGTAGGATCTTTATCATATCTTGTAACAAACTTATCGTTTTCTATGCTATCAGGGATGAAATCTCTGTAGATTATTGCCTTATCCGACAATTTTTTCTCCATTTTATTTATAGTTTCATTAATCCAATTTATACAATCCATACAACACCCTCCATTGCATATCCTTTATAAATATTATCATAGTTGCGTTCAGTTTTAAATATAATATATTACAAAAAATAAGGTAATTTTCTACAAAATTCAGAATAAAGCCGGAACCAACTGTATTGGACGAATCAATCATTTCTGCTAAATATTTAGTACGATTTTGCTCAATTAAAAATAAAAACAGTTTAAACACATTAAAGTGAATAAACTGTTGTCTAAATGTGAATCTGAGAATAAAACATTTTACCATATCTTTAAATCCAGCTGTTTCTATTATTTGTTGATTTTTAGACTTCTGTAGCTGTAACAGTTATAAAAACAAGTGACCCTCCAATGAGTATGCTTCTCATTCTCATTATTGTTCCGTCAGGCAGTCCTGTAAGTTTTGTATTGAAACATTACATTCTTCTAAAAATGAGTACATATTCCCCATTCCTTAAAACTTCATTCATATGGAAAGAAAGCAGTCTCAGGAGCATTTATGGAAACTACTTGATGTAACACTTTCTGTATTTTAGTATTAATCTCTTTTTCAGCAATTACTTTCGCAACTATCTTGTTTTATAATTTTTTGAATTATAGAACCTATTTCATATTTCATGCTTGAAACAGGAGAGTCAAGAACATGCTGAGCATAAAATGCAGTTATAGCATTTTCTCTGTCAATTAAAAGGTAAGAACCCGCTGCACCGCCCCATCCAAAATCAGTTTTTGTTTCATCTTTGGGACATCTGACCCCCAAGCCATATCCATATTCGACAAGTCCATATTCTTTCAGTTGATTATCATCCAGCTGATTTTTAACCATTATATCCACCGTTTCAGGCTTTAATAACTTATATGTCCGCAACCCCTCAAGAAACTTTATGTAATCTTCCACAGTTGAGATACATCCGGCTCCGCCACTTTCATATTCTGTACCAAATTTAAAAGAAAAGATTGTTTTTTCGATACGGTCAGCATTTTCACCTTTATATTGCGCACATAACTTGTCAACCTCGGCATCATCAAGTAAAAAAGTAGAATTTATCATTCCTAGTGGTTCAAATATATTTTTTCTCACATACTCTCCGAATCGTACACCGGATATGACCTCAACCAAAGCTGCTAAAATATCATGTGATAGACCATACATCCATTTTGTCCCTGGTTCAAACGCCAGAGGCATTTTCGCAAGATACTTCATAAATTCCCGTGTCTGACATTTCCCATCCGTTGCTTTTCTGCATGGTTCTGTTGCAGGATCACTATGATAGGAAAATCCCGATGTCATACAAAATAAATCTTTTACAGTAATGCTGTTTTCAGCTAATTTATTTCCTTCTTCCGTTTCTATATACATAGTTTCAAATTCAGGCATATACTTTGAAAGCTTATCTTCAAGCTTAAATAACCCTTTTTCATAAAGCTGAAGTGCTGCGACACAGGTAATAGGCTTTGAACAGGAATAAATATTATAGAATTCCTTGCCGTTCATTTTTATTTTATTTTCTTTGTCTGAATATCCTGCATAATGTCTATAAACACACTCCCCTTCATGATATACAATGCAATCATTTCCCGGTGTTCCTATTTCAATAAATTGATTTAATTTTTGTGTTAATTCACTAAACATATCAACGCCTCTTTCTTCGTATAATTTTCTTCACCAGAATCATTTTCTCTATTTCCGGATTTACATCTCTTATAACTTAAAAACACTCCTCGATTGATTTCAAAATAACTTCCTTTTCCGGAAATTCCATATCAGCACTCATTTCTTTTATACAATCTTAATTCCATATAGTTTTATGACTTCTTCTGCTTTTTGAAGTTCTTCCTCTGTAGGAAGTTTTTCAGGAAGAGTATTCAACATATCAAGCGATTCATATTTTGAACCTGCATAATTATGATATGGTAACACCCTTACTTTCGTGAGATTTTTTAGTCCACTCATAAATTCGGCAATTTTTTCAATTTGTTCTGAATTAAAACCGGGTACAAACGGTATTCTGATTTCAATAGGTTTCCCGCAATCATCTATGTATTTTAAATTTTCAAGCACTATTTTATTAGACTGTCCCGTACATCTTATATGGACATTTTCATCAAACGCCTTAACATCATAAAGAAATACATCCGTATAAGGCATAACTCTTTCTATCGTTTCTTTTGAAACAAATCCACAGGTATCCACCGCTGTATTTATATTGTTTTCTTTTAACTCTTTCAGAAGTTCAACACAAAAATCAGCCTGGCATAAGCATTCTCCACCTGAAAGGGTAACTCCGCCTCCTGAATTATCATAAAAAGCTTTGTCTTCAAGCAATATGGGCATAAGCTCTTTTACACTCATTTCCATGCCATAAAGATTTAATGCCCCGTTAAAACAAGCCTCTTCGCATTTTCCACAAGAAATACATTTATCACGATCAAAAATATGTATTCCATTTTCAAATTTATGAGCATTTTGCATACACACTTTTATACATTCTCCGCAAGAAATACACTTATTTCTCCAAAATGCTAATTGCGGTTTAAATCCGATTCCTTCAGGATTATGACACCACACGCATTTCAGCGGACACCCTTTAAAAAATACGGTTGTTCTTATTCCGTCACCATCATGCACAGCAAATCTTTTTATCTCAAATATTCTTGCTTTCATAATCAAATTAAACTCTCCGCCTGTCGGATAAACCCATCCTGCTCAACCTTATTTATATTGTTCCACAAAACATTCCATCCGCACACTCTTATCTGTAAATCCTGATATTTTTCCGGATTATTCTGCGCATCACGAAGAGTTTCTGCATCAAATACATTTATATGCATTGCATGACCACCCCTGTTTACAAAAGTCATAAGCAGACCATACATTGCCTCTAATCCATCCACCCCCTTAACTGCCGAAGGAAGCAACCCCAAATCAAGAGCCGCATCACCGCAAAACGCTGTTGCATCAAGCTTTGTAACAGATAAAATAGCTGCTGTTGCACCTTCTTTGTTTTGCCCCATTGAAGCTGAGCAGTTTTTGGACAGTTCTTCTCCAAACAATCTTCCATTAGGCGTTGCCGCAGTTTTTTCGCCTTGTGTATAAGACATTCTCGCAACATGATAGAGACAATTCCATTCACCTGCTCTTCTCTTCGAATTATCCCGACCGCAAACATATTTTGAAGAAAAGTCTACAATATCTTTCGCTATTTCATCTGGTAAATCCTTGTTATTTCCATATTTTTCTCTATCGTTTAGGAGCTTTCTTCTAAACAATTCATGTCCCTCAAAATTCTTATCCAGCATATCAACAAATTCGGATAGAGTCAGCTCCTTTTTGTCGAACACATATTTTTTTATCATCGCTATAGAGTCTGCTAAATCTCCAATAAATCCATACGCCATAGAGCTTATGTTTCCCTTCGCCCCACCGCCAAGGGCATCTCGCCCTTTTTGAATGCATTCCGGATATGTCGCCGACAGCATGGATTGAGGATTTATATAATCAAGATAATCTTCGAATGAGTTTACAACTTCAACAGCCTCATCAATAACATACGAAAGTTGTTTTTTATATTCATTATAAAATTCCTCAAAAGTTTTATATTCCGAAACACTTGGGCTTTTCAATCCTGCAAAGCACCCTGTAACTCCATCGCATCCTTCATGCAAAGCATATTCTAATGGTTTTAATAAATTAAGATAATTCATCCCGCACCACATAGTCCCCTGCGGAGCATACTCGTAACACCCTGTGATATTGCAAAGTCTTGCGTCATCTTTACTTACGCCTATCTTCATCAGAGCTTTTCTTATTGTTGCATCCGCAACAAATACTATACAGTTATTCCCCCTGCGTATCATATCAAGAGCCTTTAAAAGAAAATCCTTAGGTGTACTTTCTGCCACTTTAATCTGAATTTTTGGACTATAAATCTTCATTTTATCGTATACATCTAAAAACAGATAGGAAAGTTCATTAATTTCTGTTGATTCATCTTCCTTACAACCACCTAAAAATACAGGTTGATTCCAATAATTTCCAATGGCTGTAAATTGCAAAAAGAAATACGCTAAATCTGTCTTGATTTCATCTTCTGTAATTCCGTTATTTAAATCATTTATATAGTACGGATAAAGAATTCTGTCAAAATTGCATAGTGAACGAACCTGCAATCCTTCAATATGTTCACTCAACATAAAGTAGATATAGTCCACTAGCAAGGCTTCATAAAATGTGCTTGGTGGATTAAACTTTATATTTTTAAGTGCTTTAGCCAATTTTTCAGAACCTTTTGTTTTTTCGGCAAGAATATACAGTCTGTCTATAAAATCAATTATTGCCTCATAAGTTATTTTCACTCCATCGTAAAAAGCCGTTTCTTCCTCTGTGCAATCCTTTTCACTCCTTGCTTTTTCCGACTCACAAAGCAATCCTTTGAATCCTAATGAGAATATGCGTTCCCACACAGGAACACTATGGTCATAATCAGGCCAAAGAGTCACAATCCCGTCCTTTTCAAGAGAAAATCTTTTCTCTCCCGTTTCAGGAATAATACTATTAAACACTTCCTCGCTCCACATAGCAACAATCGTTTTATTGATGGGACGGTCAAGCATATTTATTGCAGGAAAAATATCACGGTTATCACAGGAAATGCGTGTATTTTTCAAAACATATTCAAAAGCTTTCGCTTTTCTGACCGGATGCAAATAATTTGCAATTTTTTTATCCTGTTCTAAAATTCCATTTAATATTTCTTCGCCATCCAACCCCGTATCAGGAGAGAAAATATCATCATTTCTAACAAATCTTCCAAGCGAATCAAATGGTTTACTCTGGTCATGATATTTATTCATTATATAGCTATAATCACAACTTTTAATGAATTCCATACTAACACCCCCAAATATTTTCATCATAAATATATCACCTACAATACTTTTTGTAAATGATTAAAACAACACACTTGACGAAATCGAAACAATATTATATAATTTATTCAGGAGGGATAGATTATGATTGAGAACTGGAAAAATGTTACTGTATCAAATATATTATTAGCTTGTTATGTTCCTCCCGGAACAGGAGCAATAACTCATAAAGACCGCCCTACACACGGTTTTGTTTTAAATGATTCTGACAAACAAGCTGATTATCATTTTTCAGACGGCACCCTTTTAAAAACTTTTGAAAACAACTTATTTTATTTACCAAAAGGCTCCACATATGAGGTAAAAGAAATAAAATCCGGCGGTTGCTATGCCATAAATTTTGATGCAGACATTTTCGACACACCTTTTTCTGTAAATTTCAGACATCACGAAAGGCTTTTCAAAATTTTCAAAGATTCGGAAAGAGACTGGCAAACAAACCATCCGTTTTACCAGCTATCTATAAAAAGAACTGTTTATGAAATTATTTTTATGTTAATGATTGAACAACAAAAAAACTATCTTCCGAGCCGTAAGGAGCAAATTATTCTGCCGGCTCTCGAAAAAATCAAATCGGATATAGATAATCCGGATTTGTCTGTTACCGAACTGTCAAAAATATGCAACATAAGCGAAGTATATTTTCGTAAAATTTTTATAGAGAAATTTGGAATTTCACCGAAAGAATACATAATTGATGTTAGAATAAATCAAGCGAAAGATTTGTTGAAATCAGGCTTATTCTCTGTTTCGGATGTTGCAAAGTTCTGCGGTTATACAGAACCTTGCCATTTTTCAAGAGAATTCAAAAAAAGAACAGGCGAAAGCCCTGCTAATTATAAATAATTTTGCTGAATGAATATGCCATTATATAGATTTCCATCATAGTTCCGGCAATGAATTAATAGCGTTGTTTAAATCAATAAGTTTTTCAGGTTTTTTATAGACTTCATAATTTTGTGTTCACCGGGATAAACTATCAAAAAAAATGGACCCCTCTTAGAAATGGCAAAGACTATGTGTATGAGAAGAACCCGTTTTTGCAATGCTTATAAACAAATTTTCGGAATATCGCCTAAGCATGATTTACAAAACATACGCATCTACCGAGCAAAACAACTCCTGTTAAACACAGAACATTCCGTGCGTGAAAGAGCAGAAATGATTGGCTATACCAACGAATACTACTTTATCCGCAAATTCAAGGAAATTACAGGACCCCCCCCAAGACAATACGCTAAAACAGGATAATCGCATTATGACATATTAAGTAGTAAAAGAATAATACCCTCCCTTTCTGATAAGAAAGACTGGACTCTATCCACATCATTTTAATTTTGATTATGGTATGAAATCTGCTCGCTACGCCTCACATCCACCAACGTATTATGCGTCCGGGATAAAATTATAAAATGGGCATATAGCAAGGATATCCTTTGCTATATGCCCATTTAACTTGTGCTAGCTTCGATAGAGTCTAAATTCAAACTATTGGAGGAGTATTACCTGGAAGGCTCTTGAAATGATAAAAGAGGGTCACATAATTTCTCCCTTTTAGTGGACTCATATTTTTAAATCGTCAAACTTATAGGTTCATCTGATTATCGTTCATCTCCACAACAGTTCTGCTATTTATTTTTTCATCCTTATATTATGTTGCAGGAAAACTCCTCTGTTGCCATAGCTCTGATTTCATATTCTTTTATATTGACATCAACATTTTCTATTTCAACATCTCCGTCTTCAGTCCATGTTTTAACCAGAGCACCCCCATTATAGTTATCAATTTTTACATTCTCAAATATTATCTTACAAAAATTTGCCGCCTTTATAAGAGGCTCATTCTCAAAATCTTTTCTCACGCTATAATCAATATTTTTAAGTTTTAATGTGAAACGCGGAGAACCATTTCCATAAGCATATAAACCTGTTGCAATATTATGTGCTTTTATATTCTCGAAGGTAATATCTGTTGGTGCATTGCCGCGTTGCCAATGTTCATTCCCTGACAAATTCAAATGCAAAAACCTGTCAGCACCTTCAACTTCACAATTTCTTACTGTGATATTCCCAGGCTCTTTCTTTACGGGCAAATCATCTGAAACAAAATTAGTGTAAAAGCTTAACATATTGTTTCTTCCGGTTTTTGAGGTTTCCGCTCCGGATATTTTATCCTCCCATTCAAATGAGCCACGGAACTGATATTTACAGGGACCGTAAATCTTACAGTTTTCAATCAGAATATTATTGCCACCGTAACGAAAAGCACTGCACGCCGTGCTCATTTCACAATCTCTTATAATTACATTGTTATTGTTAAATCCGGCTATACAATCATCTCCGGTTATCAACTTGCAATTTCTTATAAAAACATCATCACAAGCTCTTGTGTGCAAGGCATCGTGCCCTTTAAGAACAGTTAAATTTTCAAAAGAAACATTTTTAGACTGAAAAATCGCATGAGCCCAGTTTCCCGCATCAATAACAGTATATCCGTCAAACTTTATATTTTTACAAAAGTGCATATTGATTGAATGTGGGCCTCTGTAATTTTCCTCACCCTCCGGGTCATAAGTATTACGCCCGTCAATCACCGCACCCTTCTCACCGATAACCGCTATGTTTTCAGCATATACCGCTCTTATCATACCGTAATTCCAGTAACTGCCTGCTGTATACAGATGCTTTTTAAACCCGTTACCCATTTCTTTCCACTTTGCCGGATAAACCCACCTTACTTTTGTTACCTGTTCTTTTGGGAGCGGCTCAATAGTATCATTATATATATTTTGATAATCCTTTGGATTACGGCTTCCTAAAAGCCTTGTGTTTTCCATAAGGTGGAGTGTTATATTACTTCTAAGCCTTATATCACCTATAATGTAGTCACCTGTTGGTACACAAACCTCTCCTCCGCCTGAGTTGAAGCAATAATCTATCGCATCCTGAAATGCATGTGTCTGAACACCTTCTCCATTAGGAACAGCACCAAATTCGGTTACCGCTATTTTAATTCCACACATAATCATTCTCCTTAAACAGCATTTATTTAATAATATATGTTGCGATTGAGTGAGCCTCCAGCATTGTTTCAATCATTTCACCATCTATGCTGATACAAAATTCTTTTTCACTGTCCGTTGCATTGAGTACCACCGTGATAACCGTACCATCAGGATTTTTAAAAGAAACCGTATCAATATCCGCTGTCCACTTACTGCTTCCGATTCGCTTTGCACCCTTTTCAATAAACTTGCTGAAATGACCTATATAATAATAAGAATCGTGGATATGAATTTCATCATTTACAGTATCCGCCATAATCGGTGAGTCACAGAAATTTCCTACATGGTTAGGTCCGCCTTTTTCGTCAAGAAGCAAGTTCCAGTCGCAGAATGTATTACAGTAATTATTGAAATTACCAATCATATCGTGGGCATATTTTTCACCAATCTGAACAGTATCTTTAGCACCGAGGCTATACTCATAACACCCCTCCGAAAAAACAAGTTCCTTATCCGGATAAAGCTTATTAAACATTTCGAGCTGTTCAAAATGGTCTCCGCTGTACCAATGGAAAGCAAGTCCGCTTATATATTTTGCCGTTTTCTCATCAGAGAGTATAATCTTTGCTCTTTCCACAACTCTTTCCTTGTTGTGGTCCCAGAAAAGAATCTTCACACCTATGTCCTGCATTTTTTTGCCAAGATAATATTTAACGAAATCACGCTCTTCCTCTGCCGTATATACACAGGAATCCCATTTTTGCACAGCTTTTGGCTCGTTCTGAACGGAAACCGTTGAAATCTCTATTCCCGCTTCCTTATATTTCTCGATAAATTTCACGAAATACTCCGCCCAAAGCTCTTTATATTCATCCTTAAGTTTTCCGCCCTCGTTCATCTGTCCGTTTGTTTTCATATACGCAGGAGGGCTCCAGGGGGATGCGAACATTTCTATTTCATTATATTCCATCGCCTCTTTAATCATAGGAATAAGAGATTTTTTATCTCTTTCTATATTAAATGTTGCAAGGGTTTCATCACCTTCGTCAACACAGGTATAATTTTCCAAAGAGAAGTCACAACTATTAATATGAACCCGTCCGAAGTTATAGCCTATTCCATTTTCCTTATCAAAATAAAGTTCTAATATCTTTTTGCGGTTTTTATCGCTTAATTTATCAAGTGTTGTTGACGCAGCCTCAGTAAACGCACCGCCAAAGCCTTTTATTTCCTGATATTCTATATCGGGGAAAACCGTTATAAGTTCCCCTTCCCGTTCTTTATTATCACTTATCTTAATATCATTACTCTCCATCATAGGCTCTTTACCCATAACAGTTTTTATCACCTTTATATCCATAATCATTCTCCTTGTTTACTCATTCTTTCATATATAACATTTGCCAAAACCACAGCCGAAACTCCCGCAACTAATTTTCCCACAATTACGGGAACAATATAATTTCCGTCAAATGCCAAAGTGAATGCAAGATGCGAGCCTACAACAAACGCACCTGAAACCGCAAAGGCAGAGTTCATCACAACGCCTTTTTTGTCCATTTTATCCATCATTCCAAACGAGGTAGCACTTGTGGCAATACTGGAAACAACGCCAATCACCGATATCTCATTTATTCCGATTTTCTTTCCAATGGCTTTAAGAGGCTTTGCAAGAATTTTTGAAATGATATATATAAACGGAAATGTTCCTGACAGGACAATGGCTGCATTCATGCAAATAGCCGTTCCTTCCTCGATTTTTGCCAGTCCTTTTATGACCTCAAAGCCTGTCAAAAATCGAATAATTCCGCAAGACAGTCCTATTATTATAACCGCAGTTATGAAAATTCCAAATATTTTAAACACCTTAACGCTAAATTTTGGTGCAAAAATAAGCCCTAATGCAATAACTCCCGAAAATATCACAAGTGGTATCAAATTGAGTATCAGATTAAATAACGGGATTTTACATATCAATCCTGCAACAAAGCATCCTATAGGGATTGTAACTATACCGCACAAAATTCCTGTTAAAAGTTCTTTGTGCTGTTCCTTTTTAACCACACCCAATGCAAAGGGAATCGTAAATGAAATAGTACACCCCATCATTGATGAAACCACTAAAGCATTATACATTCCAATGGCGTTATCGTTTGCCATTTCTTTTGCAAGCGGGGCACCACCCATATCGTTTGCAAAAAGGGATGCCGGAATTATTGATGCATCAATATGCAAAACCTCCGTCATAAAGACAGAAACAGGTTTCATAATCTCGGCAATAAACGGAGAAATAATAATCATACCAATCATAGAAAGAGCCATCGCCCCTAAAAGATTAAACGCTTTTTCAAATTCCGCTCCAAGTCCAAATCGGCTTCCGAGTATTTTATCCAATGCACCCAAAACCGAAAAAATAAGTATAATATATGTTATGTACATTTTTCTCTCTCCTAAAGGGCAACCGCCGAAAATCCGCTTTCCGTCAAAATATATTTTTCCGTATAACCGCAAGATTTCAGCAATTCCGTCGCATCGTCAAATTTACAGTCAAGCATATTTTTATCGTGGCAATCCGAGGTTATGACCGCCCCAAAGCCACGCCTTTTAAGCTCCTTTATAATATCGGGCATAGGATACGGCGTTTTTCTGTAACCTCTGGCAATCGCCCCTGTATTAACCTCAAAAAAAGGAATTTCCCCACTTATCGCTTCAATGGCTTCAAACGCCGCATTTTTATATTCCTTTGATGTAATGTCGAAAAAATTTTCTCTGTCAATATGTTTTGTTATCAAATCAAAATGAGCAACAATATCTAAATTTCCTTTATTTGGAAGCTTACTGACTGCTCTAAAATACGCTTTTGCATATTTCATACCGTCTCCGCCAAAATATTCATTTATCATATTTCTCACGGCATTCGCATTTCCGTCAAAGGTCTTATATGTATTGTCAACATTAAGATAGTGAACAGCCCCAATAAGATAATCATAATCCGAATCATCAATAACGCTACAATCTTCAACCTCAAGCCCTAAAAAAACATCAAATCGTCCCTTATATTTCTCTTTAAGTGAGAGAACATCTTTTTTGTATTCTTCGGTTTTATCTCCAACCTTTGCCCAGAACTCTGAATAATGGTTATATGAATGTCCCGAAAACCCGATTGAAGAAAAACCTTTCTCCATAGCACAAATGATAACTTCCTCCGGAGAATCCGCACCGTCGCAATAGGTTGTGTGGGTATGTAAATTCTGTTTATGCATTATTTTCTCCTCAACTTAAAAACCACCCTGCCCTTAAAGGTTCCCTCAAGGACAGAGTACGCTTTAAACTAAATTTCAATTATATCCCCATCGCTGGTAATATAATAATCGTGTTCCATTTTTTCTTTATTTTCTTCTAAAAGAGCAACTTTATCATCTCTTACATGGTTGAATAAAAATCTCTTTGTTCTTGATTTATTGAACTTAGGAATTGCAGTTTCCACATCAAAATGAGTGAGTTCACATACGATAGCATCAAAATCATATTCCTCTGCCACCTGTGGATAGTCAACAAATGCATCTGTCAAATCACCTGTGAAGAGGATTCTCTTTCCCTCGCCCTCAATCATATAGCCAAAGGACTTACCTCTTGCCAAATGCTTTGTGGGGATTGCCGTAACTTTAATATTTCCGTCGTCATAGAAAAGTCCTCCGCTGACACTTTTAATTTCACAGTGCGGTCTATGTTCGTACGCCCATTCACAGTGCATAAACCAGATTAAGTCTATCATCCCCTGTATATCCGATTCTTCAGGAAGATAAAGAGCATTATTTACATTGAATACGCAGGAAAACACATTATTTGCATGGTCATCGTGCATATGTGTTATAAACGCAGTTTCAATTCTTCTCTTTGGCATAATATCCATATTTTTCAGTATGTAAACAAAGGGTGCACCTGCATCAATCAGATATAACTTATCGTTTACCTCCAACATCATACAGGTCAGATATCTGCCTTTCTCCTGAACACCGTGACAAGTTCCTAAAAAGTATACTTTCATTTTTATTCCCCCTTGACTTTATACATAAATTTCAGCATCATTTAATAATATAGATACTTCTTCACCCGAAATGCGTTCGACACGGCATCCGTTCTTATCCACGAACACCTTAAGCCTTCTGCCTCTGTAATTTACAGGGAACGAATAACTTTCCCAGCCATCAGGAAGAACAGGTCTTATAGAAAGTCCGTTGTCACTGATAAAGAGACCGCCGTATCCCATAACTGTCGCAAGCCAGATTCCACCGATTGATGCAGAATGAATACCCGAATCGGAATTATTTGTATTATGACCTAAGTCCACACAGCAACAGTCAAAGAAGAATTTCTGAGCCATTTCCTTCATACCGAGTCTTACTGCAACAAGAGCGTGTATACACATACTGAGGGATGAATCATGGAGAGTTCTTTTTTCATAATATTCAAAATTCTTGCGAATCGTTTCCTCATCAAACTTATCGCCCATAAGATAGAATAACATAACCAAATCTGCCTGCTTGAATACATCCATTTCAAGAATTTCGGCAAGTCCGTAATCCTTGAAAATATCAAATACTGTATCAAGATTTTTATAATATGTTATATCTTTTTCCTTAAGATTTTTAACCCCGTCGAACTGATTTATAATCCCGTCTTCCTCAGGCAACGGCAGGTAAAGATTATCCGCAACATCATTAATTTTCTTCGTCATTTCGTTCATATCATACTCTCTGGAAAGCTTATTACAGATATGGTTCGGATTATCCTGAAGAATTTTTTTGGCAAGAACAAGATTCTTGTGTGCCATATAGTTTGTATAGGCGTTATTGTCAACATCTTCTTTATATTCATCCGCGCCTATAACACCGCAAATTTCGTATCGCCCATTCTTTTTCTCTGCTCTGTCTGCCCAGAAAATCGCTGTTCGCACTAAAATTTCATTTCCGTATTCAAGCATAAAGTCCTCATCGCCTGTCATACAGTAATACTGCCACACAGCAAAGGAAACTCCGGCAGTTATATGTATTTCGGTTTCAGACATAAGGAACTTTCTCTTCTTCCCTGTCAGAAGGTCAATATCACCGTATTCAAGACACGCTTCACCGTCTGTTATCCAAGCACTTTCCCACGGATACATCGCACCCTTAAAGCCATATCGGTTAGCCTTATTCTTCGCAATCGGAAGAAGTCTGTAACGGTATTCAAGAAGCCTTCTTGCCACCTGTGGCTGTGTGCAGAGATAATAGGGCAGGATATATATTTCCGTATCCCAGAAAGAATGTCCCATATACCCTTCCCCGCTGAGAGCCTTAGCACCAATTCCAAGACGATTATCGTCGCGACTTGCCATAATATGAAGGTGATACTGAGAGAAAATAACTGCTTTATCTATAAATTCATTTCCCGATTTTACATCAACCAAAGATTCTTCCCAGAATTTTTTCCACTCCTGACTACTTTCCTCAAAAAGCTTATCATAGCCTAATGAAGCGGCATCACTTAAATATTCCTTTCCGTCACTTCTTAATTTATCATCTATATATTCGCATTCAGCGTATTCAAAATCTCTCGAATGGGCATAAGACACATATTTTTCAACTGTGAATGTGCTTCCCTTTTCAAGTTTTTTGCTGATACTTGTATATATTCCTCTTCTGTCAATTACCACTCTCTCGTCACATTCATCACTACATTTAATAAAATAATGAATTGCAACATCAACCGTTGACTGAAGAGTTGTCAGATACATACCTTTTATGCCATCTGCATAGGCTCTTTTTTCAGGGTTATTAAAATGCTGAACTCCTGAATTTGTCACCTTCCCGTCAATACCTGTGCAAATATTGATTTCCGTATCACAAGAAAGAGGCGTTATTGATACTCGTTGAGCCATAATATGCTTTCTGGCATCTGACACAATCCTCGAAAATGACATTGCATATTTTTTGCCCTCAGGACTGGTCCATTCAACATATCTCCTGAATTCGCCGTTTCCCATATTAAGACTTCCCTCAAACTTGTCAACCTTTCCACAAACCATGCTGAAGGGTTCCTTATCAAGAACAATATTGCAGTTAGTCGCATCAGGAATAACTGCAAGTTCCGGAACCTCGTCCTCCGGACAGTCAAAAACACCGTTAATCAATGTGTTTCGGACACTGTTTGTATATGCTTCCTCAAAACTTGCTCTTATGCCCATATATCCATTGCCCTGTGTCCAGATGGACTCACGCTTTTTCATTCTCCCCAAATCAGGTTTATCTGATGTCAAAATCCATTTATCCATTTTTATTCCTCTCTGATTTTTTTATAGACCCCAAGGCGGTCCATTGACCGCCCTTTGGTTATTTCTTTATTTTTAATAATAACGGAACATGCCCTTTCATGGTTACATTGTCGCCATATATGCCAAAGTTTATTAAATCCTCAGATGCCATAACCTTCTTGCCGTTCAAATAAACTTCAACCTCTCTATCCTCCCATACATAACTGCAAAGGTTTATGATGTAAGAATCTTCATATTCAGCGGTTATATAATCAGCGTCCGTAACTGTTTTACCTGTTGCCTTGTCGATAATAACAACAGTATCAAGTTTAAGCGCTTTAACAAGAGCAGAAATTTCTTTCTTGATATTCTGCTTACTTTCGCCCGAAATAGTTGTTCCTGCATCCTCATAGGAAACAGATACTCCATTATTTCTTATATATGCAACTGTATTTGCATCATGATTATCGCCATATTCATTAACAGTCAGAGCGTTATCCCCGATGAGGATAACTTTTCCGCCCTTCTCAGCAAACGCTTTAAGTTTATCAAGTGTTTCCTTTTTAACGCTTATGCTTCCAGGAACAATAATCGCCTTATAATCATCAAATTTTTCAAGCTGACTTTCAACAACAAATCTTGTTTTCTGTCCGTTTTCACCAAGTCCTGCCGATACTGTTCTGATTATATCAAGCATTTCATCGTTATAAGGCACACTGCAATTGGAATATAAAACTGCGATGTCACTCTTTACATTTTGAAGCGCCACAACCTCTTTTGAAAGACGGTTAAGATCAAGAGTTGTCTTTCCGAGGGTTGCAACAGAATCAGGTCTTGCTGTTAAGAGCGAGTTAAAATAAATCGTTCCGTTCTTCGTTCTTGAGGATCTGTCCCAAAGCCAGAGCACAGAACCGCCTCTGCCGTGAACTGCTCCGTTCCATATGTCAGCTATATTATACAACACTTCTTTGTCGTTGTAAACCATTTCTTTTGCATCAACTATAATATGGTCTTCCGTATTATAAATCGGAGCGTTTTTAACTGAAGTTAAGAAGTCATAGAAAATATTTTTCCATCTGTTATCGTCGGTTGCAATCATTGACCACGCATCACAGCCGTTTATATCTGTATAAGCGTCAAGAATTTCGTAATTATCGCTGGAGCTTACACGGAAATTAACACCTGTTTTAAAAGTATCCATAACTTTAACATGGGTGAAAATTTCAGGGTCTAAACCTTTTATATATTCACTTATTTTTGCAATCCAGTTCGGAAGAATCATATCGTTATATTCTTTCCAGTCATAATATCTTGGAGTCGCCTCAATTCCGTTAGGCATTTCAACTTCCGAGAAAGAGGTATATTTCGTTCCCCAACGCTTATTTAAAGCCTCAATATTCCTGTATTTATCCTCCATTGCTTTGCGGTAATCGTCAATAAATGCCCAGCTATCAAGCTGCGAATTATACTGTGGTTCATTTGCAAGAACAAGCCCGTCAAAGGATTCATACTCCTTAATTCTCGGAACAATACTCTTATAGAACACCTCATAAGTTTCCAAAAGTTTCGGGTGGTCAGGGTCCTGATGATTGAAGTGACCCCACTGCTGCGGAAGGTCAATTTCAGGATAGTCTCTTAAAACAAAGCTCGGAACATAATGAGGAGATGCGCTGTACTGGGCTGATATGTTATACTTATCCATATCGGCAAAAGTCTTTTCAAACTTTCTTACAGTTCTCTCGTCTATTGCATAATACTGGTCGTCAGGGTATCTTTCTTCAAAATCGCCGTTTAAGAGCAGATTCCCCTCTGTTCCTGTCTGGCGAATAAATGCGTTATCGATATAAAGTTCTGCCGCAGTATCTTCTACTATGATTAAAAGATTTAATTCCTTTTCATTAGCCTTTGTTGTATAAGAAAGAGCATCGTCACGCCAATCGAAAGTCCCCTTAAGGCTTTGACGCATTGCTTTATTTCCAACACCACTTATGCCGTTTGTTGTTAAGATATAATATGCATTATTGACATTTTTCCCCTTGGCAGACAAGCCATATTCGTAGGTTGTATTCGGCTTTACATCGACAGTTTGAATAATATATTTATAGTTATTGCTTTTGTACGGAGAATTTGAAACAATCTTAAGAGAAGATTCACCTCCCCGTTTTTCAGATAGTGAGGCAGAAACTTCTATTTCATAATCGCCCACGCCTTTTAAGAGCCAGTTTTTAACCGGCAATGCTTCAAACATAGCATCCCACGGACCAAGCTCAGGGCTCATACAGTTAAAGCCAACATTTGAGATTGTCTTAATTTCTTCTTCAAGTCTTGACTGTGCCCAATGTCCTGCTCCAACAAAGAATACGGGACGCACTTCTGTTGTTCCGTCTTCTCTTTCGGTTGTTGCAACAAAATGCTTATCCACAACCTCAACAGGAGATGTCACATATTTGGGTACAGAAACAGGCTTAAGTTCACCTGATAACAAGCCTTCAAATTCAGATTTCGCTTCATTATAGAGCCTTGTCATAACCTTATCCTGATGAGCAATTCTTGTTAAATCGTTATCGCCTAAATCCTCTTCAAGATATTTTATGAACAGCTCGATTGTGTAATACTTAACCTTCTGATATTCAATCGGAATATTCTTCTTCAAGCATTCTGACATAAGAGCGGTTAATTCTGCATAATTTTTCTTCTGAGTTTCAATAACCTGTTTGGCTATTTCAGTATCGGCACATACATTGGTTAACACGGCATTTTTATATTCCGTTTTTCCGTCAGAAACGGTCACATCAACCTCCGTATCGCCATAGCCTGTCATTTTCGCAGAGAATTTATAGCTCGCTGATTCGTTAGCACTCAGCGTAATATTTTCACTTGTACCTGCCTTTTCACTGGTTATCGTAAATATCTTATCTTTATCAGTCTGATTGAACAAATCCACGATATAGTTAGCCGTTTCTCCTGTTGCAACATCCTTATCGCCCTGGAAATATGCTGCATATTCCTTGTTATCGTCTAAGAGCATCATTTTTGGAAAAAGCTGACTGTCCTTATACATTGATATTCCAGGAGCAACATCAATACAGCCTCGTCTTAAATCGTTATCATTATCGTTAGCGATTGCACAGAAAAGCACAACCGGCGGAATTTCACCAAAATAAGCTGACCATGGGATTGCAACCTCATAAACAGTTTTATTCCCTTCCCGTTTGGTTTTTGGAACTAACGCTGTATCGCCAAATTCCACCGTTATGTCATTATTATCATCATAAACCACGCCATATGCTGTTCCAAAAGTTTCACCTGGACGGCAAATTGTGAACTGAAGACCATCACCGTTCCAGTAGCTTCCCGCGCTTATGGGGTAATGAACATCATCCTCTACATTCATAAGGAAATAGAAGTAGTCATCGTTATATGCATATCTTATCTCCCCCGAAATAGTTTGAGGTACACTTGAATAATCTGTGTATATGCTTATTTCACGGGAATCAACCCCCGCCCAATCATCCGCGTTTCCGTCAATCGTTATATCAGTCTTTTTATGAACAGGAATAATATCCTGACTTGCTTCGCTTGTCACCTGAGATGGAGCAACATCTTCAAAAGACGGATTTTTAATCAGATTATATTCAGTGGTCTGAGGCATAGATGTGTCATAGAAATACAAATCATCTATCCAGAGTCCTTCTGTATAATTTTCCATAACAAATCGGAGGTGCGCAGTTGTCTGGTCACCGTTGTTATAGGCAAACTCAAATCCACGCCAATCAGCCGTTTTCCCTGTTGGGGTCAGATAACCGAGAGCTGTTCTGTCCCAGTTCATCTGTGCATAAACACCTGTGCCGTTTTTCACCTTCGCCATAAAGCCATATCGATATGTATGCCCCGGCTCAACAGGAATTGCATAGCTGATTCTAACATATTCCTCTTTTGTTCGTCTTGTGTGATTATACAGTTTCATAGAGGCATTTCCATTGTATTTCTCCGTTGTGTCAACAGATACACCTCCGACTGTATTAGCTGTAACCTCCAAAACCCAGCCATCAGGAGCGGCATCTGCTGCCTCCACCTTTTCATTCCCAGGAAACACAGAGATAATACATCCTACTGCTATAACCCATGCAACCATGCGTTTCATCATATTTTTCATCCAATCATTCCTCTCCGATTTATTCCACGCCAAGAACAGCAGATGGTATATACGGCTCTAAATTTCCCAAACTGTTAAACAAATAGGATTTCAAAACTGTGTCCAAAACATCGTTTCCGCTTACCGTCACACCGATTTCAGACAAAATATTTCCCTTTTCATCAGCAAAGCCGTCATTTGTCAAAACAGTTTTCAATACACCGCTCTTTGAGTAAACGGCAAGGAGATGAGCAAAGCTTTTCCCTGCATCAACCGCAGTTTTAACCTTGGAATAAATCATATCCGCTTTTATTTCCGTAGCTTCGCTTCCATCCGAATAATAGAAATTCATGCCCTCTTTTATTTCTTCCTCACACAAAACTTTTACAAGTTTTGTTTCATAAGGCTTAAGACTTATTTCATTTGTGATTACCTTATTTTCAGTTAAATCAAATAATTCTTCGCAAGCTATTCCATCATAACTGAGCGTAGCTGTTGTATTAACATCGCCGTAGTTACAAAGGTTAACAACATATCCGCCGTCATATTTCGCCGCCGTCCATTCTGTTTCACCGTTAGAGCTTTCAACCGTAACAGCATTTTCATAGCCTGATATTACGCTCTTTATCGCATTATAAACATTTCCGCAATTTGAAAGAGTTACTGTATCCTCATTCCAGCCACCAAAACTAACGCGTGTTGCTCCGCTCAAAACGGTATTTTTAAGGGTATTATTAAGAGCCTTTCCGTTTTCATTATAATAAGATGTTCCATACTCCGCAAAAATAACGGTTTTTCCGCTTTCCTGGAACTTTTTGATTTCCTGCCATACCTTTTCAGGCATATAATTACAGCAAGGAACAATCAAAAGCTGAAGACTCTCGTTTTCGTTCATTCTTTCGGGGTAAGTATCATTTACGATATACACCTTTTCCCCATTATTCTGCAAAGTTCTGTAAACCTCATACATTGCGGCATTGTGAGGATTAGAATTTGCCACCTGACTGTAATTTGAATATAGAACCGCACATCTTGCATCTTTTTTCTGAATTGCCGTTATCTCATTTGCAAGACGGTTAAGGTCAAGGTTCACACGGCTTATTCCCGCCACATGGTCAACTCGTCTTGAAAGGTTTGAGTTATAATAAATACTTCCCTCACCTGTTCTTGCAGACTTATCCCAAATCCAATAAACCGCACCTGCTCTGCCGTGGATTGCGCCCTGCCACACATCCGCCATATTCATTTTAAGTTCAGCATTGTTATATGTGATTTGAGTATTATCCCTTAAAATATGGTCTTCACTGTTTATAACAGGCGCATTTTTAAGAGAGGTCATAAAGTCATACCACATAGTTTTCCCCTGAACCTTACTGCCATTCTCGCCATAAATTCCCCATGCGTCACATCCGTTTATGTCCATAATCTGTGACCATTGTTCGTAATTTGTTCCGCAGAAATTTCGTCTATTCCCATGACTTCCGCTGGAAATATATGCAGAACATTTTGCATGAACAGGAATTGTCGGGTCAATTTCTGCCATAACTTCCTTCAAAACCGTAAACCACTCTGTTAAAACAGAATCGTTAAATTCTCTCCAGTCATTATATTTTGCAGTTACCGTGTTTGAAGCCGTTGGCATAGAGATATAATCTCGGTTCAAGTAAAACGACCCGTGTGCATTTGCCGCAGCACTGATGCTTCCGTATTTATTGATAACAAAATCACGATAAGCTTCTATATAATAATCCGGATATTCATATGAGATAAAGAACGGCTCATTTGCAAGACAAACACTATGGAATGACTTATAATCCTTTATTTCGGGAATAATAGCATTTAAAAATACTGTTAATGCCTCAATCACTTCAGGGTGTGTTGGATTATACGGCATATAATCAGGAAATTTCGCACTTCCATTGTTATTTATTTCCGGATAGTTACTATAAATAAATTCAGGGAAATAATGAAGTGCCGTAAGGAACACAACCTGGATATTATTATCCTCTGCGCTTTTAAATACATTTTTAATATTCGCTATTGCAGTTTCGTTAATATCATATTTTCTTCCATCTGTTCCTGCCTTTAAAACACTGCTTGGTCCTACCTCATAATGGGTATAGTTTACCCCCATATTAGCAAAATCCGCATAATCAGAAATCGCATCAGCCCAATGACCATAACCGTTGAAGAAAACAGGCTGTGTTGTTAAAACACCATCTATGTCAACAGTTGCAAGAAGGCTCTGCCCGTCCATTGTTACTTCCGAAGAAACATATTTCGGAGCAACTTTCTCATTAAGCTTTCCGCTTAAATATCCTTCAAGATTTTTAATCGTTTCATCAGCAATGTCCAGTATTCCTTTTAAATTATGCTCATATTCGGCAGTCAAACCATTTGTTATATAACCGTCAAGGAAACCGCTGAATTTCTTCATAATTCCAAGGTTTGCCTTTTCATATTCAACAGATATTCCAGTTCTCTCACATTCAGAAATCAGTTCTTCTATATGAGAAATACATTCCGAAACAATTTCTCTGTTTTTCTTATATCCTCCGTTAAATACAAATTCTGCCGTTGCCTTATCCTGAGAATATGTTACATTTGCAACAAGTTCTTGACCATACATAGCTTTATCAGGAGAAACAGTAAATGTAAATGTACCGCCACCCTTTGTTTTAACATTTGAGTTATGCTGAGTTGTTCCTGTGCTATCCTTAATTGAAAGATATACTGTCATTCTCGGCCCGTCAGAACATGTTCCGCTTATTACAATATTGGGGTCTGTATATGTAACAGAATCAATTGTTAATATTGTTCCGTTTGTTATTGTCCCTGCCGTAAGTGCCTCACCGAAAACAGGAGTTCCGATTTGGAACGCAGGAACGAACACCTGACAAGTTGCAGGAACTTCCCCGCTATCGCTTACATAGGCCGTCAGGGTTTCCCCTTTACACTCAGACGGAAGTCCGAGTGTAAAGGAAAATTCACCGCCAAGTTTTAGTCTTGTTTCGCCAAAGCCATATACATTTCCTTCGTTGTCGCAGAGTTTTATTGTTATATATTCCCCTGCACCAAGTGTGCTTTTTCCGCTTATTATTACGCTGTTTTTTTCATATATGACATCCTTGAGCAAAACACTGCTCTGCGATGTCGTCATGGTTTCCGCTTCCGCCCTTTGTGAAGCTATCGCAAACATTGACGATAAAATCACAAGCGAAAGGATAACAGAAATTATTTTTTGTGTTTTCATTATAAATGCTCCAAATTAGTATTCCTGACTTGGTTTTAATGGTCTCATACCTTCCATACTGTTCCAAAGATACATAACAAGTCTATGGCCTGTTGGAACAGTTACTGTTTTAGATAATGTCACAGGATTAACACCCAAAGCAGTCTGAGGGATTGAGGTTGCGTCTGTTCCTGTGATAGTTGAAAGCGTTACGCCGTTGTAAACCGCAAGGATAAGCTGTGCTGTAACATTATTTCCGGCGGTGTTGTTCTTAATATCGATGCTTACAGTTACATCATTTCCGCTCTTAGATGTTTCATATTCGCCAATTATCATCGCAACAGCTTGTGGAGTTGCTGTAACAATAACACCTTCTGCACTTTCTCTGCCCTCTGCGTTAACCGCTTTAACTGTATAGCTGTATGTTACACCCGGAATAAGGTTTGCAATATCAACATATCCCATTGATACAGGAACATAAGCTACAGGAATATCACTGCTCATAGCGTTATCGTATACTGCGACATACTTTGCTCCTGCTTCTGTTTCTGTATCTTTATGCCAGCGTATTATGGCTTTCTCTACATCATTTATTGCCTCAACGCCTACTGCCTCCGACTGCTCTTCAATCGAATCTAATGTCCCTATTCCTTCAACTAAATTTTCGCCTGTCGGGTTTCCGTTTTCATCAAGTTCATAGCAAGCTACATCATCAATCCAGAAATCTTCAACGCTTTCTGTGAAGATAAAATGAACTACCGGAGATGTACTTTCGGCCGGAAAAACATCATGAGAGAAGTCTGTCCATTCTAAATTAGAATACACGCCACCGCCATTAGCCCATGTTCCGGCAACATTCGGTATTCTGTGGAGCTTTTCATTTGTAATGTCATAAGTTGCCATTGCTCTTGAGAATATATATCCTGCCTTATTTTTCTTTATACTGCCTGTTATACGGTATTTTTTAGTTGTATCAAGTTCAGTATCCGTTTTAAGCTCTAAATATCCGTGTTTCGTGTTAAAGCTTGCTTCATTTGAAGAAACTCTGATTGAAGGAGCAGAGGTTCTGTATACTTTGTCATCAATTTCCAATTTCATCGGTGCTTTTGGATTACTTGCACTAAGTTTCCAGTTTCCTACACGATATTCATAACCGCTTCCTGTTGGCAGAATACCTGCTACCTGTGACTTAATGCTTCCGTCAGCATAGATAAAGTCAACTTTGTAAATCTTCTCCTGGTCTGCAGTAAAGTCTTCGTCAAGGTACTCAACCACAGCATCTGCGGTTGTATCAAAGTTTTCTGCAATAAGCTCATTTTCTTCCGCATCGTAAAGCTTAATTTCTGTTGGAGGAATTTCAGCAGGATTTCTCCATGAAACTGAAATCTGTGTTCCGCTAACCTGTGTTGCCATAAGGTTTTTTGCCAGTGTATACTGCTTTTCAAAGTCATTTGATGCAAGGAGTGTTGTTCCCATACCGTTAGCTGTAACATCTCCAAGTCCTGCAGACTTTGTCCAGTTATAGATTTCTATATTATCAAGATAAGCCTTGAATTTTCCGTCAAATACAAACATACAACCTGGTTTGAATAAACCGCCTGCTTCTGAATCAGTTATAATCGGATATTTGGACTCAAATGTATACCAGCCAGCTTTGTCGCCTGTTCCTTCGATAACTGTCCATCTATCTTTACAAGCACCTGCCAGTGTGAAGCCATCAGCCGATGTTCCTGATACAGTTGTATAATATACAGATGCCCATCTGCTGCCTGCACCGTTAGTCGGCCAGAGCTGCATATTTCCGCTTGCATTTTCTTCAACATAAAGTGAAAATTTGATACCATACGGTGTGTCATCTTCCATATCAAAGTCTGTCTCACCGCTACCTAAACCAACAAGACCGTTTGTTGAATCAATATAAATTGAACGCTCACCTGAAAATGCACGGGCAGTTG
The DNA here is from genome assembly GCA_045646365.1 of Clostridia bacterium. Classification (GTDB taxonomy): domain Bacteria; phylum Bacillota; class Clostridia; order Monoglobales; family Monoglobaceae; genus SIG454. The sequence continues at coordinate 57,623 of JAZRKP010000084.1, forward strand.
TTATTCCGTAAAATCCGTTTGCTCCATTATTCGGGTTAGGTGTTAACTTAATTCCTGTTGTTATTAGGTCCTCTTTCTTAGGAGCTTCAACCTGCGGAAGACTTGGCTTTTCAAAATCATTTGACGCAAGGAGTGTTGTTCCCATACCGTTAGCTGTAACATCTCCAAGTCCTGCAGGCTTTGTCCAGTTATAGATTTGAATATTGTCAAGATATGCCTTAAATTTTCCGTTGAAAGTAAACATATTCCCCGGCTTAAAGGCACCGCCTGATACTGTATCGGTTATAATCGGATATGTAGATTCAAATGTGTACCAACCTGCTTTGTCACCTGTTCCTTTAGTAACATTCCATCCTGATGCAGCAGCACCGGCTAATGTCAAGCCATCGGCAGATGTTCCCGATACTGTTGTATAATATACTGATGCCCATCTGCTACCTGCACCGTTACAAGGCCAGAGCTGAATGCTTCCGCTTTGATTTTCTTCAATATATATTGAAAATTTTATACCGTAAGGTGTATTATTTTCCATACCAAAGTCTGTGTCACAGCTTCCTAAACCAACAAGACCATTTGTTGAATCAATATAAAGAGAACGCTCACCGGAATATGCACGGGCTGTTGTTATACCATAAAATCCGTTTGCTCCGTTGTACTGGTTAGGTGTTAAGTTGACTCCTTTTGTTATTAAGTCTTCTTTTTTAGGTGCTTCAACCTGCGGAAGCTTTTCTCCGTCAAAATCCTGAACAAATACCGGAGTTTCTCCTCTTGTTCCGCTGTTCTGTGCTGTTGTATAGCCAGTCCACTCATATACATTTATATTGTCAAGGCGAATACTGAATTTCCCGCAGGCATTAGTCGGGTCAACATTCCACATATAGCCTTTACCAAAACCTACAACACTGTTAAAGTTTTTCTTTTCACTGATAATTGCAGTCTTATTCCATACTCTGTACCAGCCTGCTTTGTCACCCTCTGTTATTTTTTCAACTCCCCAACGGGCTCCGTTAGTGTCGCCCGCATAAAGTCCGTTTTCGCCATAGTTTAATGAAGCGTAATAAACTGTCGGATATGTTGAATTATCCTTTCCTGTTGGTTTAAGCCATAATTTCCCCGATGTCCAACTGTCAACATAAATGTAAAATTCTAATCCGTAAGCTTTTGTCGGATCCATTTTAAAGTCCCCAACAGGATCACCAAGCCAAATACCGCCACTACCGTTTGCATTGATTTTAACGCTTCTGCTTCCGTTGTATGCATAATCTGTTGCGTACTCAACCGTACACCCATTACTGTAATCAACATAAAGTCCGTCGATTACACCTTTGTCAGCCGCCATAACGCTCATTGGCACAAGGCTTACAAGCATTATTACGGCGATAACCATTGACATAAATCTTGTTACTTTTTTCATTTTAAAAACTCCTTTTTAAATAGATTTATATAAATTTTAAATTATTCTTCAAAGTTTCTGTAAATATAAATTCCAATTACCTTTGATTTTGAAATATCTGCTATAACATAGTCATCTTTCGTCAGGTCACTTGTTGAGCCGGCTTTAAGCTCGTCACGCTTTACGTCATAAATCATAACAGGAACGCTTTTCTCAACCTTTAACGCTGTCCTTCTTGACCCTTCAATCAATATTCTCTCACCCTGCGCATCTGCCTTTATAAGCTTTCCTTTAACTGTTGTGTAGGTATGCAAATCCGCCGGAGTATCAGGAATTTCCTTGTCTGCTATGTTATACATTTTTTCTACATTATCTATATAACCCTTTGCATTAACATGGATTCTTACAATGTCGCCGGGATTGATATTTGCAATAAGCTCCTCGCTCTCTGCCGGAATAGAAAGCCCTAAATAGGTTGAGGAGGCAACCGTAATTTGCGGAGTCACTGTTCCCTCGCCGTCAACCGCCGCACCAATTTCGCGGACAAAGTACAATGAATATCCAACTTTCTTACTGGTTGATTTATCCCGTCTTACTAATGCAATATCCAAAAATCCGAACTCATCAACTCCGTAACCTGTATAGGATGTTATTTTTTCGTCAGTGGAAAATGAATAGTTATTACCTATATCATACAAATCCTCATTTTCAAGCTCTTCTGAAGGAATCACGAACACCACTGTGTCACCTGTCATAAAGTGATAGCTATCAAAAGATGTGTTGTTATAACGCCAGCTTCTTCCCTCTTCATTTCTCGTCATTGTAAGTCTTTCTTCGTTTACATCTTCGGGATACAACACAGGAAATTCAATATGCTTGATTTTGCCTGTATTGTCAAGCTCATAGCCGATAATATTTCCTATATTATTATCAGCCTCCGCTTTTGTCATTTCTGCAGTCAGTCTGCCTCGGTCATTTACCTTAACCTTATCGCAAAGGGTAATGTTTCTCCATTCACCGTCAGCACAGAACAGTCTAAGCGCAAACTCTGAGTCCATTCCTCCTGACAGCAGAACAGCTTTTCTTAAATAGCCATAATTAAGCTCCGTATCTCCTGCAACTTTAGCGCCGACAACCTTACCGTTTACATCAAGATAAAGCTCATATTTTCTGACTGGTGTTATTGTCTGGGCAAAGTTTTCACCCTTCACATTTGCCTTTAAATATGTGTCGGACAGTTCAAAGACAACATCCTCCGCCATAATTTCTTTGTTCTTTCCGTTATAACCTGTTACTGTTACAGTTGATTTATCTCTCGTTATATGAATCTCAATATTTTTATTTTCTCCGCTCTTTGACTCAAACACGCTTAAAACATCGCCTGTCTGAACATCGTTTATAGAAACCTTTTCACCTTCTAAGAAAAAGCTTATGTTATCATTTTCGCTGTTATATTTCTCAAGTTCCAGGTTCTCCATAACATTTTCAAACTTGGTATATTCATTGTTTATAAGCATATTGGTCGGAGAAACTGATGAAACAATCATAACCTTATAAACATTGAGCTTGATTACATCAATAACCTTATCCCCATCGTTATCTATCAAAATAACTTTTCCATCGGGAGCATAAAAATCTTCCGATGAATAGTCGCTGTAAATCATATTATTATATAATAATGAAACAGACGCTTTAATTGATACCTTTTTCGCCCTAACAGAGCTGTCATTTTCGTAATATTCGATACTTCTTATATTCGGGGAAACCGAGTCAATATTCTCTGTGTCAATTTCAACTATTTCGCTTTTGAAATGGTTTTTAGCATATATAACATTAAACTCATTTCCCTCAATCCGCTGAACAAAAGCCGTAACACGCTGACCAAGCTTATCATACAAAATACCATTGGAGTCTTTATAGATTTTCCCGTCTATCATAACATAGCCAACTTTAGCTGTTCTCTCTCCGTAAATATCACTTGTATGGTTTGCTGTAACAATACCGTCAATCTCATAAATACTGCGATATGCCATTAAAACCGTGACATCTTCATATTCTGAGTAATAATGCATATTATCCTCGCCTGTTTTAAAGCCGTCAACCTCAGCAATTCCCACTGATATAGCGTTATATAAAAGCTTATAAGCCTCGTCAACTGACATTTCTTCATCGTTTATTTCAACGCCCTTTGTAAGACCAATTTTCATCGCCTTTGTTGTATATCCCATTGGATATCCGCCCATTTTAAGGCACAATTCCTTGTACCCCAAAAGACACATTGCCATTTTAACAGCTTCCTCACCTTTTAGCGTATCGCTTGCCGACACTGAAGATGAACTGTCTATAATTCCCATAGCCTCGGCAGTTTTAAGGGCATCTTCGCTGTATTCACTTGTATATTTATTATCATAAGCCATATTGAGGAGGAAGTTTATAAAAGTACTTTTGCTCATGGTGTCAAAAAATTTGTTTTCCTCTTCATAACCTCGAACAATCCCTAACCCTTTTAATGTCTCCAGCCGTGACTCATCGTTATACACCTCTGTTGCGACTGAATTTACGCAAAACAAACCAAGGAGCATTGTTGTTATTATAAAAATACTCGTTATTTTCTTTAACATATTACGCCCTCCTATCTTGAAATTCCGTAAATCATCATCACAGCTTCGGCTCTTGAACACATACGCTTCGGTTCAAAGTTGCCTGCTCCGGTTCCGTTTATTTTGCCTGCACGGTAAAGCTCTTTAACCGCATCCTTGGCGTAATCGGAAATCATCATTTCATCACCAAAGTTTGCATATTCTCTGATATTTGCAACATCTTTTCCAACAGTTTTCATTGCACGGATTGAAATAAGAACGGCATCCTGTCTTGTTATCCCTGCGTGAACACCGAAAATTCCCAGATCATCACCTGTTACAATACCCTTCTCAAAAGCTGAACTTACATATGGATAGAACCAGTCACTTTCGAAAACATCGTAGAAATGACTCTGCGCTTTTTCATCTTCAAGTCCGAATGCAGTTATTATCATTTTAACAAACTCTTCACGGGTTACTGTTCTGTCAGGAAGAAACATTCCATTTCCAACACCGGAAACAACTCCCATTTCCTGCATTTCAGAAATCGCACCATACGCCCAATGATTCTCGGAAACATCGCTAAATTTTGCAACTGTCGAAACAGCTGCCTCTTCTTGCTCATTCTTTGGAGTTTCTTCTATGGCGAAATTATTCTTAGCAGGAGCTTTTCCGCCTGAAGAACCGCCGCCGCCCGACGAGCCTCCTCCGCCACCGCCTGAACCGCCTGACGGTTCTGTTTTAACGGCGGACTTCAATGCTTCAAGAAACAACTTTACGGTATAAGGTTTGCTTTCGGATATATCATCAATAAGCTTTGCATTAACTTTTGAATCTGCTGACTTTTTGTATGTTTTATATTCCTCAGTTTCATCTATTTCAAGAATTGCCGAATAGCCTTTAATCTTATCCTCTATATTTGAAATTCTTGCATTATTTATAATATAAAGAGCTGATACCTTTCCGTACATTTTTTCCATATCATAGACAGAATCATAAGGTGCATTCTTTAAAACAGCCTCTTTAAGCCATGCTTTTTTTGCACTATCCCTGATATCTTCAAATTCAACATTTCCAAAGGTGAAGTTCTGTCTTTCCACCATTTCTCCGCCGAGGCTTTCATCTCCACCATTAACTATCGCCAACACTTCCGCCTCATTGTATGTTCCAGCAAACTCTTCTTCTGTTAATGTCTTATTCGCACCAAGCTCAACAATCTTATCGCAAATCGCATTCTTAATTTTTTCGTCATAGCCTGCATATTCATCAAAATTAACACCAATGGTTTTAAGTATTGCTCTGTTTTCCGTATCGCTTAATTCATTTTCTATCAATTCTGAAGCAGTATCAGTTTCTTGCAGAATTAAAACTATCCTGTCTATAAATTCATTTCTGTCCTCTTCGCTTGCATAGACAAATTCTTCAAAAAACATTTCATAGCCATCAGATATACGGATTTTATATGTTCCGGTTTCCTTAAGCCCAAATGAAAAATCAAATTTATTATCAAATGAAAACGGGATTTCTCCAAAGCCGGCTATATCTGAAAATGCAGGTTTTGCTACCTCATTTTTATATACTTCGTATGTAATCCTTTCTCCGTTGTCCCAGCTACCCGATACCGTCACTATCCCCTCTGACAGGGTTATTTTTTCTATCGTAGTGTCTGCAAAAACACCACTTTGAAGCACAATAACACTGACCAGCAGAACAATCATCGGCAATCCAAATTTTTTCATTCTCATTTTCCATTCTTTCCTTTCTTTTATAATTTAAAAATATTCACAAATCGTTTTAATAAAAAATTTTCTAAATCAGGTTTTAATATGCATTTAACACAATTTTTATTAAAATTTACAGATTTTGCAACTATTTTATATATAACTTTTGTTTCATTATAATATCATTTATCTTTCTCAGTCAATACATAAATCGTGAAAAAATATGCACAAATGTTATTTGAACTCTTCTGCGACTATTTTACTTAAACCATAACCCTCGCTCACTAAATTATTTATAAATCTTTGCTTCATTTTCTATATAGTTTAACTCTTTACAAAATGCATAAATCGTGATAGAATATATAAAAATACGACTTTGGAGGTCTATTTTATGATTTTTTATAACAGTTTTGCCAAAAATTATCCCCTAATCTGTCGCATAACAAGTCTTGAAGTTTCTTCAGATATTTCTGTTGTTGAAATTGGATATAACCGCACTCCTGCAGATTTCTATCAAAAAATGAAAAGAGATACTTATATTCTCCATTACATAGAGTCTGGGAAAGGGACTTTTATGGATACTCCATTTGATAAATCAAACGGATATCTTGTTGTTCCCAAAGAAAACGAAATCATTATTTCTGACTCGGAAGAGCCGTACGAGAGCTATTGGATTATGTTCAGAGGCACTAATGCCGCAAAGGTCATTTCTCTGCTCAATCTGAGTCATAACTGCGTTTTTCCTTTTAAACATAACCGTGAATGTATCAGCATTATAAAGGAAGCTCTTTTTCGGGAGAACTATGCCAATGACTATGAAGAGAGCTATACGCTCCAGTCGGTTTTTTATAAACTTCTCGCAATTCACACAAAAGATTCAATAGACGAAAAAAATATGCTCCCTTCCGTTGCTCAGAAGGTTGCATACCTTATAGAAAAAAGTTATTTCACGTCAATAACTATTTCTGATATAGCGAAGAATTTCCATATCAGCCGAAACTATTTATATACGCTTTTCAAGCAGGAATACGGTATGTCCCCACAGGATTATCTTATTTCTTATCGAATTGAAAAAGCCAAAAAATTGTTAAAAAAGAATCAAAGCAACTTCTCAATTAAGGAAATTGCATCGGCTGTTGGTATTGATAATCCTTTATATTTTTCCCGCCTTTTTAAGAACAGAACAGGCACATCCCCTTCTAAATACAAAAAACTAAACCGCGAAACATAAAAGTTATGTAGTATTGCTTCTAAAAAATATATTTTAAGCATAATCCTCAAATAAATTTACAATATCCACTGTTGTATATATAACTGAACCGACCCCCAAAAGTTAGAATAAAATCTAACGATTGTGAGGTCGGTTCAATCATCTGAGTATTTTTAATATGATATTAAAACAAAATTATTTATAGACAAACATACTTCTTGTCACACCAAGATATGTGTGGAAAAACAATCTTGACGGATTGTTTTTTTCATGCTGGAAATCAAGAATTTCGCTATAATCCCCTGTATAAATTGTGTCAGTTTCTTTATCGTATATTGTAAGTTTCAAAGACCCGACAGCCGCTCTTTCTGTCTCTTCCCCACCTTTTATAGGCGACCAGGAGACAACCCCTCCGTTAAGTTTAGCTAATGCAAAACCAAAAGAGAGCTGGGTTGGTGTTCTATAATATGTTTCTGTTCCATATGTTTCACCCTGTTTGTATAACAAAGAACCTTTGCCGTTATCTATAAAGTTTGACGGAATTTCACCTGCGCTATGGTCATATACAATCTCCGCAGATATTACTTCGCCTGCTTTGTTTTTATACACAGCGACAATATCACCTTTTTCCATTCCCGAAACACAGTTTTCGGCTTCTACAACTGCAGTTTGGTAACCCCCGTTGTAATATCCGCCAAGTTGAAGAAGAATGTCTCCATCCTCAGTTATAACTTCAGAAATTTCATCCAGCATAATAATCGGCTCTGCTTCATCTTTTTTCTTAGTACTATTTGATTTTGCAATCATAACATCCACATAGCCACTATTTTTACTTCTATAATAAATTTCAGCAGATGTACTGGCTTCATTATAAACAAAATGTTGAGAATACGGCGCGATGTAATAATATTTATCATCCGCATCTGTGTTCTCCGGCACATAAAATGTTATAGTTGAACTTCCAAATAATGCCTTTAAACCAAATCTTCCCGACTGATACCAATGTTTCTGAGTTGCATCATAAGCCGGATAAAGCGAATAATCCTCATCTTCATAGGAATTCTGAACCAATGCAGTGTCAATATTTTTTATTTTTCCTGACGAATTCAACTCAAACTCTATAAGCTGTGGCTTTGTTTCACCCTTTTTATAAGTATCATCAAAATACGATTTTATAACCGTCGGATTTTTATACGCATCCCCATCGATTACTACACGGTCTGCCCCATTTACAGTTATCATTTCATTATTTTCTGTAAATATTTTAAACACAACAGAGTCATCGAATGCTTCACTTGATTGTATTGCACGAACAAGATAACCATATATCATCTTTCTTTCCACAGATGGTCCTATGTATGAAATATTTCCAAAATTATCAAGATAATATCTGTATTTTTCACCAACGGCAGTTTCACTTTTGAAAATTTCAATATAACTTTTTTCTACAGGATATGAAACTCCGTCGACTTTAACCATATCTTTCCCGGTTGCTGTTAATGTCCCATCAACATAATTGTCTGAAACGATAATTTTCACCATATCTCCATTTATTGATTCCGCAACAGACAATACAGAATTATCTGGAATATCTTCTATTTTGATTTTTTCTTTGTCCAGAACAATTTCAAAGTATTCCTTATCTTTCAGATTTATCAAATCATTAACTTTAAGTTTATTATAAAGTTTATAATTTTGCAAATCTATAGCATTTAAGTAAAAATTTCTGTAATTTTCGATAATAACAACATTATATTTATTATCATTATCTGAATCCTTAAATGTTATAGTTCCTTTTCCGCTTGACAAATTTTTCATAGTCTCTTCAATTTTATTTGAAAGTGGCATACCATTGTAGACCAATATATGTTCATCCTCAAGGGAAATTGTTTTTGGCTTATCCGCCGTATTATCACGGAAAACCAGCATTTGTTTCCCGTCATATTCGCTATATAAGTCAAGAGATACGGTATAATCCGCAAGCTTTTGTTTTTCATTACTCATGTAAACAATTGTATTTGAATCATCATCGTAAAAATACTTTACATAATTTCCAAGAAATTCACTTTCGTCAAAATCTTCACTCACACTATACTGTTTTCCTGAAATAATTATCCTTTTATACTCCATAACATTATCGGTGTAAAGACTTCCTCCATGCAATGATTCAACAGTTCCTTCTCCATAGTCAAGAGAAAATGCATTAGAAAGCAATGTATCCGCATTGTCACCATAAACAATACTATCATCGGACATACCGCTTATTCCGTAAATTTCACACTGGAGTGCATCATATACAAGTTCCATTGCCTCTGTATATGAAATATTTTCATACACCCCACCTTTGTCTATATCCAGCATAGATGCAATTTTCAAATACCCCTTTGGCCATTCAGCATACGCCATTGCAAGCCCTTTATATCCCAGTGAGTTCAAAATCATTGTATATGCTTCACCGTAGGTTATACTGTCTTTAGGTCTGAATTTGCCATCGGAACTTTTTGAAATAACGCCATGTGTATAAAGCGCATCAATATGAGAGAACGCATAGCTGTCTGTCGGAACATCTATATATTTTCTGTCTGACGGGGTGTAGTTTGTGTCAAACCCATTTGCATTGGCTATATAATATGCAAAATCTTCTCTGGATACATTAGCATTATATGAACTCTTATCTATCTGTTCGGTAATGCCAAGCTTTTCCATAAATTTAATCTGATAAGTCTTTTGAATATCATCAGCTTTTACACCGGAAAAACCAACTCCAAGCAAAACACAAATCATCAAAAGAACGCTTAATCCTTTTCTACGCATATTATACACCTCCTTGTAATTGTAAAATTCCATACATCATTTTTGCCGCCTCAGCTCTCGTCGCAAAAGCTTTAGGAGCAAAATTCTCACCGTCAACCCCATTGATAATTTCAAGTAATTTCAATCTATATACTGCTTCCTTTGCATAATCTGAAATACTCGTATCATCACTGAATTTCTCATATTCACCTAAATTTCTGCTAAAATCATTACTTATGTATGCTCCGGCTCTGTTTATCATAACCGCCATATCTTGCCTTGTAATATTTTCGCCGACGCCAAACAACTCCGAACTTTTCCCCTGCACAATTGCCGCACCAACTGCCTTTTGCAAAAATTCATAGTACCACGCCTCTTTATCAGTGTCAATAAAGTTTATGTCCGCCATCTGCTGATTCGGGATAAGTGCACGGACCAATATAGCAGTAAATTCTTCTCTTGTTATATTGTCATTGGGACAGAATAAATTTTCACCTTTTCCATTCAGAATTCCATTTTCAGCCAAAGCAATAATCGCTTCCTCTGCCCACGAAACGGTATATAAATCGCTAAATATAGTAATTGGATATGTTTCATCATCACTTGAGTCAGTTGCAGGAGATTCTATGGCAACAGAAGGAACCGTCGTAACGGAATCTCCTTTTGAACTTCCAGATGACGAACCCCCTCCGCCGCCTCCACCATTTCCGCCTCCGCTTGATTCGGATTTATAGTTATTAAAAGCGTATGCCAAATCAGCAAATGTATCAAAGTTTTTATTCATAATGTGTATATACTGTTTTTCGCTACCGCTTGAACTTATACCTATTTCATCAGAGAATCGTTTCATAAGGGCTCTGACATTATCCACACCATCCGGCTTTTCAACAACTGACAAAATAAAGCTTTCCAGCAAGGCGACATCAAATTTTTCAAAGGAATTAAACTTTTTGTTTTCCAGGCGTTTTTTCATCCTTTCTCCTGTTTTAGTTGTAACATAATATTTTGTGTACCAATCTGCTAACTCACCGTTGTTCAGACAAAAGCTTTCTGCATCGCTTATAATGTTACTCACTTTTCCATCTTCCAATGCAGTTATAGCAACCGCTTTATTCATTACGAATGAAACATTTGAAAGAGACAGACTTATGTTTTCCCTGTCCAGATATTCATACACCAATGCTGCCGCTTTATCAGAGGCAGAAGAATCAACATATTCCTTTTTAGCTATATACAAATCATAATAATTATTCTCTATATAGTTTGCAATCTTAGCTGTGCTTACCGCTTTGTCAGATTCAGCTATTGTTTCATTTATATCAGCTATTATGCTTTCAGATGCAACCGTGTTTGCAATAACTATCTTTTCTATGTTATAATAGTCTTCACCTGTTATCTTAACGGTATATAGTCCCGATTTCGGATTTTCGCCCGTAACTTTGAACTTTAAAGAGATATTTCCGTTTTCATCAGTTTTTACAACTTTGCTGAATACCAATACATCGCTGTATCTGATACTGTCTTCCAAATCTGAAAAATCTGTGTCAGGTGCATAAACTTCAATATTCATAAAAGTATTTGCAATCTCGATATTCTCACTAATTTCAACACGAAGATATCCCAAATCAGTAACCTTTGCATGACACACAGTTACAATCATCAGCATTGCAACTACAAAAGCAAATAACTTCTTCATTATTCGTCATTCCTTTCCAATTCGTTATCGTCTATCTTATTGATTCTGATTCGCAGTAAGGCATTTGTTTGTCTTCTTCCCAGTAAAATGCTTTTACTTCATCAATATTATCCCCAAAAATTATATCTGTTGTTACGGACTGTTCTCCAACTTCAACTTTCTTTTGTGTAACCTTTACTAGTATTCCGTCAGAATACAGAGCACAAATAACAACAACACTGTCTTTAGATTTTTCAGGAAGATTGAGTGTCGCACCAAAACCGTTTGAATCCCCGATTTCTTTCAATATATTTCCGTTTGCATCAGTTATATTGATTTCAGGAATATTTTTAACCTCTTCAATATATACAGGAGAACCTGAAAGAGGAACAATATATTCACCAACGCTATTCCTCAAAACACTTATCTCGTTCCCATACATATCATAAGCTTTAGCACTATCCCCACCGATATTCAAAACAAACTCCGATGAAATATTTGTTGTCCAAAGCATATGAATGGTTTTTCCGTCTTTTGAAAATACATAATCATAGTTTTTACCACTGATATTCTCAAAAACGAGTTCTGCATTACCAAGCATAGCATTAAAGTTTGCCATTGCTATAAATACAGGTTTTGCTTCATAAGGTATTTCTGTCTCCGAACTGCTCCAGTTTTCCGTAAAACCAAAATTCTTCTCCATTGTTCCTGCTGAATTCGGTTTATTATTTAAAGTATGATAATAAATCTTATCAAGCTTATTATAAAGCAATGCTGTGGCTCTTAAAACATATTGTGCTTGTCCTGTTTCTGTAAGAGAAGTCACTTCATTCGCAACGCATTCTTCACAGTTTGTCTGTGAACTTGCCCCTTCATAGGAATACCAGCCAAGTTCGGTTGCAATAATCGGAATATCATCGCAATCAGCTTCCTTTAATCTGTTAAAAAGATTATCCATTCTTGCAACAAGTGAAGAATCACCTTTTATAGTATCTTTCGGGTCAGGATGAACCTTACCGCTCATCTGTTGCCAGATTGTTAATTCAGGGTATGACTCTGTTCCATATGTGCAATCACAGGTTCTCCCGGTTTTTTCAGGATACTGATTGAGTGCTCTGTATGGATGAACAGTTATATAATCAATATAATCGTGTGGCTCTAACCCCTTTTCCTTTATGATATCAATAACATCAACAATCCAGTTCACACTATGAAAATTATTTATACCAGCAGTTGCAAACGCAAGTATTTTAACATTTTCATCAACGCTATGTATTGCAGGTGCAACCTTAATCAGAAGTTCTGCATATTCCTCTGCCGTGCATGTCCAGTTAAGCTCATTTCCAAGCTCATACATATACACACCATCTTGTGTTAAATTTTCGACCACGGCAACAGTATATCTAACATATTCATCTATTTCTGCATCAGTTTTTGGAAAGCCTATATCCTCTGTGGGGAATTCGATAATCTGAGATAAATTATAGTCCGAAATATCATCAACCCAGTTATTATAACGGCTCGGCTCACTCCATACACCATTTGCAAAGCACTGAGAATAAGCGAGATAATCGCGAATCCCCGAGAAACCAGCCTTATTCATAAGATAAGCATTTAATTCAGCGTCACTATATCCGTGACCGAATTGCGTATGCATACCAAGTTTCAAGTTGGCTTCTTCGGACTCTCTCGCAACCGAAAATCTATATTTTTCAGTTTCGTAACTTCCTTCGCCTCCAACATATTCAAACACAAGTTTTAATTCAAATAAACCGTATTTTATATCAAATGCATTAAAATCAAAACTCTTAACAAACTGCTTTTGTTCATTTGCAGCAAACGATATTTCATCATAAGCCTCGCCTATAAGCACACCATTTTCTTCATTATAAATTTCATAGCGTACATTATATTTTGCATTACTTTTCCCCGCATACACCGCCGATATATCAAAGCTGACATTTGATTCATCAAAATATATGTTGCCGACTTTTGCGTTGGACTTTACATTAACGCTCAATCTTTCACCCGGTTCTAATTCTGCTACTTCGCTGTTAAGATTCGATAATATTGCACCGCCCTTGGAACATGTTATTCTGAATCCGCCTAACTTTTCAAACCCATCATTTAGTTCAATTGTATCAAAAAGTTCGTTATCTATATAACACTTGAGGCTATGTTTTAACATATCTATATTCAGTTCAATATGATATGTTTTTCCATAATCATAGTCAAATAGATTTGATGCTAATGTCCCGTTATTATCTTTTGTGAAAAGACCAAACTTTCCGTCATCTCCGAACAATAATGTATCAAAAATTTGATTTTTGTCGTTCCATACAGCGTTCTGACAATTATTAAGGCTTAACAGAATCTGTGAATCCTGTTTAACATTTATATCAAAACTTATATTAACAATTTTATTTGAAATAAGCTCATTAAAGTCAGTTTCAATATATGACGATGAGCTCAAATCCATACTGCCGTCACTCTTAATATCTACGTTCGAATAGGTTTTCTCACCGTCAAAACCGTCATAAAGAGCATTGATAGTCGAATATTTTCCTGTTGTTTCTCCCGTTGCAATGCGGTATATCCCATATTCTTCCCCAGTCATAGGTATAAGCATATTACACCAACCATCGGTGGTACTCACACCTTGGTTTCTGTAAACCAGTGATGGTAACGGATTTTCTGCCGTATATGAACTGTCGTACATATCAACTGAATAAATCTCTCCCGCTTTTCCCGTAGAATATTTGTTAGTTATAGTTACTGCATCTTTTGTAACTATAACAGCTGGGGATGCATGTGTAACTACACATAAAATACACATACTCCACAAAAAAACCATATATTTTAATATCTTAACCATACTTTAACTCCTTAAAGCATCAAATCCAAATGTTTAATATCTGGTTGATTTTCCCTATAAGTTCATTTGCGATTGTCTGATGCTCTGTTTTGTTTGGATGTCCATAAATACCTGTTCCGGAAAAACTATTGATTTTCAGATAATAAACATCCTCATCTTCTCCGCCTATTTGTTCAACAACTTCTTCAACTTCATCGGAATAATACTGTCCCGATTCAGGTCTTGAACAACAGATTATTGTTGCATTTGGATATTTTTCTTTAATGTTCTCCAAAAATTCAATATAAGCTGTCTTAAATTGAGTCTTTGAATTTCCTCCGTCACCTAAATAATCATTAGTTCCAAGCCAAATTACAATTAGTTGTGGCTCTGTTTCAGCAAAAGTCCATTTTTCTGTACTTTGAACATAAGTATTTATATTCCCTAAAAATCCACTATCATCAACATAAATATCCGCATTTTCAAACTGACTCATCATATTGTTTGCAGTTGTATTATTGTTGTTTATTCTAAGACCCTTACCCTGATATGCCAAAACAGTTCCATCCGCATCGAAATGTCTCATTGTATAGCCTGCATAAGAATACCAGTTATCAGTGTTCTGTGCACAACCCCATGTGCAATCAGAAAGTTCAGGAACATTTCCGTATCCTGCTGTGTAACTGTCACCTATAAATAAAATCTGCTTTGTCTTTTCTTCTGTAGCAACAGGTTCTGCATCTGTTAAAAGTTTGTCGATTCTGACTGTCCCTCTATACGCTTCAGATGAACGAACCATTTTAACTAAATGAGTTTCATCCGCTTTAAGTCCTTCGCATATTATATTCTTGCCCTCATAAAGTCTTATTCTTTCTGGTTCTCCTCCATCTACAGACACATTAAAGTAGTTCCCTTCATAGCCGCCTGCATTTCCGTATGTAATATCAGTAACATTAACGGCAGCCGATGTTCCCGTAAATTCAAACTCTATTCCTGAATTTGGCCAGTTGAAAGTTCTTGCCCCTTTATCATCAACAGAGCCACGGCCTAAAATCCTGACATTTTCAGAAGATGTTATATCATAATCTTCAAATTTCACCAACGCAATCTCTTTAGGTTCAATAATCGGATAATGCAGCTCACTCCCATTTAACACATTTGCCTGAATCTCTGTATACTTTTCAATACCCGTGATTTCCAGCTTCTCGTATGTTCCGCTTTCATCAAAAGTAATTGCATCTCCTGGAGATAATGTGAACATTCTGTAATCAAAATGTATCATTTCTTCTCTGTCATAACCGGTCAGAGAAACTATTATTCTCTTGGTTTCATCACTTGTATTAAAAATTTCAGCAGTTACATATCCCTCATTACTTTTATCATCAAAAGCTTCACCGCTTAAATTAACTATATCAAAATTATATATTTTCAATTCCCCTTCGGCAGAATCCGCATAACACATTGTTGCATATTCAGTTACAGGCTGATTCTTCACATCCACAACGCCCGAGACTCTAACTTTTATAGCCTGACCTGCCATCGGTAAAGTTAATGGCTTTATGATATATGTATAGCCATCAAAATCTAAAACACTGTACTCAACCTCTGTATCGCCATAGAAAAGTTTAACATTTTCTTCTGTCAGCGTATTTTCATCAATTTCATTATAGAAAGAAATTTCCACCTTACACAAGTCCCTTGAAACTTCATCTAAAGGACCAATAATTTTTCCGTCAGATGTGACGAATCTTGTCCCTTTAACCTTATTATCACGCGGCACAGATCCGTTTCTTATAATAAAATTATCAATATAGAGTATATTTATACTGTTGTTATTTTCAGTTGAGCAGTTTCTTATAAGAAGTCTGTTTATTCTTCCGAACATAGCAACGGAACACGGAACTTCCTTTAAAAGTACATTATCAACATAAACCCTCATTTGTTCGTTTTCCGAATCATATTCAAATGTAATATTATACCATACATTGGAATTCATATCCGCAAAACCGGTATACCCGCTTCCTTCAAGAGTTTCTCGGGTTGACGGGAAGATATTCGTATTTAATACGCCCCCCGATTGAGCAGGAACCTGATCAGCTCCCCAGAACCACCCTTTTTCACTTGTATATAAACTCAAAGGATATTCCCAGCTACTTGACACAAGTGAAATTGATAAATTTCTCAAATAAGCCGCCTTTATATCAAAGCTCAACTGCTTAATATCGCTATCATCGGAAAAATATTCCTCAAACCCGCTGAAATTGATGTTTGTTTCTGTTCCGGCAGGTTTATTAGCATATTTAATTCCGATTACTTTCCCTCTGCCATCTTCATTTGTGTATACCAAATTCGGGCACCATTGCGGTTGCCACGAAAATGTTGACAATTCATCATCAAAAGTATCATTTAATGCGTTTGTAAATACTGGGTCTCCGCCACCTTCGCCGACAGGCGTCTGAAAATAGAATATTTTCTCTTTTGAAACTCCACCAAACTTTCCTTCTATACCTGATGGAAAGTTAACAGCATATTCCGTTGAACTTTCTAATTCCCCCGAGTATTTAATTTTTATATTTTTATTTTCACATTCAATATTTTCAATTATTATGTTTTCGCCATCAGTTGTGTTTTTTATCCATATTTCGTCAATCTTGTCCCCATCTGATACAGGTTCTGATAAAACAAGATTAACTGTTTTTGTTTCGTAATCAACATTTGTCAGGGAAGCATCCATTGTTTCCTTATCTAAAAGGTAACAAGTTATATTATCAAAATAAAATGCTTCATTCCCTGTTGGTTCGTCATTATATCCGGCTCCGCCTCTTCCTGTTATATACGGACCATCAAGCGGAACACTTTTATCGTACTTTCCACCTGTTCCCCATATTTCCCCATCTAAAAAGTATGTCGTTGTTCCATTTGTTGAATCAAATATAATATTAATATGATACCAATTATTCGGAGCAATATCCACTATATTATATCCTGCATATTTATCATTTCCGTCAGGGAATTTGTGTGTACTTTCCCATGCAGGAGATGAACGATATGCCATTTTTCCATCCTGAGAAAAAATCAACTCAGCTACTGTTATATGCCCTTTACCCAAAATCTGAATGAACATATATTGATGTGTCTGCACAGGACACACATCAAAACTTAAAATTGTTTTTTCTGCTATTCTCGCATTCGGATTCACATTTATTTTTGCTGTATTATATGTACTCGTAGAACTCGGTGTAAACTTCAGACATTCTTCTCCATCAGGCTTTATCAAAGTTAAACCGCCATCAGCATATCCGCCATTAAAATACGATATACCGTAATCTTTGGCATTTACAGAAAGTACCATTATAATCAATGCAACTAATGTTAAAAATAAAATTTTTAATTTATTCGTCATGAGGCCACCTCATCCTTGTAGTATTTATAATTCGTGAAACCTGCGGAATCTTTAAATTCCGCAGATTTCATACACTGTATCACTTTAATTATCCAAAATTAAACCAACATTAATCAGCCAATATAGCCTCATCAAATGGTGCAAGCGGTGTTATTGAAGACCAGTCGCTCCATACAAACGCCTTAACCGTTGTTGCACCGTTTGTATCAAGCCCTTCGCAGTCAGATGCATTAACAATTACAGTTTCACCAGCTTCAACATCAACCATCTTCACCTTTACATCAATCATTTTTCCTGACTCATCATAAGATGCACAGCTAACCATTGCAGATATTTTCTTTCCAAGTGTATTCTTAATTATTGCAGATGAATAAACTGTATCTACATTTTGTCCGTCTAAAACTCTGTTTTCTGCATAATCAACAATCACAACATCACTTTTTTCAGTTCTCGCTGTACCAATTTGGAAATTGTCAATATACATAATATTTTTCGTGTTATCAGTTTCCGCTGAACAGTTAATTACTAAAAGTTTTGTAATTTTTGCCTGATTTGCGGCTGTATCATTATAACTGTAAATAACATTATCGTTCAGTAAAACATCTATTTTCCCATTTATTGAATCAAGAATAAACTTAACATTATTCCATTCCCTTGCTGCATAGTCCCCAAAAGTTTTAACTCCCCAACCTTCAAGAGTTGCTTTTGAGTTTGCAAAGTAATTTTTAACAAGTTCCGATTCAGCATTGTATGACGGTTCAACAGTTCTGCCCAATGCCCAGTTCTTTTCAGAAAGAAGGAAAGACACAGGATAATAGCTAACCGCATCATCTGTAAGTGTAAAGGCTAAATTACGAAGTTCTGAAGTTTTCAAATCAAAGCTGATATATTTAACATCGCCTGACTGTGTAAGATATTGACTGATAGGCAGAGCAATATTCACCTCTGTTATTGCTGCTTTATTTGCATATTTTATAGCTGCAACCTTGCCTTTTCCCATCTCGTCAATGTATTCAACTTCAGGACACCAGTTCGGTCTCCATGAAAGATTTGCAGAGCCATTATCATATGTATCATTTAACGAACTTGTATAGATATAATCAATTCCTGTAAATGTTTTTTCAAAACGCTTAACATTTTTACCGTCTTCATTGGTTACATTTTTAACGGTAACCATATAATCCTTATATGGATTATATTTATCTATAACACAAGTGTATACATTTGTTGTTGCATCATATGAGCCAGTGTGTGTTTCTACACCATTTTCTGAAGTTACCAAAACAGTATTGCTGTTCAAAGACGCTTCTTTAACTGCTTCTGAAAATTCAATTTCCATAGTTCCGTTTTCAAAACTTACATTTTTAACAGTTAAAGGATTAATAAGTGTACCAACTTCTAAATTATCAAGGCTCATAAATCTTGATGTTGTCCCATCAACTGATGACTTATGGTTCCAGATAAATAATCTGTCTATTGAGTTCAAAACCGTTGCAGATGCTTTTACCTCATATTGAAGTGTATCATTTAAGTATAATTTGATTGTTTCATTTGTTTTATCAAATACATAAGTTACTGTATACCACTTTCCTGCAGCATAATCAACAACTTCTCCACCCTGTCTCCAGCTTGCATTGCTTATTGTGGCTTTTGCACTACTATCAAGAACATTAATATCATCATTCAATCCGTTTTGATTAACTGTTGCAAATTTATTCGCATACATCCATCCGTGTCTTGATGTTGAGAAGTTTAAATAAGCTGTATAATCACTTGCAGTCAGCGGAGTGAATGTAAAATTATAGAGATTTTCGGTCTTGAAATCAAATTTTATATAGTTTACATCACCTGTCATATACTGACTCAAACCGCCAAGTTCACCATTTACAGCATTATTTGCCATATTGGGTCCAAACGGGATTGTCCACACCTTACCGCGACCGGAAGCATCGTCAAAGGTTTCCGTAAGATACTCATTACCCCATGCAGTATTATTGATTGCACTATCGTCAAAGTTTTCGTCTAATACAGGATTATAGATATAATCAACACCTGCAAAAGTTTTTTCAAACACTGCAACAGAATTATCATCAGTTCCCTTTGCCCCATCTACTTTTACGGTAAGGTTATTGAATGCATCATAATTTAAAACTGTTGCTGTCCATGTTTTAGTTTCATTATTATATGATGAATCAGTATAAGCTTTTGCTTCTCCGTCCGCAAATACCTTTACGGTTTCAGAATTCAAAGTAGCTCCGTCAACATCTGCATCAAACACAAGGGATAAAACACCATTTGTTGTAATATTTGCAGAGCTTACATTTACAGTTGGGCCCGGAACAGTAATTTTTGAAACAGTACCAACCTCAACATTATCGAGTCTCAAATTTTTCGTTGCATTGTTCGAGTTACTATAATGTGCGAAAATGATAAGCTTTGTATAATCAGATACATTAGTTACGGTTGCACTTCTCAATAAAACATTATTCATATAAAGGTCGATTGTATTATTTGTTTTATTAAAGACATATCTTCCTGTATAAGTCTGACCAGCTACATAATCCTGTGTATCAGAACATTTCATCCAGCCATTTTTATTCGCCTCAGCTGTTGCTCTCGAATTTTCCAAAACGGATTGGTCATTTGCAAGACCTTTTATTCCTGCTGTCAGACTTGTTCCTATCATATACCCGTGTCTTGACATTGACAAAGAAACATGGGTTGCAACATTTCCGGATGTTGCCGGAACTATTGAAAAGTTATCACACACATCCGTTGAAAAATCAAATTCGATATAATACTCATTCTCGGAACTTGTAATAACATTTCCTGTTTCACCATATAATCCATCATTATTTTTGGGAAATGCAACATTCCACCAATAGTCAGTACCTTCCTTCAAAACATAACTCTGGGTAAGCCAAGGGGTATTCATTCCAATTGAATTTGACTGACTATCAAAAGTCTCCGTCATTGTCGGGTTGTATTGATTTGCAACTGCCGCACTTAAATTCATCGCAGGCATACAGGTCAATAACAACATCAAAGCCGTTACCATCGCTAAAACTCTTTTTCTTTCCATTTTTATTTCTCCTTTTTTATAAATAAATTTATTATATTTCATATAATTTCACAGATTTAAATATGCAAAACCATTATCTTATTTTATAGACAGGCAACTCCATAAACTGTTCCGGGTTTTTGGAAGTTCCAATCCCACCGCAATATTCAAGCCATCCTCGACTAACTCCGTCATGGTCATTTATCAAGACAGTAAAATAAATCTTGCTTTGTTTGGAAATCTCGATTGGTTCTGCATAAATCTGACTCCACGGAAGCTGTAGCTCATAAATTGTTTTCTGCTCTTTTTCATTGCGCTTAACAGCATAAAGCGTATCCTCGGAAAATTTAAATCCATCGGTTGCCTTTCCACCGTCAATCATTTGGGACAGATAGCTTTGCAATGTCTGTTCGCCGTTTGAAAAACCAAGTCCTATTTCCGTGCTTGGTGCGCCCGTTTGTCTTTTTAAAGCAATCGCAAACTGCACACTGTCAACCGCCCACACTCTGTCAGGGGTATCCTTGTCATAATAGACATCATCATTTACTTCAACTGCAAGATAAAAATAGTCATCGTCACACATTGTGTAAACCGTTCCGCTTAAATCATCCACACCGCCCCAGATTTTATTCTGTGCCATTTCTTTTTTGTTTATTTTCATTGGCAGAAATTCATGCCATTCGCCATCAGATAAAACTCCGTCTATCGTTGGCTTTTTAGTCGTATCATATTTCAGACATCCGACCTTCTTGCTCATTTCAAAAGGTATATTTTCAAAGCCTGTCAGCGATTCAGATTTAATATTTCCCTTTATGACAACCTCACCTTTTTCAGCTTCTGAAATCGGTATGTTTATTTTAACAGTTCTCTCGTTTTTAGGAGATATTTCGTTAATAGTGTATGATTTCCCTGCAAGAAATGCAGGTTCGTCCACAGTAAGTGTTACTTTTGCTTTTATATTCCTCTCATTTTTCAGTTCAATAATCGCCTGATACCTTTGACTGTTATAAGGAGATATTTCACAAGTATAAGTCACCGGGCTTATGTATTTAACATCAACTTCGTGAGTATACATTACTCTTCCGTTTCGCTTGAATCTTATTGTTATAACTCCCGAATCGACACTTTCAAATCCCGATGTAAGCAATATTAATGAATCTGATATAGATTTACACTCAATATTATCCGGACAATCCACTTCTATTTCGCTCCGCAATGTGTCAGGAATTTTTTCAATGGAAACTGCGAAGTCCTCCCCCTTTATAATTTCAACATTATTCTGTTTAACTAAAAAGTCTCCGTCACCTTGAAGTATTTGAGAAAAATTTCCTTTCAAATATGTGATATTTTCTGAAATATCAATATTTATGTTGCCGTTATTCGCATAAATGATACTTTTATTCCCGTACATATCGTACAGCTCAGCTGAATCAACTCCAAGTTTTAAACTAACGGACATTTTGGCTCCGTTATTTCCTGCATTCCATATTGCAAGAGCATCTTTTGAGTCATCTGTTTTGAATTTATAAATCCAAACATCCTTGTTATCTGTTTCAACTTTTCCTAAATTTTCAGCGTTTGCAAGCAAGCTGTTAAATCCCGCCCAGGCTAAAAGGACCGGTTTTGCCTGATACGGAACACCATCATTCTGCCACGACCGTACAAGTCCAAAGTTTGCTTCAAGGTCAGTAGCTCCTGCTGCAGTTTTGTTCTGGTCATTATACCATATAAAAGACTCAATATATGGCTGTACCATCATATACTGACGGATACCAAATGCACCTTGTTGCGTTTCGCTTGCATAAAGATTTGCGGAAGAATAACTCAATTCCGAAATAACAATCTCTTTATCCTGCAACCCGTATTTATCAAGCAATGCTCTCAAATCCTGTACCATTTTTTCTGCAGTTCCCTCCTGTTGTCTTCCGACTTCAGGGAGATTTTCAACCGTATAAGGGTGACAGGAAAACGCATCAAAATATTTTCCTGCATCTCTTGATAAAAGCATCTCAATCCATTCAAGAGGAACACGGGCTGTAGCCCCGCAAAGAACTCTTGCATCAGGGTCAACGGATTTTATTGACTCATACGCAATTTTCTGTGCGGCAATATATCTTTCCGGGTCATCCGTCATATGTGTTTCGTTAAATATTTCATAATATCTTGCTTTTCCTTTCATATCAGTCGCAACACCCGTCACATACTGTCTGAAATTTTCTCTTGACCAGTCTGTCTCAGGAACACTGTCTTCTGAAAGGTCTTTTCTTCCTCCGTATCCGTCTATCATCACCAATAAATCAATTTCATTTTTCTCGCTTGTTCCAAAAATATTTTGTTGCAACTGCGGAATCCCCATTGGTGCATCTTTGGGAACATAATCTGTCCAGTACATCGCCTCTCGTTGAATATTAAACCCGGCATTTCCCAAAAGCTGTTGTTTTCGGTCAAGTTCTTCTGTTCCATAATTCCAACCTGAATGTGACGAAAATCCAAGATTTTTATTTCTTTCAGCTTGCTTAATATATACAAATGTTGTGTTAGCCGTACTTAAATTATGTCCATCTGTTTCATATCTGACTCTTACCTCATATACTCCATACTCATCAAATTCAAAGGACACCTGTTCACTTGTATAATTTTTCGCCTGAATATTAACCTTCCGTTTTTCCTGAAAAAATGTTTTACCTTTTGGATTAACAAGTTCAAATGTTAATTCACCTTCAACATCTTTCGTTAAGATATTATTCATCAAAACATTAGTTTTTGCGTTCTTGGTGTAGAAACTCTGTCCAAGAACATCTGTTTCAAAAGAGATGAGAACCGGACTTTTAAGATAGTCAGGCATAGATTTTATAAATTCAAAATTAACCTCTGTTCCAAGTTCTTTAAAATGCAGTATATTATAATTATCAAGATATTCTTCACAATAACCGTTATTCGCTTCTATCGTATGGCGATAGGCGGTAATTTCTGTAAGTTCTTCCGATATGGTTGTTCTTCCAAATAAAGCTCCGTCTATGTAATGATTGGCAATACGATTATCAAGATCAAGCCATGTTTCAACCCTGTGCCACACATTTGTCTGCGGTATAGTGTTTCCCGGCATAGGGGATAAAATTGCATCAATGTGGCAATCTGCATAATAAGTTACTCTACCGTCTCCCGGCCAGTTTACGGCTGGATAATACCCATTGCCCCACGCAGAATATTGTTCAATTAAATATCCATCAGCGCTTCTCCCCGCACTTTGTGTTCTTAAAACATCGTAGCCTACATACAAGATACCATCGCTTATGGGAGTATCGAAAACCTTTTTGATTTCGTGCCAGTTACTTGAGATAAGTCTCGCACTTTTTCCGTGTTTCTCATCATATTTTTCGTATGTAATTGTGGACGATGCACTGCTTGGTTTAACACTGTCCGTTTCAAAATCAGATGTCCAAAGTATATCGTAATTCACATTGTTTATTTCATTTTCTGACGCAAAAACAAAAGTTCCGCCGGAAACAAAAATTGATGCTAATAACAAAATCGATAATATTCTTCTCATCATTTGAATCTCCCTTTCCTTAATAGCCTATAAACAACTATTTCCCGTTTAAAAGTTTACATTATAACCTTAACAATATGTAATTTGCCATCTCCAAACTGTGGTAAGATACTGCCCTCTATTTTTTCGCCATCAACCATAATGCCTGTTTCGCCTTTTCCAGAATTTATATATTCAATCCTGAGTCTATCTCCTCTGAAAGTTCTCTCAGCTACCACATTATCCCAATCAGACGGCATACAAGGGGATATTTCAAGTCCTTTATAACTTCTCTTAAGACCAAGAATCCCTTCATAATAATCCCTGAGCGCCCATGCGGATGTCCCTGTTTGCCAGGAAAACATCATTTGCATTTGTGCGGCTTTATGCTGAAGATAACAATTTACGAAAAGATACGGCTCCGTCAATGTCAGCGAGCTCGGATTATTTTTTCCGTCAGGAATAACTTTGAGCAATGTTCCAACTGCATTATCGCCTCTTCCTAACTTACAATCAGCCATTATCTTAAAACAACAAGCGTGGTTATATACCCCTCCGTTTTCAAATACGCCCGGAAGCATACCCGACATTCTTCCTACTCTTTCGTCATATTCAGAATACGCAGGAATACAAATCGGAATACCAACCTCGCTTTCCATAGAATCTATACTCTTTAAAACATTTGACAGATATTCATCAGGGGCAACTTCCGAAAGAATTGACCAGGACTGTGGATTAACATAAATTTCTCCGCCTGTTTTCCAACCCTTGTCGCCGATATTACCGAATTTACTTATTGCACGGATATAATACTCTCCGTTATACGCAACCTTATTTGTTAAAGCAGCTAGTTCATCTTTTAAATCATATAATCCCTTAGCATACTCCTCATCACCGATAAACTCTGCCAATTCCGCTACTTCTTTATACAAAAGACAAACCATCATTGCCATAAACACAGATTCTGCATTATCATCAGGAATATTTAAAGCATCGTTCCAATCGGCATAATAAATTTTCGGAAGTCCGTTTATTCCTCTGTTTTCCTTTGCTGTATACCACTCTACTGCCTTTTTCATATGTTCATAAGCGGTATCTTTTCCGCCATCTAAATACGGAAGGATTTCATCAAGAAATTCAGTTTCTCCCGTTTCCTTTATGTACTCGCAAACAGCAAGCATAAGCCACATTGCAGGATCTGAATATGTTATACTGAAATCTCTTGCGGTGCTCCAGTTCAGAATTGCTCTTCCATCTTTATACTGATGACATAAACATTCGATGATAGTCTTTTTTGAAAGTTCAGCGTCAAAATTCAGCATTGCCATTGCAAGTTGAGCGTTATCACGAACCGCCTTTTTCCCGAGCATACAGTAACTAACCTGTTTTTGAGCCCAGAAATTCATTATATTATTTATGCGTTCTTCGGGTGAACTTGTTCGGAGAATTCCAAAGCGTTTTCTCCCTCTTTCATCTATATCTACAAAAATACTTTCACATTCTCCCCTTATAAAATCATAGTTATTTTCAAAATCATCTATACCCTTGCACACACCAACCATATAGTATACCGTTTTTTTCTCTTGAGATGGAATACTTATCTTATTTTGCAAAACACCACCTCTGCATTTTACAGTACATACAGAATTAGAACAATCCACACCTTTTTTCAGTACATAAGGATTAGAAATACTACCCAATGTCCCGATAAATTTTTCAAAATTACCGTCATATGCAACAACAGGTTCTGAAGAAGCAACAAAGCCACTACAGTTATCATTAGGGGCAAAAGGATTTTTCAATATTGAAAGCAACGCACCATATTTTTCACAAAAAACAGTTTCTGATGTTGTGTCAGCTGTATAATAGGGTGGTTGTTCAAAGCCTTCAGCCGTAAATTCAATTCCCGTGAATAAGCTAAGTGAAATTTCTTCATTTGTATTATTTTTTATTTCAGCACGCCAGATTTCATAAGTTCCTCTTTGGGATACTGCAAAACTTAATGTTGTTGCTATCCCCTTATATTCTGAACTTATTTCACTTTTTTCCATAGAATGAACACATTTATAATTTTCCGTTTCGTTATATGATGGTGCTATCCCAACATTCCAGAATTCATTGGTTTTGTCATTTCTTATATATAAACAGTTACTTTCTCTGCGGTTAAACTCACAATTTTTCCCGTTTTCATCAATATAATTACTGCAAACCATTCCTGTATGCGAAACAGTCAGATTATAGCCATATTTATTAAATAATTGATTATCCCAGTTTCTGCCTGTTTCAGGATTATATATTATAAAATCTCCTGTCTGATTTTTAAATTCATAATTCATCATGCTCGTATCCCCTTGCCTTCCTTTTCACATAATTTACTTATCTGAATACAAATTACCATCGTACCTACATTATATAGCAACCCCAAATCGTCAGCAAGTCATATCTATGCATCATAATGGACAAATATTGCGATTTATTTACAAGCGGAATATTGTTTTATTTTCTGATTTTTGATATACTAAAGTCAGGAATTTACAATAATACAGGTATTATGAGAGGTGAGGTTCTATGAAGAATATAATGATAGAAACGCATAGCAATAGTTTAACCTGTCTCCATGTTTTAGACCTGATAATATTTCCACATGTGCACCGTGAGATTGAAATCGTTTATGCAAAAAAAGGGCATGCTTTGTGTTATGCTGATAATTTATTTCACGAGATAAAGACCGGGGAAATTTTTATTTCTTTCCCGAATCAGGTGCATTATTATCTCCATTCCGAGCAAGGGGAATACTATGTTTTCATCTTCCCTGCCGAACTTATATTTGAACTTAAGGATATTTTTATAAATAAAATCCCTGATTATAATGTTCTTCATTTTGATAATAAAAAAGAAATAGAATCTCTTGCAGACAAAATAATGTTTGCAACCGGAGAATACAAAGAAACTTTGCAGATAGGTCTCTTAAATCAGCTTATATCTCTCTGCTTACCTAAAATGGTGCTTAAAGATAAAGTTGATGTTAAATCTTCCAGTCT
Source organism: Clostridia bacterium (assembly GCA_045646365.1). Classification (GTDB taxonomy): domain Bacteria; phylum Bacillota; class Clostridia; order Monoglobales; family Monoglobaceae; genus SIG454. The sequence goes on from JAZRKP010000084.1 coordinate 84,882, forward strand.
TCAAAAAATTCTTGATTATTGCACATTGCATTACACGGAAAATATTACGCTTGATTCAGTTGCAAACGCTTTACATTTTAATAAGCATCACATTTCACATCTTATCAATAAAAAACTCAGTATAAGTTTTAACACATATATCAATACTTTGAGAATAAATAAAGCAATTCAGCTTATGAATGAGAAAAAACATACCCTTTCCTACATTTCTCTGGAAGCTGGTTTTGGCTCTATCAGGTCATTTAATCGTGTGTTTAAACAGATAATGAATATAACCCCAAACACATATTATAAACTGAATATACTAAACAGAGATGCACACTAATCTTCATAGCAATCATATTGTTTAAGAATATATACACCCATATCATACAGAAGTTTTTCAATCTGTTTCTGCATAAAAAGCTGTGGTTCTGAAAGTCTGTTATCCCTCTTAAATTCCATACGATTACCCTGCCAATATATTGCCGGGCGGAGTGAACTTCCTGCTTCAAATGTGAATATTCCCTTATAATCAATATCAATAAGAGCAGTCATAACTTCATCCATATTGACTGTTCCCAAGTATGGTATAATATGTTCATCGCCTTTTCCGCTATTGTCATTTATATGAACAGCAAAAAGGTCATTCCCGATTTCAAGAATTTCATCATACTGGTTTCCTTCGCAATTTCCATGCCCCGTATCCCAGCAAGCGTGAAAAAGCGGATGATTTATATATTCAACAAACTCTTTCATATCTTTCCCTGAATTTGTAAAATATGAATTTCCAACATTTTTTTGCGTTGAATTTTCACACAGTACATTAACATTATTCCGCTCCATTGCAGGAATAAGTTTATCAAAAAACTTTTTATTTTTTTCAAAAAACAACTTCTTATCCATTCCATCCAGAGTTCCAGCGTGAACAACAATATTGGGAATGCCCAATATACCGCAAATGTCAATCGAACGAATAGTTGCATCTATCAACATTTCCGAATTTGAATCCCCTGCTATCGGGTTACCGCCGGGAGAATGTCCTTGAACAAACATAGCACCTTTTGTCAGAGTTTTATCTAAAATAGCTTTGGCGTTATCCTTCCAGTTATTGCTAACCAATAATTCATCATTCTTATATATTGTATATAAGCTAAGGTCTATATACTTAAATCCGGCTTCTATAACAGCATCTATTCTTTCCTGGTATGTATTTAAAAATCTGTCAAAATCTCCCGTCGTTGTTGCAATCTTCATTTAAATTCTCCTTATTCTTAAGAATTTTGTAATACTAAATTCATATATTCAATACAATAACCGATATAATACCTGTTACGAAACCTATATACTGATTTCGTGACAGTTTTTCCTTAAATATAAACTTTGACAAAATAAAAGTTAAAACTATTCCGCCTGCCGAAATCGTCGGATATACAATGGTTGCAGGATACTTTGCCATAATCATTGTAAGCATATTAACGGCTCCATTTGCAAGGCCACAGGAAATGGCAAACACACCGCCGTTTTTCATTTTAGGAAGTGAAACTCTCTTTTCTGTTATGAGGACTAAAACTACCATTGCAAAAGCTATCATAACCAATGCAATAATCATAAATTCCGCCTTATTTTCTCCATTACTTTTAATTTGATACAATCTTTGAACTAACGAGCATAAACCATTACCTAAAAACAGCAACACTACATATAAAACCCACTTCTTCGAAACTCTTTCCCCTGTTTTTATGTTTCCTATAAAAAACAGAGAGATTAATAATATTACTACTCCGACTTTTTTCGTAATTCCAAACTCCTCGTACAAAAACAACGCACCATACATTGTAGGAATAATCAAAGAATAGGAACTAAATAGCGATGTTAGTGAGAGCGCTCCTTCTTTTATCGCAAGAATTGTAAAAACAACTGCACAGAAGTATGTAACTGCAAAGCAGAATGAATATACAAGCAATTCTATATTTACTTTAAATTCATTTCCAATCTGTGGAATAAAGAACAATATTGCCGAAATAACCAGCATAAAATTGAATTCATATATGCTTATTTTATGCCGTTCATCACTGTTATTATATTTTTTCTGGCAGAACCCTTGAATTGCTATCCCAAAAATTGTAAGCAAAATAAAAATTCCTATCAAAATATCCTCTCAACCTTCCTAATCCCTTAATATTCTACAGTAAATGCCGCAAAACCATAAGGCTTTATGTAATCTATTGTTACGGTATTCTCGTTATAACTACCGGTACAATTTATAAACTTCACATTTTTCGCTTTAAACGAAAGGTCAATTTTTGCATTTTTAACTTCATCTATGTGACAGTTAAAGTATGCAAACGCTCGTCCATTTTCATTTTCCTTTGCAATACAGTAAAGCATTGGATGTCCGATACAAACCGCAGGAAGTTCTTTTCCGCCAAGCCATTTTGAGTAATCCGCTAATTGCCATGCTCTTGTGTAAGACAAAAGTTCTGATGCTCTTGGAAGTAACTCCTCAATATTGAATGCATACACCATAAATCTTTGACCGTTTTCGTTTTCATAAATATACGACGCCGGGGTTTCTTTTCCATCACCTTTAAATACGCTTAAAACTTCTGCATTTTCTTTTATTTCTATATCATAAATTTTAGTCTGGCAATATGGCGGTACAGCTGTTTTATATTTCAAGAAATACTCTATTGAAGAATACTCTGCATCAGTCTTTGAAACAAGCCCTACATCAACGCCTTTACTTTGTAAAATTTCTGCAGCTTTTATGTCGAGTACAAGACCTTTATTAAATGCACTTTCAGGTAAGTATTTTGCGTGTTCGCCAAAAGCCATTCCAAAATACCCTTCACCTTCATAGCAAGTCGGAATTGCATTTGCGGTAGGTATTATGGAACTTTGCAAAAACCATCGATTTAACATTTTATTTTCACCTACAAAGTTTTCAGGTAAATCTGCATTTTGTATAATTCTTTGCTCTTCGTAAATACGAACACCGATTGCATTCTTATCATTAAATGCATTAGCTATTTCATTATACAGAGGCAAATTTTCCATATGCGCATCAAAATATCCGTTTTCATACCATGGTTCCGAGGTGTAGTCAATAATATATTTAAGTGCATCCATATCATCACTTACTCTTGTTGCAATATCAAAAAGCTCTATAACTGCAGCAGGAATAACATATCTGTTTCTTGGATAAGAGTCATCCTCTGTAAAAACCTCAACACCTGAATCTTTGCTCCATATATACTGTTGACGGACAGTTTCAATAATATTTTGAAGTGACTGCATATCGAATCTGTGACAAGGATGCCAGTATGGTGCTCCCGTAAAGCGCAAAAACGGCTTAGTATTTCCCGCTAAAACCTTTGTGAGCTCTATCGCATCAACACCTTCTAAATCCCATGAGGTAAAACCTGCACAAAATCCCATTCTGATATTCGGATTTACAGTATCAACCCTTTCTCTTAAAGCTCTGCAAAATCCCTTTAGTGTATCACCCATCAAATTAAGCCAGGTATCACGGTATTTATTTTTTCCGCCTGTAAATGCGAGTTTTGAAATATCTTCACGCTTAATATTCTCACCAAGACGACGACGGTACTCTTTTAAATGCTTGTCACAGGCACAGCCAATACCGGGAACAACCGATTGACAAAGTTCGTCATCGAGCATTATCATTTCAATTCCTGTTTTTGCTATATCCTCAATTATGTCACACATATATTGCGTGAATTTTTCATCATAAGGGCAAAAGGAGTCATCAAGACTATTACCCATAATTGATGTTCTTCTGGCAAAATCGGAAGAAACTTTTTTATTACTTTCCGAGACTTTCGCCCCATAGCCAAGTGTTGGCGTCCAGACAGCAGTTTCGTATCCATTCTCTTTTAAAACTTTGTTATACTGCTTGACATTCTCCATTATCTTCTTACGGCTTGGCGTTTTTTCAAAATCAACACGCTGAAAGGAAATATATACCCGATCCGCTTTCGCTTTCTTTAGCTTTAATAAAATTTCTTCAAAATCAAGATTCTCTTCAGCTTTTATCATAATAGGAACAAATATTTTTCCCATAAATTTTCTCCTTAACTATAAAACATAAAACAAAAACTCACAAATTTCCCCTGTTCTTATTTTTTACCAGCACACAACCTCACGAATTGTTATTCCCTACCAACGATATAAGTGACACGGAATCCATCTTACGACATTCTCTTACATTAAATCCTGTTACCTTCTTAAACATTAAATTCATATATCTTTCATCGCAAAACCCGACCATTTCAGCTACCTTTTCTGCTGTAATTTTGTCATCAGACGAAAATATTCTTCTCGCTCTCTCAACCCGTGTATAATTTACATATTCAACAAAGGTTTTTCCCGTGCATTTTTTTATTATCTTTCCAACATAACTTATCGAAGCATTTACAACTTTAGCCACATCCGAAATTTGTAACTTCTGTGAATAATATTTATCAACATAAGCCTTAATTTTTTTCATATATGCTTCGGAAGTATCTATACCATTCAAGCTTTGTTCATCCATAATTTTTCTTACATAGCCGTCCAAAATCGCAAAAATCGAACACAATATACCTACACTTTCTAATTCACTTGTCATATCGCCAAGCATAAAATTCATAACAAGCTTATTGATATGAATTTTAAGCATATCTGTTACTTTCCCGTTCGGTATATATCTTGGAATAAGAATTGTCCGTTCCGTTTTGCTTTTAACATCTCGCCATTCCTCAGGCGACTTGACATCATACATCTCGAAAACATAATCATCCAATTGAGCAATAACTGAAGATGAATTATATACCTTAACTTCTTCAGATTTCCCCTCAAAACCAATATCCGGCATATTGATTACAATATCCCCGTCATTAAAGTAAACTTCGTCATCTTCATATTTAATTGTGTAATTTATTCCCGAAAGAAATGCAATTTCCAATTCACCTTTTCTTGCTTTAGTACTATATTCATATTTTTCCCCAACCCTTGAAAAAGCACCTTTAATCTGAGGAAAAGACTTAATTTGCAAAGCATATATAACCATATTAAACACCCCGCTATATTCTCATTTTATCATAGTTTATATATTAGTAAAATACACAATTTATTATTTTAATACATAATCTGATACCATATTTAATATTTTTAATACAATCATACATTATTGAATACTCAATTATGCTATCATATTACCCGATACATTTGTTACAAGTTAAAAATATAAACCAAAAAGGAAAGATAAATCAGTTATCGTTTATATTTTCAACATTTGCATCTTATTTTACTCATATATAATAAATAAAGCCTTTTCACAGTAAATTTATTAGAACATAAAATTCTATGCTACGCCTCACATCCACCAACGGATTATGCGTCAGGGGTAAAATTACAAAAAGGACATATAGCAAGGATATCCTTTGCCATATGTCCCTTTAACTTGTGTCAGCTTAGATAGAGTCGTAATTTAAACTTTGCTAAAAACTTTAAAATTATGTGTGTTGTTCTTCTATTAAATTTGGTCATATCATACGGTATACAGATATTTCCCGCCGGATACTGTTTCGCTATATCCGTCAGGGAGACAAATTTCTGCAACCGTTCCGTCCGGAATATCAAACTCAAAGTAAACCTTGTTTTCTTTATAATACCAATGACTTGAAACCTTTCCTGCCCTTGATTCAATGTCCGCTTTCATAAATCCGAGACGCTTGTCGGGGTGAGGCTTTATTGAAATATGCTTATATCCTGCCCCATCAGGGAGAACCTTAATCCCTGCACCAACACCGAATATCCAGTCATATACTGAGCCGTAGGCGTAATGATTATAGGAATTCATATCAGGACGCCAGAACGAGCCGTCCTCTTTAACACCGTCCCAATGTTCCCAGATTGTTGTCGCCCCACGGTTTACAGAGAATAACCACGACGGATACTCTTCCTGTAAAAGCAAATCATAAGCAACATCAGCATAGCCGTTTTCGGATAATGCGTGAAGCAAATATGGTGTGCCGACAAAGCCTGTTGTCAGTTTATTTCCATTATCTCTTACCATTTTCGCAAGCCCATCGGCAATCTTTTGCTTATCTGTGCAAAGATTAAAATGAAGAGCAATTGCGTAAGCAGTTTGTGTTTTTGACACAGGTAAATCATTTTCTATAAATCTTTCTTTAAAAGCTTTAACAATATTATCATAAAGTTCCTCATATTCAGACACATCATAACCCAATACCTTACCTGCTTTTACGAGTAATGATGTGCTGTAAGCAAAGAATGCACTTGAAATATAATCGAATGGAGTTGCACCTTTATACGAGCCGTCTTCATTATCAAGAGCAAGCCAATCACCCATTTGCTTCCCGCCAAGCCATAGATACTCTTCTTCGCCACTTCTTCTGATATATTCAACCCATTTCTTCATACTTTCAAACTGATTTTCCAGTATTTTTTTATTACCATAAGCCAAATATATTTCCCAAGGACAAATCGTTGCCGCATCACCCCAAGCGGCGGAAACATTTTCAGGATAATAGTTGTTACAAGTCGGAACAAGCCAGAATACTCCGCCGTCTTCATACTGCCCAGCCGCAAGGTCAGATAGCCATTTTTCAAAGAATTTCTCAACATCAAAATTTATCGCCGCAGTTCTGATAAATACCTGAGCATCACCCGTCCAGCCGTGTCTCTCGTCTCTTTGCGGACAATCTGTCGGAATATCAACAAAGTTACTCTTCTGTCCCCAGATTACATTATGATAAAGCTGATTTATCTTCTCGTTTCCGCACACAAAATTCCCGGTTCTCTTCATTTCTGAGTGAACAACAATACCACGGATTTTAGTTAAATCAATTTCATCAAAGGGATATTTGTCAAGTCTTATATATCTGAATCCCTGCCAGGAAAAAGTCGGCTTAAATATCTCTTCACCATCTCCAGAGAGGACATATGTATTTTTCTGTCTTGCAGTACGCAGATTTTCTGTGTAGAAATTGCCGTCCTTATCAAGAATTTCAGCGTGACTAATTTCAATCGTATCTCCTTTTTTACCGCTTACTGCTATTTCAACATAACCTGCAAAATTCTGACCGAAATCAATAACTTTTTCACCCTTTGGTGTTTCAATAACACAAATTGGTGTTATAATCTCCTGCTCAACTACCTTTTCGCCCTGCTGAGGAATAATTTGCGTCTGAACATTGTCAATCTGAGCGTTTCCGATTTCACGGATTTTTACACTGTTATCCACAGTTTCACCGTGGTATATTGACGAGCTGAGAATCTTTGATGTTCTCACTTTAACATTTTCATCAGAGATTATACTTTCTTTTGTTCCGTCATCGTATACAATTTCGAGTGTGAAAATTAGCCCGATATTCTCCGCATAATGATATCTTTGCTCTGCTCCTGCACGGATATACCCTACTGCCCATCCCTCAGCACATACAACTGAAATTTCTGTATTCTTTGTAATAAGCTGTGTGACATCATAGCTCTGGTATTGGATTCGTTTACTATACTCTGTATAATAGGGCGTAAATATTTCGTTTCCAACCCTGACCCCATTTATAAAAGCACAGTATAAACCCATTGCGGTTATACTAAGCGTTGCGCTCTTTATATTTTTATCAACCCTGAATGACTTATAAAAATCATAGCAAGCCTCTTCTGTATTTTCAGGGGATTTAATCCAATTAGCATTTTTAAACATAAGCAATCTCCTTTAAAATTATTATTTTGAGTATATCATAATTTCCCAAAAAAATCAAGGGCAGATTTCTCTGCCCTTGGGTAATTTTTCGTAAATTATCTTATGTTTTTATATAATGGACCATATGTCTGACAAGCTCTGTAATCTTGTCCTTCTTTGTCCATACCAAATGCGTTCCATGATGCAGGTCTGAATATCTTTTCTTCCGGAACATTATGCATACAAACAGGTATTCTGAGCATTGAACAAAGAGTTATCAGGTCAGCGCCGATGTGTCCATAGCTTATTGCCCCGTGGTTTGCACCCCAGTTGTTCATAACATCATATGCAGTTTTAAACGCACCTTCACCGGTACATCTTGGAGCAAACCAGGTACACGGCCATGTGTAGTCAGTTCTCTTCCAAAGAACATCTGAAACCTCATCCGGAAGATTAACTGTCCAGCCTTCGGCAATCTGCAGAACAGGACCTAACCCTTTAACAAGATTGAGTCTTATCATTGTAGCAGGCATTTCACTTCTTGTCAGGAATCTTGAAGAATATCCGCCACCTCTGAAATATCCCAAGTCAGCCATATTCCATGTCGTTGCCGCCATAATCTTATCCTGGTCTTCCTGAGTAACCTCATACCACGGTTTCATTACGCCGTTGCCGTTTTCATCTTTAACCTCACCGCAAGCATCAAGGCAACAAGCCCCTGAATTGATAAGGTGGATAAAGCCATCGGCTTCTTTTGCCTTTCCCTCAATTTCGTATCCTGCAGCTCTCTTAACTGCATCTCCGCTCCAGTAAGTTCTTACATCGGCAAACATCTGCGCTCTGTTGGTTAAAAGCTTGCCAAAAAGCATTCCAATACCATTTAAGACATCATTTTCTGTTGCAAGAATATACGGTTCTCTTGCACCGTTCCAGTCAAAGGATGTGTTAAGCATTGATTCAGGGAAATCACAGTTAGGATAAAAATCTGTCCACTGTCTCTGCCCCTGGAATCCTGCAGCGATTACATTATGCCCCACCATTTCTTCTTCGCATCCTTCAGGAAGATTTGGATTGCCGTTCATAAGGTCTTTAATGATACACATCATTTTAACAACAAATTCAAACTGCTCTTCCTTTTCCTTATCTGTTCTTTGCATATCTTCAGGGTTCTTGTCAAAGCCGATATTGCACTTTTCTTTTGCCCACTTAAGAGCTTTTTCAAACTCTGCCTTGTCATAAATACCCTCAGTCATTCGTCTGATAACTTCAACCTCATCAACAGACTCAACTCTCATTCCAAGATATTCTTCGATAAAGGCTGTATCAATAATTGAACCGCCGATACCCATACAAACAGAGCCAATCTGAAGATACGATTTACCACGCATTGTTGCTGCTGCAACAGCAGCTCTACCAAATCTTAAAAGCTTTTCCTTAACATCTTCAGGGATTGATGTATCTGTTGCATCCTGAACATCGTGGCCATATATTCCAAACGCAGGGAGACCTTTCTGAGCATGGGACGCAAGAACTGCTGCAAGATAAACTGCACCCGGACGCTCTGTTCCGTTAAATCCCCAAACACCCTTGATTGTCATTGGGTCCATATCCATTGTTTCGGAGCCGTAACACCAACATGGTGTAACAGTCAGCGTAATATCAACGCCCTCTTTTTTGAATTTTTCAGCACAAGCTGCCGCTTCGGCAACTCGTCCTATTGTTGTGTCAGCAATAACAACTTTAACAGGCTCTCCGTTTGAATATTTAATATTTTCCTCAAACAGTTTAGCCGCCGCTTTTGCCATATTCATTGTCTGGTCCTCTAAAGATTCTCTAACCTTAAGCGGTCCTCTTCTGCCATCAATAGTAGGACGGATACCAATTACAGGATATTCTCCTATAAGTCTACTCTTTGCCATAATATTTCCTCCTTGATTAACCTTAATTAAATTATTATATTTTAATTATATACTTGCAATCCACTATTTTCTTGTGCTATAATATAAAAAAGTATAATAATTTTCAGTTTTTTTATAACAAATTACTTACTATTTAATGTTAAAATATAATTTTTGTATTCTATGAGGTGATAATATTATGATTTATAACGAGCTTCAGCAAAGAGGGACAGTTGATTTTCCTATTGAACTTTATCAAATTGACAAAAGCCACACGAAATACGAAATGGCGTCTCATTGGCACACCGAACTTGAAATAATCAAGATTTATTCGGGCGAGCTTGACCTCCGCCTTTCCAATAACCGATACATCGCAAAAAGCGGAGATATTGTTTTCGTCAATCCCGAGATTGTCCACGGGGCAACCCCTAAATCCGACTGTGTTTATGAGTGCATTGTTTTACATCTTGATATGCTCTCTATAAAAGATATGGGCTGTCATTTTTTTGTTGACAGCCTCGTTAATCACGAATATATTATAAAAGAATTTATTCCATACTCCACTGACGAAATCCATTGTGCAACCGCAAGACTATTTGATGCAATGCATTGTAAATCGTCAGGTTACAAATTCAGTGTAATCGGTGCCTTATATCAATTATTCGGTGTAATTATAGATAATCACCTTTATTCCGCCTCATCGGGAGAAACAACCCTTACCGCAACCAAAAATATATCAAAACTTAAGACCGTTTTATCGTTTATAAGAGAAAATTTCCACTCACAGATAAGTCTTGATGATATGGCAACTCACGCAGGTATGTCAACGAAATATTTTTGTTCTCAGTTCAGAGAAATGACAACCAAGACACCTATAGAATACCTCAATGCATATCGAATTGAAAAAGCATCAAGAAAACTGTTAAACACTGATATGAGTGTAACTGAAATAGCATATTCCTGCGGTTTTAATGACCTCAGTTATTTTATAAAAACTTTTAAATCTGTTAAAGGTACAACTCCTGCTAAGTTCAGAAAAGGCTGATTTCATATTAAAATCGGCTGAATTTGTACCCCTGAAACAGCATTTTTTAATGTTTCTCCAATCTTTGTCATATCAGCCACAAGTGAATTTTGTTTCTCAACACTATCATCCTGTCCGAATGGTACTAAATATATATTTTTCATATTCAGTAACATCCCTATATTTTTAGCATTGTTCCCAAGTCCGTCATTTGTCGATACCGCAATAACAACAGGGCGTTTGTTCCTCAGATGGGATTTTACGGCTAAGGTAACCGAAGTGTCAGCAATCCCATTCGCTATTTTTGCAAGACTGTTTCCCGTACACGGTGCAACAATAAGAGCATCAAGCATCTTTTTAGGACCAAATGGTTCAACCTCGTACACACTTTCAAGGACTTCATTCCCTGTCAAAGCTTCTAATTTCAACTTGTGTTCACTGCTTTTTCCAAATCTTGTATCAGTCGTTGCGCTGATTTCTGACATAATAGGAATAATATTATATTCCATAGCCAATTCTTCAACAACAGGAAATATTTTTTCAAATGTGCAGAATGACCCCGTCAATGCAAAACCGATTGTTTTTCGTTCCAAGACTCACACCTCCATTTCATTTATGATATTTTTTATTGTCTCTGCAACAAAATCACCAGCTGTATCAGGAGCAACCTTTCCGGGAAGAGATAATGCCCAAATGGTTTTTATTTTAAGCTTTTCTGCTTCATCAAAATCCACCCCGCCGGGTTTTGAAGCAAGGTCTATTATTACGCAGTTTCTATCCATCTCCTTAAGTTCGACTTTACCTAAAACCATATAAGGAACTGTATTAAAAATTATATTATATTTACCTGTTTTTAAGTTCAAATCTTTGAATAAAATCGTCTCATAACCCATTGCCCGACAATAAGCAACATCTCTGTATTTTCTCACACACACCGTCACCCTCGCTCCAATCCCTGTAAGCATTTTTGCAAGAATCTTGCCAATTCTTCCATTCCCTAAAACAAGGCACTCACTTCCATTTATAGTAAACGGAGTTTCACGCATTGCAATCTCTATTGCACCTTCCGCCGTAGGAATGGCATTTAAAATAGCAAGTTCTTCCCGCTCAAGATAGTCTATGCAGGATAAATTATATTTTCCAATCAGATTATTCAAATTTTCATCCGCCTTACCAACGAGGATAGTTTGTGTATTATCTGTATACTTAAGAACTTCTTCAATTTTAATAATATTTTTTGAATAAGGCGTGTAAATATTTTCTCCATCTGCAGTATACGGCAAAGGACAAATAATTATATCCGCCCCACTTATTGCCTCTTTTAAATTCTGACAGATTATAGCATTATCATTAAACTGATTTTCTATCATATTAAAACCGTATATTTTAATTATCGGAAACAAGTCTGACATTTTGTTTATAACTCTTATCTGCCGTTTATCACCACCTATAAAGCAAAGTTTTTTCAATAACCACACCACCCTGAAAATATTATCTTTCTACATAATATGTCACACAAAATAATTTGTGTAAAATTAGATAAAAAATAGCGATGTAAAATTATACACCGCTATTTTTCTCATACCATTGACAAATGGGCAATTTAATGCTAAAATTTAATGTGATTTTATAGTTGGAGGTAATAAAGGTGAAAAAAGTTTTTGTGCTTATTCTTATTCTTATTTTACTGATTTCTGCTTTTTTGCTTTCCTCCTGTGAAAACAACGAAACATATGGGCTTTCTGTTGTTACGACAAATTTCCCTGCATACGATTTTGCAAGAAATATTCTTGGAGATAAAGGAAATGTTTTCCTTATTCTTCCGCCGGGTGGAGAAAGTCATACATATGAGCCTACCGCAAAAGATATTATCCGAATTTCTGAATGTGATATTTTTATATACAATGGCGGGGAAAGTGATAGCTGGGTTGAAACCTTGCTCTCTTCTCTTGAAACCCCACCTTACTCCATTAAAATGATGGATTACATTGATATTTGCGATGACGAACATACTGACATAACTCATCACGACCATATTCACGAAACTGACGAACATATATGGACATCCCTTAAAAATTCTATAAAAATAATTTCAGGATTATGCTTCTCAATCTCTACTATTGATAAAGAAAATATCGAACATTATTATACTAACGCTAACGCATATTCTGATAAAATTTCAAAGCTTGACTGGGAATTTGAGGAACTATTCAAAAATTCAAAGCATAACACTATTGTTGTTGCTGACAGATTTCCGTTCACGCATTTTGCAAACGACTATGGTTTAAACTACTATTCGGCGTATCATTCCTGCTCTGAAGATGCAGAACCAACCCCTAAAATAATTGCAGAATTGATTGATGCGGTTGAAAGGGAAAATATTCCTATTATATTCCATCTCGAATTTTCAAACAAAATGGTTGCTACTGCCATATCCGAAGATACGGGTGCTATTGTGAAATTGCTTCACTCGTGCCATAATGTAACAAAAAAACAGCTTGATGCCGGCGTAACATACATTGACTTAATGCGAAATAATTATGAAATTTTAAAGGAGGCGGTTACACGATGAACATTATCCTATGTGACGATTTGAGTATATCTTATAACAAAACCGCCGTTTTAAAAGACCTCTCTTTCACTGTTGATGAGGGTGATTATTTATGCATTGTCGGGGAAAATGGTTCGGGGAAAAGTACACTTATAAAGTGTCTTTTAGGACTTGAAATTCCTGACACTGGACATATTGTTACGGAAAAGAGTCTTTTTAACCATATAGGCTATCTGCCACAGCAAACAACCATACAAAAGGATTTCCCTGCAACTGTTTATGAGGTTGTTCTGTCAGGCTTTTTAAACGATTTGGGAAACAGACTTTTTTACACACAAAACCATAAGAATACTGCAAAACAAATGCTTGAAGTTTTTGGAATCACAGACATAATGAATAAAAGCTATCGCACCCTGTCAGGAGGACAGCAACAAAGAGTCCTTTTGGCAAGAGCTATGTGCAGTACTAACAGACTTCTCCTTCTTGACGAGCCTGTTACAGGACTTGACCCTCTTGCCGTTTCTGATTTTTATAAGATTATGCAGAAGGTCAACAAAGAGCAAAAGATTACAATAATTATGGTATCCCACAGTATTCCCGAAGCTGTTCGTGAAGCAAACAAAATTCTCCACTTAGGCGAAGGCGGGACATATTTTTTTGGTACAACTGAGGAGTATATCAACAGCCCATTCGGAAAGCGATTTCTTGGGAGGACGAAATAATGATTGATATTTTAAATACTTTTTTATCATACTCATTCTTAAGAAATGCACTTGTTGTCGGAATTTTAGTTTCTCTGTGTTGTGCACTTTTAGGTGTTTCACTTGTTTTAAAGAGATACTCAATGCTTGGAGACGGGTTATCTCATGTCGGGTTTGGAGCTATGACTATTGCTCTGGCTTTTAATTTAGCACCGCTTTACATTGCAATTCCTGTTGTTATCATTTCCGCATTTCTGCTCCTTTCCGTCAATGAGAAGAGTAAAATCGGCGGTGATAGTGCAATAGCACTTATTTCCACCTCTTCTGTTGCTATTGGGGTTATGATTGTTTCAATGACAAAGGGAATGACAACAGATGTTTCAAACTATATGTTTGGGAGTATTCTTGTTATGACATCAACAGATGTAGTTTTGAGTATTTTTTCATCGCTGGTTGTTCTTATCCTTTACATTCTTTTTTACAACAGAATTTTCTCAATTACCTTCGATGAATCCTTTGCAAAGGCAACCGGCACAAATACCACGCTTTATAATTCACTAATCGCTATTTTAACCGCAGTGACTGTGGTAATCGGTATGAGAATGATGGGAGCAATGCTTATTTCCAGTTTGATTATTTTCCCTGCATTATCAGCCCTGCGTATTTGTAAAAGCTTTTGTTCTGTTGTTATTGTATCTGCAATCACATCCGTTATTGCATTTATTGCAGGAATAATCACCTCTTTTGCAATAGATTCCCCCACGGGTGCAACTGTTGTTATAGCAAATTTAATCATATTTATAATATTTTATATTTCAGGAAAACTATCAAACAAAAACTGATTTATAACGAAATACAGTGTCTTTTAAGGCACTGTATTTTTTTATCATTTTGGGATAAACTAAAATAAATTTCTTAGGGAGGAATTTATTTGAGTTACAGTAAAAAAGAATATTCGGATTATGTTGAAAGAAAATCAAAGAAAAGTCCTATTCTTCGTGATACAGTTTCCGCTTTCATAATTGGTGGACTTTTATGTTGTATAGGACAATTTTTCTCAGATTTTTATACCAATACACTAGGACTTGACACAGAAACTTCAAAAAGTGCCGTTTCTGTCACAATGATTTTTTTAGGTGCACTTTTCACAGGTCTTGATATTTACAAAAGGATTGCAAAATATGCAGGAGCAGGAACGATTGTACCTATAACAGGATTTGCAAACTCTATCGTATCACCTGCTATGGAATTCCGCCGTGAAGGAATGATTTTGGGGCTTGCCGCTAAAATGTTTGTTGTTGCAGGACCTGTTATTGTTTACGGTATTTCGACTTCCGTATTTATCGGTATAATTTATTATATCATCAAACTTTTTTAGGAGGGTTTATGAATAAAAGAATTGGAAAACAAACAGTTAAGCTTGAAAACCCCGTTTCAATAATTTCATCTGCAAATGTTGTTGGTAAAAAAGAGGGCGAAGGTCCGCTTCATCAATACTTTGATGTAATTATGGAGGACTCTGCATGGGGTGAAAAATCCTGGGAAAAAACTGAAAGCAAGATGCAGAATGAGTCTGTTGCACGGGCAATACAAAAAGCAAATCTCACCCCTGACGATATAGACTATATTCTTGCGGGAGATTTGCTTAATCAGTGTATAAGTTCAAGCTTTGCACTCCGTGACCTGTCCATTCCTTTCTTCGGGGTTTACGGTGCCTGCTCAACTATGGCTGAGACAATTTCACTCGGTTCTATGCTTATAGACGGCGGATATGCCGAAAACATTTCAGCCGTTACATCAAGTCATTTCTGTACTGCCGAAAGACAATACCGTCAGCCTCTTGAATATGGAGGACAAAGGACACCGACTGCACAATGGACCGTTACAGGTTCAGGCTCGGTTGTCTTATCCAAAAACGGTCAAGGCCCTTATATCACGCATATAACAACAGGAAAAATTATAGATATGGGGATAAAAGATGCAAATAATATGGGTGCTGCTATGGCACCTGCTGCTGTCGATACCCTTATTGCGCATTTTAAAGATACAAACTTTACACCAAATGATTATGATATCATTCTGACTGGGGATTTAGGTATTTTAGGCAAAGACATTATGATTGATTTAATGATGCATGAGGGATATGATTTAAGAGATAATTATGATGATTGCGGTTGCTTGATTTTCGACGCTGAAAGTCAGGATACTCACGCAGGCGGAAGTGGTTGCGGGTGTGGGGCTGTAACTCTTACAGGCTTTGTTTTAAAACTTATGAGAGAGAAAAAACTGAATCATGTTCTTTTTATGGCAACAGGAGCTCTTTTAAGTCCAACCTCAACACTTCAGGGAGAAAGTATCCCCTCCGTTGCTCACGCAATTTCAATAAGTAATACCATATAAGGAGGAAAAATGGATTATTTAAACGCCTTTTGGGTTGGTGGACTTATTTGCGCTATCGCCCAGATTATAATAGATAAAACTAAAATTATGCCTGCCCGAATTCTTGTTATTTATGTTATAGCCGGTGCAATTCTTGGAGGACTTGGAATATACAAATATATTGAAAACATTGGCGGTGCCGGGGCAACTGTTCCAATTATTGGATTTGGAAACACCTTGGCTAAGGGGGTTATAAAGGCTGTTGACGAAAAAGGATTTATTGGTATTTTCACAGGGGGAGTTACCGCAGCGTCGGGCGGAATTTGTGCTGCTGTATTTTTCGGAATGTTGATTGCACTTTTATTTAAACCAAAAAGCAAATGAGTAAGCAAAAATGCTTACTCATTTCAATTTTAAAGTATAATGTTTAAGATTTCTGACAATTTGTCAACTTTATAGTCACAAAGACTTTCCATTCCCGATTGCTCAATATTACCGCCGGACACACCTATACATGAAAATCCGGCAAGTTTTATAGAAACAACACCTGCTGAGGAATCCTCAATTCCTATTACCTTATTTCTTCTTTCAAACGGAATTCCAAGTCCAACTCTTGATGTTTCCGCATAAAGCCACGGATGTGGTTTAGGGGCAAGCTCGCCAAGTGTTCCTGTCTGACCTTTTCTCAGGGCGTACCCTGCTGTTATTATTGAATCATAGAAATCAACCGGGTCTCCCATATCAAGCTGACGAAATGCAGAAATAATTTCAGGCATTGCTTTTTCATATAGTCCGCTGGTAACAAGACCTATTTTAATCCCCTCACCTTTAACCGTGGTCAAAAATTCTTTAAGCCCCGGGGCGGGTGTGAAAGCATCCTGCTTTCCTCTGCCTTTCATAATTTCGTCCATCTCATAATTAACAATTTCAAAGTAGAACTTTCTCGCCTTTTCAAGACTCTCTCCTTTTGCATATTTATCAATCATATACTGAAGATGCTCCGAACGGCTGTGTCCTGAAATATACGGCTCGTCCTCCGCTTCCTTTTTAAAATTGCTTTTACCTAAAAGTCTTGCGGTTGTCTGCTCGATTACCCACATCCAAAAGCTTTCGGAATGAACAGATGTTCCGTCTAAATCCATCAAAATCGCATCCGCTTTTGGTTCAAAATGAGTTTCGTGCATTGGGTAAATTGCAGGGTACCCCATTTGGCTTTTAACAAGACAGAGCTTTTTGTCGTCATACTCAATGATATCAATTTTCTTATCTTTTGGGGTTAATATTCTTTTTACACCATCTTTTCCTGATTCAAAAAAATCGTTTTTAGATATTTCTGTCATTGGATATCGTCTCCATTTCCTATAAACTATTCTTCTATTTTTGTTTCTCTGACAATTCTCTTATCTGTGAATACATCAGTTTCATCTGTGCTCTTGGTAGAGAACTCAGATACAACTGCACCTTCAGGTCCAGCCTGGAACCAATGGAGTGTTTCAGGCATAATTGTATACTGCTCGCCAGGATTTAACACGATTTCGTGGTATACTGTTGTGTCAGTTTCAGGAAGCTTTCCGTTTATATCTTCCTTCTTGCCTTCGCCCGATACATAAAGATAGACTTTTCCGTATCTGCATCTGAAGGTTTCCTCTTTGCCCTGCATACCGTATGATGCGATATGTTTATGTTCAGGACAAGTCTGATACGGCAAAAGCACCATTTCTTTCGCACATACTCTTTCAGTGTTGATATACACGCAAAGCTGAAGTCCAACCTTTTCAACCATATCCAAATTAAAGTCTGCAACCTCAATCTGTTCATCATCTCTTACGATAATTCCTGCTTTTTTATAATACTCTCTTGCAAGAGTTGTCATTTTGTTATATGTTTCTACTGTCATTTTTCTTGCCCCTTAAAATACTATTCTGTATGTCATTATCTTTTTAGCGCCAACACAAATCTTTGAATCCGTATTTCCCTCAAAGGACTCGTCCATTTTACATATTTCAATTCTTGAATACTTTCTGTCGGACTTAAATTCAAACTTCTGTTCGATTTCTGTTGGGTTATAAAGTCTTACGATTATTCCTTCACCGTTATCTGCACGCTTAATTGCAGTAATATGGAGATTTTTGTTATCTATTGACACAAGACTGCTTTCAAGTGGTAAATCTCCTTTACCTCTTCCGCAAACTGCACACTTAACAGGAGCAAAATATTCAGCCGCTTTATTAGGAAGTTCGTTATAATTATCCTTATAGAAGCTGATTGCATATTCAAAGCTCTGTTTTCCAGGGCACTGAACACCGTCATCTGCAAGTTCAGTTATCTTCTCTTCGGAAACTGCAAGCTTAATTCTGCAGGCACGGATAAGGGTCAGAGCCATTGTCTTATCATCAAACACTTCGTATTCAAAGAGACCTTTCGGCATTACTGCAAAGCCGTTTTCGCCGTCTGTCAGTGAAGCAAATGTTCTGAGCGGATGTGTTCCGAAAGCTTGTTCAACCCAGCCTGTTGAATCAGGGATTTCTATATCTCTCTTAACAATATCAAAATGGCTGTCCGCAATAGAAACCTCTGTCTGGATTTCCGTCGGGAAGTTTACTCTTAACCAATGGTCTTTAACATTGTTGTTAAGCTCAACCTTTACTTTTACACATTCAGCACCGTCATCAAGTGTATATGTAACTTTAACAGGCATTTTAACATAAATATCACTTGGATTAACTTCGCAACTTTCAGGAAGTTCAAAGTCGTATTCACAACAAATTGACCCGGTAAGTTCTCCGCTTTCTGTAACATAAATCTTTGCATTATTACCTAATGTGTTATACTTTCTGTCAAATTCAGGTGCTTTATGGTTCCAAGCATTCCCGATTTCACCCTGAGAGCTTAAATAATTGAGGTTTTTGTATAATTTTCCTGTCTCTTTATATAAAACATCAATAGTTCCGTTTCCATTAACCGTAACTTTAAGCTTATCGTTTTCAAGAACATTGTTAAGTGCAATACCCGGTCTCTTTAATAATTTATTCGGATTTTTCTTAATCTCAAAAGCCTTATAACCAAAAGCAGGTATTTTTTCAAACTTCGCATAAACTCTGTGGTTAACACTCTCCAAAATTGTCGGAACATCCCAGATATTATCAACAAATATGCTTGATTTCTGGCTTGTTATCGACTGGAGTCTGACTCCGTCTATTTCAATACTGTTTCCAAATTCCTGAGGGATTTCCAAATCAAGAGGAACAATAACATCTCTCTCAAACGGCAGTGTGTTATACACAACAAGCTGTAATGTATCCTGATTCTGTCCGTTTGGTGAAAGATTCTTTGCAATTTCAACCATTGCATCTTCTGCAACAATCTCACCAATATCAGAAGCTTTTCTGAATCTGTATTCAATATCTTTACACACGCAGTCAGGGGCACAACCACCATTTGCGTCGTGGGTATGATTTGAAATAAGGTACTGCCAGCCTCTGTGGAGATAGCGTTTTGAGTCATTTCCTGCAAGGGCATTAAGAGGTTCTGCAAAATATGCAAGATTTGTATAGGCGTTAAAATCTGCCTGCTTAAGATAGGTTCTTGCACTGATTGTTGCAGGCATAAGGTATGTCCATCTGCCTTCTTTAAGATAAGCACGACGCTCACCCTTTAATACTGTCATTTTTTCTTTATCAAGATATTTTTCTGCATCTTCCCAGAATTTCTTGAGGTTTGTATGTTCAATGTCAATTTCACCATCAAAAAGTTCCTGTGCATCTTTTATAACCTGACTCTCTTTCGGATAGCCAACAGAAATATCGTGACCATTCATTCCGAGGAATACTGGAGTTGTAAAGTGTCCTTTTTCTTCTTCAAGCATATCAAGAATAGCTTTTTTAAGATTTTCTTTTTCGTAATTAGCAACGGGAGCTTTCAAATCATAGTTGATTGAAGGTCCAACAAATCCATCAGCACGACGGAATGGAACTTCATCATATTCACCCCATTTATAGTCTTTCGACCATACTCTGTTACGGGACACTGCTCTATGTACCTGATAATACCAGTTATAACGGCAATAGAGGGCAAATCTGCTTGCCATAATATCTGTTCCGTCCGGAGCTTCCCATACATATTCAGCCGGTGCTTCATGGTGAGATATTCCACGATAAAACATCATATAGTTTATACCGAAATTTTTAAGTATCTGCGGATACTGTCCGGTCTGACCCCATGACGAAGGCGTATAGCCGACTTCAGGAACTTTACCACCGTATTTTTCAACTGTCTCTCTGCCGAGCATAAGATTTCTTATAAGAGATTCGTGAGAAATTGTAAATTCCTCAGGAAGAGTATAATAAGGTCCGATAATAAGTCTGCCCTCACTGACAAACTTTTCAACCTGTGCTCTTCTTTCAGGTCTCATTTCCAGATAATCATCAATCATTATAGAATGTCCATCCATAGTGAATGAATGATATTCCGGGTCACTTTCGAGTATATCAAGGGTTGTGTCAAGCATAACTAAAAGATTATGTCTCGTCTTTTCGAAACTAAATCTGAACTCTCTGTCCCAATGGGTATTTGACACTACATCAATTTTCTTTACATCTGGCATTTGAATCACTCCTTTTTGATTATACCTAAATTATAATCCTATCGTAGATTTTTTTCTATTGAATATATGATATTTTGTTTATGATATAATGATATTTTTCTAATAATCAAACAACGGCAAGTAAAACTCGATGTCTTTCTTGCCGTTTTTAACACAGATATTAAATTTTGCTCGCTGTATTTTAAGTTTTTGATAAACTGACACCAACGCCTATTGATGTTGGTATATTATACTTTACTCAACGGTTATAAGTTCAACCGATTCCTCGTTAAATATTTCTATCCACTTATCGCTCGGCTTATAATCCGAAATAAAATAGTTTATTTTTTCAAAGGGCAAAAGCTTTACAAATCCAACTCTGCCGATTTTAGATTTATCACAAATGAAATAACGCTCTGTCGAGTTCTTTATCATTTTTTGCTTTATAGCACATTCCTGTTCATTACTTTCAAGAACCCATGTGTCCTCTTCCATAATACCTTTACTGCTGAAAAACAGTTTATTTGCAAAATAATTTTTCTCAATGGTATCCTCTGCCAAACTGCCCACAAAGGACTGATTCTGGCTGAGTAGTCCACCGATTCCGATAACTTTAACATCCTTAAGACCTGAAAGTTCGTTTATAACTCTGACAGAATTGGTTATAACCGTAACATTCTGCATTTTCTTAATTTCTTTCGCCATATAGAATGTGGTCGTCGAGGCATCAAGGAAAATAGTATCCCACGGTTTAACAAACTTAACAGCTTCCTTTGCAAGTTTTTCCTTAGCTGTTATATTTGTATTTTTTCTTTTTTCCAGAGAAAGTTCATAGTCATTTTCATCAACAGGAACTGCCCCGCCGTGAGTTCTGATTAAAACTTCTTGCTTTTCAAGCTTTTCAAGGTCTCGTCTTATAGTTTCTTCCGTAACATCAAGCTCTTCACTCAACTTACTTACCAAAACTGAACCGTCAGCATTAAGAATTTCAACTATTCTTTTCTGGCGTTCCAAAGCTAACATATAATCACCTTTTCATTCCCTTTAAATCTTTATTTTTTAAGTATGCGAACCAATGCCCCGTTTTTAAGACCTGTTGAGTTTGCATCGTCTGTATCAATATGCATTTCAACATTGAAATCATCACGGACTCTTACCTGAACATCATAAAAACGAGTTGGCTTAACGCCCTCAACTTCAACATCAACATAGTCATTATCATTTATACCGTGAGCCTTTGCATACTCAGGAGTCAGATGGATATGTCTGTTGGCGATAATAACACCCTCTTTAAGATAGACACTTCCTTTCGGACCGACAACAACAATTCTTTCAGAACCTTCAATATTTCCTGACGGTCTTACAGGAGGACTAACCTTTAAAACAAAGGTGTCTGTCTTTGAAATTTCAACCTGTGTATTTTTTCTTACCGGTCCTAAAACTCTGACATTTTCAATGGATTTAAGAGATTTTCCAACAAGAGTAACAACCTCTTCGGAGGCAAATTCTCTGCCCATAAGATATTTCTTAACCGTCAGTTCATATCCCTTTCCAAAAAGAATATCAAGGTCTTCACGGGAAAGGTGGATATGTCTTTGGGAAACACCGATTTTTATTTTATCTTTGTTTTCGTTATAATCAGCAAGTGCCTGTTTTACAGCCGCTTCTATTTCTTTAACATCGTACATAAAACCCCTCGCTTTCAGATTACGCTTCACCGTCTACATCAAAGTCGAAAAACTTTGTAACTTCACTATGAGGTCTTGCAATAACTGCATCCCCATAGATACCACCAAGGACAGAGGCTGCCGCTTTTCCGTTTTCAACCGCTGCAGTAACTGCGGAAACTGTTCCTGTTATAATCAGGGTAACCAGTCTTCCGCCAAGTCTTTTTTCTGTATGAACAAGTCTTACATCTGCCGACTTAAGCATATTATCAAGACCTTCAATTGATGCAACAAGTCCTGAAACCTCTAAAAGCCCAATCGCCTGAGTTGACTTATCTTCAACCTCCATACCATAGAAGGATTTAGGAAGTTTTTTGTTATACTTATCCTTATTGATATCCATAAGATATCCCATTTTCTCCATATCCTCGCCCGGATTTGCAATTATATGAGATACAATATATTTCCCTTCTCTTTTTGCAAGTTCTGAACCCGCTTCAACTGCTGAACGAACAGAGGAAACATCTCCTTCAATCTTAACAACCATAACCAGCGGTGCCGGAACATCCGCACTGACAGGTCTTGTTCTGTCAAACGCAATAACTTTAACATCGGAGGTTTTAGCACACAAATCCGCAACACAAACAGCGGTTGTGAAACTGTAAACCTCAATCATTCCTAATGCTTTCATAATTTTCTCCCTGCCTCAATTAAATGATATGTAACGCTTCAACCATAACACATCTTCTTTGTCTTGTGAATGAACGGGCTGAAGTTAAGCCTTCGCCTGTTGGTCCTGCAATAGTAAATGTTGTGTGGCCTTCACCACCAACGCCGATTCCTGCATATGACGGTGCATTCTTAACAAAGATAGTTGTTTCAACGGACTTTGCAAACTTTGTTATATTATCAATATTCTTTGAATGGATATGTGCTGTATGTCTGTTTCCGTGTTCTGCCTTTGTTGCAAGTTCAATAGCTGTATCAATATCTTTAACTCTTACAATCGGCAAAATCGGCATCATAAGTTCTTCCTGAACAAAAGGATGATCAAAATCTGTCTCACAGATAATAAGTCTTGGGTCTGCATCAATTCCAAGTTCCTTTAAGAACTTTTTAGCATCCTTACCAACAAATTTCTTGTTTATGCCAAGCTTACCCTTATTCTCAACAAGAGCAATTTTAACCAGCTCGTCTATCTGCTTTCCTTTTATGAGGTAAGCACCGTTTTGTGTCATATGATAGATAAGCTCATCCGCAATTTTATCCACTGCGAAACACTCTTTTTCAGCGATACATGGCAAGTTATTATCAAAGCTTGCGCCAAGAACAATATCCTTTCCTGCCTTTTCAACATCAGCAGTTTCATCAACGATAACAGGAGGATTTCCGGCACCGGCACCGATTGCCTTTTTACCTGATGACAAGAGAGCCTTAACAACCCCCGGTCCGCCTGTTGCAACAAGCATTCTAACAGATGGGGCTGACATCATTTCCTTTGTTGAATCCATAGTTGGATTTGCAACTGAAACAACAACATTTTCAGGTCCGCCTGCTTCAAGGATTGCACGGTTAACCAAATCAACTGCATAATTTGATGTTTTCTTCGCATTTGGGTGCGGATTGAAAACAACCGCATTTCCGCCTGCAATCATTCCGATTGTATTACAGATAACAGTTTCGCTTGGGTTAGTTGAAGGAGTTATACTTCCTATAACTCCGAATGGAGCCATTTCAACAAGTGTAAGACCTGCATCACCTGAATAAGCTCTTGTATCAAGGTCTTCTGTTCCCGGAGTTTTAGCAGCAACAACCTGATGTTTCATAATTTTATCAGTTACTCTGCCCATTCCTGTTTCTTCAACACCAAGCTTTGCAAGATTTTCAGCCTCGGCATAAGTGAACTCTCTGATTTTTGCAATTATCTGTTCTCTCTGCTCGATAGTATATTTTCTGAACTCTTTGTAAGCCTTATTAACAGCCTCCAAAGCTTCTTCCATAGTCTCAAAAACACCCTTTTGTTTACGAACAGTTTCTGTTTCTCTTGTGTCTTTCAAAACCTTTTCAACAATCTCTGCTATGTATTTCTCGTTAATTTCCATTTCAGCATTCCTCCGTTCCGATTATTAAAACAAGTATATTTCCATATCACGGTCAGACTTTTTCCGTCCTTTACCGCCGTTTAAATCTTCTTTTATAAGACTGTTTATGTAAGCATTTATGCTCATTCCGAGAGCCTCTGCTCGCTCTTTTATAATTTCTTTTTCACCTTTATTCACAGTAACATTTATCCGGTCATAATTCTCAAGGTTATATTTGTTTTTATACGCCGTTTTCCCTGCCATAAAAACTCCTCCTTAAAGAATTGTTTCCCAGAGCTTACTGTCAGGATTTGCAATAACTCTGCTGTCAAGGAAGAATCCTGTATCGCCAACAACTTCCTTCGCTCTTTCAATCGCCGCAGAAACTGCCGCAATTTCACCTGTTATAAACATATAAGATTTTCCGCACATACCTCTTGCGATACGAAGCTCTATTAAATCAACCAAAGAGGTTTTCGCCGCAGTATCTGCCGCAACAATTATTGACGGAGCAGAATATGTTTCTAAGATTCCGAGAGCTTTAGTATTTTCAATTTCTGCAGTTCCGTATATTGCAGGGAAAATTGCCTCGTGAGGATTTCCAAGAACAAAGCTGTCAGACATCATTTCGGGAGCAACATTTCCCGCTGAGTCAACTGCCGCACGAACCGCACTTAAATCGCCCGTAATTATTACAATGTATTTACCGGGGCAGACGGTTTGTGCCTCTATAATATCAATTTCTGCGGTTTTAACCATTGTATCCGCCGCCAGAACACCGGTTGAAACAGTTTTAAATTCAACCATTCCTATTGCCTTACCCATAATATCCTCCTTATGCTCTTACAAGAACAAATTTATCAGTAACCTCTAAAACTTTACCGTCACACGGCGAATGAACAGAAACTCCAAGTCCTTTTTCGCTGTATTTTCCAACAAGCTGACCTGATTCTATTTTATCACCTTTTTTAACAACCGCCTCCGCAGGAGCACCTATCCCCTGAGAGAGCATTATTTTATATTCCTTAACCTTAACTTCCTTATCTGTAAGCGGAGCAGGAATATCGTATTTTTTAAGTCCAAGTCTTGAAACAAGGCGTTTCATCGGAACTTTTCTGTAATCTCTTTCTTTTCTAACGCCTGCAGTCTTGACCTCTGACGGAATTTTTACATCGTTTTTCCTAAGCTCATCTCTACACACTGCCATTAAGCTTTTTGGTGCAAGTCCCTGAGTACAGGAGAACATTTCGCAAAGTCCGCACTGGGAACAAAACATTGTATTTATATATGAATTTGTATCGGTATAAATTCCGCTTGTTGCATTTCTCATAAAAAGATGTGGCTCAATGGGATGTCCTAACAAATATCTCGGACACATATCAGTGCACATCTGACACTGACAACAAGACGCCATAGCTCTTTTCATATCAACCGACACATTGGATTTTCGTTTTTGAATAACATAATGGTCATTTGGCAAAACCAAAATCGCATTAGTTGTTTTTGTTATAACATCATTGGGATTAACAAGTCGCCCCGTCATTGGTCCGCCCATAATATAAGCAGGGTTTTCGCACAAAGCACCGCCTGACATTTTAACAACATCCGACACCTTGCACCCAACAGGAACTCTTAAGGTTATCCCTTTCTCAACATCTCCCGTAACAGTTACATATTTATGAGTTACCGGAATATTGTTATTAACGGCATTCCAGATATTATAAACCGTTTCAACATTAAACACAGTAACACCAACAGAAATTGGAATCTGTCCCGGCGGAACAACTCTTCCTGTTGTTTCATAAATAGTTACAACCTCATCCCCGGCAGGATAAATTTCGGGGAGATATTTAATTTTTATATTTTTAAAAGCATCAAGATACGACATGATACTTTCAATCGCCTCTTTATAGCTTTTTTTAATCGCAATTATAATATTATCAGCCTTAACAGTTTCGCCTATAAGCTTAAGAGTTGACATAATCTCATAAGCATATTTTTCGAGAACCTGTCTATGGAGCTTAAGCAAAGGTTCACATTCCGCACAGTTTAATATAATAGTATCCGCTTTGGAATTAAGTTTTGCATAAGACGGAAAACCGGCACCGCCGCTTCCCACAACTCCGCATTCTCTGATAATTTTTGCAAGCTCTTCGATTTGCATATACTATCTACTCCAGTTCACCAGGGTCATCAACAATCCCCACAATAGCTGCATCAACAGGAGAATTATCCATATCACAGCCAATTCTTGCCGCACTTCCGCAAGCAACCAAAACAACCTCTC
This sequence comes from Clostridia bacterium, assembly GCA_045646365.1. Classification (GTDB taxonomy): domain Bacteria; phylum Bacillota; class Clostridia; order Monoglobales; family Monoglobaceae; genus SIG454. The sequence continues at coordinate 111,745 of JAZRKP010000084.1, forward strand.
CAATACCTGCACCAACATTATCAACAGCAACAATTTTGCTGTTATAATCCATACATTTAAGAGGCTCAACAACTAAAAATTTATTTCCAACAAGGTTCTCATTTTTTCTTGTCGACACGATACTTCCGGTAACTTTTCCGATAATCACTTACTTCACCGCCGTTCATTAAAGTTTTGTTTACGGGCGGAATACATACCGCCCGTAAACTTTCAAAGTCAAATTACTTTAAAACTGGCAAAATCTTTTCAACATCGCCGTGAGGTCTTGGGATTACATGTGTAGCCACGAGTTCACCAAGCTTTGAAGCTGAAACGCTACCTGCTTCAACAGCAGCCTTAACAGCACCAACATCACCACGAACCATAACACTAACAAGTCCTGAACCGATTTTTTCTGTTCCGATAAGTGTTACATTAGCAGCCTTAACCATAGCATCTGCAGCTTCGATTGCAGCAACCAAACCTCTTGTTTCAACCATACCTAATGCTTCTTTAACCATTACAATTTCCTCCTTGATTATTTTAGTTTCATTATTTTCTACATTAACTTTTTCCGCCGTTTTTGTTTTCGGCGTTGTTTTTTTTGCTGTACTTGCCATTCTTTATCAACTCCTGATTAGATGGTAGGTAAAATTTTCTCAACATCACTGTGTGGTCTTGGGATTACATGAACAGCAACGAGTTCACCAAGTCTCTGAGCTGAAGCTGCGCCTGCTTCTGTTGCAGCCTTAACTGCGCCAACATCACCGCGAACCATAACGCTTACGAGCCCTGAACCGATTTTCTCTGTTCCGATAAGAACAACTTCTGCAGCCTTAACCATTGAATCTGCAGCCTCGATTGCAGCTGTTAAACCTCTTGTTTCGATCATTCCTAATGCTTCCTGTGCCATAATAATATTTTCCTCCTAAAATTTTAATTAACTTATTTATTTATTATTGCAATCTTAAGACCTTCCATTTTGAGGTTTGTCTCAAGTGCCTGATTGATTTCTTCCAGCGGATACTTATGTGTTATAAGTTTTTCCATCGGGAGACCGATTGCTTTTGCTCTCTTTAAGAAGTCAAAAGTTGTTGCGTAGTCACGGAGTGTATAAACCCATGAGCCAACAGTTGTAATTTCCTTTGCACAAATATCAAAGTGCGGATTGATTGTTGCATCTCCACCGTTAATGAAGAAGCCAAGCTCACAAAGACCGCCGCCGCTACGGATAAATTTATAGATATTGCTGTGTGCAACAGGTGAACCTGTACACTGGAATGCAAAGTCTGCATAATATCCGCCAAACGCTTTCTTAACGCCCTCAGCCAACTCTTCAGCACCTTTATATTCTTTGAAGTTAACTGTGTTATCTGCGCCCATTTCCTTTGCAAAAGCAAGGCGCTTTTCTTCACCGTCAACCGCAACGATGTTCTCAATACCCATAGTTCTGAGAATTGCGATACAGATAAGACCGATAGGTCCGCAACCCTGAACAACAACACGGCTGTTGAATCTTAAAATACCTGTTGTTTTCGCTCTTTCAACAGCATGAATCAATACTGCGCAAGGTTCGATAAGTATTCTTGAATCTAAATCAAGGTCACTTACATTAAAGATTGTTGAACCGCCACGAACTAAAATATAGTCACCGAACCAGCCATTCATATGAATTTCATCGTCCGGGATAAGTCCGTATACATCAGCACCGCCAACATTCTGCTTATTGAGGTCAAACATTGTGATATCAGGGTTATCCGCAAATATCATACAAGTTACAACCTTATCGCCGATGTTAAGAGGCTTGCCTGCGCTGTCAACCTTAACATTTTTACCCATTTTAACGATTTCGCCTGTTCCTTCGTGTCCGAGAGCAACAGGGATAAGACCGAACGGGTCACGCTTAAATTCGTGTGCATCAGTTCCGCACACACCGCAACCTTCTACCTTAACCAAAATATCGTCATCACCGATTGGTGGGATTGGGTATTCTTTAAGTTCAAATTTTTCAAGAGCAGTAAGCATTGCAACTCTGCCTGTTTTCGGAACTTCGCCCGAAGCTTTTGGTGCAGCACTTCCGCCTTGCATTCCCTGAAGAACTTTTTTAACGATTTCTTCAATGTTCTGAGAATTTATATCCATAATACACCTCTTACTTATTTAATTCTTCAACTAATTTATCAAATACCATTTTGCCGTAATCTGCAAGATATGTATCCTGTTCTTCCGTTCCTCCCGAAACACCGAGACCGCCGATTATCTTTCCGTTCTGAGAAAGAGGCACGCCTCCGCCGAAAATAACAATCTGCCCATTATTTGTGAACTGAATTCCATAAAGGGATTCGCCTGGCTGACTGAGTTTTTTCAGCTCCTTTGTCGGCATTTTAAGAGAAACAACCGTATATGCTTTATTTAAAGCCACATCATAGCTTGCTATATACGAGTCATCCATTGCGCTTATCAAAACAGGTCTTGCACCTGAATTTGACACGGCAACAACAGCATTAACGCCCATTTCCTTCGCCTTTTCCTCAACTGCATAAGACAGTGCCTTTGCAATATTTAAGGTCATTTTCGGCTCAGGCATAAAGGCTTTTTCAGAGGATGATGCAAGGATTTCTTTAACGGTTTTTGAAACAATACCGATAATTTCCTCGTTATTCATCGTTTTTCCTCCTATTTATTAAGTGATGCAAGCACTTTCTTTGTGATTTCAGCAACTAAATCAGAATCAGAAGCTTCACTCTTTGGAAGGTTGCAAGCACCGCAGTTATGACAGCTTGTTTCGCCGTTCTTGTTTCTTGCACAAACATCAGCAGGATGCTTACCTGATAAGCCGAACTGACGACGGATTTCATAAAGTCTTTCAACCTGAGTATTAGAAAGTTCCTTTGGTCCGCCGAGCTGTCTTGCCTTAAAGAGAAGTTCTGCGTAGAATTCGAGAGATTCCATCTTGTGGTAAGCCGCTAAAAGTGAATCAGAATATGCAAGTGCCCCGTGGTTTGCAAGAAGAACTGCATCAAAATATGGGAGATACTTTTCAACTGCATCCGGGATTTCCATTGTTGATGGTGTACCGTATTCTGCAATCGGAACGCAACCTAATGCGATAACCGCCTCAGGCATAATCGGCTGTGTAAGCGGGATACCTGCGATTGCAAAGCTTGTTGCATAAATCGGGTGAGCATGAACAACTGACTTAACATCAGGACGCTGTTCATAAACTCTCATATGCATCTTGATTTCAGAAGATGGCTTAAAGTTTCCGTTAGCCTGGATAACATTACCCTTAGCATCAACCTTACAGATATATTCAGGTGTCATAAAGCCCTTACTTACTCCTGTTGGTGTGCAAAGGAATTCATTGTCAGAAATTTTAACAGAAATGTTACCGTCATTTGCAGCTACCATGCCTCTGTCATAAATTCTCTTACCAATGTCACAAATTTGTTTTTTGATTTCGTATTCTGATACCATATCAAATAACACTCCTTTTTATATGAATTTTTATTATTTACATATTTATGTATCTTAATTTTAACACTTTGATAAATAAATGTCAATAGGTTTTTTGTTGTTTTTTCTGTTTTTTTGTTGTTTTTTATTTGAAAACCAATTATTTGTTCAGATATTCGATTAAATCGTTTATCCCAAAGCCTGTAACCGAATCAACTCTGAACACATTTTTGCAACCAGAAAGCCTGAGCCAGTTTTCTGCTCTGTCAGGGTTTGCCCCTTCCTGTTCCGACTTTGTTACAATCCCGATAACCTCACGGTTGACCATACAGGTTATGCAGGGTGGAAACAAAGAGTATTCTTCCGTTGCGCTGATTAAAAGCCCAACTATATCCGCTTCATAGGAATAAAGTGCCAAAGCTCTGCCAAGATGCTGTGTCTGGGCATATTCTCCCGGAGTATCAATCAGGCAGTTATTGAATTTTATGTACTGGGTTTTATCGTAGCTTATTTTTTCCCCACGAAGCACTTGTGTCAGCGTGGTTTTTCCGCTTTCGCTACGCCCCATTAAAATCAGCTTCTTCATTATGTTTTAGTTATAGGGCAAACAGTAAAGCCTAAGGTCTGCTCACAGTATTCAACCAACGAAGAAAGGGAAGCGGAAACATCGGATATGCTTCCTGTCACGATAAGTGTACCGCTGAAACGGTCAACAAATCCAAGCTCAACGCCCGAAGATTTAATAGCTATATCCCCTGCGATAATTGCTGTTTCGCTTGGGGACATTGTAACAATCCCGATTGCGGATTTTGAATAGTCAATAGCCGGGTCAAGACCTAGCTTTTTATATAAAATATCGTCAGGATTTGCAATAATATGCGCAATAGTTATCTGCTTACCCGGAACAAGTTCCTGAACAATTCGCATTTTATCCTGCATTGAAAGGTCATAATTCATTGGCTTATCCTCCTATCTGTCCGTCAAGACCTGTTTCATTAACAACCGCTAAAAGCTTTTGCATATGTTCTGCCGTGGGCGGTTTCAAATCTTTAAGCTCATACTTTCTTCCCAACCCTTCATACTTATCCATTCCAAAATTATGATATGGCAAGAGATGAAGTCTTCTAACACCTTTAAGGCTCTTTGCAAATTCAGCAATCGCCCTGATTTCCTCAACAGTATCATTAAATGTCGGAATAACGGGAACTCTTATAATAAGTTCTTTTGAATTCTCGGCAATCTTTCTCGCATTTTCAAGAATTCTCTCGTTAGGCTGAGAAGTAAACTCCTTATGCTTATCGGAGTTTATATGCTTTATATCCATAAGAACGGTATCGACATACGGCAGAATCTTTTCGATAACCTCGTATTCAGCAAAACCCGTGGTTTCAATCGCAGTATTTATACCGTTTTCCTTACTTTCCCGAAGAAGTGCTTCAGCAAATCTTATCTGACACAGACATTCTCCGCCCGAAAGGGTAATCCCACCGCCACTTCTTCTGTAATAAGGCATATCTTTCTTTATTTTATCAATGACTTCACCGACGGTTATATCCTGTCCAACAGTTTTTTCCTCGCCGTTTGTTATCATTGTCTGAATTTTATATTCTTGTGACTCGGGGTTACAACACCATTTACATCTTAAAAAGCAACCTTTTAAAAACACAATGGTTCTTATTCCCGGTCCGTCGTGGACCGAAAATTTCTGGATATTGAATATCCGTCCCGAAACATCCTTGAAATTACTCATTTATGTCCTCCAAATCAGAAGTTCATTTGCTCTGTTCTGTTAATAATATCATCCTGAAGTGATTTTGAAAGAGTTGTAAAGAGTGCACTGTAACCTGCAACACGAACAACAAGACTCTTATATTTTTCAGGATTTTTCTGTGCATCCTTAAGGGTTTCACGGCTGACAACATTAAACTGAACATGGCTTCCCTTCTGGTCAAAATATCCTCTTATGAGGGAAACAAAACTCTCTAAGCCTTCACGACCTGCAAGTGCAGTCGGGTGGAACTTCATATTAAACAGTGTTCCGTTTGATGCGATAAAGTGGTCAAGTCTTGAAACAGAGTTTGCTGACGCTGTCGGTCCGTTGACATCCTTCCCTGCCGACGGAGAAACACCGTCCGCAACAGGAGTTTTTGCATATCTTCCGTCAGGAGTTGCACCAGTCTGAGCACCCAGCGGAACATTTGCCGAAACAGGATAAAGACCTGCCTGATACTTTCCGCCTCTCGGATTTGTATATTTTTCAAGAGGTTTGGTATATGTATAGGCAACATCTCTGGCGAAACTATCAACATCCTCAATATCGTTTCCGAACTTCGGAATTTCGTCAATCATCTTTTTAATTTCAGCAGCTCTTGAATTATCCGCATTCGCAGTTTCATTCTTTACACTGCTGTAAATTTCAGCAATCTTATCTTCTGTAATCTTAACGCCTGCTTTTTCAAGTTCCTTAACAATCTGAACTGTAAGTTCCTCTGCATTGTCGTTACCTTTACCAAAATTAGCTTCAAGGGCATCTTTAAGTTCAGCCATTGTTATTTTCTTTTCGTCAAATACAAGCTTTCTAACCGCATAGAGTGCATCAGCCATATTAGCAACACCAAATCCCTGAGGACCTGTAAAGTTATGAACGGCACCGCCCTCCTGAACACTCTTTCCGTTTTTGATACAGTCGTCAACCATACTTGAAAGATACGGAAGTGGACAACGCTTTGCGTGAGCAATATCTATCGCATTATCCGCATTAACCATAAGCTCTATCATAAAACTCGTCTGAGTTTTATATGCGTCATAGAATTCCTCAAAGGTTTTCATTTTAGTAACATCGCCCGTTTTCGGACCAATCTGGACACCCTTATCAACACCGTTTGAGAAAACAAGTTCGAGTGGACGGCACATATTAAAGAATGCCGCATCGTGCCAACCGTCTGTTCTTCCCGGAGTCTGCGGTTCAACACAACCGATAATACAGTAATTTCTCGCCTCAGCAAGTGTCAAGCCTCTGTTTATAAGAGCAGGGATAATAACTTCATCATTATAATAAGCCGGGAGACCAACGCCTGTTCTTGTAAGCTCTGCCGCTTTAATCAAGAATTCGTGCGGGGTTCCGTTCCACACTCTTACAGAGAATGACGGTTGCGGTAATAAGACATGCATTGTTGCCTGAATTGTCATAAATGACAAGTCATTTGTTGCATCAAGCCCCTCAGGGGTCTGACCGCCTGCAATAAGATTCTGGAAAAGGCTGTAGCCTGCAAAACCTTCTGCAGATGCAAGGTCACGAACCTTACTTGAATCATTAAGCTTAACCCAGATACAGTCAATAAGTTCCTGAGCAAAGTCAGGAGTAATTCTTCCGCTTTCCATATCCGCTTTATAATAAGGATACATATATTGGTCAAAACGCCCCGGAGAAACCGAGTGTCCGCTACCCTCAAGCTGAATCAGCATCTGAACAAACCAGAAGGACTGACAAGCTTCATAGAATGTTCTTGCACCTTTAGCAGGAACACGGGCACAGTTCTGCGCAATAATCTCAAGTTCACGGCGACGGGTACTATCTGTTTCCTTTTCCGCTTCCGCTTTGGCAAGTTCTGCATATCTCTCCGCATACTCAATCGCCGCTTCACAGCTTATAATAACCGCTTTTAAGAATGTGGCTCTTTCAATATAGTCTCCGTCGGAGATTTTGCATTTTTCAAGTTCAGCTTTTGCTTTTTCGATTATTCCTTCGTAACCGATTTCCAGAACTTCGTTATATTTAACACTTATATGCCCAACCCCGTTATAGAAATAGTTACCCGGTGTGAACACATTATGCTCAATCGCAAGCAATGCACCGTCATCCATACAGGATGTTGCAAGTTCACTTGTTGTTTTTCCTCTCCAGTATTTATGTACTTCCGCCAAAGCTTTCTTTGTTTCTTCCGAAATATAGAACGGGTCAGCGGACCTTGTTGCAAGAGTTTCAAACTCATCTTCAAGCCACTGGAAAGAATATTCAGGGAATGTATGACAACTTCTTGAAGTCTTTGTCGGGCTTCCGACAACAAGTTCATCAGGTCTGATAACAATCGGGATATTCTTAAGAATGTGCGCAAAAGCCTTTGCTCTTCTCATAACTATAGGCTCAGCCTCAGTTTGCTTATAAGATTCTGTCAGAAGCACAGCTCTTGCTGATTCAATCTCAGGCATATTATTAAAGAGTGCATCAATAAGTCTTTCAATACGCGCAGTTCTCTTGCAGTCATAAATTTTATACTTTCCCATTTAGATATCCTCCTTGATTTTCAAGTATACGGTAAACACTTTGGCATACATCCGCCGTGGTATATTTACAAATTCGTTTTATCTGCGGTTTTCCGCTTTCCATAGCATAGCTTTTCGGAATAAGCTTAAGCATTTCAATATCATTTATATTATCACCAAAAGCAACAACATCATTTTTGTCAATTTTAAGAATTCTCATCAGTTCCTTAAGAGCTGTCCCTTTATTTTTTCCGAATCTGACATATTCCTTTATGTCATCATCTTCATAAACACAGCTTAAATCCCTGTTAATCCTTATATACTCCTCGACACGAGGCGTAATATTCGCTTTACTCACGACAATTTTAACTGTGTCTCCAACAGAGTCGGAAATATATTCAGCTTCTGCTCCGAATTTCACAAAGGAATTTTCAATTATTCTCTTATCAATAACCTCTTTATGCAAACCTTCCTTATTATACATAATAAAAGTTCCGTCACAGGCAACAAAAATCACATCATTTCTGACTTTTTCAAAGATTTTCCCAAGTTCACAGACTTTTCTTCCGCTTGCGACGGCAAAGAAAATACCGTTTTTCCTGAGGGTTTTAATCATTTCAATGACATTATCAGGCAGAAAATTATGCCCATTTATAAGCGTTCCGTCAAGGTCGCTCACAACCAATTTAAGCATACTCCACCCCCGAATTATAAAACTACATTATTATTTTACAATAATTCAAAAGCAAAGTCAATAGTTTTTACAAAAAAAATCACAAAAACACAGAATTTCAAAGAAAAAGGTGGATTTTCACAGATTTATAATAATTAGTTCCAATAAAAAATGGTGCGGAATGACCACACCATTTCAATTTTCATTTTAGTTCTTAAGGCTATGGATTGGAGCCGGAATTCTTCCGCCTCTGTTAATAAATTCTGCACTTGAGAATTCGTGAACAGGCATAATTGGAGCTTCGCCCAGAAGTCCGCCAAATTCAACAGTTTCGCCAACCTTTTTACCAACCGCAGGTATAATTCTTACCGCAGTTGTTTTCTGATTTATCATACCAATCGCCATTTCGTCGGCAATTATTGCAGAAATCGTTTCAGCGGATGTATCGCCCGGAATTGCTATCATATCAAGACCAACGGAGCAAACACAGGTCATTGCCTCAAGCTTATCAAGTGTCAAAGCACCGCATTTAGCCGCCGCAATCATTCCTGCATCTTCGCTAACAGGGATAAACGCACCACTAAGACCGCCAACATAACCTGACGCCATAATTCCGCCTTTTTTAACCGCATCATTTAAAAGAGCCAGAGCCGCAGTTGTTCCATGAGTTCCACACTTTTCAAGTCCCATTTCTTCAAGGATATATGCAACACTATCCCCGATTTCAGGAGTTGGAGCAAGGGATAAATCCACGATACCGAACGGAACGCCAAGCCTTTTTGATGCTTCCTGAGCAACAAGCTGTCCCATTCTTGTAATTTTAAACGCTGTTTTCTTTATAGTATTTGCAACAACGCCGAAATCAGCTCCTTTAACCATTTCAAGGGCACTCTTAACAACGCCTGGACCGCTTACGCCAACATTTATAACACTGTCGCCCTCACCAACACCGTGAAAAGCACCTGCCATAAACGGGTTATCTTCAACGGCATTTGCAAAAACAACAAACTTTGCACATCCAAAAGAATCTCTGTCTGCAGTAAGTTCTGCCGCCTTTTTAATAACCTGTCCAACTCTCTTAACAGCATCCATATTTATACCGGCTTTAGTTGTTGCAACTCCAACCGAGGAGCAAACCTTTTCCGTTGACGCTAAAGCTTCAGGGATGGAATTTATAAGAATTTCATCGCCCTTTGAGAAACCTTTATGAACAAGAGCAGAAAACCCACCGATAAAGTTTACGCCTGTTGCATCTGCCGCACGGTCAAGAGCCTTTGCAAAACATACATAATCCTTCGCATCGCTTGCCCCTGCAACCATAGCAATCGGAGTTACCGATATTCTCTTATTTATAATCGGAATACCAAGTTCATCACCGATATCATTACCTGTTTTAACAAGGTTTTCCGCATATCTTGTAATCTTGTCATAAATCTTTGTGCAAGATTTTTCCGCAGATGAGTCAACACAATCAAGGAGAGAAATCCCCATTGTTATAGTTCTTATGTCAAGGTGCTCATCCTTAATCATTTTTATAGTTTCAAGAATTTCATTTGTATTTATCATAATGTCCTCCTAACAGAATCAAAGCAAACATTCATTATATATGCTAATTAAATTCTATGCATACTTCTGAAAATTTCCTCGTGCTGAATTCTGATTTCAAGTCCAAGCTCTTCGCCTATTGCAGAAAGAGCTGAAGACACCTGTGCAAAATTATTCTCTGCATCACTCATATCAACAGACATAACCATTGTAAACAAATCCTGCATAATTGTCTGGTTAATATCAAGAATATTTATATTATTTTCAGATAAGCAAGCACTGACTCTTGCAATAATACCCTTTCTGTCAATTCCCATAACTGTTACTATCGCTTTCATAACTTACCTCCAATGTCATTTGTTATAAAACTAACAATATAATACAACTTTTTTTATCTAAAGTCAAGGAAATTTCCTTATTTTCCTTGAATTTTAACAATTTTAATGGTATTATATATTTAATTGATTTCAAACAAGGAATGATTGTATGTTTTTACCCGTTAATAAATCCGATATGAAAAAATCAGGCATATCTCAGCTTGATTTTATTGTCGTGTCAGGAGACGCATATATTGACCACAGCTCATTCGCACACGCTGTCATTTCACGGGTACTTGAAAATAACGGTTATTCTGTTGGAATAATTCCGCAACCTGATTGGAATAATACCGATGCTTTCTGTGTTCTTGGTGAGCCTCGGCTTGGATTTTTGGTTTGTGCCGGAAATATTGACTCAATGGTTAATCACTATACTGCCGCAAAGAAAAGACGGAGTCAGGATTTTTATTCCCCCGGCGGAAAAGCAGGGCTTCGTCCTGACAGAGCAACCATTGTATACTGTAACAAGCTTCGTCAGGCATTTGGAAAGAAAATTCCTCTTATTATTGGCGGAATTGAGGCAAGTCTACGCCGTTTTGCACATTATGACTACTGGTCCGATAAAGTCAGACGAAACATACTGACCGACAGCGGAGCCGACCTTTTGATTTACGGAATGGGCGAGCATCAGATTGTGGAAATCGCGGATTTATTAAACTGCGGTGCAAACATCAAAGACATAAAACACATAGCAGGAACTGTTTTTGAAGAAACAGAAAGCAATCTTCCCGACAATGCAGTTATCTTGCCGTCATTCGACGAAGTTTCAACAAGCAAAGAGGCATATGCAAAAGCGACTGCCTTAATCCAACGGGAACAGGATTCAATCAGAGGGAAAATTCTTATTCAGAAAGACAGTAAGAAATATGTTGTTCAGAATCCACCCTCTCCTCCTCTTTCAACCGAGGAACTTGATGCGGTTTATGAACTGCCTTTTGAGAACACCTATCACCCTATGTATGAAAAATATGGCGGTGTTCCTGCAATATCAGAAATAAAATTCAGCCTGACATCCTGCAGAGGTTGTTTCGGAAATTGTAATTTCTGTGCCTTGTCTATGCATCAAGGCAGAACAGTTACTTCAAGAAGTCACGATTCACTTATCCGCGAGGCTAAGGACTTAACGACTCTTCCTGATTTTAAAGGATATATTCACGATGTTGGCGGACCTACTGCAAACTTCCGCAGTGCGTCCTGTGAAAAGCAGTTAAAACACGGAGTTTGCCCCGACAAAAGATGTCTTTATCCGTCACCCTGCAAGAATATGGAAGTTTCTCACAGAGACTATCTCAATCTTCTCAGAAAGCTTCGTAAACTTCCAAAGGTCAAGAAGGTTTTCATTAGGTCAGGCATAAGATATGATTATCTTCTTGCAGACAAAGATGACGAGTTTTTCTATGAGCTTTGTAAACACCATATAAGCGGTCAGCTCAGGATTGCACCTGAGCATATTTCAGACGCCGTTCTTAAATATATGGGAAAACCATCCCGTGCCGTTTATGACAAATTTATAAGGAAGTTTGATAAAATAAATGAACAGCTTAAAATTAAGCAATACGCAGTTCCTTATCTTATGTCCTCCCATCCCGGGAGCACACTTAAAGATGCGATTGTTTTAGCGGAATTTCTTCGTGATAAGAATATGCAACCTGACCAGGTTCAGGATTTTTATCCGACGCCCGGCAGTATTTCAACTTGTATGTACTACACGGAAATTGACCCGATGACTATGAAAAAAGTGTATGTTCCAAAAACACACGAGGAAAAACAAATGCAAAGGGCATTGCTTCAATACCGCAATCCCGAAAACTATGAAACAGTTAAAAAAGCACTTATTAAGGCAGGTCGGGAGGACCTTATCGGTTACGATTCCCATTGCCTCATAAAGCCGAAAGGAGATTATAAAAATGGCAACAATTCTCAGCGGAAAGGAAATATCCGCAAAAGTAAAAGCGAAACTGGCAGAAAGAGTAAAGGCTCTTTCGGAAAAGGGAAACACTCCGGGTCTGGCGGTTATCATCGTGGGCGATGACCCTGCTTCAAAAGTTTATGTGGGCAGAAAAGAGGCTATGTGTAACGAGCTTAATATGTATTCAGAAAAATACGCTCTTCCTGCCGAAATCACTCAGGATGAGCTTGTGGCTCTTATTGAAAAACTCAACAATGATGACAAAATTCACGGAATATTAGTTCAGCTCCCTCTCCCGAAAGGACTTGACGAAAAGGCTGTTATAAACACTATAAATCCAGAAAAGGATGTCGATGCTTTCCACCCTGTTAATGTTGGAAAAATTATGATTGGTGACTTTGATTTCGTGCCTTGCACTCCTGCTGGAATTATGGAAATGATTAAGGAAAGCGGTTGCGAGGTTGAGGGGAAGAACTGTGTTGTTATCGGAAGAAGCAATATTGTCGGCAAGCCAATGTCAATGCTTCTGCTCCACCAGAACGGAACTGTTACGACTTGCCATTCCAAAACAAAAAATCTTAAAGAAATAACAAAAGAGGCAGACATTCTGGTTGCTGCTGTCGGCAGAGCAAATTTTGTTACTGCTGATATGGTTAAAGAGGGTGCAGTTGTTATTGATGTTGGGATGAATCGTCTTGAAGACGGCACACTCTGCGGAGATGTCGACTATGCCGAGGTTTCAAAAATTGCGGGAGCAATCACTCCTGTTCCCGGCGGTGTTGGACCTATGACAATTTCTATGCTTATGCAAAACACAATCACAGCCGCGGAAAAGAAACTCTGATTTTATTTCAAAAGAAAAAACGGCAAGGTAAACCTCAAGTTTTCCTTGCCGTTTTGGTCTAGTTTTTAAAAGCTTTTGGTGTCTATCTTATTCTGGAATAGCCTAAAAATCACTCAACCTTAACATATACATCTTTTATTTCTGCATTTTCAATCTGATTTTCTGAACTGCCGTATTTCCCTGCAGTTATTCGTAAATTTTCAAAAATAAAATTTGACAACTTATATTGTTCAGGACAATTTTGCACTCTTAAATATGTATCGCACAAAATTTCACAGTCTTTAATAATTATATTATCCGCATAAGATATCGGAATATTCTTATGTCCCTTCAAATCATAGAACTGTGTCCATGGATTTATATTTATAAACCCATTTAATACACTTCCATTGATTTCCTCAATTTTTATATACTCATAATTCTGCGGAGTATCCGGACGCATCTTCAAGACAAAAAAATTCTCAATATCGTTAAGTTTACACCTACGGACAAGAATATTCCTATTATGTATCGCCTCGGAGCCACAGGTTATGCCTGCGTGACAATAGCCATATTCACAATCCTCAACTATAATCCTTTCATTCGGACCATTTTCAGGCGATAAATCTGCATCCGGACCCTTTCCGCCTTTTAAAACCACCGAATCATCATTTACTGAAAAATAGCAGTTCTTAATCAATACATCTTCGCATACATCTATATCTATTCCGTCAGTACTCGGTGAAGGAACAGGTTCTGCAGGCGAAGTAATTCGACAACCTATGTATTTTACATACTTACACTTGTATAAATGGTTAGTCCAGAAATGTGAATTTTGCAGAGTGAGTCCCGCAACTGTTACATTCTTACAATTCGACAAATAAACTAATCTGGGCCTTTGTTCATCCTTGTTTGTGCACTGCGGATTCCATTTTTTTCTTCGCCAAAATGCCTCCCAGGCTTTTTCTCCATTTCCATCGATTGTTCCTTCACCGAACATTGTAAATCCATCTATTCCATCGGCATTTATAAGAGCCGAAAAATATTTGCAACTTTCTCCCTCTATTCTGGTGTCACATATGGGGTAATCGGCAATATCATCGCTTCCCATAAGTATTCCGCCTTTTGCAATATAAAGATTTACTCCTTGTTTAAAGAAAATTGCACCTGTACAAAACTTTCCTTCCGGTATAACAAGAGTACCACCGCCACTCTGAGCAATATGGTCAATCAATGACTGTATTTCATCAGTATATTTTTTGTTTTCATTTTCTTTAATGTAATCTGTCAAAATATACTGTTTCCCCATCATGTTCAGGTCAGGGAGCTGTGTTTGATAAAACCAGGCATCAATCAAAGTTCCGTCAGGGAAAAATTCCTGCTTTGCGGTTACATCATTTTCGTCTATACTCATTTTTTCTCCGTCCTAATTCGTTTCAGTTTTTATATTATAAAGTTCAAATACCACATTAAACAAACGGAAATCCCATAGCTTCAAACTGACTGATAAGCCAGTTTGCACAATAGAATGCACCCTTCTCGGAAAGATGTGTTGTGTCCAAACTTTCACCCTCAGCCTGAGAATAAAAATCTATGTATGATGTAGTGTTTGTTCCCTCTGCAGTGTAAAGTTCTCTTAAATGTGCATTAAGATTTATAACAGGAATACCGTTTTCAGCACCTGCGTCTATCATTGTTTGAATATAATTTCCTTTTTCTGTTGTGTGTGTTGTTTTCAACTCACCATTATCCCATAAATATCTTGGTATTGATGTGATGAAAACAGGAATACCGCCTTTTCCTTTAACAGCATTTGCAATTTTTAAGATATTAGCTTTATATGTTTCTATATCCATATCCACCACCTTCTGGTCATTATGACAGAATGAAATCAAAATATAATCGCCTTTTTCTATTTCAGTTAAAACACTGTCCATATTTCCTTCCCATGCATTTGTGCTTGCCCCTGGAATAGCCTTATTGTTGACTTTAATTCCTGTTTCTTCTAAAGCCTGACCAATACCGTAATCAGGTGCATTTTGTATATATCTCTCATCCGTATAATCCGCATAAATGGAATCACCTAATATATGCACCGTCGGATTAACATTTGCAGATTCATATGCAGAAGGTATTATCGGTTTATAAGTTTCATTTTCCCAAAGGAAAGCCTTAACCCTCAACTTACTAATATCTGCATCAGCAGGAATATTTACGCTCAACGAACCATCAGCAACATAATTTGATGCTGTAAATTCCAAAATTCTTGTTTGACAATTCAACAACAAATTGTCTTCAAAAACACCCGAAACCAATAACACTTTATCGTTACCTCTGTGATTATTAACCACATTATAATTCAAGGTTGAGGTAGCCCCTGCAGTAACAACTGCATTATCAAAAGCAAATTCCTTTACCGTAAATTTTTCGGCAGGTTCGGTATATTCAACCTTAAAATTATCAATGTTGTAGCTGTATCCATTTTTACACCATGTTCTGAAATACAAAACATACTTATCGGCATCATCGAATGTGTAAGTCTTATTTTCATTGATTTTATCTGCGTAGTAACTAAACGGATAGTTTACTGTCTTTCCTCCCATACTGCATGAAAATGTTTCAGTTAAAAAGTTAAATGTCACCACTACTCTACGCGGACTTTCTGTACTACTAAGCTCTTTCCATTCTGTCGATGCCGAATCTGTTGTTCCGTTATGTCCAGACAGTCGATTTTGTTGCAAGCCTGCCAGAACATGTCCTGTAAGTACACTGTTTGTACCTACCATAATATGAGTTGTAACATCCGCAGTATCTGCCTTATAATCAAAAGAATATGTTAAAATTCCTTTTTTATCAGATTCCACGGCGAAATCACTTATATCAACCTTTAAGCTCTCGGTCGCTCCGGCATTTGTCGTTACATTAAGTGCATCACCTACAACATTTACCGCTCCGCCTATACCCATCATACTGAAAATTTTCGGCACTTCGGTGAGTTTATAAAAGTCATAAGTTAGATTTTCGGTATATTCAGCCTTAAAATTATCTATGTAGTAGTTGTAGTCAGCAGATGGAGCTGTTCTGAAATATAAAACAAACTTGTCAGCATCCTCAAAGGTATAAGTCTGTTCATTTGCAGTCTTATCTGCGTAGTAACTAAACGGATGGCTTACTGTCTTTCCACCCATGCTACATGAAAATGTTTCATTTAAATAGTTAAATATAAGCATTACTCTACGCGGATTTTCTGTACTGCTAAGCTCTTTCCATTCTGTCGAGTCTTTGCCCGTTGTTCCGTTATATCCCAAGAGTCGATTTTGTTGCAAACCTGCCAGATAGTGTCCTGAACCACTACTGGTCGAGCCCACCATAATATGAGTTGTAACATCAGCAACCTCTGCCTTATAATCAAAAGAATATGTTAAAATCCCCTTTTTTCTTGAGGCACCCATCCAATCACTTATATTAATTCTTAACCATGCTGTTTGACTGGCTTTTGAAGTTACCTTGAGCACTCCATTTCCCATCGCAATTGCACCTGCATTAGCTCCACCCATATGGGAGAAAACACTCGGAAGGTTTGTCTCTGCATCAAATTCATAGATTACACTTTGATCAGCATTTTGTTCTGTTGCAAAGGCCGTCGGGATACATAAAAGTGTAAGCATCATCATACATACAAGAATCCCCGACAAAACTTTCTTCATTTTTTTCATAAAAAACACCTCTTTATTTATTTTAAATTTTATTTAAATTTCACATCAACACCAGGGTCGATATAAAAGTTACACTCTTTTGCAGTTTCCAATGAATCAACATGTTTGCCCTGATATGTTACATTGTCAAAAACAATATTTTCAACATTTAGAATGTAGTCTGGGTTTGTTTCATCAAGTTTAATTCCCCAACCGCTTCTTCCGCCATTTTCAGCACTATCGCTCTTTCGCATAACATTGAAGAAATAGCTTGGTGCAGGTGCCTCACCATTATACGATACATTCTTATATGTGATATTTTTAATTGTTATATCACTGCGTGGCACAAGCCCGTCCCACAGATATGTCTGAACAAAGAAATATCCCAAACACAGAAAACCTTCGTCCGAACTTTCAACACGGACATCTTCATAGGTTACATTTTCAATATCTGCTGAACCCGAATGATGTATTGTTAGTCCGCCTCGCCAGTTTGGCTCTCTTTCGTCAGTTCCTTTTCGTATAATGTCAATATTGCTGTACTTAACATTTGAAACTTTGCCAAGACCGTTTAATTCAAATCCAATCTCAAGCGGGTTCCCTGTTCTCATACAAATATAGGTGCAGTTGCTGACATTTATATTTTCATTATATTTATACTTTTCAAAGTCAACACCTGGTAACTGATAAGCTGACTTTATACCGCTTTTAACCGCAATCGCATCATCTCTCAGCTTTGTAAACATATGGTCAACTGTTAGATTTTTCGCTCCGAACAAATCCATACCGTCGCCACCGACAGCAGTTGAAAATTCTATAACATTCTTTATCGTTACATCAGTACATCCGTAAATCGGTAGTTTCCAGCCGTTATATGACGGCAAAATCGGACCTTCCAGTCGAATATTATCAGAAATAAAAAACTCAAAAGTATTAGCACCATACGGAGATAAAATCATGCCGTTTCCGATTATTTTGACATTTTTCACATTGTGCATTATGATATTTGAAAGAAGCACAACATTATCCCCGAGATACAATGTTGTATCATCAGGCAGTTCCAGCCTTGTGAACTCATAAACATCATCTTTATCTAAAATTATGACATTCCCGCAACTTGCATCAGGCTTAGCTATTGGTTCTTTAAGAAATACAAATAACGGGCGTCTGTAATCACCGTTTATCTCTACATCCAGATAGTCATTACACTTTGCTGTAAAGGTGAATGTATTACCGTCAATAGTGCCTTTAAGACCTCTGCTTGTTGGCAGAATTTCAGCAGTTTCAATCGGCTTATCATAAGTTACCTTAACCACTATATTATCTTCATCTATGCTGTCACACACATAATGAACAAAGTCATTATTACAAGCTCCCCAGACCGTTTGCTCTACTCCATTGATTTCCACCTTATATGGGGAATACACGCCATTTTCAGGCATATAGTCCAAATCACGCTCTGTCGGCAAAAGCATATCCTTCGGGTCATATATTCCTATTTCACCCGTTTCATCGTTCCAGGACATATAATAATCAAAAGAATGTATAAGGTCACGAATAGGGATAAACACTATTGTTCCCTCCATATACGGGGCAACATTCATAGCAACTTCCCTGCCGTCTTTTATGTAGCTTTTTCTGTCCGCCTTAAAGTTTACTGTTTTCCCATTAAAGTTAAACTCAACAGACGCATCCTGGTTATTATGCACCGTAGTCGCAGAGAAGATATTTTCTACCTCTTTTGAAGAGATAAATGTTGTGCACATATCAGGTCTGCATATTATCTTGTTATCTTCTCTTTTGTAGGTTCTTTTGGGAATAAATTCATCATATTCATAATTTCTTCCGCTTATTGTGATTTCGTCATAAGTTTCAGGTGCTTTTGACGACACCTTATATGTATCAAATTCAGGCTCAACCTCTGGTGCAAAAAGAGCTATTTCCTGAACTCTGAATGCAGTACTTTGATTTGATACCAATTTGAATTTACATGATGTGACAGGCTCAAAATCAACTTTTACAATAGGTTCATCAGTATCAGTGTCAAGGGGTATTGGGATTTCTATCCATTTATAGTCGTCCCAATAATACATTTTAAAGTCATAAAGGTTATAGTTAGTTTCTCGGTAGACTCCCTCACCCAAACCTGTTGCCATCATAAATTTGTCAAATGTTTTGTATGCTCCCATATTAACAATAATATGAGCCCCCTGTGCCTGGTTGTCATAAACAAGCCATCTTCCACCTGTCGGTGTGGACTGACCGAGTCCACCGTCAATCAAAATCTCACGCGTTGCTCCATGCACTGTTGATTCATCAAACACGCCTGTTGAGATAAAAATATCTTCTTCTGTCAGACCAAAAAACAGATTATCCTCAAGATTATACGCAGCATAGCCTGCAGTTATTTTTACCTCTTTGGCATTTACCGCAATAGAAATGAGCATAAACACTGCAAGCAAAAGCGTCATCACTCGTCTTTTTTTCATTGAATATCCACCTCTTTCTATCAAATAAGTTTACTCAACAATCATTATCTCTTGCATTTTCTTTGCATTCGCACGAGTGAACACCTGTGATTCACCTGATGAATTTCTGGCATAGACCAAATCATTGAGCGTTCCTTTTCTAACCTCGCCTTTTTTTGTATCAAGGATATATACAATGACGGTATCAGGGCAGTTGTATGTATATCTGACCCCTTCAGCTTCCACAACAAAAGTTTCCGCTTCATTACAATAAGCACTGCCAAAAGCCGTGTCAATCGCAGGCAGATATGTTGCAGCTGTACCACCCGTTGTCTGTATTTTTTCGCCTCTATTCTCTGCTTTCAGCTTTTTCAAATCACTGGCTTTCGCAAGAATTCTGATTACTCTTATTTCACCATTCTCTATTCCATACTGAATTATGTCACCTGTTTCCAATGTGGTTAAATCCGTTTTATTATAATTCCCACCAAAGCTTGACAGAAATTCAGCTGTACTTGTAGATGGGTCATACTTACATTTATCGCTCATTATAACAGTTTCTTCTATCCCGTTAGTATACATATTAAGAGCAAGCCTTAAATCGCCTGTTGTTTCGTCGTACACTTCTTCTTTTCCCGTTATAACGGATAATCTTGCACCTGCCCCAATCTTCATCTTGTTAGTGTCCTTTTTGTAGAGCAACACAGCCGGAATGTTATTATATGCTAAATCGTAAGTTGAAACAGTTCCAATCCATTCTCCTGCGGTCAGGTTATTAACACCGATGCTCACCGAATATTCTTCCTCCGACTCAACCTCTGTTGGGCAATTAAATATTATTGTTTCAGGAGAAATTATCATAGTCCTTCCGAGGCTATACTCTGTCAGGATTGGCTTGGAATAATAGTACTGTGTGGAATCCTTATATCTGACAATACTGTTTTGAGTTTCTTCCAGTAATTCAGGTTCTGATTTTGAATCAGGTGCATTTACTCCTGCAGTATATAACCTTTTAAGCTTACCATCTGTTCCTATCTGATACTTAACAACCTGTGTATAAAAATTACCGTCTGAACCAAAAAGCATTTCACTTTCAACAAGGTCTGTCGCTTTTTCCGGTGTATCGTTATGAATAATCTTATCCGAAAGGTCAAATTCGGTTATTTTACCATTTGTATCCATAATCTTTGTTCTGACATTCCATTTGTCACCGGCAAGACCTAACATCAAGCCATATTGGAGTCCTGCTTTTATCTTATCACCGACATAAACAATTAACCCATTATGGTCCATATGGAAATCCGCCATCATTCCTATTTCAAAATCTTTTTTTATCTCTTCTATATACTGATATTGTTTCTCGTCAATTTCAATAAGATTATCCTTGTTCTTTATCGCCGTTACTGTTCCTGTAACAACCTCATCATTTGCATAAATTGTAAGACTGTTTCTGCCTTTATCCTCAAACACTGCCAGAATATCGTTCTCCTTGAGGTCTCTGAGCAAACATCTGAACCCGTTCTTTATAATAATCAACTCTTCAATATTGTTTGTATCAATACTTTTTCCGCCAAGCTTATCATATATCACGCTATTACTGATTGAGGCGACCATCACATATCTTACTGAGTTTATAAATATAACATCAATACTTCCGTCATTGTCATTATCAATCAGTTGCACGCTTCCGTTACCGTTGAATAAATCATATGTATAGGCTGTACCAAGTTCACTATTTAAGAAAACATACGCATTATATTCAATTTTCAATGTTCTCTCTTTACCATCTTCGGTGTAATAATACAAAGTAGAAAAATCAGAATTTGTTCCAATGTCCGCTTTATCCAAATTATAAATTCTGTTTCTGTTTGTTGGAGAAATATACACCAATGTATCCTCCCTGCCGCTTTCTACATACCATGCCTCTATATGATATCCAACATAATCTTTTGCATCTGCCTCACCAATATTAAAGTATCTGTCACCAATTTTCACTTGGTCTGTCGGGGCTATACCTGGTATTCCAAATCTGTCGGTCTGATACAAAATTCCTGATATATGATGTATATTTCTGAAGTATTCTATGAATGTCCGTTCTGTGGCAGTAGCATTTGTATCCTCAACTGTGCATTCGTATACAGGCATTGACATAGCGTTATACAAAAGCATAACAACTTCTCCGAAAGTTATATAATCATTTTTTAATGGCTCTACACGATTATCAAGACCTATTTTTGAGGCATAGTATACATACCCCATTGGATATCCGCCTTTTTCTTCTGCAAAGAAATCATATCCGCCCATACTCAATAATATCTGGACTGCCTCGGTATAGGTTATTTCCTTTTTAGGATAAAACTTATCCGTTCCATCCTTGCCTATATAACCCAATAACTCTGCATATACTATTTCATCTCTGTATTTTGATTTTTCGACATCTTTATATGAACTTTTATAGTCCTTTACATCAAAGCTTAAATTATTACTGAGATTTAAAACATAGTGTATAAATTCCTCTTTGGTAACTATTGATTCAGGGTCAAAGCCGTTTAAAGAATCAACAACGCCAAGATTTGCCAACGCCTCATAAGGAACACGGTATTTTGTCCCGTCTATTTCGGGCACTCTTACCATATTATTCCCTGTGTCTACCGCCTCATATAATTCAAGTTCTCGTATTCTGAAAGCTTTACTTTGTCTGCTTGAAATTCTGAATTTTTTTGCCTTCACCATTTTGGGGAAACGAACAGATAATGTCATAAGCGTATTACCCATTATCTCCGTTGAATCTATCCAGTTTTTTCCGTCATAATACTGAATTGCAAAATCCTCCAAAACATCAGATGCTGATGTACTTGTATTCGTTTGTCCCGAAATAATCTTTGCTCCGCCCAGAGTAACCTCCATCGGAAATTCAAATTCAATATATGCATTTAAGACATTTATACTCGTAGATGAATATGCATACCATCTTGCAGTCACACCGCCAACGCCTGTTCCGATAATTCCGTCCACAACGGAAGAGGGTTCACCAACATCACCACCCGTAGGATACGAGGAAAGCTTAGCCTGCGGTGCGAGATTTTCGCCTGTAACCCATGCCGCCGTTGCAGTTATCCCTGCAATACTGGACATAATAATCGAAACTATCAGTATTAACAACAAAAAGTTCTTAATTCTCATTTTTATCCTCCAAATTATTAGCGTTAAACACCCAAAAGCTTGTAAATCAATACCGCCGCTTCCGCTCTGCTCGTGTTAAGCTTTGGTCCGAAAATATTTTCTCCCACTCCGTTTATAATTTCGTTACATCGCAAAACACTAACCGGATTCCTTGCATATTCAGAAATTTCATTTATATCACCAAAATCCGCTCCGGATTTGACTATTAGTGGTATATCCTTAACATTAGCTGTACGATAAAGAATTACAGCAACATCCTCACGGCTTATATATTCTCCTACGCCAAAGTTTCCATCACTGTTTCCTTGAACAATTCCGCTGGAACAAGCAGCACTTATATATGGGGCATACCATTTACTTGCATCTACATCTTTCAAATTCGTATCTTTATCTGTCATCGGAATATCAAAGGCGGTAACAATCAATTTTACAAATTCTTCTCGTGTTATGCTGTCGTATGGTGCAAAGTTCCGCTCGCTTTTCCCGTTTACTATATTTTTATTATACAGATAATCAACTGCCTCCTGCGCCCATATATGGTTTGTCATATCAACAAAATATGGTTCATTAGGTAGAACGGTTGTTTCTTTTTCTGTTATTGGTCCTCGGTTATAGTCTATCTTATATTCGTACGCATCTGAAAAGGTTTCTCTGTTCTCCTTTGCCTTTTCATACGCTTTTTTAAGCATCTCAGGTATTTCCGAATATGAATTTACTGTCATTGTTTTTAATATAAACAATGTTTGATTTCGGTTTTTGGTTTCGATATACGACATATCTATTTCCAATAAATCTTTGTATTCTTCAAAAACACTTGGTAAAGTCAGAGCATTTGCCGTTTTGTATTTTTCAAATGCAGCATAGCTGTCAACTGTAAATTTCGCCTCTGAAATTGCAGCAGCAATATCATTATTTGATGTAAATACTCCGTTTTTATTTTTGTAATCTAAAATAGCATTGTAAAAAATTGCCTTTTCATTATCCGTATATTCCTCTGTGAAACTTATGTCGACTGAATATTTATCAGAATACAATGAGAGCGAATACTTAATTTCAGCAGATGTATTTGCCTTGTTAACAGAAATCATAGGCATTTCGCTCTTGATAATTTCCATTATTTCAGGGATAACAACATCTATTTTATCCCCAGACTCATCATATGGACCATTTTCATTCAGTATTTTCTGTATTTCAGCTATAGCCTTCTCGTTGTCCTCTGCAACTATCTTCGTGTTATAATCTCCGTACGAACCGACAAGATTTGATACATCAATTAACGCATTTTTAAACTCCGCTATTGTACTGTTATTATTTATTGTCTTAATAAAATTCACACATCGTTCTACATTTTCCTGAACATACCGTTCTGTATATTCTGCCTTAAAATTATCTATGTAGTAATTGTAAGCAGAATCTTTATAATATGTTCTGAAATATAATATAAACTTATCAGCCGCATCACAGGTGTAAGTCTTTTCATCTGCTGTCTTATCAGCAAAATAATCAAAACTGTGGCTCACAGTTTTTCCGCCCATACTACAGGTATACATTTTCTGTGCAAAATCAAATTGTAGTACAACTCGATGGGCACTATTTGTATCACCAACACTGAGCCATTCATTAACAGCCTGCGTTTGAGCTCCATCATAACCTAACAATCTCGTCTTAGTTAAAGCCGCAAGCATATGTCCTGATTTTGTACTGTTTGTTCCAACCATAATACTTGTTGTAACATTATCAATTTCAGATTTATAATCAAATGAATATGTTAAAAGCCCTTTTTTCCTTGAGGCTCCATTCCAGTCGCTTATATCAATTTTAAAAGTTTCGGTAGCCCCGGCATTGGTTGTAATCTTCAACAAATCATTTTCAATGTTTAACGCTCCACCTTTACCAACCATACTGAAAATCCTTGGAACACTTTCGTCAGCGTCAAAGTTATGGTTTACACTTTTTTCAATTTGCTCTGCTCCAAATGATGTCTGAATCAAAAACATAGTCATCATAAATGCAAGCACCATAAAAAAGACTCTTTTTATTGTCATCATACATTCAACTCCTGATTATAAATTTAATCTGCTATTTTGGTTGAATTATATCATATGCAAATCAATGCTTCAACACTTATCTGCCATTTGGTTCATATATTAAAGATTTATAAAAATATTTTAAAGTTTTTCATTTTATTAAGCATTTTTACTTATAGCTTGTAAAATATTTTAAAGATAAAATTGAAAATATTGGGATTTTTTTGAAAAAACTTGATTTTATTGAATAAATTGATTATAATATATTAAAGATATGAAATTTACAACTGAAAAATGGGGGTTCTTATGTCATCAGATAATAAAAATTTGAAGAAATTAGATATTGGTATGTCCCCTCCTATGATAGGGCAAGCTATGGCCAAAGAACATTCTCACGAGGAATGTGAGCTTTATCTGCTGACCGAAGGAGCTTGCACATATCTGATAGATGATGAAGTGTATAATATAACAAAAGGAGACCTTATCATTGTTCCTGAGCACACTATCCACCGAACATATTATGACTCGGAAGATGTCCATGTAAGAATGCTCTGTTCTCTTTCCAATGATTTGATACCGCAAGACCTGTATTCTCTTATATTGAAAAAACAATTTGTTTATCGTTGCGGTGAAAAATTTGAAACAGTATTTAAAATTTTAAAGGAAATAAATGCAAATTATCGTCTGAATGATGAATTTTCCGTTGATGTGATAAAAGCAAATGTGACAATGCTTTTTGCTATGTTGCTTCGTGAAAACAATAAGATGCTTGTATCAGTCAGAACTGATTTCTTCTCAAGCAAAGTAATAGATTTTATAATTGAAAATTATGCTAAAAATATATCGCTTGAAAGTGCCGCACGAACATTCTATATGACTCCGTCACAGCTTCTGCGTATATTTAAAAAAGAAACAAAATTTACATTTTGGGAATATTTATTACTGTACCGAATTGAAAAAGCAAAAGAATTTTTACGAACAACCAATAAAAGTGTAAAAGAAATTTCTAATATGTGTGGTTTTAAAGACTCGAACTACTTCTCAACATGCTTCAAAAAACACACAGGCTATACACCCAAGGCTTTTCGTTCTAAAAACTAATAGAGTGTGAAAAAAAGTCTGTATTTCTTCATAAGATGTTATTCCCTCGGTTGCGCCTTTTGCCATACCACGAATGTGTTCCTGTCACATTTCCTTCTCAACATATTCTGTTTCCCCGTGAATTGTTGACAAATGCACATTCGTGGTATCGATTATTTCATCATCCGACAATAGCTCAACCTTTATTTTGCTGTTATTTATTTAACAGTTCTCCAAACATGTCATAACCAAGCCAGAGGACGGTATATCTATCTTTTAAATCCTTCGCATATAGAATTGCATCGTTGATTTTTTGTGTGCCATATAGATCATAAAATTCTTTTATATCAAGACCTACAAGATCAAGCATATTTTTAATTTCTTCTGCACTTGGCGTATCTGACAAAATTTTTCTGATTTCCTCTTCTTTTTGCTTATATATGCCAAGCCTGTCTGCATCATAGTTGCCTACTTTATCCTGAAGTGCAATACATCCGTCTGCAACAGATTTATATATTTGGTTTATCTTTTCAGTATAATCTTCTCTTGAGAGACGGTATAAAACATCTGAAAACTCTGATTTTAACACCTTTTCCTTTATTTCAGCTGTTATAACAGTAGAATAAGCAACATCAATACCATGAGAAAAATAGGGTTCATCATTAACAATTCCCACTATTTCAAAGAAATGCGAAAAGTGATGCTCGCTACCTGACGCAGGTCTTGATGATCCGGCAAAACTCATCATAATTCCAACGATTGTAAGCGCTTCCATCAGTGCTTTTATACTCTCTTCGTCCCGCTCTAAAAGTCCCTTTGCCGTATTCAGCGTATTTTCTATCATTTGATATGTCGTATCATAAATATACTGACAGAAATATTCACCATTCACTGTCTCGCTGAGTTTCCAGTCGCAAAGTGCCGAAAACTTTCCTATAATATCTCCATAGCCTGCTTTTATCATTTCCATAGGTGCATTTTTCAAAACATCTGTATCTGCAACGATTGCTCTCGGAAGACCTGCTTTAACCGTTTCTTTCATTCCATTCAGAATCATTGCCGCCCCGTCTGATGCATATCCGTCCATTGATGGTGCGGTAGCGACAACCATATAAGGTATTTGTGCAAAAAAAGATACATATTTACACAAATCCTGTATAACGCCGGAACCTATGGCTAAAATCAAATCTACACCATCTAAATCCTCTCTTACTCTTTCTATGGCTCTTTCATCAGGAATAAGAACTGTTTTACCATCGAAAATAACTTTTTTAACAACTTTGCAATTAAGAGCATTCTCAACTTTTTCTCCTGCCGCAGAATATGTATTTTCATCAGCAACAATCAAAATATTCTCTTTCTTTTCACAAAGCGTTTTTAGTCTTGAAATTGCTCCACTCTCTATATATACAGATTCAATATCACAGTGGTGGGTTCGTCCGCACGAACATTCCACGCCGAGTAAAATTTTGTTTATATCCATAACCATTACTCCTTTTTTTAATTTATGTGTTCACTTTTTCCTATTCGCATATTATAACACTATTATCAAAATAAATCAACACTTAAACACTAATCAATCAAAAAATTGACAAAATTGGATACTTTTTTTGAAAAACAATCAGAAACAATCATATCTTAAGGAGATAGAATATACTAAAAAACGAACGGGAAAGAGAAATTATTTGTATTTTAGTGATCCATCGCAGATTCGAACTGCGGACACCTTGGTTAAAAGCGGAATAAGGTGTTTATTATGCATCTTTAACATAATTTAAATAAACTTATCTTAACACCCGTAAAACCGCATAAAAACAAGAATTTTGAGTTATTGTCAATTTAGAGCCGCGGTATTACAACAATACATCAATTTTTCTAATTTTAAATAAATTTTATTAATATACCTTTTGTTCTTTACTTAAATTCACTTGATATCTGGATTCCCGCTTTTTATCTATTCCCAAATATATAAAAACGAGTCCACCAAAGAACTCGTTGACCCGACCTCCAAATCGTTAGATTTTCAGTCTAACTTTTGAGGGTCGGTTCACATTTCATTCTTTCAGTGGACTCATATTTTTGTAATTATCGAATTTGTAGGTATTCGTTGAATTTTTGAAATCAATCCATGATCTCTGTTTTGTCTATATAGTTCTGTATTTCTTCATAAGACTTTATGCCTTCGGTTGCGCCTTTTGCCATACAACAATGTGCGCCTGTCGCATTCCCGAATTTAGCACAATCAAGAATACTGTTATTCCTCGCATATGCTGCAAGAAAACCTGAGCAAAAGCTATCTCCAGCTCCCGTGGTATCCACGACATTATCTATTTTGAAAACAGGTATCATTGTTCCGTTTTCTTCTTTCCTTTCTTTTACATAACAGCCCTTTGAGCCACACTTTATGATAACAGTTTTTACGCCTTTTTCAAAGAACACATCTGCCATTTCATCGACTGTTTCTTTTTCTGCAATCATTCTGGCTTCGTCTATGCTTGGTAAAAAGAAGTCAATATAAGGCATTGCCTGGTTTAATATTTCACCCCATTTGCCTGTTGAATCCCAGCACACATCAAGAACTGTTGTTTTACCCATTTCCTTACATTTTCTTAAAAACTCCATAGTTTGTCTACCATCAAAGGTTTTTAAAAGGAACGAACCGGTAACAAATACAATATCATTTTCAGAGATAATGTCAAAATCGATATCATTTATAGAAAACGCCGCATTAGAGCCTTCGCAGTGAAAAAATGAGCGTTCTCCCGTCCCTGCCTCAATCATCAATACCGAGGCTGATGTTTGTGTTGCGTTATCAGATTTAATTCCGTTTGTTTTAACCCCTGCTTTAGCAAGACAGTTTTTCAGATAATCACCAAACATATCCTCTCCAACTCTTCCAATAAGAGTTGATTCTACGCCAAGTTTTTTCAGGTTTATCGCGGCAGTCATTGCGTTTCCGCCATTATGCATAGTTATAGAATTAACCGGCAAGAGAACACCCTTTTCCGGATAAGTCATAACAGGCTCCACGATTACATCTGCTACCATAATTCCAACACAAGCAATTTTTTTAATCGACATTTTCATTACCTTCCTTACTATTTGTTACCGGATATACAGTTTACATTCCCATCAAAAGCTCCATAACATACATTTCAAGAGCCTCATAATCTCTTTCTTCTACGCACTTTTTCTGGAAGTCATAATCAAACTTTTCAATTTTTTCTTCGAGCATTTTTGCTATCTTCAAACTGTTTTCAAGGTGTTTATAGCTTCCTCCCTGCTTTTCGGTTCTCATAACCTTTACATCAAGACCAATATATTCCCCGTTTTCTCCAAATCCATTCTCCATAAGAACTTTCATCTGGTTAAACGCTGTACGGAGATTTTCAACACCAAAGCTCTTATCCTGGTCAAACTTCATGCCATTCTGGTCGTTTAAGTGAACACCCCAAAGCTTGCCCATAGCCATTGCAAAACCTATTTCGCTTGCAGGGTCAAGTCCTGCCAGCATTGCGTGAGCGGATTCTAAAAGACCGCCAACTCGGCTTGGGTCATCGGATGCAGCAGAAATCGCCATTGCGTGACCTAATGTCGGGCAAACACTTCTGTCAACAGGCTCATTTGGCTTTGTTTCAATCATAATTTTTATATTCTTGTCATAAGCAAGCATTTTGTTTATCGCATCAATTAAACGCTTTGTTGACTCAACCGGGCTTTTGCTTTCGTAACAAATGGTGCCTTCTCTTGCAAGCCACAAAACAAGTTTATCACAACCCAGTGCATTTGCAATATCAATAGAACGATAAGCTCTCCACATTGCAAACTCTCTGTCCTCTGCACTGTTTGAAGTAAATCCGCCGTCGACGGTTCTTGGGTCCATCCAAAGTCTTGGCGCAACAAATTCTGCCTTTAAATCGTACTTATCAAGAAGAGCCTTAACCTTTTTAGCTTCCTCTATGATTTCCACTTCCGTCATATTGTTCATATTCGGAACTGCATCGTCATCATGGAACTGAATTGCATCAAATCCCATTTCCTTAAATGTTTTAATTTTCTCCTCAAAAGGAATTGTGTCTCTTGTTGCAGGACCGTATGCGTCTGCTCCTTCGTGGACATTCCACGGTCCTACTGAATACTTGAATCTGCTCATTTTTATTACCTCTCTTTATATAAATTTAAATTGATTCCGTGAAAAACGGTTTATTTGCAGGAAGAACTTCTTCAGCCTGTCCTGCGTTTACATTATTAAACTTTACATCTCCATCAGACCATTTTCTGACTATACATTCACCTTTAAAGCCGGAAACATTGACATTCTTAAGTTTAATGCACTCATAGTTGCAGGCATTGATAAGGTCAATATTTTCAAAACCATCTCTTATGCTCATATCAACATCTGTAAGCTTAAGAGTGATAGGTGCTTCCTCTCCGCCATAAATTGTTATCGGCATACTGATTCCTTTCGCCTTAATGTTTCTAAACTCAATACTCTCAAGAGGTCTGTGTTTCTGCCATGTTTCATTTCCCGAATAATTAAAATGCAAAAATCTGTCTGCCATATCTATTGTGCAATCTGAAATTATTATATTTCCGGGCTGAACATTTATCGGCATACTGTAATCTGAATAATATGTAAATGCACTAAGCATATTATTTCTTGATTTGTTCTTACTGGACGGAACAGATTTTCTCTTATCTTCGTCACTCAAACAACCCCTGAAACAATATTCACCAGGCCCGTATATTCTGCACTTTTCAATAAGAGCATTTGTTCCGCCAAACCGCATTGCACTGCAACTTGAATTAAGCACACAATCAGCAACGTATGTATTGACATTTCCAAACCCTGCAATACAGTCATCACCCGTATAAAATTCAGAATTGACAATTTTTAAATTATGGCAATCAAATGCGTCAAACCCATCATGCCCTGCAAGAGCAGTTATTCCATCAACAATGATATTGTCGCAGAATAAAAGATTGTGTGCCCAGTTGCCTGTATTTTGAATCGTATAACCTTTAAGCTCAATATTTTTGCAGTTAAAGAAAGTTATACCATGAGGGCCTCTGTAATCCTCTTCGGAATCAACATCATCAAAGCAATTCATTCCGTCAATAACAGAGCCTTTTTCACCGATAATTTTAATATTTTCAGCATCTATTGCACGGATTATAGCATTATTCCATCTACTTCCGGGGATTCTTCTGAATCTGTATTCTTTTTTATTTTCCTCATATTCTGTTTCACCGTGTATGGTAGAAAGATGAACATAAGGGGCATCCGTTATCTGATTTTCCGAAAGAAGCTCGACCTCATCATTTTTATAATTGAAATAGTCTTCGGGATTGTTACTTCCTAAAATCTTTGCATTTTCAAGAAGATGTAGCGTTACATTACTTCGAAGTCTTATATCGCCTGTATAATAATCTCCCGACGGAATTTCAACAACCCCTCCTCCTTTTAAAAAGCAAAAATCTATGGCTGATTGAATTTCTTTTGTTTGGAGCTCTTTTAAATTTTCTTTTAAACCGAACTCTTTTGCACTTACTATTGTTTTCATAGAAAAACCCCTTGCATAATTTTCACATTTATTATATAATAACTATATCATAATATTTTTCTTTAGTCTAACACAATATTGAACAAAAATATAACTATATTGAACTACAAGGGGTTTTTATGAACAAAAACAGTTTAAAGGAAACTTATGCTCATCACAAAACAGGAAATCTTCAAATGAATATCTATGAGTCAAGCAACGATATTCCATATCATTGGCACGACGAATATGAATTTATTTATGCAACCGACGGAAAATGCGAGTGCATTATAAATGGAAGACGGATAGAAATTAACAAAGGCGAAGCAATTCTGATTAACTCAGGTGAACTTCATACAGTTAACACCATAGAAGACGGTCAATTCTTTGCGATTGTATTTCATCCGTATCTGATATTCGGTACAGAACTCAATGAGTTTCTTTTCAAAAAAATTTCTTATAAAAGATTTTACAAAAACAGCGACTGTAAAGATGTTCCCATCATTACTTTGCTTATGCAAATTCACTCGACATTTTATGATAGATATTACGGTTTTGAACTTACATTAAAGGCTCACCTTATTCAGATTTTCAGTATGATATATTCAAACAAGCTTTACACAATTAACGAAAAATCAGATTCAGTAACATCAGATGAATTTTCACACATTGTTGAATATATACATAATTACTACTCGGAGAAAATTTCTCTGGACCAAGTCTCCGAACACGCAAATTTCAGTAAGTCATATTTAATCCGCCTGTTCAAAAAGAATACAGGGAAAACTTTTTCCGCCTATCTTAACAGTTACAGAATTTATAAAGCCGTAGAAATGCTTGACACAACAAGTAAAAACATCCTCGAGATTTCGGAAAACTGTGGATTTGAAAATGTGGCATATTTTATAAAAATATTCAAAAAAATCACCGGAACAACGCCTTATAAATATCGTACACGATAGCATTTTGCCATCGTGTACTTTTAAATACGATATTATTTGATTAAAGGTTTAATCTCTATTCATTTAAACCCAAGCTTTCCAGCCTTACCTGCAGGTGCATTCTGAAAAGCATCTTTCGCATTGATTCTGTGGATAATTAACTTATCAAATTTTCCATTATTTCCCGACAACATGAGCCGGCACTCGCCGGCTCATTTGCAATTCCTCTATACTGTCAATCCATTCAAAGTTATATACCCTCTTTTTCATCTTCCGTTCTCTGCCACTCCAATTGGATTCTTGCCAATTTAACAGCTTTTTCAGCAACCTTATCATATGCTTTTTCAGGGTCAAATACATCACAGTCAAGATTTTCAAAACCAAATCCGATTTGCGACTTTTAAATTTCGCTTGAGGGTTTGGGCTCAATCTTCCCAATTTTTCAATTGTAGCATTGATTTTGATAGTTCTATATAAAAAATGCACCCAAACTCATATTTGATATGCACCCCAAAAGTTAGGCACTTTTGGAGGTGCATATCATTCCGAAAGGTACTATTTTTATGGACAATCTTCCTTTGTTATCAAAATATGAAATTTTTTATCACCATTTTCAAAATCTCCACTCCGCAGTCCCTGAAATTATATTTAACGATCCTTGTATTGGTTATGTCAAAAAAGGTAAAGCTAAATTTCTTTACAAAGGGAAAACTCTTTATGCTAAAGAAGGAGATTTAATATATATCGCATATGGAACTAAATATCAGTCACTCTGGTATGGCTATCCTGATGTTGAATGGTATCAGATAATTTTTGACTTTAAGTCAAAATATACATTTTACGATTACCGTTTTCAAATACTGGAAAAATATCCGTCAGAACTTTTTGATAAAATGTTTGACTCGTATACTTCTTCACCAATGCTCTCAGTTTCGTATTTTTATGCCCTTCTTAATGATATATATGCGAAAATGAAAACATCACCCCCAACAAAGCATCACTCTCCAATCGACTCTGCAATCAGCTATCTCGAAAAAAATTACAATGAGCATATTTCAATATCAACCCTAAGCGAAATTTGTCATATAAGCGAATCTACCTTATTTGAACAATTTAAAAGACTATTCGGAGTTACTCCAATCACATATAAGCATAATATTATGATTCAACACGCAATCGATTTGCTCTCAAATACCAAACTATCCATTGATGAAATAAGCAGAATCGTCGGCTTTTCATCAGCGAATTACTTCAGAAAGATATTTTTCAAACTAACAAACAAAACGCCAAAAGAACTTCGCAAAAAGTAAATTTATTCATCATGACATAATAAAACTGTATATTTCCTGTCACTGTATTTTTCAATAAATTCTCTACTCACTTTTGGGTTAAACGAACCGCCCGTCGGGATTTTTTCAGTTAAACATTCCCGTAAATAACACTCGTCGCCTGATTTTCAAAAAAATCACATATATCGCATAGAAAAGATTTTCAAGGATACTATGACACAGCATTAGACATAAACAAATACGCTACACGAAACACCTCTTTTAATTCACATATTGTTGTTTGCTTTCGCAACGCATACTAAAGAAGCCGAATTTGTCAGCTTAATTTTTTTGACAAATCCGACACTTAATTAATCATTGACCTTTTTTAAATTTTCCCTTTTATTGTAATTTTTATCTTTTGTTAAAATGCACCACTAACTATTCTTTCTACTTGCAGTATAGAAAAAACATCATTCAACTCTCTTGATTTTTATTTATTAAATACCACTTTTCTATTTTTATAATCAAAGCACAACACCTTTTTCTCACGCAGATAATGGTCACAATTATCTCCAATCCTCGTTAGCTTCAAAAGCCCAAGATTTGTATCAACCGATACAACATTAAAGCAATCATAGGTCTTAGTACCTTTAATTCTCTTGCCGTCACACCAACCATCCCAATCCGTTGCTGACGCTACACAAACATTCAATACACCTGCTTCTGTAAGTCCAAACAGGTCATGATGGCAATGTCCTGCCAGGTTACATATATAAATTCCTCCATTTGCAATAAATTCTGAAATCTGTGTTTCAAAACACATTGTGGGATATTTCCCCACCAAGCCCTCATAGTCATTAATTGAATGAAATGTTACTCCAAATGATTCATAAATATGTCCTGTCGGCTGATGCATAGCCGTAATTACATTCATACCTTTTTCATTTGCATCCCTCAAAACCTCTTCAAGCCATTTCTGTTGTGCAGATATATCATAATATAAATCAAGAACTATCAGTCTAATATTTGAATCCTTAAAATCCTTATAATAGGTCATGGAATACTCACATTCCATGAAATTCACATCCTGAGTTATATCCGGCTGAGGTGCAAATAAAAGCTTATGTACAGATTCTTTTGTTGCTAATTTATGCTTTCTATCCACATAAGTATCATGATTCCCTACGCAGTTATAAATAGGTCTCTTACACTCAATTCCATAGTTATAAAAATCCACATACAAATTCTGATTATTTCCACAATAATCCCCGGTATGAAGACCGAATGAAATATAATCACTATAATAATTAACATATTCCATAATCCTATTCCACAAATTGAGAACAGCGTGAATATCGGAAAAATGCACAAACTGCAATGGCTTAAAGCAGTCACCAAATTTTTGCTTAAAGGGTACCGGTCTTGTTGCAGACCCCTGAATCACAAACGATTCCATATCCCTATTCAGTTCTATAATATTATCACTTAATTCAATCATTTTTATCCCTCCGCTGATAACATAATTCTTTTGTTTTATTCAAGCAATGAAATATGTCATTTCCTATCATAATCTGAAAACAACATTTTAAATGGTGATGCCAGATATCCGCTACTGTTTTTCAGTTTATGCTTCGGAATATTCCAATACCCCATTTTTATTCCTATTGGTTTTATATCCTTATCCCAGGTCACTATAAGCTTATCACCTTCAATTTTAAAATCTGCAGTTCGTCCGTTAACTTCATAGTTCATACCATTTTCATCAAAAACATATAAATCCTCAAACCATGTATGATCAAGCCACATTCCGTCTGCGTGAGAAAATGCAACTTCAACCGAATTTCCTGTAGTGATACACTTTTCAGCAACAGGTCCGCTATATTCTATGTTCTTAAGTCCAAAAAGTGTATTCATAACTGCATTTGCAAGTGCTTCTCCTACACATTTTTTGTTCTTTGGATGAATTTCTGATAAGTCACTAACTTCAACCATTGTTACAGTGTATACATCAGGAATTGTTTTTGATGCTCTAATCTGTGCATCACGAACCTTTGCCCAATCGCTATAATCAGGATTTGTTAAATACGGCATAATCTGAACAACATAAAACGGCAACTCCTTATTCCAGAGGCTCCGCCAATGAAGAATTAGCTCATGAAGCATATCAAGATAATTCTCTGCTTCACCAACATCTGAATTACTCTCTCCCTGATACCATAAAACACCGTTAGCCGTAAACGGCACAATCTTTAAGAGCTTATTATAATAAAGAGAATTATTTAAGTTGAATTTATAAAGCTGATACTTATCCTGTTTTAAGTACATCGTAGGCGCAAAGCAGGGCTTAGATGTAACCTCCTCAGAAACCCACGTCTGAATACCTGATGCCCCCTTATTACAAGAAATTATTCCAACAGGAACACCTGTTTTTTTATTTAACTCCTGCGCAAAATGATATGCAACTGCCGAGTACCTTTGAGCATCCTCCTTTTCGCAAATTCTCCATCCCTCATTTGAGTAGGTTATAGTTCCGTCTCCTACGACTTTAGTTCCCTCTTGGAAGTAACGGATATTAGAATTATCTTCAGTTTCAGTTTCAAAAGTATCTAAGACCTGCAATTCCATATTTGACTGACCTGCAGCAATATACACATCTCCTACAAGAATATTTTTTATTATCCTTGTATCATCACCCAAGCAGATTGTCATATCAAAATTATCTCCGGCTTTAAGCTCCGGCAGGATAACCTCAAATTTACCATTTTCACACACAAACTCAACGGTTTTGTCCTGAATTTCAATATAGCCCTTTCCATCATCACCTTCACCGTAAACGATGGTTTTCAAACCTCTTTGTAACATCATATTGTCCGAAAAAATTTCAGCAAGCTTTATCATAACAGCATTCTCCTTTTTTCATCTTTAAATCAGAAATATTTACAATTATAACACATGCAATGCCACTTGCAAGTGTTATATTGTAAAAAATTTAATACTCTCTTGAAAACTCAATATAGACTATAGAATTTTTAGTTGACTGAATATATATCTCACCCTTCGGATTAGGATAGCCTGCACTTTCAACAAGTGCCATATCATTATCCTCGTCCGTAATATAAACCTTGTAGCTATAAAAAATACCGGTATTTACATAATCAACTCTTATGTCCTTATCTACACCTAAGTTCGTGATAACTAAGCTTTCCTTATCCTCACTCTTTGCACCAAGAGCATAAATAATTTCGTTATCACCCAAAACTTCAACCTCTGTTCCCATTTTATAGAGATTGCTGAAAGTTTTTAAGGCATAGTAAGGCTTGAATTTTTCATTCCCTTTTAATACTCCACACCAGGCTGATGTGTTACTCATTATATAATACATTGCCATATCAACACATGATTTTTGAGAAGCAATCATAGCAGCACTGACAGTTGCAGCTGCCGCCATAGTTTTATTGGTATCTGTCGGAGTTCTGTTCCATTCTGTACAAATAAGCTCTATATTTCCCAGCCCGTATTCTTCTAAATTCTTCTTTATATCTGCAACCATTGCAGTATAATCTAAAATCGAAGACACTCCACCAAAATACTTATGAAACGAGAAAAAGTCTATGGGAGCATAGTTTTCCTTACTTGTTATATACGCAAGAAAGTCTCTAAAATATTCATAATAATACTTCTTCATAGAGTATTTTCCATTTGGGAATATTTCGTAAACATCCTTACATCGTTCACAACAGCCTGCTAAAGAAATAGCCGAATATCCGCCCACTTTAATTTTATCACCAAAACAGTTTTTAAGATGATTTGCCGTTATTTTATAAAGCTCAAAATACTGCTCTTTAGTTCCTGTCCACATAGGGTAACAGTCATTAGCAGGTACACCCTCCGGTTCATTCCATATTTCCCAGTATTCTATGCCGTAAGAAAATCCGTTTGGCCAGCCTTCGTTATAGTGACGTATAATATGTGAGTGAAAATACTAAGTTTGACAGGATTTGCACACTAATTAAAAATATGTAACATATTGTGACTTGTGAATATTTATTATTTGATGTAAAAATTAATAGTGGCATTTGTTTAGGCATATGTTTGCCATCTTTTTCAGAAATACTTTCCGTCATGTGTTAAACTTATATTCGAAAAATAGATAGATTTGATTTTATAAATTAATTTTAAAATTAATATTCATTTTCCTTATCCTTTTTACGATTTTTAAAAAAATCTTTACTATAAGTGATATAAGATATAGATGCCCCTAATCTTTCCCTAGTTTACTGTATGTTGCAAAATACGAAGCTACAACTATACATATTACCGCAACAAATACTTTCACATCAGGAACAATACCGTTTATAAACAATGTAACAAAAGGCGTAAGAATAGGCTTAATAAAAAATGCCAGTGATGCCATAATAGCACCGCCCTTTTCAATTGCCTTAAAATAACTTGCATAACCTATACCAGTAACCAAAAAACCTATGTAAAGCATAATTCCTATCGAGTGAAAATTAATCGAGGGCATTAGATTAACACCGCCTACAAATAGTGTAACAAGCAAAACTGCACTCCCCATTAAAAACACTATATTTGCTTGAACTATTCCGCCAAACTTTTTCATAAACTTTTGACTAAGTACAGTATAAAGGCTAAAACTTATCGCTGAAAACACGCCAAAAAGCACGGATTCTATGTTTGTTCCAGATGAAAAATCAGTGCAAGCTATAACACCTATCACTCCAAAAATAAGTGCAAGTGCTTTATTTAATGTAAGCTTATCCTTTAAAATAAGCATTGAAAAAAGTATGGTAAATACGGAATTAGAGGAAAAAATTATTGCAATTAATGAAGGTGAATCCGCTTTTTTTACACCGATTTGTAATGCTATCATGCTTATACAAATAAAAAGTACTCCCAGGCCCGTCATTACAGCAAAATCTTTTATACTGATACGTATTTTTTCTCTCTTTATTTTCACAATTGACAGAGGTAGCAATATCAAAGATGCCATCAGAAAACGCCAAAATGTTATTGCGTATGGATTTACATCTCCTGCTATAAGTTTACTGATAGGTTCATAAGTTACAAACAATATAGCAGTTATGAATACATATAATATACCATTTTTCATATTTTCACTCTCTCTTTTAATATTTAAGCATTATATCATCCCATAATATTTTTTAATTATTTCACTTTAATTTTTGTATATACTCTAAAATAATCTGTCCTAAAACGCTATTTCCATTTTCATCAATTTTAGAAATATATGCACAATGTCCCCCATTCATTATCCTTAAATCCGGTTCATCATAATTAAACTGTTTCATTGTCGATACAGCAAGCAATGTTTGTTCATATCGATTCCCCATATCGTGATCCGATACTATAAAAAGCATTGGAGGATATTCAGGAGCTGTTCCTACATGGTACAACATTGACGACTCATCTACGATAATTCTTCTTCTGTCAAGTCCGCGTTCACGAAGAACATTAAGATGAACCGTTGGCTGTCCTGCATCATGAATAAACCCCGCAATATCCGTAGGCTTCAAGCCATGAGCACCAAGATATTTACTGTCAAAACATAGCATCTGCGAAAGATATCCGCCGGCAGAACTTCCACCTACATATATTTTTTCACATACTCCATAGTTTTTAATATTCGAATACACCCAGGATACACACTCCGCTGCATCAATTATAAAATCAGGATATTTGGCATTTGGATACATTCTGTAATTTGCACTTATGACAGCCACATTATGCTTCACAAGGTATTCAGCCATTACATTCCCTTGATTCTTATCGCCCTCTTCAAATCCTCCTCCATGAAAATAAATAAACACGGAAAATTCATTGCTTTCCGGCAAATAAATATCCAAAATGCATTC
This sequence comes from Clostridia bacterium, assembly GCA_045646365.1. Classification (GTDB taxonomy): domain Bacteria; phylum Bacillota; class Clostridia; order Monoglobales; family Monoglobaceae; genus SIG454. The sequence goes on from JAZRKP010000084.1 coordinate 150,872, forward strand.
AGGGTAATCAGAGTAACTTACATTGTTAATTATTTTCATTTTCATATTCTCCTTTTTTAATGAATCGTGTCCGTTTGAAAACCAAATTCATATTCACCTTTATTAATAGTCTTTTTCTCTCCGTTTACTTCAAGAGTAAAGTCCACAGGAGATTTAACATTCATTTTTTATGACCTGCTAAAGCGTCTGTCACTTTACCGGGTCATAATGAACGTCATTTTTATTAAATCTTATACATAATCGAGGCAGTTCTGCTGGAAGTCTTTGTTTGCTTCCTTAACAATTTGGGCAATATCAACATTCTTGTTCGTGAATACTTCCTGAATGAGGCTATCAATGATAGCGTAAAGTTCCTGTGCACACATTGGTTCTTCCGGCTGAATTTCAATTTCTTCATAACCCGCACCCGTTGCGAAGTCATTAAATGCAGCGACCTTCTTTAAGTCAAGGTTTGTATGTTCCAATTCATACTTTCTTTCCCATTTAACAATTTCTGTGTCTTCAGTCCAGTTTGAAAGGTCAAGAATACCAACACCTTTGTTTTCTGCAAGCTTCGTTTCAAATTCTTTAATCTTATTTGCTTTAATTTCATCTGTGAGCTTATAGTTTGTTGTAATTTCAATCCATCTCATTGCTGCATCAACCTGATCATCTGTTGATTTATCAGAAATCATATACACCCCACCGCCGAGAAGAGTTACATGACGCTTTGGACCAGCAGGGATAGGCATTAAACCGAAGTCTTTAATATCAACGCCCATACTGTTAAGCTGGTCAAAGTAGCCAGATGCACGGAGAAGCATAGCAGCTTCGCCTGCAGCAAGCTTCTGAGGAGCAGCAGCGTTATCAAGAAGAACAATATCAGAAGGTACAACGTCATACTTCCACTTTAAGTCATAGTAGAACTGGAGAGCATCAACCATTTCCTGAGAATCAAATGTTGCTATCCATTTTCCGTCCTTATCTTTCTTCATAAATTCAACACCATAAGACCAAGCAACAGGTGTGAAGAGCCAACCACCGGCACGGTTAATTGATGGCGTTATGAAACCGGCTTTACCCGTCTTTTCCTTAATCTGAACTGCAAACTGAGCAACCTCATCCCAGGTTTTTGGAATCATATAATTGCCGTTTTCATCAACGAGACCTGCCTGTTCAAAAAGCTTACCATTAAAAGCAAGACCTAAAGCATAGGTATAGCTTGGAATACCATAGAGAACATCATCTTTAGCGATAACGCCATCCAATAATCTTGGGTTGATTGTTTTTTCATCGTAACCATACTTTTTAGCAACATCTGTAATATCTTTTATGTAACCTGATGTGATACAAGTTGATACTTCTGTTAACGCTGTATTAAATACAGTTGGAAGTTGTCCTCCTGCAGCTTTTGCGAAGAATGTATCAATAGCAAATGCATATGTATCACCTTTAACATTTACATCTGGGTTATCCTTCATAAACTTTTCGATTTTAGCATTGAAGTTATCCATAGCAACGCCTTCTTTGGTTGGGTAATCGCCAACTTTAATAATTGTTCTTCCCTGTTCGTCTTTGTCTGCGTCTTTGCCGCAGCCCGCAAAGCAAGTAACCGCTAAAATTCCGGCTAATGCAAGAGCTGCTGTTTTTTTGAAACTAATTTTCATTTTCATCTTCTCCTTTTTAAATGTTTCTATATATTTATTTTATTTTTTACTAAATCGTGTACGTCTTAAAATCTAATTCATATTCACCTTTATTAAGAGTCTTTTTCTCTCCATTCACTTCAATAGTAAAGTCAACAGGGGATTTAACCTTTATCTTTTCTTTTGTATATTCAACAAATACCCCTCGGCTGTTTGCCCTAACATTTTCAAGTCCTATAAAATGTGGTTTAATCAAAACACCGTCAGGACTTATATTGATTCCTGCAATATACTTATATAGCCAATGATCAATTTCCGAGTACATGTGATGATTCAGCGATGCTTTCATTTCCCAGTCTTCACAAAGTGTTGTTGCGTCATTTAAAATCCAATATGCATAACTTGGATATGTGGGATTTGTAACCATTTTATATAAAACATCATCATAGCCATACTTTGCAAGAGCTGTAAAAATATATTTTGTACCCATAATTCCACAGTCTATATGATAATCATTTTCTATAACAAGTTCAGCCAGTTTTCTCGCCGCCCATATTTCTTCCTGAGGCTCTAAAAGACCCTGATAAATTGCACAGGCATACGCAGTCTGACCTGAATTTGCGATTTTTTCACCATCAATAAATTCAGTTCTTATCGCCTTTTTAATGTTTTCGGCAAGTTTTTTATAAAAGTTTCCATCATCCCCCAATACTTCACATATTTTTGAAACTATTAAAGCATCAGTATAAAAATATGCAGTTGCTAAAAATTTCACGCAAACCTTATCGGTATCTTCCGGAGAACACCAGTCTCCAAGACCGAAATCAATGAAATATCCGTCAGCTGAAGCAATCAAAAAATCAATATATTTTTTCATGCTATTGATATTATCTTTTAAAATCTCAGTGTCACCTGTATAATTATATACATACCATGGAATCAGAATTAAAGCACTGTCCCATGTTGGTCCCGGTGTTCCAATAAATCCCCAATGGTGTGATGTTGGAACAATTGACGGAATCTGTCCGCTTTTTCTCTGTGCATCTCTTATATCGCATAGCCATTTTTTATAAGATGCAGTTATATCAAAATTCATTAATGCCTGCTCCGCCGAAAGATGAGCATCTCCCGTCCATCCATTTTGTTCACGATGTGGACAGTCGGTTGGAATACTCAAGAAATTGGTAAGGGTTGCACGTCTCGATGCCTCATGAAGCTTATTTAACATTTCATCACTGCACCAAAAATCACCTATTTCCTTTATATCCGTATGAACAACCTGGGCTGTCACTTTTTTTACAGTAATCTCGCCTTCCGTTTCAATAAGTGCATATCTGAATCCGTGATAATTAAACACTGGATGATAGATTTCCTTATCTCCGCCCTTTAAAATATATATTTCTTCATGCTTCAAATCCGCTTTACGAGTATGTTCATTTATGTTACTATTATCAATTTCACCGTTTTCTTTGATTTTTTCAGAATATGTAATATGAACTTTTGCCCCACACTCACCAAAAACCTCAATTTCCACCCAACCGCTTAAGTTCTCGCCGAAGTCATAAACATTTTTATCATTAATCGAGACAGCATCAATTTCTCTTATAATTTTAGGATTAGGATAAATATTTTCTTTATAATCTCCTCCCGGAGGCTTTGCTATTGTGGCATTATGCCATTTTGAATCATCAAATCCAATACTCTGCCAACCCTGCATTTCCTTTCTTGCATCATAAATTTCACCACTTCTTACATGATTATAAATAATGGGACCATCTATGGTTGCCTTCCAGGATGAATCGGTTATAAAATCTTCCGTTTCTCCGTCATTATACTCAACTAAAAGCCTCATTATAGCTTTTGGAGTATCTCTCCATGTTGCATGATTAAAGTTCCATGCGGTTTCTGCCCGTTGATTATAGCATCCGTTTCCAACCATAATACCAAGACAATTTTTTCCTTTGTTTAAAAGCTCTGTTACATCATATTTATTATATAAAACTGTTCTGTCAAATGAGGTAAACTGTGTTGTTAAAACCTCGTCTGTTACTTCTTTTCCATTTACACTATAAATACCATAGCCTAAAGCTATCGTATACATTGTAGCTTTTCTTATATCTTTTTTTATCTCTATTTCACGACGAAACATCGGTGATATATCATCAATAAATTTACCGAGCGTAATCCATTTTGCTAAAGAAATCATATTTTTATATCTCCTCAAATACAATATAGTTTGATAAGAACTTACACAATTGCCTTTGGATATCTCTATATATTCGGAATGGGGCAAAAAATGCCCCATTAACCTACTTTTGCAATTGTATTTTCTTAATGTATGGTGAAAAGCTATCATCATCCCACACATAAACACTCACATCAGATATATCCTCTGTAGAAAGTGTCTGTAAAAATGCCGGGTCATCCTGCGTAATGGTTTTAGTATAGCAGTTTGCAAAAACATTATCTTTGTATTCAGCAATTAAAACCATCGCTGAATCTGCAAAATTCCAAAAACCACTATTTCCCGAAACAGTTACATTTAAAGGATTAACTATTGTTTCTACAGGCTGATTGTTTGCATCTTCAAATGAAACATCAATAATTCCACCCTCATCAACATACAAAGGTTCACCTGTTACTGTTAAAACAAAACTTCCTTCACCTGACACATCGGTATTATTTCCATACATATCATATAAGGTAACATTCTCTGAATCTGAATTTAATGTATAATTAACCTCAGTATTATCGCTGTTCCATATCATATGTATCGATCTTCCGTCAGCGGTAATAAAGCTATAATCATAGACAGAACCTGAAATCTTCTCATTTACAAGCTTTGAATTTGCAAGTAATGTATTCCAGTTAGCCATAGCGAGATACACAGGCTTTGCTTCGTATGGAATATCTACCTTATACAAATCTGTTGAAGCACCCATTCTTACAAATCCCAGAGCATGCTCATAATCTGATTCGTTTGGCTTTTCAATTGCATTATACCACATCAGCTTATCCACTTCATTATAAAGCAAAGCATAATCCCTTAGCTCATACTTAGCCTGTTCAATTTCAGTATTTATATCTGATGAGTATCCTGTCTCTGTAATAATAAGCTCCATATCACCATAGCCATACTTTTCCATTATGGTTCGTATATTTTGTGTAATTGCCTTTTTATTGGATTCCTCAGGCTTTTTGGTATTGGTATAGACATGAAATGATAAACCGTCCATATACTGTCCACCGCCTGCTTTGAACACTTCATCAATCCACTCAAATGTATTATACGAATATCCAGACATAACATATGCCGCAGACACACCGTAGACAATGCAGTCCGGATTAGCTCTTTTCGCATTGGTATACGCTGCCTTCATCAAATCAACATAATCAGACGGAGTTCCAAAATCCTGGTTAAAGCGAGAACCATCCATATTATACTCATTTAATATTTCATACTGATTTGTATATGGCATAGTTTGTTTTACAGCTTCATAACAATAATTTCCAAAGGCTTTTATATATTCCGGGTCTTTTGATATCCATATTTTATTACCTTGTTCATCTGTATCAAAATAAAGTGAATTCGAAAGTCCTAAGATAATAAACGGAGTTAAACCTTTAGCTTTCATATATTCAAGCTCTTGTTTTTGGTCTTTTCTAAAAGAATATACTCCTTTTTTAGCTTCAAAAACGTGCCAGTTTAATGTTTCCCTCTGTAGATTATAGCCTGTACGCTTAAACAAATCAAGGAATTTATCCATATCCTTAGCACCATACTGTTCATTGCCGTAACCGTTTTGCAAATGCTGCTGTATTCCCATGGAATAATTCATATTGTCTTCACCAACATTTACAACAGAGAATCTCGTTGAAAGCTCACAAGATTTATTTGAAATCTTATCCCTTACAGTACATTGAACATTAAAAAATCCAAATTGCTTTGTGGCATTTTCCAGGCTTATTTTATGATTTATATCCCCTGTTCCGTTATCATTTGACTCATATTCTCTTGTGTCTTCATACACCAAAGCTCCTGATTCATCTGTAACACAAGTTACAATTTCAAAATCAGTTTTTAAATTAGGAGTCGATTTAATATTCATATTGAACGAAATATCCGAAGCATCAAAATATATATTCCCAAGCATATCTGATGATATTTCAATATACAAATCCGAATATTTCCAAACAGTTGTTACATACGCCCCGGTATCCCCTGCAGTATTTATTATAACGGTATAACCACCATCCGGACTATCCTCATCAAATGCAAAACGAAAGCTGTAGCTTTTATCTGCATTTGCATGGGTTTGCCAATGATAAAAAATGGTTTCGGGGGTATTTTCGGGAGTAATCATCTGTGATGTTACTCCCGGATATAAAACAAGAATGCTTATATCATCCCGCGTACTATCGGCAAATCCGCTTACAGTTGTAACCATATTTTCATCCGTTACCACTGACGGCTCATTTGCAAATACCGAAACACTCATTAATAATGTAACAACTGAAATTATAATCAAAAATTTTATTCCTTTTTTCATTTAATTTCCTTACTATTAATCATTAATTTAGTCTACTAAGTTTTTATCTTTCAGATAATCTACTATATACTCAGCAAGCTCCTGATGACCTAAATCCGTAGGATGCAAGGTATCATAATAATCAAGCTTCAAGTGAGATGTATCTATCCAATAATACCCGTTTTCTTCTGTCAATCCCTCTTGCTCGAAAATCTGTGGCGTAATATTATTTAATGTATGCATTAAATATTGTCTTGTAGCTTTAGCCGCTTCATCTTCACGAGGTACTAAAGCCTCAAGATATAAAATCTTGGCATTTGGATATTTTTCTTTAAAATGCTTCAAATAATTACACAAGCTGTATGAAAAATCAAGTGCATCCGCATTTGTCTCTTTTTCTTCATCGCTTACGTAAGATTCACCTCTTCTTTGACCAACTCTGTCGTTTGCTCCTGCGGTAACAATTACAAAATCAAACTCATTATTGATGTTGTAATCAGAATAAATTAAATCATTTGAAGCCTTATCCATAGGATAAATATCCGGATCGACCAAAAGATCTCCTGATTCGCTGTATTCAGCACCTTTTTGTACTGTACCATACATATTTACCATTGATTCAACACCATGCCAATAAGCACTTCCCACTCCGTCTCTTAAAGCTATACCGCTCTTTGAAAGAGTTGTAAAATCTGCATCTAACATCATCGGAACCTTAAGTGCATAACCAAAGGTTGCAGATGTATAAGATGCTCCGGTGAAGAGCATATTTAATTCTTTTTGCTCCGGTTTATAAACCGTTGTTCCTGCTCCTACGGTTACGCCTATAATACTATCAGCAGTTGATTCGCTCTGGAATAAAATCATAATTTCATTCATTCCTTTATTGAGATAATCAGCGTTCCATGCAGTTTTGCTAAGATTCAGTGTTCCGTCCGCTGAAATATGATTTGGAAGCCCTAAATCCACAAGACATTTTCCGTTAACATAAAGTGATTTTTGTTGAACAGTTTTATCCTTAAAATGAATTTTTACATCGTCACCTGAAACCTTTAATCGGATATAAGAACGGGTCCAGTTAGCCCTCATCATATCTGTGCCATCCTCAGTTACAGGCTTCCATCTTCCGCCATATAAGATATATTCACTGTCACATGGTATAAAGGTTTCTTCTTCAAATTTTTCATATACAAGATTTGAAATATCTGAAGCTATTTCACAATCGTCATAAACAGGAATCATATCTTTCCAGATAAAGAGTTTTATTTTGTCAGTTTTATCAGGTATATCTAAAGAGATATTCTCACTGTAAGAAGTTTCCAATAATGCACTTCTGCTTATAAGATCTACAAGAACGCCATCTTTATCATAACATGCAACGAAAATTGAATACTCTTCTGCATCATATCCAAATACATTATCCATATTTATCAGCAAATTATATAATTCTCCTTCTGTTACCACTTCTGTAGTAACATCAACCTGAATATATATATTATTTGCATAGTCATTAATGTTTACAAGCCCTTTTCTGTCACCGTCATACACATAAACATTGTATTCGCTTGGTGACATACTTGAACTGAACTTATATGTAAAGTTTTCCCCATCTGTTGTTCTGAGTTCATCTAAGAAAACAATATCCTCGGGATTTACCGAATTTACATCCGCTGTCTTTTTTAAACCCATTATTGTAGATATATTTGAGTCCTGTGGCAATGTTCCTTTAATACAAACATTGCCACAAGAAGCAACTCCGTCTGCAGCATACGCTACCGTGCATACTGTAAACAAAACGAAAAATAAAGCTAATATTTTTTTCATATCATCATCTCCGCGTCTGTCTTAATTTTTGGAAATTTCAAAAGCATCTACTATGTTTCCATTAATATCAACTGTTATAATTTCCATTTTATCATTTAATACATTGATTTTTGAATACACCGGTGCTTTTGATTCTGTATTTATTACAATATCCATATAACTTGGTATTGCCGTCAGGTCATCATAACGCTTGTTAGCAGCTGCACCCGGTATAAAATATACTGTACCTTCACCTTTTTCAACCAGCTCCGGAGTATCTGTTGAAACCACACTTCCTGCTCTCATAGGATAAGTTCTCGCAACCATGTGGTCATGTCCCTGCAATACCAAATCAACATTATATTCATCCATTATCGGTTCTAATATATCACGCGAACCAAAATAACGCTCCTCTTTTGCAGGATACAAGCCCTGATGAATCATTACAATCTTCCATGTTGCCTGTGTCGATGCCAAGTCCTCTTCAAGCCATTCAGTCTGTGCCTGCAAAAGCTTTAAGGTAGAGCTTGTATGCCAATCCGACCCTGAATTCAGGACAACAAAATGCACATCGCCATAATCAAAGGAATATACAGAGCCATCTATGTTATCGGCTACAGCCTGATTATTACCACTCAGACTTACTCCTTCAAGATTTTTCTTTATACTTTCAGAAGCCTCCTCTGAATTGTTAAATCGTAGATTAAAATCCAATCCGGCATCATCATAAGCAGTTTCTTTATCATCTCGTGTCTCATGATTTCCCACAATTGACATAAGAGGAATTTCCGGAGTATACTCTGACAGAGCATCAAAATATAGTTGCCACATTTGTGTACTGTATCCGGCATCAACAGCATCACCAAGACAAACCATAAATTTAGCATCTGGAATATCAGTCATCGCAACATCCATCAAATTCTGTAAAACATTGTAATTACTCTGGCTTGAACCTTGCGGATCTGCAAAAACAACAAATGAATATTCTTCGTCACTCATACCTTCCGTTTCAAAGCTATAATAATCACTCCACGAATTATATGACAAATCGCCTATACGATAAATATATTCACATCCTGCTTCAAGACCCTCTACATCTGCTTTATAATAAAAATCATTTTCATGCTCTGTAAATGTTGCATTAACCTCATTATAAGACGTTTCAAATTCTTCGCCGTTTTTCGCATACTGAACTACCATATTTTCTTTTATGGTGTCAGTTACCCATGCAAAACCTCTCGAACTTTGTGCATCACCCTTAAAGCTCATAACCACGCTTTTTAAATCAAGAGCATCACCTATCCCCATGCATTCTACGGGTTCACAAAGGGGAACAAGGGAAGTAAGACTCTCCCACACATATGCACTGATACAGGCTGTATCCCTATGCAGTTCTTCCATGGACAAACTGTATTTTACCGGTGCATATGTATTTGCCGGAACATTTTTTTCTTCCATAGATACATTAAGCACTTTTCCGGTACTGTCATATTGAGTTATTAACATAACAACTTTCTTATCTGCTTCGGTATAATTTTCCATATAAGCCAATGCTGTTATATCGCTCATATCAAGTTCAATACTATCTACAAATACATATTTAAATTCAGGAGAAACACCTGTTTTCACAGCATTGAATATATCTGTTCCTCCAATATAAATATCAACAGTGCCATCAGTTCTTCCGGAAAATCTAAATTGAATATTAAACTGCTTCTCAACCAGTTGTACCTGCTCCATATAAAGAACATCCGAAGCATTAAGTGCATTTACATCAGTTCCAGAAGGAACTGCCAAAAGTGTAACGTATTGTTCATCACCCACTCTGTTCAGTTCCCCTGAAACCTTAACTATCCCTGTCATCGGATTAAATTGAGATATTATTCCGGATAAAAGGTAATTGTTTGCGTCCGCCGTATCCACATGCTCGTTGTCCAGTGCAGCAATGGGTACGGGCATTGTTGTAATGCTAATCATTATACATACAACAAGCAAATAAACTATGGATTTAAATCTCAACATATACTTTGTTTGCATTTTTTCACTCCTCTTGAAATCTATCTCAAATTATTATAATCCAAGAACTTTGTTCAGATGCTATGGACTAGTTTTTCTTATCATCTGACTATTTAAAACTTCTAAAAAATTTCTATTTTCTTTTAACATTTAATAGTCAGTCTTAATTTTGTATATAAGGCACAAGCGGTCTTATATTGGTAAATCCATCCCAGATGAATGCTTTTACTATATTACCTTCTGTAATATCATCAACAAGTTCTACGCTTACATTTTCAGTTCCTGTGAAGTTATCTTTTGTAACAAAATTTGTCTGAATAAGTCTTGGTATTATCTCGTTAGTATATTCAGCAATTATTAAAGTAAAGTTTGCAGATACTCCTGATGGATTTTTTGCTGTCACAGATGCAGTTTCTCCTTTAAGTGCGAAATCGCTGAATGCAAGCTCTCTTTTTTCATCAACCGTGAAATTTGCCACAAAGGCTTTTGCTCCGGTCACTGATATACTCAATCTGTAAACACCGTTTTGCATTGGTGATGGGAGTGAAATCTCTACAGACTTCTTATCCGCACTTAATACTGCTGTTACATTTTCAAGAATCTGTCCGTTTGTATCAGGATCAATTTGAATATCCACATCAATTTCAGCATCGTTTCCGATTTCTTCTGCATATTCAACCTTAATCTTTTCAATTGAAGAATAAATTCCATTTGAATAAATGCTGAATTCCTCGTTTGATGAATCAATTATTCTGATTGATTTAACTTCATTTGCCCCTACACTCGGATAAAGAATCTTTCCGTTGCTTATTGAATAAGTAACCCCGTCGATAGTACCATGTTGAAGACTCTTTACATCAAATGGATTGTTTTCAGTTCCAAGATTTGCAGTTGTTAAAGTTCTTGAATCTACAAAGACACCGTTTACATATGTGCTTTCCTTTGCTAAAGCTTTATTTACTAAGACTGTAACATTATATGGTTTTCCTGCCTCAACGCCGCAATCAGCAGTTTTTTCATTATTCCAATTTTCAGTAGCAGGCCACCACCAACCGGATGGACCATTTCCGTGGGCACCCATAGAACCGTTGCCTTCAGTTCTTACCATACTTATTTTGTTTCCATTTGTATTTTTAACATATATCTTATTTGCATTTAAATCAACGCTTGATGTTGTAACATCAAAGGTTACTGCATACTGGTCTGCTAAAGCACCTTCATATGTGAATACATCATTCTGTAATTCAGAAACTGTATACTGTGTTGCTTCATCATAACAAAAACCGTATTCAAAATTGTCTATATAATAATAGCTATCTTCAGTCATACCATATCCACCATATTGATAAACACGAAGCATTTTCACCGGATCGGTGCTGGTATGTGAAAAATACACTGTTCCAACATTTATTTCACTATAAACATTATTTGTATATGAACCCAAAAGATATGTTATCTCTCTTTTTGTATAATCCATAACAGCTGTTACTGTGTACCATTTTCCGGTCTCGATACCTGATACATATTTTATTTCCTTATATGTCGGTGAAGTTCCTATAGTTCTGTCACCTTGAATAGTAGTCCAGTCTACAGCAGTGTCAGCAGCATCCGGACTTATAACAACAAAATTACCGTTCTGGTCAAAATAATACGAACCAAGAGCTTTACCGTCAGCTGTCATCAACTGAAGGGTATCTGTTTTTACAAGGCTGTCAAAATAGAAATCCGCACTTACATATACTTTATCGCTGTAATTATAGTCTGCTAAATTAGTATTCCATCTTCCCAAATCCTTGTTATCAGTATTCGGACCACCTGCAACAGTTGCACGCTTGAAAACTTTATTGGTTGATTCCTTAAAATTTACAAAGGTATTTCTTCCTGAATCAGTCTCTGAATTAAATTCATTCTTATAAATACTGTATGTATTATACTTGCTGTCTTTTGTCGGTGCTGTAAAGCAGACTGCATTATTACCGATTTTCTTTCCTGTTACGCTGACAAAATCTTCAGGAAAAACTACAGTTAATTCACTTCTGTCTGAAACAGCTTCATTTACAGGGATATACATCATATCTCCCATAATACTCGGTGTTCCTGTTTTGATAACATCACCGTTTAAATTTTTAACAGCTACATTTGAAAATGTATTTTCAGCAGAAATTGTTTCATTAAAATCAAGTGTGATGTTTGAATTTTCATACTTAACATCTGTTACATAAAACTTGTCGTATGTTTCGCAGTATGAGCCTTTAAGGTTGTCAATATAAAGACACTCTGTTCCGTCATAAGTAAGGGGGTCGGCACCGCTCTTTAAACTAAGTCCTGATTTAGTTGAAGCAATATACACTTCCTGCGGTACGCCCTGAGCTGTAGCTATTTTTTCTCCTGAACCGCCTGTTATTGTCTGGGTAAGCATAAATTTACCGTTTACATACCAGTCTATAGTTGTGTCCATGTTGTTTGGATGGAAAACAGCTGTAATATTGCCCCATTCATTGGCTTTGTAATCTGCAACCGTTTTAAATCCGATAGAACCGTTAAATGTAGCATCTTTTGCTAAGTTATATGGTGTCTGACCTGTTGTTGATAATATAATTTTGCCATTCTGGTCAAAATAAACATGTGCAAAATCATAATAAGTTGAAGAACCATCTTCTTTTTTCGTTACACCTTTAGTATTTCTGAACATCATCTTATAGATATGGTCAGTTTGAGGTGCCATATAATCAAAGCTAAGCATATAATCCTTTACCGTTGTGCCATCCGTTAATCCTGTTTTCTTTGCAAAAGTCTGCGAATCGGTTGGTGTAATTTTAAGCGCATTCTTATGAACGCTGTCACCTACCTGTGCATTTGACGAACATCCTCCGAAGGTTGTTCCATCATTAAAATCAACTAACAAAACGCCGTCCTCGGCAGTAAAGTCAACCACCGCACCTACGTTCAAGCTGGTAAATGCCATTGCAGCAATCATTAAAACTGCAAGCATTTTCTTAATGTTTTTTAACATTTTCCCTGTTTTCATTTTAGATTTCTCCTTTTAATTTAAATATTTATATTATCAGCATTTGCTGTAATATATGAAATTAATTTATTTCTGTTTCGACAAAAGGTGCTATCTTATTTATAGTTATAAACAATTGCAAAGCTTCCGGCTCCGCCTCTTGTTACATATAAGATTTTTGAGCAGTCTTCGCCCGCACTCTTATAATCCACTATATCATCAAAACTTCCGGTATATACTTTTTCTGTAAGTTCATTGTATACAATTACAATTTTACCGGATAAATCACCCGAATCAGTATATTCGCCAAAATCCTTTGCGGACCACTGAACTATACTGTCTTTTTTATACACTACATTACCGTATGAAATCTGAAATTCGCTTCTGTAATTTCCGGAAGTTTTTGAGCCTTCATTATATAGAAGATGTCCGCTTGCGTTGTTTTCAAGCCAATGTGTGCTGTAAGAAGCCGGCATCTTCTTATCACAGTCAAAAACAACCTCAACCCCTATTGAATTTTCTGTTGATTTCATTACATTACCCTTAATGTCATATGTAAAAGCCAAGACATCGCCCTGTTCTACCCCGCTTAAATCTATCTCTGACGGTACATATACAGTTTTTGCAGATGAATTTTCAAAGCCTTCTACAATAGTTACAACCTCATCTTCATATAGACCTTCTTCAATTTTATCAACAATAAAAATCTTTTTGCTTGTTCCACTGCCTCCCATATCAGATGTAGCGTCATAATAAACTACAACGGCATCCGCAAATCCATTTAAGCTACTGTTTTTGTATGCATCTGCAGTATAACTTTTATCATTTTTAAGACCTGCTGCTGCAGTTCCTAAATAAAAATTTTCTTCTATTGCGGTATTAAAGTCATTAGGTATATAAAACACAGGAGTTGATGTTTTCAGTATTGCTTTTCTGCCTAAATTATAACTGTTATACCAATGGGATTGACGCTCTTCTGTAAAAACTCTATACATTGAATTTGTGTCAGCTTCTTTAGTTGACACCCTACGCGTATCTATCTTATTAACTTTTTCGTCTTTTACACTATAACGTACAAGTTGACCTCTTATCTTCTCATCTTCACCTATCAGCAATGATTCAATAATATCTCCATCGGATAATTTATATACATCCCCGTCAATTATAAGTTTCTTATCACAGGCCATTATCTTTATTTCTCCGCTTTGCGTAAGAATTTTTAATTCCATTTCATCTATGAAATCTTCATATGATGCCCCGATGATATATCCATATGTAAAAGAAGAGTTTAATTCATCTGTTACTAATGCAATATTTCCAAAGTTGTCTAACATAAATGTGTATTCTCTTCCGACATTACAGAAGTTCTTAAATTCATTTACATATGTTTTATCAACACTATACTCTGTGTCCCCAATAGTAACACGGAATTCATCATTTTTGTCCTTCATAGCTGTCAAAACACCTACAACAGACTGTTTTGATGTAATAACCTTTATATACCTTTTATCTTTCGAGTAAGCCACAGAGAGAACCTGTCCTATTAAAAGCTCACCTTTTGTAATCTTATTTCCTAATTCATCCTGTATTATAACCGCATCATAATCGCGACAGACAATAGTTTCTTTACTGTTTAGCTTATTATAAATTTTATCGCCTTCAATATCTATTCCAGATACAACAAAGTTTTTATAATCTTCTATTAAAAGTACATCATAATCACCATTATTATCGCTGTCTTTTAAAGTGATACTACCTTTGTTGAGATTACTTAAAGCTGCCTCAACCCCACTACCGAGAATTGAACCATTGTAGATTATGACTGGATCATTCATAACAATCTTTGACAATCTTTTTGATTGTGCATCCTTATAATATGAGACTGTTTCATTTTCAAACCCTGCAAAAAGGGCAAATTCTATTTGAATTTCAGGCTTTTTTATATTTTTTGAAAATATATAAACTATATTTCCTCCATCACCATCTGTTTCCGATTCATAGAAAAAATCAACATAACTTCCAAGCTTTTCATATACATCAAGACTAACTGTATACTCTGTATCATCTATGAAAACTCTGTTTTCTTCTAAAGCCGGCATATTTTTTTCGGTGCTTCCGCCGTAAACCGCCCGAACTGTACCTTCACGACGGTATATATCCCAGTATTCTGTCAAAATCGTTTTGTCTGCATCAGCTTCAAACATTATTTCAGTTGTGCCTACAACAGATTTTGTATACATAGGCGCACACAATGCTTCGTAAATCATCTTGCCAACTTCATTAATTGTTATTGCATTTGGATTTTTACAAACCAGATTAAACCCTGCACGCTCTGCCGCTTTGATATACCCCAGCGGCCAACCACCATGTTCAACAGCATAAGTTTCATAACCTGTTGCACATACAAGCATTTTCAAAGTTTCATTCTGTGTAATATAATTTCCGGGATTAAAAAGTCTGTTTTCAGGTATTGATATTATTCTTTGAGTTACTAATGCATTTATCGCAGTTGCCGAAAAGCCTAAATGCTCAACATCTGTGAAATATCTTATTTCACTCTTCTGATTTTCATCTATTTTAAGCATTCTTGCAACATAAAGAGCCATCATTTCTCTTGTAACAATATCCTCTGGCTTATCAACATTCGTATTTATAATTCCAAGGGTATTTAAAAATTCAAGCTCATTTTGTGTATTTGTTGTCGCAAAAGCAGTCGGAATAACCAATACTCCAAAAAGAGATGCAAAAACAAGTAATATTGATATTATTCTTTTTATCATATTTATCACTCCTACATTTTAATTATACTGTATATCATCTTCGCAACCTGGGCTCTGCTTGCGACATTCTTTGGTGAAAATTCGTTATTTCCTGTACCATTTATAATACCCGTATTGTATAAATTTTTTACCGCTTCCTTTGCATAATCAGAAATCGCATCATCATCTGCAAATATATTCTCTTTTTCAGGTAAAAACTCAAATCCTGCGTTTAGCGCGGCACGATATATCATAACTGACATATCTTCTCTCGTAACATAATCTGTCGCCCCAAGTATTTCTGCGCTGTAACCATTTACAATGCCATTTTTATAAGCACAGTCAACATACGGTTTTGCCCACTCCGAAACATCAGTAAAGCTGCTTTTTTCTGAATCATTCATACCATAATCAAATGCCAGAACAATCATTTTTACAAGCTCTTGTCTTGTAACATTGTCATTAGGACAAAAACGATATTCGCCTTTTCCATTCAATACCTGCTTTTCAGCTAAATAAACAATGGCCTCTTTTGCCCACTCTACATTTTCTATATCTGAAAAGACAGGATATGGAATTTGCCCTTCTGTTTTATCCGTATTTTCTGGTTGGATTATCGAAAGGTCGACTGTCATATTACTTGGTTTGTTTGAGGACGAACCCCCACCAGAACCGCCTCCACCCGACCCTCCGGGGGATGAACCTGAGCTTGCTGAATTTGCTTTATCAAAAGCCTCCTTTAAATCTTCAAAGCTTTTATACCTGTTATTCATTACTGCTCTGTAAGCACTGCTCTTGCCGTTGGCTCCTGTTCCAATCTTATCCGCAAAATACTTGATGATTTCTTCTGCATTGTCCTCACCATCAGGCTTTTCAACCACACTTAAAACAAATTCTTCCGTAAGGGCATCATAAAACTCTTTAAAGCTCTTATAATCTTTATTTTTCAAATTTTCAGTAACAATTTTTTGCAATTTTTCTGTTACATAATCTTTTTTATAAAAATCTTTAATTTCACTTTCAGAAAGCTTTAATATATCCTCCGTTTCAAAGAGATTTATATTTATCCCCTCATCTATGGCTACAATTTCCACAGCTTTGCTTATTATGCCGGCTGAAAGCTTTACATCTTCTTCATTTAAGGGTTTTTCCATTATGCTGTTATAAATAATCTCTGCAGCCTTTGATACATCAATATTATCAAAGCTTCCCTCATCTATAAACAATGCATATCTTTTATTTTTCAAAATCTCTGTTATTTTAGCTATTGCAACATCTTTTTCCAATTCTGCAGTTTTGTTGATTTCGCCTATTACATCTTTTGATTCATTTATATTTGTAAAGAGAACACTCTGTTCGCCGGTATTTCCTTCTTCATCTATCCAGCTCATAGTATAATAGCCAGAGAGTGCGTCATTTTCATTGTCCGGATCATCCTGCATTCTTGCACAAACCTTAAATTCCCCCGACTCATCAGACTTTATTATACCTTCATATATAACCTGGGAATTTCCGTTTACAGTTGCATAAACTAACTTTTCAGGTTCTGCAATGTCTTTATAATTTATACTCCACTCATCATCTGAAACTGTTTTTTCTCCTAATTCAACAAGAGGAAGAATCGGCATTCCGTTCTCATCTGTCATAAAGGCTACAATATAGCCGTTTTCCATATCTCCCGATATAATTTCTGATTCATTGCTTTCATAAACACTCATTGCCGGTATTACTATCTCGGTCTTTTCAAAATCTGCCAAAACACCGTCATTAAAGCTTGCAAGCACTACTGTTCTTACAACATCGTCATCTGTTGTATTTAAAAAGTTCACTTTCACATCAATATCTGAGTTTGCCTCAACATCTGACAACTCTTCAACCTTTTCTCCTATACTGTTTTCAATATAGAATTTATCAACTATAAATTCACCATCCCCGGATGTTGTGAAGCTCGTCTCGTATCTTGGAATAACTCCATTATCGTTAGAAATGCCCTCTGCTATAATCTGATACTCACAACCCTTTTCCAGAAACTCACATATATCAAATGTGAATACATTCTTATCATAATCAAAGCTTCCGTTTTCCCATAAAACTTCGCTTTCGCCATTTGTTATTTTTAAAGTGTCATAATCTACACTTGCCTCATCTATTGGTGATGTGAAATATAAAGAACCCTTTATTATATTTACAGGAACGTCATCATCCTTACCACCATAAGTAATATTTTTCTTATCCTGCAAGCGGACTTTTATCAGCTTATCCGCACTTTTAGGGTATCCAATGGTGAAATTATCAAGACAATATGCTCTGTTATCTTTATCTGTATTAACTGACAAACGAATCCCCTTAAATACTGTTGTATTTGCCGTTGTCGGAATAACTGCTGTTCCTGCCAAATCACCATCAAGATAATAAGCTACAGTTCTTTGCCCCTTATCAATTAACGCAGTTACTGTTACCCATTCGCCAACTTCAATATCTGCATCAATTGCTACATGCTTTAAGTCGTATGTTTCACCGTTTTCTATATCAACATCTGAGGTAGACCATAACTCTCCTGCAGTTGCAGTATTCAGAAAAACGAAATTACCAAAGCTGTCTATAAAAAACATTCCAAGATTAGGATACAAATTAAAGTTTGAGGTTCTATGTTCTGTTTCTTTTTGTATATCAATGCTTACTAAAACCTTACTTTCGCTATCCGAATCCGTAAATCGAGTTGCCCCGTCTTCAAGTCTGACATAATTCGAATTTGAAACCTGCTCAAATCTTAATACATTGCCTTCTGTTCCGTCTTTTTGTGTCTTTAAAACTGCAGAAATACCATTCAAGCAATCGACTGCAATATTACTACTCCACGCTGATGTTGCCGCTCCAAGCTCTAATTCCTCAAAATCCCTAACTGCTATTGTTCTATCGAATTCAGGCATACCTGTTTTCCCTGATTCAGGTACAAAATATACTTTTTCCGAGAAAAACTCCTTGCCTGATGCTGTTTTTATGTCCTCAGGAAACATTATAAAGTATTCTGTATCGTTTTCAAGCTCTTCTGAAATTTCTATATAGCATCTGTTAAACTCTGTTTCCACATTATCCGCTGAAATTTCACTGCCGTCTTCTGAGTTTACAATTCTCACTTCAGATAAATAACTTTCCTCCGATAAAGGCTCCATCATATTAACCTTGATAATCCCATCGGAAGCATTAGCCTCCATAACCTGCGGAAAAACATAGTCCGAATCAGCATAAGAAACTATTAAGTTATCAATATACAAAGACTCATTTCCATCATATACAATATCTTCAGCACCAAAATTCTTGCCATCCTCTGTTGATGCAATATAGATTTTATTCAAAATTCCGCTTTCGCCTTTCATTTCACTATATGTAGTATTTGCAGATGCCACATACTGACCGTCTACATAATATTCTAAAGTTGTGTTCTCACCGTCAGGATTCACTAACATCAAAACATTATGCCAGTCTGTCCCATAGCCTCCCACTGCTTCGAAGTCTGTTCCGTTATAAGCTGACGGTTTTAAATTCCACAAGCTCCAGCCATTTAAAGAAACTACTATATTATCATGAGAGTCTAATGACAGATGTGCAAAATCCTTGCCATTTGTATCACGAAACATTATTCTGAAAGGATGGTCCGTCTGCTGTGCCTTAAAGTCAAAGCTTATCATATAGCTTTTATTCTCAAGAGTAAATGAAGCTTCGGAATATGATAATGTGGGTGTCGGTAATATTTCTAAAACCTTACCGTGTCTTTCTTCTCCACTATCGGAATTTAGAGTTTTTCCTCCCGAACCAAATACCTTTCCCTGTTCAAATTCCTCATACCTTACCAATAAATCCTCACCAATTCCTGCCTTGGCAAATACATGCAAAGCCCCGCAGGTTGACATCATTGCCAATACAAGAATACTGCTTATTAGCTTTTTTGTTTTTTGAAACATATTATCCTACCTTTCTCTATGTCAATATCCTTAAACAGATTTAAGTCGTTAACATAAACCAATTTTCTCAGCCTATCTTCTATCATAAACTGCTTTTAATGGGTGCATCAATAAACAATGCAGGATTTTTCGCCGAGCCAATTCCCGGACAGTACTCAATCCATCCTCGTCTTCCGGCTCCGTCATTATCGTTTACAAGCATACTGAAGTAAAAACAGCTTTTAGATCCCGGCTTTATATCCTCGCCAAAGATATGATACCAGGGAACGCTCATTTCATAAGTAGTTATTTTTCTTTCTTCATCACGCTTAATCTGAACCTTTGTATCGGTTTTAAACTCTCCTTTATCGTGTACCCCCACTATGCCTGTATCTATTCCCATATAGGCGTATCTTTCGACCTGGGGTTCTCCATTTAAAATACCAACTCCGTATTCAGTCCTTCGTCCGCCTTCTACTTTTTCTTTGGTAAACGCAAACTGTATACTGTCTGCCGCCCATATCTGATTATTAGATTCTGCATCACTTAAAATGTCGTCTTCGATTTCAGCCGCCATATATAAACATTCATTATCCCACATAAAGTAGACATTTCCGCTTACATCCTCTATGCCTCTCCAATCTGTTATAGCCTTAACCTGACTTGCATATTTAAGAGCAAAGGGAGCTTCTAACTTCCACTCACCAATTTTTAATTCCCCGTCAATTTCAGGTGGTGTTTTTGTTTTTATAAACGACGTAAAGTAAATATCCTGAACAAGTGGATATTTTTCTCCATTATCTAAAATAACCTCTCCCTCAATTGTCGTTTTAACATCTGCAAGAGTTTCGGGAATGTTAAACAGTATCTCCTTAGAAGTCAGCGGTGCTATATCCTCAAATCTTATCTTTTCTGAATATTTTGCAAGATATTCAGGCTTAGTAAACTTAACAACTCCCGATATAGGTTCAGCCTGTTTATTATTTTTTATCTTTATTGACCCCTGCCAACGTTTTGACCTGAAATATGATGCCAGAATTTCCGAAGACATAGTGTTTTTGTATTCAATAGGAATATTTGTTTTGAAAAGCACTTTTTCTCCCGACTCATCAGTAAGAATTATTTCAATTTCTTCACCATCATTTGCATTTTCTCCTACACCCATAACAATTTCTGCTCTATTGTTATCATCAAAACCATTATTCTCTAAAACAGTTATGTTCTTTGAAGCGTTTACCTGTATAAGTGCTTTGTCCGAAAACTTCTTATTTATATTTAAAGAAAGTTTATCATTAACCGTTGTTTCTATTACACTTGTTGAAACAGTACATTTAACCTCACCTACTTCTATTGTTGAATAGTTTCCTATCATATAAACAGGGCTCTCGCTAACTGTTATATTAAGCTCCCCGTCTGTTAGCTTCATCTCGGTTTCATTTCCATACATATCGCTGACTGTCACACTCTCACAATCCATCTTCAAGGATATGCTCTTCTCGCCACCACTCCAAAGCATAGTAAGATCTTTATTGTTTTTATCTTTAAATCCAAACGCACTTATGCTCGTATCATTTACATTAACCGCTCCCTTGCTCTTAGCACCAGTCATCAGACGGTTAAAGTTTGCCATTGCAAGAAATTTAGGTTTTGCTGAAAATGGCTCATAAGGTGATGCATACTCTTCGTCCCACGAGTGTATTGAACCGAACTTGTTTTCTGATGCACTTGTACCTTGCTTTTCTATGTCAACATACCACATAAAGTTTTCAAATTTATCATAGTTCATAGCCGCTGTTTCAATTTCGTATGCTGCCTGTTGCATCTCTGTTACAGAACTTGAAGTCCATCCTATTTCTGATGCTGAAAGCGGCATATCTCCACATCCATATTTTTCAAAAAGTGCTATACATTCATCTGTGGTAGCTGTTGAATCATACGCCGTTCCACTCGGTGTATATGGATGGAAAGAGAATCCGTCACAATAGTTTTGTCCGCCAAGCTGTAAAAATTCTTCAATCCATTCATAAAGATTAGCAATTCTGGTAACACCACCCATTCCCCATACAAATGCATCAGGGTCACCCTTTTTAATCGCAGAATATGTTTCTTTTAACATATTAACATAGTCCTTAACTGTACCGTTTTCATTAAATGGAGTATGGTTATACTCATTCCACACCTCATACTCTGCCGGAGCACCTAAGGCATTTATATCGCTTGCAAGATGATACGCATAATTTGCAAAGTTTTTAATGCTTGCTTCTGTTGTAGGTGTTCCCTCCGGTGATAAAACAGAATGTCTGCCTGATACAATGACATAGGGTTTTATTCCGTTTGCTATCCACGCTTGGGTAGGTCTTTTATTATCAAGACATCCTCCCCATACAAGCAATATATCAGGTTGAACCAAAGAATACACTCCCGGTGTGCTTTCATACTGAGTCCAGTTATAACCAGCACGTGCCGAGCTGTATCCTGCCTTTGCAAAAAGCTCTGTAGTCTCTTCTACACGTTTTAATCCATTACCTACATTTGCATGGTTGTTATATCCCATCTTAGGATTTTTCTCTCCGTCTTTTGGACCATTTGCACAGGAAAAATCCTTTTTACTAACCTGAACCCTTCCGGTATTTTTATCAGTGATGGTTATCTCTACAGTATTAAATCCATACCGCTCTGCTTTTATGGTAATTGGCTTTGTTTTCTTTTCATTTGCGTCCAACAAAATATCAAAAACCTGTTCTTCACCTACTATACCGTTTTCCGATACAACCTGATATTTCACTTCATATTCCTTATTTTCAGAAAAGTAATTTTCAAATTCCAAATCAAATTCTGCAGTTTTTGAAAATAAAATACTTCCTATTGTATTTGTATTGATATTTAAGCCGACCATATTTTCTATCGACTCCGGATATGAAATATTATCTCCTAAGCCAAGATCATATCCTTTCTTTAAAACCTGTATATACTGAACATTGTCGATATAATGTGCACCACCACCGTTTGTAGGTTCCATTACATATCGAAAACCTTTATAATACTCAATATCCTCAGGCAATGTATTTTTTCCAAACTGCTCACCATCTATATAATAGTAGACAGACCGTTCAAGATAATCTATTGCAATGTCCATTCTGTACCACTGTTTTGCTTTTCTTGCTAAATTCTTTGAATATCCTCCTGCTTTAAAATCAGAGAAAAATGTAGTAGTTTCATTCTCTTTGATATAAAAGATTCGCTTATAATTTTCATAGTAGCTGTTTTTACTGTCTATATCAGCAAATAACTCTGAAAAGGCACGAACCTTATTATTATCACAATAAAGCTCAAAGCTTATAATGTCCATTAGAGAATTCTCAACTATATCTGCATGAAAATATACAGTTCCGCTTCCCTTTGATGAATCCGGTGCTAAAACTCGCCCGTGTTCTTCATCCGCCATAATATATCCTGCAGTTCCCTGCATATTTCCTTTTTGCGGAGTATTCTCACTCATATTGTCAGAGTATGCTACGTGAATTATATCTTCATTCGCAGTTATGCTTTCTCTTTCCTCTGCTCTCACCGGAACTATAGATATACTCATCATCATTATTAACATTACACTTAATAATCTTTTTTTCACATTTTTTCGCTCCTCTCGTTTTTTTAAATTACTCTTTATACGCCTTTTTCAGACTTCCAACATTAATGTTATAATCTCAAAATTTTTCACATTTATGTTGATTTTACCATTGTTTACTTCAATCTCTTCTTCTTTATTTTCCAGCATATCGCAAATATAAGCTTTCTTAATATCCGTACCAAAAGTAATATTTAATTTACCTGAAATATTCTGACTTTCATATAATCTCACGATTATATTTTCACTATCTTCTGCTTTCTTTACAGTATCAATAATAACATTTTCTTTATCAACACTTATAAAGCTATATTCTGCAGGTAAATCTCCCGACTTATTATCTATCTCCTCTGCAATCAGCGGATTATTAAATGCATAAGCTTTTCGTACTATATCACCATCAATATAGCTTCCTTTATGAGGCACTATAGAATAGGACATAATATGCTCGCCCTGGTCATTAACTTCCTCAATAGAACTGTTTCCGCTACGCATCAACGTCAACTGAATTGTAGAATCATCAATTACACTATGACCGTATTTACAATCATTCATCAATGCCATTCCATATCCATTGTCTGAAATATCTGCCCATTTATGAGCACAAGTTTCAAATCTCGCCTTATCCCAGCTTGTATTTTCAGTATGACCACGCTCAATATTACCAAATTGAATTTCATAAGTTGCCTTATTTGTATTAACATCAACCGGGAAAGCCGCTTTTACTATGATATGTCTTAAGTGCCAGTCAATCTTGGTATCAAAATCAATTCTGTCAAGTTCATTATAAAGATAAATCTTTTGTATTATCTCAGAATTTCTGAATCTTTTCACAACCTCAAAACCCGCTCTTGCACCCTCATTTAAGGTTTTCACTGATACGACTTCATCAATACTATACTTTTTATCTTTATAATATGAACTAAGTTCCCAGGCATCATAAGAGTATGGTAAATCCTGATACATTATAATTTCGTTTGCCTTTTTGCCTTCTCTTATAACTTCTCTTTCATTCATCTTATCATAAATTGAAATTATGTCATAATCATCATCAAAAACAACTTTGTAGAATTTATTTTCAAGAGTTTTATCTGATACCTTAACATTGCACTCTTGTGCTTTCTTATCAATAACTTTCCAACCCATTGCAGGGATATCGTGCACAGTTATATATCCATCATCACATTTTACAGTATCTGTTACAGAAAATCCGTTAGGGTTAAATACCAGAAGCTTATTTTCACCTGCTACCCGCTCTGCAATACTCTTTATTGCCTTATCAGTCAAGCTATTAATATCTGAAAACATACCTTCATACATTTTAAATACATCTTCATATACTTCCTTTATTGATGAACCAGGGATAACATCATGGAACTGATTTAAAAGCAATGTTTTCCATGACTTATCAAGCACCTCTTTATCATAATCAGCTTTAGCATTCAACATTGCAAGCACAGATAATTTCTCTGCATTCTGACACTTAAATTCACCTTTTCTGTTATACCATTTAACCTTGCCCACCGATGTATATGTTCCACGATGAAATTCAAGATATAACTCGCCTTTCCATTTAGGTGTCTTATTCATCAGCTTACAGTTTTCATTGAATTTTTCTTCAATACTGTCAAGACTCTGACTCGCAGTTGTAAGCTTTGTCTTCGGAATTCCAAGAATGCCTTTTTTCAATCTGTCATGATACTCAAGCATCTCATATGTTGGTCCGCCACCGCCATCACCGTAACCATAAGTCATATAGACCTCATCGGTATATTCTTTTTGCTGTTGTCTCTCCCATGTGCCTAATACATATGACGGTTTTATATGCCCAACATAACTTGTAGCTCTTTTATTTTGGCTCTCTTTATTCTGGCAAGTCATAAAATGTGTTGAAATCTCTGACCCGTCAATACCTACCCATTTGAATAAATCATATGGAATCTGATTGAACTCATTCCAGCCGATTTTTGAGGTCACAAATTTATCAACCCCTGTTTTCTTTAAAATCTGCGGTATTGCAGCCGCATATCCAAAAACATCAGGAAGCCATAAAATCTTACTGTCAACATCAAATTCTTCTTTAAAATAACGCTTTCCTAAAACTATCTGACGAACAAGACTCTCCCCTGAAGGTAAATTACAATCAGATTCAACCCACATCGCACCCTCAACTTCTATTCTTCCTTCATTTACCAATCTTTTTATTTCTGCAAAAACTTCAGGTGCTTCCTCTTTTAAATATTCTAAAAGTTGTGGCTGAGAAATCATAAACTTATATTCAGGATATTTTTCCATAAGCTGTACTACAGTTGAAAAGCTTCTTTGAACCTTTTCTCTTGTCTGTGCATAAGTCCACAGCCACGCAACATCTATATGAGTATGTCCGATACAATCAACTGTTGCTTCATGCTCGGAATATTTACCATAATAATTATTTTCAAGATAATTGCAGGTGTTTTCCACACTCTCCCAATAACTTTCAGAATCGTAAACTGTTAAATCCAAAAAGTTTACTGCCATATTAAGCTGTTTAATTGTCTCTATATGTCTATAATCATCTTCCGGAAAAAGGCAGGCCGCTTCAAATGGAACCTGTATATCAAAGTACAATTTTTCCGTTCTGATATCGCAGGAAACTATCCCCATATCAAGGTCGTAATATGCCTCAAAAAGCCCGGTATAAAGATATATATACATTTCATATTCTGTCTCAGGCTCTAAATCATACTCTAAATGATTCAAATCAAGACCGCATACCATTTTTCCGTTCAAATACAGAATACATTGCGGATTTCTCGAATTATTAAAACTTCCTGCAAATGTGGTTGCCAGAGAAAATTTAAGTTGATGATTTTCTTCGCATTCAGGAGTTCTGAACTTTTTATAAAGCCAGAAATGTTTATCATATCCCCCAAATCTTTGTCCTATTTCATATTTTTTCCAGGTATCATCTACAACAGGCAACTCATTATTTTCTTTATATCCACATTCTTTTGTATCAGCGGGCAACAGATTTATAACCTTCTTCCTTCTGAGCATATTTATTTCAGACAGTATTTTTTCCATTCTTTTTTCCTGCATATCCATGATTTATTTTCCTTCCTTTTCTGTATTGCCAAATTTACTATAATCACGCTCGGTATATAAGCAGAACTCATTCACTGCGCACAGTGTACAAGTATTTTATTTTATCATTCTATGAATATTATATAATTTTAAAAATGTTTTTTCAAATACTATTATGATATGTTTTTTCAATATAATGATATTTAAATTTTTTTCTTGACAATGTATAACCATTATGCTAGTATGACATTAGAATTGATATGTAGTAGATATATATTTTTACTATTATGACATTAATTTCCAATATTATGAGAAAGGCAGATTTATATGAAATATCGGGTATTAGAAGAAAAATGGCATATTGATTTTCCGGAAGGCTTTAAATGCAGATTCATAACAAGCGATACCGAAAACGAAGTTTTGCACCAACACGAGTATTTTGAAATCTTTTTAACCCTGTCCGAAGACATAACGCATCATATAAACAATAAGACAGAAATATTGAAAAAAGGTACGCTTACATTTATACGCCCTGATGATGTTCATGTGTACACTCACTCTAACGCGCCTTATACTTTTATAAACCTTGCATTTTCAAAAGAACTTGCAAATAGTATTTTTTCCTGCCTGGGAAACAATTTTCCTATGAACGCTTTTTTGACCATGGAATTTCCTCCTTCGGTTGTTCTTTCAGAAAGTGATACCTATAATCTAAAACAGCTTCTATATGAAGTTAATATGCTTGATTTTAATAACAGCAAGCAAAAAGCATTGTATTGTAAAATGATTCTAATTACTATATTTGCCAAATACTTTTCTTATTACATTCCTGATGCTCAGGACGCCTGTCCTGAATGGCTTAATGAAGTTTGCAGTCTTATGGCACAAAAAGAATATTTTGCAGAAGGCATCGATGCTATGGTAAGATTATCCGGTAAAAGCTATGAACATTTGTCACGCTCTATCAAAAAATATAAAAATATAACATTAAGCGATTTTGTAAATAATATAAGATTAAACCATGCTGCTAATTTGCTTAAATATACCAATCTTTCCATTACAGATATAGCAATCGAATGCGGATATAACAATGTTTCATATTTCCCTACCTGTTTTAAGAAAAAATACGGAATGTCACCAAAAACATTCCGTCAGAAAGATTAAAAACTGAAAATGGACAAAAAAAGATGCCATCAGGCATCTTTTTTTGCTAAAAATTTTCATTTAGTTTTGTATATGAGTATTCTTTAACATTCTCATTCAAAACTCCCATTCGGTTTTATATGTAAGCTCAATTGTATGATTATCCTTAAATTCAATAGGTAACCATATATATGAACAGTGCATAAGATTTTGAATATTATGTCGCTCTGCCATATGTATATACAAGTCCTCTTTTTCTTCCACCTTGAAAATATAAGTAGATTGCGAATTAAATGTGGTAATATTCCCTTCGCCTTTGCAGGGATTTTCCATTTCCTCCCACTCTCCCATTAATTCTTTTGCTCTGAAATATTTTGCCTGATTAAAATTCCATCCGGTTAGCTCTGATGTGATCATAAAATAATAACCATCATGACGAACTATCGCTGCAGCTTCTCGCAAATACGCAGTATTAATTCTCCGATATTCCAAACTGCATTCCAGATAATCATCCGTTAATTTAACAATGTATAAACAACGATTACCTTCTTCTATTTTGCTTATATCACGGTCGTAAATAAAATATGCACTTCCATCCTTATCTTTATAAAGTGTACAGTCTCTTACAACATCATCTTCATCAATATTTCAATTGGCATCAAAACCACATAAAACCGTTGTTTTCTTCTCAATCTGTTTCTGATTTTTCAGTACATTTTTAACAATTAGGGTCAAATTAGGGTCAAAAATGTATCTCAATCTAACTCACTTTATCTGTTCAAATCTTTAAATTCCGCATCCTCAATTTTCGTTAAAAAGGTTATATCTTTTCTATTCCAGAATAAACTTCTATCATCATAAAAATATTCATTCTTGCGTTTTTTGAATATTCGATACGGTTCATTTGAAGAATTGTCATACACACTGCAAATATCACACACTGACAACAAATCCGGAATCAGTTTTAATGCTCTGTCATATCTCGTAACAATCTTCTCTTCTGGAACATCATGCCCTCCGGTCAACGCTCTTAATTTAACTCGTGCAATATTTATAATCGGATCTGCTGTCAATATATAAAAGCATTTTATGAAATAGCCTTGTTCTTTTGCTTTTTTCAATAAATTTAAATTTCGTTCCGTCGACAAAACAGTCTCAAATGCAAAATTTTTACGCTCTTTCAGCAAAGTTTCTCTATGTTTTTCCGCAAGTTGCGCTGCTTCTATATCAGAGCATTTCAAATTTTTCTTTATTTCATCAGCATTAATATAGTCATAATTCGGTTTCAGCAAATCTGTTATCGTGCTTTTCCCCGAACCATTAGGTCCTGCAAAAACTACAATTTCAGGCTTCTGTATCGGCTTGCTCACTATAACCACCTCGTTTTATCCGTTTTCCCATCAGAACCTTTTTCCCGTCATTATAAAGAGCATATACATTTCCTGTTTCAGGCTCGTATACTGCAATAGGGGCATTCATTGCCTTCTTTTTCTCAATATCAAGCTTAACCGCACTTTTCACCCTTTTCACAACATCTTTATCGGTGATATTTGTATTATCGTATTCGTAATTTATCATATAACCACCCTTTCACAAGTATATTGTACCACATAGTTTTATTTATTTCAAGCTATATATCTATATATAACTTTTCCCCGACTACATTTCTTTTTTAACATCGTTAATCCTTATTATATACTATTTTTTTAGACAAATCAATACTTTATACAAATCTTCACTCATAGCAATAGATATATTCTTCAATTTCGTCGGGAGTAAAGCCTTCTTCCATTAAGGCGTCAATAGTTTCTTCATCATAACCAAAGGTTTTTGCCACGCTTTTCAAATCATCAAGGTATGTATCATCATCGAGAAATCCATAGTCGTGCCCCCACCAGCTATATCCGCAATAAAAACGGTCTTTGTAATCGAATTTATCACAAATTATTGTTCCATCGGAGCAGAATCTTAATATTTGCCCTTCAGTTATTTCAACTTCCTCAAAAAATCCTCTTTTTACTTCTCTGAAAATATCCGTTTCAACCAAACCTTTATAAAGTATTTCAGGGGTTGAGGCATAGGCGTATAGTTTTAGTTTAAATCCCCTTTATGGTTATATGCAATACCTGTTGCATCTGTACCTCTTGCGGTTGCTTCCCTCGCCAGGGCATTTGTTACTTTTGAAAGGTCTTTAATATCTTCTCCGCTGTAGTTATATATTCCGAATAAACAACACATATCTTATACCTCCTCCGTTTCTGTTATTGGTTCATTTATGTATAACTGTTTCTCTTTAAGATAGTTGATAAGTTCACTCTTTTCCTTATCTATACCCTTAACAAAGTCACTCCAACACATTGTTTCAAACTCTTTATCCGTTGCGTCTATGGCTTTATTGCATATTTCGTGAACTAATTGAAGCGTTGCGATAAAGGTTTCATATTTAAGCGTACCTCTGAAGATTCTGAACTCGATTGTGTTATAGTTCATAAGATTAACACATACATATCTTCCAAGGTTACCTTTTTTCGCCTTATCGTATACGGCTTTTGTATTAGCTTCTATTCCGTATCTTGATGCCCAACGCATAATATTTGCTTCTGTTCGTCTTGAAAATTTAAGAAGCTCATTCCAGTGAGCTTCAACAAAATATACTATTCTTGCTATTGTCTCTTCCTGAACATCGTGGTCAGGACCTAATGCATCACGGCTTACATGGATATGTAATCCGCAGGTTGATGTTTTATGTGAACGATAGCCCATTTCAAGTGCTTTATCGAAAATTTCTCTCCACGGCATTTTAGTTTGGTGATAATCAAGGCTTATGGGATGTGTTACCATTTCAAAGCCGTCCTCTATACTTCCGTCGTGCTTCATATACATATGTGTTGCATCATAGTTGGCAATTTCAAGAAGTCTTTCTGCATTACTGCTTTCTTCTCCACCTCTATCTATTTCAAGTTCTACGCCCATATACATATCGTCATTTCCGTAGAATATTGGTTCAGGCTTGTGATTATAGTCGTGGATTATTGCATTTCTTGTGAGCACATCGTAGCAGTCGTCACAATATGGTTCATCTTCATCATCAAAGTATCTTGCGGAATTGTAGTGAATTATATTTCCGCATCTTTCGCAGGTTGTATAGTGATTATCATAACATCTGTGACACAGTACAAAGCTATCCGAGCCGTCATTTTCATCGTTCCATATTCTTTCTCCGCAGTGGGCACATACTGATGTCCAACCTTCAAAACAAGCTTCACACATTATTGTTCCGTCGTATTCGTGTATATCATTTCCTTTAAGTATCTTTCCGCAATATCTACATTTTGTTTCTTTCATAAAATTATTTCTCCCTTTTAATATTCATCTGCTAAAATCATTGTTGAGTGTATTTCGTCGTCTATGACAAATATTTTGCCCACGAAAAAAGGAGCATCCGCATAAAACAGATACTCCCGTTCGTATTCAGGCTCTTCCTGAATGTGAGTTATTTTTTGTTTATTATCGCACATGGTGCATTTAAACACTTGCAGATAATCTTTGGGCGGTGGCATATTATCTAT
>JAZRKP010000085.1:0-33265 GCA_045646365.1 Clostridia bacterium
AAAAGAGAAACGGTATGGATAGCAAATTTATATCTAAGGTTATCCAAAGAAGATAAGCGTTCAGAAAATGCAGAAAGTATAAGTATAGAAACACAAAGAATGAAAACATCGAATTTCGCCAACAAAAATAACATTATAATCCGTAAGGAATATGTAGATGACGGTGAATCAGGCGTATTCTTTGAAAGGCCAGAGTTTCAGGCTATGATGCGAGATGTGGAAGAAGGAAATGCCAACTGCATAATCGTAAAAGATTTATCAAGGCTTGGCAGAAATGATGTTCAGGCAAATCTATACTACGAGGACATTTTCATAGCAAGAGGCATTCGGTTTATTGCAATAGATGATGGCGTTGATACATACTTAAATGGTTATCAACAAATTGCAACCTTTAAGAATATGTATAATGCAATGTACCCAAGAGATATATCAGAAAAGACAAGGTCGGCATACAAAACTAAATCGGAATCAGGTTGGTTCCTTGGTGCCAAAGCTCCATACGGATACCAAAAGGACCCGAAGGACAAGCATCATCTTGTAATTGACGAAGAGGTTGCACATATCGTAAAACATATCTTTGACTTGGCGAAGCAAGGCTATGGGAAAAGGAAAATAACAAAAATTCTTCACGAAGAAAAAATTCCTACTCCTGCTGCCTATGCAAAAGCTCAGGGAATGAATCATTATTCTGCAATGACCGCACACGATGACGAATGTTATTGGTGTGATGATACTGTGGGCGATATGCTTATAAACGAAGTTTACATAGGCAACATGGTAAACCACAGAAAAGAAAAACCTTTCAAGTCAAAGAAGTTCAGGGATGTACCAAAGGATGAATGGATTGTGGTAGAAAACACCCATGAGCCGATAATTGATAAGCAGACCTTTGATGAAGTGCAAAAGTTACTTGAAAGTCGATCAAGAGAAACTAAAACAGGCGAAACACAAATCTTTGCAAAGATAATAAAATGTATGGATTGTAAAAAAGCCTTGGTGTTCTCCAATGCAACCAAGTCTTATGTATGCAACACATATAACCTGAAGGGTAAGAAATATTGTCCATCCCATTACATAAGGTATGACGAGTTATATGGTGTAGTCCTTGCAGACATATATGCAAAGACCGTGTTATTAGAAACCGACAGAGATACCCTGTACAAAGCGGCACTTAAATGCAACGAGCAAAAGATTATGGCAGAAACCAAAGATAATCAGCGAAAGCTTGCGAAGGCAAATAAGCGAATTGATGAGCTTGAACTTCTGATTAAAAAGACCTATGAAAATTCAGTCTTAGGAAATCTATCAAGTGAGAGAATGGCATCACTCCTTGCAGGATACGAAGAAGAACAGGCAGAATTAAAAGCCGAGGCATCAAGAATAGAAAGCGAGCTTAACGAATACCACAAGTCAAAAGATAATGCCATAGACTTTGTAAATCTAATTGAAAAGTACATTGGAATTAAAGAACTCAACTACGAGATTCTCCATGAGCTTATTGATAGAATCGAAGTCGGTGAAAAATACGAATATCAGGGCGAAACTTATCAGGATATAAATATTTATTATAAGTTTGTTGGAACAGTAGATTTTAACAACGAACTGAATATAGAAAAAGCAGGTTAACAGGGGACTCCCTTAAAAAGAGTAACAGTCCTGTTATCCGCACCAAAAAAGAACGATTATTGTGATACAATAATCGTTCTTTTTCATATAAAACTCTTTTAACAATGACATAAAACATAAAAATCTCATCGATTTAAAACTTTAAGTTTTTTCGATGGGATTTTTATTCTAATTGTGAATTTATTCAATAATTGTGAAAATATTGAAAACCCATAAAATTAGTTAACACAAATATGTATACTTATTGTATGTAGACTTATAGTATTCAATTAGCTAATATATAAACAAAGGAGTGAGATTAAATGGATATTGTAAAAACATTTGGGAAAAATCTTAAAAAGTATCGTATTGCTTTGGGAATTTCACAAGAAGCTTTTGCTGAAAAGTGTGGAATGCACCGTACATACATTAGTGCTATTGAATGTTATCGTAGGAGTATTTCTTTAGAAAATATTCAGCGCATTGCAGACGCTCTTGGAATTGAAACCTATAAATTGTTTTTGGAGGAATAAGTATGGAACACAGAGATAGATCTACCGGTTGGCAACATGCAAAATTATCAGGACACAAAAACGAAGATTTAGTTAAAGACTTATTGGATTCTAACAAAGAATTTCAACAACACTTTTTAAACAGAATTGACCGTCCTCATGCTACTATAAAAGAAACAAGTATCGGCGGATTACATGAAACAAATGTACCTAGTGTAAATGGAAGAAAAACTAAATCTAAAACTGATTTAAAAGTTTATCTCGATACCAACGAGGTTGTAAATGTATCCATAAAGAAAAGTCTTGGCGGTCAAGTTTATTTTGTAAAAGCAGGTTTGTTTATTGATGCTTTTGAAAAACAATTTGATGTTAAAATCCCTTTAGATGTACAAAGAGCCATCAACTTGTTTTGGGCGGCGGCAGATGATGCTGTTGAAATCATTGATGAGTTTGGCGATAGAAGTAATAGTAAAAACTTCAATTTGCAGATGAGACATAAAAGTTTGAATGCGACAACGCTCAAAGCATATGACGAACATCTCTACAATATATTATTAGATTGGTTTTCTGGCAATGCTTACGAACTAGCAAAACTTTCTTTTTCGATGGGAGCTGTACGAGATAGCGATGAATGGTCTCACTTCGTATGGTACATAAATCTTCTCGGCGAAAATGACACCGATGATATTTTCTTCATTGAAGATATTTGTAATGCCGTTCAAGAAATCGCAAGGGAAGAAACATATTACGGTACTTCGTTCGGAGGGACAACCATTCAGTTGCCATTTGGTTTTGTACAATGGCATCAAGGTCAGTTGCAATTCCATCACAATTATGACAAAATAAAAAATATACTCAAATAAGATTGGAGAATACTTAGATGTATTGTTTTAAGAGAAAAAGAAGCCGCTTTAATTAGCGGCTTCTTTTTCTCTTAATGCTTCTAACATTTGTTTAGCTATTACCATTGAAAGCAGCGGTGGCACTGCATTTCCGATTTCTAATCTTTTCATTCCATCAGAACCATAAAATTTATAATCGTCAGGGAAACTTTGCAATCTCGCTCCTTCACGGATTGACATAGCCCTTGAATCTCGCGGGTGAATACAACGCGATGATGACGGACAAGCAAAATTTCTTGTTATTGTTGTTGATGGTTTTTCCCACCATAGTTTCGCATAGGTATTTCCATATCCGCTTTTAGGACGAATTTCTTCAGGCAAATCGTCTTTGGATTGTCCATCTTTTAAAGCTTCCATAATTCGTACTAGATGTTCTCCGTTTTTAGGTGCTGTATGCTCCTCCAGAACATCTGTTGAACTTTTTCTGATAAACGAAAGGAATTCATTTGTAATACCACTAGAGTATATGGTTTTTGTTTCTCCACTTTTCAAAACAGGCAAGTCCCCGATTGCTTCTTTCAAAGTCACATACGGTTTTAGCCCTTCTCCGTGAGTAGGTTCGGGATAAACAAAATTGTTCTCTCCTTTAAACCCAACAAGAATTACTCTTTCTCTGTGTTGAGGTACGCCAAAGTTTACAGCATCTAGCACGCGATACTTTAAATTGTATCCTAAATCTTCAAACTCTGCTTGGACTTGTTTGAAAAGATTTCCCTTATCCATACTCAAAATGCCTACAACATTTTCAAAGACGAAAGCTTTGGGTTGTAAGATTTTAAGAACTCTTTTGTATTGCATAAACAAATTGGCTCTGTCGTCTAATTGCCTTTTGCCAAGGGTTGAATAAGACTGACAAGGCGGACCTCCAACAACTATATCAATCTTTTTACCGCCTAATGCTTTTTCTAAAATCTCTTCAGTTAAACTGTTGATATCACAATTTAACATATTTACATCAGGATGATTAAGTTTGTATGCAATAGAAATATCCTTTTCAATTTCGTTTGCTGCAATTATGTTGAATTGTGAAAGTTTAGAAAAACCATAACTCAATCCGCCAACCCCGGCAAACAAATCAATTATGTTATATTTTTTCATCTTGTTCTCCTTACAATAATGCTTTTACAATATTTTGTACTATTCTGTCAACAACAGGAACACATACCGAGTTGCCTATCTGTTTGTATACTTGCTTTTCATTTTCTTTAGGAAGAATGTAATTTTCAGGAAACCCCTGAAGCCTTGCACACTCACGAGGAGTCATAAGTCTGACAGAATAATCATCATAGAAGAAAGGAATTCTTTCAAAACGACTTCCCATTGCAGCCAAAAGAGTGGGACATATTCCTTCCATTCCTCTAGAAAGTCCCCAATCGGTAAAACGATATACTCTTTTTCTATCATTCATATACTCCATCATCCTATCCCACATGCGATGTCCATCCATATAGTACTTCTCATCTTGTTTTTCTTTTTCAAACAAATCGAAAGCTGACTGGGTAAGAGGAATCATATCAGGAAACTTAAATTTGTTAAGGTATTTTTTATATTTGAATGCAACTATGTATATTCTGTTTCTCTGCTGAGGTATATTCCCATACTCCTTTGCATTCATGATTCTGTAGACAGAATAATATCCTAAATCTTCAAGAGTCTTTAGTATAACCTCAAAGGTTTTTCCGCCGTCGTGTTTTACAAGATTAGCGACATTTTCAAGAAATACCACTTTAGGTTTGACTGCATTAATTACTCTTGCCGTTTCAAAAAACAAATTTCCTCTCGGATCGTTAAACCCCTCTAATAATCCAACTGAAGAAAAAGCCTGACAGGGAAATCCTGCGGTTAAAACATCAAATTGGGGAATATCTTTTGTGTCAATTTTTTGAATATCGCCTTCAACTAAATATTCATCGCCAAAGTTTAAACGATATGTTTTACAGGCATATTTATCAATTTCATTTGCCCAAAGCATTTTACAGCCATTTCGTTTAAATGCCAAACAAATCCCACCTATGCCGGCAAACATACTACCTACTGTGATTTGAGACTCCATTCTTTCCTCCATATTCTACCCAAAGAGTACACGCTCTTCGTAGTTGTGATTTTATAAACATTGATTTTTCTAGAAACTCTTTGTTAAGATTCAAAATTTCAATTGTGGAAATATCTATTTTGCTAACATCCAACATATTACATATGCGTTTGCACCTTGAAACAACATCTTTAGCAGCGCGTTGACTCAGTTTTTTTTCATCCAAAAGCCATTCAAGAAAAACATCGTAATTCATATGTACCTCCAAGAATTTTATAATTAAATTATAACAAAAAATTACGTCAACGTCAATATAAATGCTTAAAATAGGGATGTTTTTTGGAGTGATGGTCACCCATTCGAAAATGAAGGTCAGTAAAGAACCAATCATACAGTAGAACAATTTGTATCAAAATATGCATTCTTACACAATATTGGTGTTCGTAATGTATGTTACGGACACTTTTTATTTTGACACATTATGAATACTCGCATCACAAAAGAGCAAGCCGAACGAAATGCTTGCTCTTTTATATATCCTTTTTAATTTAAATAGAAGGACCAATTTCGGAAATTATTCCAACCGCAATGGCTTCAGCAACAGCTCTTTGCCATGCAGGGCTATTCAGGTTCAAAGCTTCCGTTGAATTGGTCAGATAACCAAGCTCTACCAACACTGCCGGCATCCTCGTTCTTCTTAATACCGCAAAATTTGCCGTCATAACCCCTCGGTTTACTGAGCCGAGCCGGTCCGATATGGATTGAAGAATTGACTCCCCCAACCTTTCCGCCTCCCCACCAAGCCTGAAAACATAAGCTTCCGCTCCTTGTGCTGACGGATTGGTTGAGCTATTGGTATGGATACTTATAAAATAGTCTGCACCCCAATTATTCGCCATTGCTGCACGATTTCTTAAATCCGCATTCTTATCAGCAAGGACATTTTCCGTCGGTGTTGTTCTGTATTCCATCACATCATATCCTGCGTCTCTCAAATCTTGCGCAAGATACCTTGCAACATTCAGGTTTACATATTCTTCCGTAACTCCATTCCCCACAGCTCCAGGGTCAGGACCGCCGTGTCCTGCATCTATAAAGATTTTTGTCATTTAAAACCAGCCTTTCCTCACATATTCTTATATTATAATATGAAGAAAAGCCGAATTTTGTTACTAACCCGCAAGAAACCGCACAAGAAAAACCAGTGACAAAAGGACTGCGCTTACCACAACAGTTAAAAGTCCAGCACTGAATCTTTGTCTTTTCGCTCTTTTTGAGTTAATAGGGGGTGGTGGCGACGAAAGTGTTTTTCCGCCCACTTTTTTCACATATTCGTCGATAATATCCTGAGCTTCCTTTATTATACCACTGTCAGGCTTACCAAGGCTTCCGCCTCTTAAAATAAATATTGCCTGTTCAATTCTATCTGATTTTATATTGTTTATTATAACAACACGCCGTGAGCTTTTCGCCGTCATATAATTCACTCCTTTTAATGAGATTTTATCCACAATTTCTAAATTTATACAAAAGAAAAAAGCCGCATAAGCGACCTTCTTCTCTTGTTAAAAAATAAAAAATATAAAAGGAGTTAAAAAAACTAATTTTTTACAACATCAATGATGCAACAACCGCAAAAGCGATTGAGCCTATACTCTGGCACCACATAAGAACCTCTTTTAAAGTATCCACGACAGTCCAATCCTCACTATCATCCGGTTTGGAGAAAACCTTATGGAAATCAAACGCCCAAAGAGCCAGGAGTATTCCTGAAAATCCTTTCATTAAAGGACTTTCAAGAAGGAAGAACGAGATAAAGAGCATTATCATAATAAGAGCATATGCTCCGCAAACAAGGATTGCATCTGTTAAAACCGCAAGAACGCTGTTATATTCAATCTGTCTGCACTCGTATCTCTCGAAGAAACTGTCCGATGCAAAATTTGCAATAACTAAATCCTTAAGGCTTCTCAGTGAGAAGAACAACATTATAACTGCTGTTGCACCCCAAAAGGCTTTAAGGTTTATGCAAACCATAAAAATCGGAAATATAACTGCAAGTGCAAATATCGTAAGTCTGCTTTTTGCCGCCACTTTTCTCCCCTCCCTATTTTATACATTTATATTATCAATTTTAATTTTTCATTTCAACAATGTAACTTTTTTTAAATCAAGGATTAACCATTATTTAAAAACTTCGTAATAATTTGGTAACATTTTGCCTTGTTTGTAGCAAAAGCGTAATAAAACTATTTACTTTTTGAAAATTTTGGTTTATACTATTAGAGAAAGAAAACAGGAAGGCGGTGAGCTTTATTAACAACAAATATTTGACTGTTAAGCAGTCAGGCGAAGCTGAAATAACAATAAAGCGTTCCCGTTTTATTGCGTCGGTCAAACCCGTTAAGACAGAGGAAGAGGCTCTTTCTTTTTTATCGGAGCTTAAACAAAAATACTGGGATGCCCGACATAATGTTTATGCCTATATTCTTCGTGAAAACAATATTATGAGGTACAGTGATGACGGCGAGCCTGCAGGGACAGGCGGTGTTCCTGTTCTGGATATGCTGAAAAAAGAGGGCCTTACTGATGTTATTGTAGTCGTTACTCGTTATTTTGGCGGTATTCTTTTAGGAACCGGCGGTCTTGTTCACGCCTATTCTTCCTCAGCAAGAGCAGGGGTTGACGATGCAATCCGCCTTGAAATGGTGAAATGCAGAAGCCTTAACATTGTCTGTGACTACACACTTTGGGGTAAAGTTCAAAACGAGCTTATGTCATTTACTCTTAAAATGCTCCCTCCCGAATACACTGATATTGTTTCCGTTACGGTCTATGTCCCCGTTGAGGATGCCGACAGACTTGAAAAAAAGCTTACAGAGGCTACAAATGCAAAAATAACACTTTCTTTCGGA
This sequence comes from Clostridia bacterium, assembly GCA_045646365.1. Classification (GTDB taxonomy): domain Bacteria; phylum Bacillota; class Clostridia; order Monoglobales; family Monoglobaceae; genus SIG454. The sequence goes on from JAZRKP010000085.1 coordinate 7,967, forward strand.
GAAGAGGACTTTTTTGCATTTAACTAAATATAGTGCTTTGCCCGAGCATAAAAACACAATATATGGGCAGAAAGGTATTTACTATGACAATTAACGAAAAACTTGCAGCGGAACTTGGGATAAATCAATGGCAGGTTGACAACGCTGTTGCTCTTATTGATGAGGGTAACACAATTCCGTTTATCTCCCGATACAGAAAAGAGGCCACGGGTCAGCTTAACGACGAGGTTCTTCGTACTCTTGACGAAAGGCTGACTTATCTGCGTAATATGGAGCAGAAGAGGGCGGACATAAAGAGAATTATTGAGGAGCAGGGAAAACTTACTCCTGAACTTATTGAAGAGATTGACAAGGCGGAAAAGCTTACAGAGCTTGAGGATATTTACCGTCCATACAGACCAAAACGCCGTACCCGTGCTACTGTTGCTAAGGAGAAAGGACTTGAGCCTCTTGCAATTTTAATTCTCGCTCAGGATAAAACAGATAAAACTTTAGAGGAAATAGCCTCTGAATATATAAATGAAGAAAAGGAAGTTTTAACCGCAGAAGATGCTATAAATGGTGCTCTTGATATAATTGCTGAGGAGATTTCCGATAATGCGGACTATCGTAAGTTTATCCGTGATATAACTTTCCGCACAGGAATTTTATCTTCAAAGGCTTCAACAGAGGAAGATTCCGTTTACAGTATTTATTACGAATTTTCCGAGCCTGTTGCAAAGATTGCATCTCACCGTGTTCTTGCAATAAACCGTGGTGAAACCGAGAAATTTCTTTCGGTTAGCATTGATTGTGACGAAGAGAAAATACTAAGTAAAATCAAGAGAAAAGAAATTTCAAAGGAAGAAACCGTTTTCGCACCATATATTGAACTTGCGATTGAGGACAGCTATAAGCGTCTTATCGCTCCGTCTATTGAAAGAGATATAAGAAACGAGCTTACTGATATTGCTCAGGAACAGGCTATCAGCATATTTAAAGTTAATCTTAAAAACCTTTTAATGCAACCGCCGATTAAGAACAATACTGTTATTGGTCTTGACCCCGGTTACAGAACGGGTTGTAAGGTCGGGGTTGTTGACGGAACGGGTAAGGTTTTGGACACTGCAGTTATTTATGTTACTCATTCAACAAATCAGTATGAGAGTGCTAAAGAACTTATTAAGACTCTTATTAAGAAATACAATGTTAACCTTATTTCAATAGGAAACGGAACTGCTTCAAGAGAAACTGAAAAATTTGTTGCGGACACTCTTAAAGATGTTAAAGAAGATGTTAAATATATTATAACAAATGAGGCAGGTGCATCGGTATACTCCGCATCAAAGCTTGGTGCTGAGGAATTTCCTGACTTTGATGTTACTCAGAGAAGTGCGGTTTCCATAGCCCGTCGTGCTCAGGACCCACTTTCAGAGCTTGTTAAGATTGACCCTAAATCAATCGGGGTAGGGCAGTATCAACACGATATGAATCCAAAACGCCTTGACGAAGCTTTGGGAGGTGTTGTTGAGGACTGTGTTAACAGTGTTGGCGTTGACCTTAACACTGCATCTGCTCCGCTTCTTCAGTATATTTCAGGAATAAGTTCTGCTATCGCTAAAAACATTGTTGCATACAGAGAAGAAGAGGGTAAATTTAAAAACAGAAACCAGCTCAAGAAAGTTTCAAAGCTCGGACCAAAAGCTTTTGAACAGTGTGCAGGATTTTTGAGAATTACTGACGGAGACAACATTCTGGACAACACATCAGTTCACCCTGAGTCATACGACTTTACTAAAATTCTTTTAGAAAGAACAGGATACACCGCTGAAGATATTGCATCAGGAAAAATACAGGGAATTAAGGACAAGCTTTCAAAAACAGACATCAAAAACCTAAGTGAAGAAACAGGGGTTGGTATTCCAACAATAGAAGACATTCTTGACGAAATTATAAAACCTGGCCGTGACCCCCGTGACAACATTGAGGCTCCAATGCTCAGAACTGATGTTATGGACATCAAGGATATTAAGGTTGGGATGACAATGAGCGGAACTGTAAGAAATGTTGTTGACTTTGGTGCTTTTGTTGATATTGGTGTTCACCAGGACGGTCTTGTTCACATTTCAAGGCTTTCCGATAAATTTGTTAAACACCCGACAGATGTCGTTTCAATCGGTGATATTATTGAGGTTGAAGTTATAGATGTTGATGTTAACAAAAACAGAATTTCTCTTTCAAGAGTTATGAAAAAATAGAATGTTTCACATGAAACAATTTTCAAAGGGCGGATTTTTTCCGCCTTTTTTGTTTCACGTGAAACTTTTTTTATAAAAACTATTGTAAATTTTTTTATATGTGCTATAATATAAAGGAAATTTATAATAATTCGGAGGAAATATGGGTAAAACAATCGCTATTGCAAACCAAAAAGGCGGAGTTGGAAAAACCACAACGGCGGTTAATCTCAGTGCTTGTCTTGGTGCAAAAAATAAGAAAACCCTTATTATTGATATAGACCCTCAGGGAAACACAACAAGCGGACTTGGTCTTGACCCCAGAACTGTTGAGTCATCAGTTTATGATTGCCTTATAAATGATGTTCCAATGGAAAAGGCTATTGTTAAAACTGACTTTTCTAATTTATGGATTTGTCCTTCTAATATTGATTTGGCAGGTGCGGAGCTTGAAATGGTTGGACTTTCGGACCGTGAATTTCTCCTTAAAAACTCAATAGAAAAAATCAAAGACCAGTTTGATTTCATTCTTATTGATTGTCCGCCGTCTTTAGGTCTGATAACTTTAAACTCATTTGCGGCAGCAGACACGGTTTTAGTTCCTATTCAGTGTGAATATTATGCTCTGGAGGGATTAAGTCAGCTCACAAATACTATAAAAATTATTAAAAAGGGTATAAATCCACCTCTTGGTATTGAAGGAATTTTGCTTACTATGTTTGATGCAAGAACTAATCTTTCAATTCAGGTGGTTGAAGAAGTAAAAAAATTCTTCGGAAGCAAGGTTTATTCGTCTATTATTCCGCGTAATGTAAGACTTTCAGAAGCACCAAGCTTTGGTCAGCCGATTATAGTTTATGATAAAAACTCTAAGGGCGCGGAAAGTTATCTTGACCTTGCAGATGAGGTTATTGAAAATAACAGATAAGGAGGAGATGGAGTGGAAAAAAGTAAATCTAAAAAAGGGTTATCAAAAGGACTTGGAAGAGGTCTTAACGCTTTATTTGAAGATGTTGCAGAGGATAAAACTTCCGTTAAAACTCTTATAAAAGACGAAGAAGTTCCTCAGGGAACAGTTGTTTCTCTTAAAATAATTGATGTTGAACCGAACCCGGACCAGCCCCGTCGTACATTTGATAAAGAATCTTTAGAGGCTCTTTCAAATTCAATTAAAAACCACGGTGTTGTTTCTCCAATCCTTGTTCAGCAGGGAAAAAAGGGAATGTATACAATTATCGCCGGAGAGAGAAGATGGAGAGCATCAAAACTTGCAGGACTTAAGGAAATCCCTTGTATTGTCAAAGATTATTCAAAGGCTGAAATTATGGAGGTTGCTTTAATAGAAAATCTCCAGAGAGAGGACCTTAATCCAATCGAAGAGGCTGAGGGATATAAAAACCTTATGGAAGCTTTTAATCTCACTCAGGAGCAGATTTCAGAAAAGGTTGGAAAGAGCAGAAGTGCAGTTGCTAACGCTCTTCGTCTTAACAATCTTTGTGATGAAATTAAGGCTCTTGTTATAGAAAAGAAACTTTCGCAAGGTCACGCAAGAACTATTCTTCCTGTTACTGATACAAAATTGCAGATTGAAATTGCAGAAAAAATTATTAAGGAAGATTTGAGTGTTCGCCAAACCGAAAAATTGGTTTCCGATTTAATTAACACTAAACCTAAAAAAGAAGAAACAAAATTACCTTCATATAAAAATGTCGAAAAACAACTTTCTGACATTTTTAAAACAAAGGTAAAAATCTCATCAGGAAAGAATAAAGGTAAAATAGAATTTGAGTTTTACAACAAAGACGATTTTGAAAGACTTTTGTTTGAATTAAAAAAATAACTGTTATGTAAACCAAATTTACAAAAAACCGACCTTTAAAATTAGGTCTTAAATTTAAAAAATCAGACTTAGTAATATAATTAGTCGTTTTTTAATTAAATCGCCTCAAAACTTAAATTTTTAGTTTTTTCAGGGTGTGATTAAAAAGGAGGATGAAATTTGTTTAAAAAAGATAAGACTCTTTTCATTACTCTCATTCTTATGCTCATAATTATAATTTCCATAATTTTAGTGGTGGTTGTTTATGAGAAGAAAAATGATAAATACTTAGATGAGATAAATGCAAAAGAAAAATACTTAAAGAGTATTAAAATTTCAAAAGAAGAACTTGAAGAGGAAGTTGAAAAGCTTAACAAAGAGATTGATGAACTTAAAAATGAAAATGAGAGTTATTTAATTTCTCAGGATGGAGATATGGCAACATATTATCAGTCCTTGATTGAACTTTCCGATATAAGTCTTATGATTAAGGAAGGAAATAAGGCTGATGCTAAAAAAGAACTTCTTAAAATAAATCCAGGCGGATTTGACCGGACGGCACTCTCTTTTTATGAAAGTCTTTGCCGTGAACTTAATTTAGAATATTAAAAAGGAGAATTTAAAATGATAGACATTAAAATTTTAAGAAATGAACCAGAAAAACTTATTAAGGCTCTTGAAAGAAGAAAAGAAACAAGAGTTGATATTGACTCTCTTTTAGCTTTAGACAAGGAAAGACGCGAAATCCTTTATAATGTTGAACAGATGAAGAATAAGCAAAACTCTGTTTCAAAGCAGATTCCTGTTTTTAAGAAAGAGGGAAAGGATACTGCTGAAATTTTTGCTGAAATGAAGGAGCTTTCCGAAGAAATAAAGAAGAGTGACGAAAAGGTAAGAGAGCTTGACGAAAAAATTCAAAACATTATGTATACAATCCCAAATATTGCAAACGAAAGTGTTCCTGAGGGTGACACAGACGAAGATAATGTTGAAATAAGAAAATTCTCAGAGCCTACAAAATTTGATTTTGAACCTAAAGCACACTGGGATTTAGGTGAAGATTTAGGTATTTTAGATGCTCCGACTGCTGCTAAAATTACAGGAACAAGATTTACCGTTTACAAAGATTTAGGTGCTGCACTTGAAAGAGCAGTTATAAACTTCTATCTTGACACTCACACAAGAGAAAACGGCTACACAGAAATATTCCCACCATTTATGGTGCACAGAAACAGTATGATTGGAACAGGTCAGCTCCCTAAATTTGAGGAAGATGCTTTCAAGGTTGCAGGAACAGATTATTTCCTTGTTCCAACAGCGGAAGTTCCTGTTACTAATATGCACAGAGACGAAATTTTAGAGGGTGATAAACTTCCATTAAAATACTGTGCTTATACAGCTTGTTTCAGAGCAGAAGCAGGTTCTGCAGGTCGTGATACAAGAGGCTTAATCCGTCAGCATCAGTTTAATAAGGTTGAGCTTGTTAAGTTCACAAAGCCTGAAGATTCTTATGCTGAACTCGAAAAGCTTGTTAATGATGCAGAATCAGTATTAAAGCTTTTGAAAATTCCATACCGTGTTGTTAAAATCTGTATTGGTGATTTAGGATTTACCGCTGCTATGAAATATGATATTGAGGTTTGGATGCCAAGTTATGGAAGATATGTTGAAATTTCTTCATGCTCTAACTTTGAAGATTTCCAGGCTCGCCGTGCTAATATCAAATATAAAAATTCACCAAAAGATAAGGCTCAGCTCGTTCATACATTGAACGGTTCAGGTGTTGCAATCGGCAGAACTGTTGCCGCAATACTTGAAAACTACCAGAACGCTGACGGCTCTGTTACTATTCCTGAAATTTTAAGACCATATATGGGTGGAAGAGAAAAAATCGAAAATAAATAATATATGGAGGAATTAAAAATGAAAATGGTTAAAGACAAAAAATTGGTTGTTGGTGCTGACTTTGCAGGTTATCCCTTGAAAGAGGCTGTTTGTGAACATCTCCGCAAAAAAGGCTGGGAAATCACAGATATGGGTGTTAAAGCAGATTCTGACCCTAATGACACAGATTTAATGTTCCACAGAGTTGGTCTTCGTGTTGGAGCAATGATTTCAGAGGGTGAATTTGAAAGAGCACTTTTATTCTGCGGAACAGGTATGGGAATCCATATTGCCGCATCAAATTGTCCTCATGTTCACGCAGGTGTTGTTGAATCGGTTCCTGCGGCTCTCCGTGCTATAACAGGAAACGGCGTTAATGTCCTCGCTATGGGTGCATTTTATGTTGCTCCTGCTATGGGTTGCGATATTGCTGATGCTTACCTTAACGCAGAACTCGGAAGCGGTTATGAATGGTGGAAGAATTTCTATGAATTCCATAAACTTGCAATAGACGAGCTTGAAGAATTTGATTATGAAGAATATAAAAATAACGGCTTTAAAGTTAATAAATTAGGTGATTTCCCACTTAAATTAGAGACAAAACCTGAATAATTTTATAAAATAAAATAGGCGGAAAACCGCCTATTTTATTTTTCTTCCGGGATACTTTTTATCCGTTTTCTTAACCTTTTTTATAATGACCAATTTTCTTAAAACATCAGAATTTGGAATTTCAATAGTTTTAATTTCCTGAATTTCTCCGCCAAGTTCCTTTATTTTTCCCTTTGCATCATTAACCTCTTCTTCAATATCCATAGCTTTCATTGATATAAAATATCCGCCTACTTTAACGAAAGGAATAACATATTCAGACAAGACACGAAGGTTGGCAACTGCACGGGAAATACCTATATCATATTGTTCCCTGTATTCGGGTTTTCGTGAAAATTCTTCTGCTCTGGCGTGAACACATTCAACATTTTCTATACCTGTTTTTTCTCTTACTTCCTTTAAAAAGTTTATTCTTTTATTCAAGGAATCCATCAGAGTTATTTCAATATCAGGTCTTAAAATTTTAATTGGAACACCAGGAAAACCTGCACCTGTTCCAACATCAATTATTTTACAATTATCTTTAAACTCGTGATAAAATAAAGGAGAAACACTGTCAGCAAAATGTCTTACAGCAATTCCCTCAGGGTCAGTTATAGCGGTCAGGTTCATTTTTTCGTTCCACTCAACCAACAATGAAGAATAAATTTCAAGCTGATTTAATTTCTCCTCTGACACCTCTGTGCCAAATTTTTTCATACAATCTATAAATAAATTTCTATCCATAATAAAATCCTTTTTCTCTTTTAAAGCAAGCAACCACGGGAAAAGCCCCGTGGTTTAATTTCATATAATATATGTAAAATCGCTTGCAAAAAATTACTCTTCTTCAGGAGCACCAACAGGGCAAACAGAAGCACAGTTACCGCAAGAAATGCAAGCATCTGCTTCGATTACATATTTGCCGTCTCCTTCTGCGATACATTCAACAGGACATTCTCCTGCGCAAACACCACAGCTGATACATTCATCGTTAATTTTGAAAGCCATTTTTTTCACCTCTTTATCTTATTATATTCTTTCACATTATAATATATCATTTTTTCAATTTTGTCAAGACTTATTCACATAATAATAAACATTCCACAGTGGACAAGTTGTGGATTAAATTTTAATAAGACTCTAAATTTTCCCTCATTGTTTAAAATGTTGATAACCAAACACGGGTTTGAACAGGTTTTAAATAATCATTTTTCCCCACTGTTATCATATAAATTAACCTTTTCAACACTTTGAACAACACCTACAACAACCACTACCAAATAAATATATAATTATATTATTATATATAATAAAAAATAAAATTTTACTATAAAATTATTATTCCCCTTTATATATAAAAATTTAACTTAAAAATAAAAAATTCTCAAAAAAATTAAAAAAAGGGGTTTCTTTTTGAAATTTTTTATGTTATAATGGTTACATATATATAATTGTGCGAAAGGTTTTTAAATTATGAAATTTTTATGTTCTCGAAATATTTTAAATGATACCTTGAATATTGTGTCTAAAGCCGTTTCAACTCATTCAAGTATGGCGGTTCTTGAAGGTATACTTATAAAAGCCACAACAGGAAAGATTGAAATTGTTGCAAATGACCTTGAAATGGGAATTGAATCTTCCTTTGAAGCTGATGTTAAAGAAGAAGGTCAGGTTGTTATAAACGCTAAAATGTTTATGAACATTATTAAGAACCTTTCTTCTGATTCTGTTAGCATTGAGGTAGGAGAAAAATTTCTTACAACTATCAAAAGCGGAAATGCAAAATTTGAAATTATGGGTCTTAACCCGTCAGAATTTCCTGAACTTCCTATTATAAATCACGATTACAGTGTTTCTATCAGTAAAAATATGCTTCGTGATATGATAAGCAGAACAGTTTTCTCAGTTTATAAAAAGGATGACCGTCCTGTTCTTCGCGGTTGTTTGATGGAAATTGATAAAAATGAGATTAAAATGGTTGCTCTTGACGGTTATCGTCTTGCTTTTCGTAAATATAATATTGAAGAAGAATGTGATAAGAAGAAATTTATTATTCCTGAGAAGGCTTTATCTGAACTTTCAAAGCTTTTAAAGGACGAAGATGAAAAAATTATGATAAACGCAACTGCAAAGCACGCTGTGTTTATTGATGATAATTATAAGCTTGTTACCCGTCTCATTGAGGGTGAATATATGAATTATGAGGCACTTATTAAGAGTGATTTCCCTTATAATATTGAATGTCCTGTTTCTGAACTTATGAATTCTGTTTACAGAGCATCTTTGATTGTTATAAACGATATAACAAAATGTCCTGTTAAAATTCATATCGGCGGAGATAACATAAATGTTTCCTGCGAAACTTCAATCGGTTATGTTGATGATAATATTGAGGTTTCAACGGGTGATGAGGATATTATTATGGGCTTTAACAGTACATTTATTCTCGAAGCTTTAAGAGCCTGCGATGATGATAAAGTTGTTTTGAAGCTTAAAGGAAGCAAAGAACCGCTTATTATAGCTCCGACTCAGGGGGATGACTTTATTTATCTCGTTCTTCCTGTTAAAATATGATAGTTAAAGATATAAGTTTAAAGAATTTTCGTAATTATTCAGACGAAAAAGTTGAATTTTCCCCATCTGTTAATATAATTCACGGCAACAATGCCCAGGGAAAAACAAATATATTAGAAGGGATTTACCTTTTTTCAATGGGAAAGTCTATAAGGACTTATCACGACGAGGAGCTTATAAAATTCGGTGAAAAAGAAGCTTATCTTAATATGAATTTTACAGGCGGAAAAAGGGAAATCTCTGCTGAAATGTTTATAAAAAAAAATAACAGAAAAAGGTTTTTGATAAACGAAATTCCTGTTAAGAGAAACAGTGATTTGGTAGGGAAGTTTAATGTGGTCTATTTCGGGCCTGAATGTATGAATATTATAAAAAGCGGTCCATCGGCAAGAAGAAAAAATCTTGATATTTTGATAAGCCAGCTTAAAAAAAATTATTTTGTTTGTCTTTCGGATTATAAAAAGACGCTTGAATCAAAAACTGCTCTTCTTAAAAATGAAAATATAGATAAAATTACTCTTGATATTCTAAATGAAAGACTTATAAATTTAACTGTTGAATTAACAAAATACAGATTTTATTATATAAAAAAAATTGAAGAAATATCAAGGAAAATTCAAAAAGAGATTTCCTCGGAAAAAGAGGAACTTAATATAAAATATATAAGTTGCGTCGGGGAAATTGAGGAATTTAACGAAGATGAAATAAAAAGGAAAACAAAGGAAAAGTTCTCTAAAAATTATGACAGAGAAGTTTATCTTCGTGAAATTTCTGTTGGTGCTCACAGGGACGATGTTGAGTATTTTATAAACGGAAAGAATGTTAAAATGTTCGGCTCATCAGGGCAACAGAAAACTGTCGCTCTTGTCCAGAAAATTGCAGAAGTCAACCTTATTTATGAGGAAATAGGGGAATATCCCGTTCTGCTTTTGGATGATATAATGAGCGAGCTTGACGAAATTCGTCAGGAATATATTTTGACTAAAATTAAAAATATGCAGATTATAATTACCTGCACGGATAAGGAAAAATTCAGTTCCCTTCCCGATTGCAGATATATAAAAATTGAAGAAGGCAGGTTAAGCTGATGTATCTTCACTTAGGAAACGACACCGTTGTTAATACTGATGATATTATAGCAATGATGGACCTTGAAAGTTCGTCAATGTCAAAATTCAGTAAAGAATTTTTAAAAATATCAACAGAGGAAGGATTTGTCAGAAATGTTTCTGATGAAATACCAAAATCCTTTATACTTTGTGAAAAAGACGGTCAGTCAGTTATTTATATAACAAATATTTCAACTAAAGCTCTTTCAGGAAGAGTCCGAAAGACTTTCAGTTTTTAATTGAAAGGAGTTCATAGAAAATGGAAGAAAACATAATGAATGTATCTGAAGAAGTTAAATATGACGAGAGTCAAATTCAGGTCTTGGAGGGATTAGAGGCGGTTAGAAAACGCCCCGGTATGTATATCGGTTCAACCTCTTCAAGAGGTCTTCATCACCTTGTTTATGAAATCGTTGATAACTCAATCGACGAAGCTTTGGCAGGTTACTGTAAAAATATAACGGTTACTATTGAAAAGGATAATTCAATAACCGTAACTGATGATGGTCGTGGTATCCCTGTTGGTATTCAGCAACAGACAGGTCTCCCTGCCGTTGAAGTTGTTTTCACAGTTCTTCACGCCGGCGGTAAGTTCGGCGGAGGCGGATATAAGGTTTCGGGCGGTCTTCACGGTGTTGGTGCGTCTGTTGTTAATGCACTTTCAGAGAGCCTTGAGGTTGAAATCTGCGACGGAAGCCATATCCATAAGCAGGAATATAAAAGGGGTGAAAAGCAGTATGACCTTAAAGTTATAGGTGATACTGACAAAACAGGTACTAAAGTTCACTTTAAGCCAGACGCTGAAATTTTTGAAGAAACAGTTTATGATTATGATGTCCTTTTAACCCGTCTCCGTGAGCAGGCGTTCCTTAATGCGGGGGTAAGAATCCATTTAATGGATGACCGTGAAGACGAAAACGGTAAAAAGAGAGAGGATGACCTTTGTTACGAGGGTGGTATCCGTGAATTTGTTGAATACCTTAACAGAAATAAAGAGGCTATCCACGAAAATGTCGTTTATGTAAGTACAGTCCGTGAAAATTCCGAGGCTGAAATTGCATTCCAGTATAACGACGGCTATACAGAAAATCTTGTTTCTTTCGCAAATAATATCAATACAACTGAGGGCGGAACCCACGAAACAGGCTTTAAATCAGCACTTACAAAGGTTCTTAACGATTATGCAAGAAAATATAAGTATCTTAAGGAAAACGATAAGAACTTAAGCGGTGAAGATACAAGAGAAGGTCTTGCCTGCATTATAAGTGTTAAGGTAACTGAAGCACAGTTTGAAGGTCAGACAAAAACAAAGCTTGGTAATAGCGAAATGAGAAATATCGTTGAAAAAATGGTAAATGAAAAGCTTACCGAGTTTATGGAAGAAAATCCTGCTATTGCAAAGATAATTATAGAGAAAGCCCTGACCGCTTCAAGAGCGAGAGAGGCTGCGAAAAGAGCGAGAGAGAACACAAGAAGAAAGAGTGCTTTGGACAGTGCAAGACTTCCGGGTAAACTTTCCGACTGTTCATCAAGAAATAACGAATATACTGAAATATATATCGTCGAGGGTGATTCTGCGGGCGGTTCTGCAAAAGAGGGCCGTGACCGCCGTTATCAGGCAATCCTTCCTCTTTGGGGAAAAATGCTCAATGTTGAAAAGGCGAGAGTTGATAAGGTTTATTCAAACGAAAAACTTCTCCCTGTTATAACTGCTCTAGGAACGGGAATTGGTGACGACCTTGACTTATCCAAAATCCGTTACGGAAAAGTTATTATTATGGCGGATGCCGATGTGGACGGTGCTCATATCAGAACACTTCTTCTGACATTCTTCTTCAGATTTATGAGACCTCTTATTGAAAATGGCCATATATATCTTGCTCAGCCACCGCTTTATAAGATTTCAAAGGGTAAAAAGCACAGATATGCCTATAACGATGAACAGCTTAAGGAAGCCTTAGAGGAAATTCCAGAGGGATATGTTCAGAGATATAAGGGTCTTGGTGAAATGAATCCTGAACAGCTTTGGGAAACAACTATGGACCCTGAAAACAGAGTTATGCTTAAAGTTGAGCTTGACGACGCTCGCCGTGCCGACGAAATTTTCACAATTTTGATGGGTGAAAAGGTTGAGCCTCGCCGTAAGTTTATTGAGGAAAACTCAAATAATGTTGTAAATCTTGATGTATAATGTATAATATTAAATCCGCCGAAAAGGCGGATTTAATTATAAGGAGATAAAATGGAAAAGTTATATAAGAAAAATATTCAGCAGGCTTTGGAAGAGGCTGATTTTGATAAAGCTAAAGAAAATTTTGATAAATATAATAAAATGATGGCATATTATAAATGTGCTATGATGGAGATTGAGACAAAGTTCAATGTTCTAAATGAGGAATTTTCGCTAAGATATGACCGAAACCCTATAAACGGAATGAAAAGCCGTCTCAAAAATCCTATCAGTATGAAAGAGAAACTGGAAAGAAAAAATCTTCATTTCTCTGTTGAAGAGGCGGAAAAAAACCTCAATGATATTGCAGGAATAAGGGTTATCTGCTCGTTCTATAATGATGTTTATATGCTCGCCGAAGCCCTTTTAAAGCAAGACGACATAACTTTAGTTGAGATTAAGGACTACATAAAAAATCCGAAACCAAACGGTTACAGAAGTCTGCACCTTATCGTCAGCGTTCCTATTTTCCTTGAAAAGGAAAAGAGAATGATGAAGGTTGAAATTCAGCTGAGAACAATCGCAATGGATTTCTGGGCAAGTCTTGAGCATCAGCTCCGCTATAAAAAGGATTTTGAATTTACAGATGAAATGGGAAAGGAACTTTTAGAATGTGCAACACTTTCCGCCGAGCTTGACGGAAGAATGAATAAGTTGAGAGAAGAAACTTTTAAAGAATAAGGGGCGAATTTTTCGCCCCTATATTTTTATAATTCTTTTATTCTTACGGTTGGCATAATCATATGCCATTTTCGTTCCGCTTTTTTCGTCTGACTCAAAATAATAAAAAACACAAATATCAGATTTATCAATCATTTCACAGTTTCTCTCGATATAAACTGCCCGCCCCGCATTTATTGCCTTTTGGGGGAAATATGTTTCTTCACAATCTTCTAAAAGATAGTTTTCGTATTCTTCGCTTATGTAAGGAAATTTCCCACGAACAAAAACTCTTTTTATATGAGGATATTTATTTTTTTCTTCCTGAAGAACAGACTGGCATAATCTGCTGAATTCACCCTCATCACCGAAAAGAAAAGTATTAAAGTTTTCGGAAATAAGATTTTCGATAACCTCAACTAATTTAACTCTTGTTTGTTCTTTGTCTGCCACCTTTCTGTGACCTATAAAACAACAGGTTTTATTATTTTCCATAATGTTCCTCCGAAATTAAAAAATGCGTGGTCTACCCGAAAGCAGAGCCACGCATAAAAAACGCCGACTCTGTTTCTAAAATGTTACCACACATTTTTATTTATCTTATAAAACAAAATTCAGAAGATGACGAAACAAGAGTATACGCTTTTTACATAGCGTAACTCCTGAATTTTGTTTTTATAACAAGAAAATTTTGTAAATAAAAATGTTGTGGTAGTTATATTTTACCACAACTTTTTAATTTTATCAAGTTATATTTCTCTTATTTTTTTACGAAGTCTTAGTGTGTTATGAGGTGAAACGGAAAGCTCGGTTATTCCTGACTTAATAAAAAATTCGGTCAGAGATGTGTCAGACGCCATTTCTCCGCAGACTCCAACCCATATCCCTGCTTTTCTTCCATTGAATGCGGTCATAGAAATAAGTTTTAAAACTGCACTCTGGTTTTCGTTTATCAAATCACAAACCGCACTGTTCTGGCGGTCAACCGCAAGGGTATACTGTGTCAAATCGTTTGTTCCTATACTGAAAAAGTCAACCTCGTCGGCAAGAATATCGCTCAGGAGTGCTGATGCTGGAGTTTCAATCATTATCCCTGTTTCGATGTCTTTATTATATGGAATCCCCTCGTCTGAAAGTTCACTCATAGCGGAAAAAAGTATTTTTTTAGCGGAAATTATTTCGCTTTTACTTATTATCATCGGAAACATAATGGAAATGTTGCCGTAAACCGATGCTCTTAAAATAGCACGGAGCTGTGTTTTGAAAATGTCCTGATTGAAAAGGCAGAAACGGATTGCCCGAAGTCCCATTGCAGGGTTTTCCTCAATTCCAAGGGGCAGATATGGGGCGTTCTTGTCAGCACCGATATCCAAAGTTCTTATAATAACCTTTTTACCTTTCATTTTCTCCGCAGCAGAGCGGTAAATTTCAAACTGCTCCTGTTCTGTGGGGAGTGAGTTTCTGCCAAGATATATAAATTCACTGCGGAAAAGTCCGATTCCCTCACTGTCATTTGACATAACATTTTCTATATCCGAAATTCCGCCGATATTTGAGAAAAGGTTAATCTTTGTGCCGTCTGTTGTAACGGTGGGTTTACCGATTAGCTTTTTGAAAATTGCAGAGCTTTCTTTCTCGGTTTTTATGTCCTGTTGAGTTTTTAAAATCAGTTCTTTCGGAGGGTCAATGGTGACTTTCCCTGAAAAACCGTCAACCACGGCGGTTTTACCGTCAAGGTCAGGGGTTAAAGCATCTCCGATTGAACAAACTGCAGGAATGTTCATTCCTCTTGCTAAAATTGCGGTATGGGAATTAGCTGAGCCTTTTCGTGTTATAAATGCGGTAACTTTAGTTTTGTCAAGGGTTATTGTTTGGCTGGGTGCTAAATCGTCTGCCGCAATTATCCCCGAAAAGTCAGACGGTTTATCTTCCTTACCCATAAGCGTTCTTATAAGTCTGTCGGATACATCACGGACATCTTTTGACCGCTCCTGCATATATGTATCCTCCATAGATGAAAACATATCCGCAAATTTCTCACTGGTAACCGAAACCGCATATTCAGCACAAACCCGCTCGGTTGTTATAATGTTTTTCGCAAAGGTCTGATAATCTGCATCTTCAAGCATCATTTTGTGTATATTAAAAATCTCAGCTTCCGTTTGGCCAACCTGTGAAACTGCTTCACGATAAAGACTGTCAAGTGAGTCAAGGGCAGAATCAATCGCTTTTTCAAGGCGGATAATTTCCTCTCTTGAATCCGTAACGGTTTTCTTCTCCGCTTTAGGCGATGTTGTGCCTAAAAAACATATTTTACCAATGGCATAGCCGTTTGAAACGCCTTTTCCGAAAAGCTCTGTCATTTTTATTCCCCCTTTGTTTTTATATTTCCTTTTTTATAAAAATTTTATACGGATATTGTGAAATATAAAAAAAGATGTTATAATATTATTATGATTAGGTTGAAAAAATTTAAAAAGAAAATTTTAATATTGTTGTTTTTGGTGGCTGTTGTTGTATGGTGGTGCGTTTCCTGTTCTATGACGGCGTATTATGAGCCTGACTGGGACAAGGAAGACATTTCTTCCGTTATTGAAAAGGACGGATTTTCGGAAGAGGACTATGAGTTTTTGCTCAGGCAGACAGGTCTTTCAAAGAGTGCTGTTGATGATTTGACAGAGACAGGAAGAAAAGAAGAATTATACGATTTTGCAGACCAATACTTTGAAAAAGCCGAATATGAACAGGATTTCCTGTTCTTTCCTATTGTTGCCTGTGAGGTGAAAAAAGGTGAGCCGGTTAAGGTCGCTCCTTTGAAAAGAGGGGATGTCCTTGTGTCACTGACAACCCACACTCTCGGTTTCCGCCACGGGCATAGCGCCATAGTGACAAACGGAAAAACGGGTGAGATAATAGAACATATGGTTTTGGGTGAGGTTTCGGATTATTCCTATATAAACGGCTGGACGGACTACACAACACTGGCAGTTCTTCGGTATAAGGACAGTGAAATTGCGGAGAAAGCGGCAACTTTTGCTGAGGAGAATCTTATTGGAATTCCATATAATCCGCTGGCAGGAGTGATTAAGAAAGACAAATCGGGAGAGGAAAATATTTCATCTTCTCATTGTTCTCATCTTGTGTGGCAAGCCTTTTGCGGTGCAGGAGCGGACATTGACGGAAACGGCGGTAAATTTGTTCTCCCAGGGGATTTCTTAAAATGCGATGATTTTGAAATTGTCCAGATTTACGGAATAAAACCGAGGAAATAAAATTTAAAATGTGTGAACTCCTGAAATTTTTCAATAAAATAAAAAAATTTTGCAAAAGCCCTTGAAAAATTTTTGAATTTGTGGTAGTATATAGAATATGTGATTTTTGTTAATTATGATTTTTGAATATTTGGAGGTTTATTATGGAATTAGCATTAATGATTGCACATTTAGTATTTTCAGTTGTTTTGATTGTTGTTGTTCTTCTTCAGAAGAGCAAGCAGGCAGGTCTTTCCGGAGCTGTTGCAGGAAACTCAGAAACATTCTTCGGTAAGAACGGCGGAAGAACTGTTGATGCAATCCTCAAGAAGCTTACAGGTGTTTTCGCAATTTTGTTTATCATAACATCTCTTGCTCTTGCATTCGTTGCAACAAGACCTGAAGAAGCTCCTGCTGCCAATAATTCTTCTGTTCAGGTTCAGTCTGAAAACGAAGATGTTGTTGTTACAGAGGGCGATGCTGAGGTTAATGTTGAAGCAGAAGCTGACGCTGAATAATTTTTGAAATCAAGGCGCTGTTTCCTGATAACGGGAAACGGCGTTTTTTCATAGAACGGAGAAATTTTATGAATAAAACTTTTGTCATAACCGGCGGAAGCCGTGGAATCGGGAAAGGTACTGCACTTTGTCTTGCGGAAAAAGGAAATAATATAATTATAAACTATGCTAAAAATCAGGCGGCGGCAGAGGTGACGGCGGAAGAAGTCAGAAAACTTGGCGGAAACCCCGAACTTTTTAAGGCGGATGTTTCGGTCTGGGAAGAGGCTAAGGCTTTGATTGATTTTTCGGCAGAGAAATTCGGGAAGATTGACGGGCTTGTTAATAATGCGGGGATTGCCCTGACACCCTTGCCTTTTGATATGACCGATTATGCCCAGTGGAAAAGGGTGTTTGATGTTAATGTTTTCGGGGCGTTTAACTGCACTAAAGCAGTTCTTCCTTATATGATTTCAAAAAAGAGCGGAAGTATTGTCAATGTTTCCTCAGTCTGGGGAATCACGGGTGGCTCCTGTGAGGCGGTTTATTCCTCTTCAAAGTCGGCGCTGATTGGTTTTACAAAAGCTATGGCAAAGGAGCTTGCTCCGTCGGGAATAAGGGTTAATGCGGTTGCTCCCGGAATAATCGAAACGGAAATGAACTCACATTTATCAGGTGAGGAAATTAAAGAGATTGAAAAGGAAATTCCTTTGGGGAAAATGGGGACAATAGAGGAAATCGGAAAACTGATTGCGTTTTTGTGTGAGGACAGAAGCAGTTATATAACCGGTGAAATAATAAAAGCTGACGGTGGCTGGATTTGATTAAGGAGAAAAGATATGGCAGTTTTAAACGGACTTGAACCGA
The DNA here is from genome assembly GCA_045646365.1 of Clostridia bacterium. GTDB lineage: Bacteria > Bacillota > Clostridia > Monoglobales > Monoglobaceae > SIG454. Next base: position 25,668 of record JAZRKP010000085.1, read on the forward strand.
AAAAAGTTTTTGAGTATTTTGAAGAAATTTGCAGTATTCCCCACGGTTCGGGAAATACGAAAATGATAAGCGATTATCTTGTTGATTTTGCAAAGGCGAGGAAACTTTGGTTTTATCAGGACGAAATCAATAATGTTATAGTAAAGAAGAGTGCGTCAAAGGGTTATGAAAATGCAGAGCCTGTGATTTTGCAGGGGCATATTGATATGGTTTGCGAAAAAGAACCCGATTGCAAAATTGATATGGAAAAGGACGGTCTTTCCCTTAAAACCGACGGTGAAACAGTTTTTGCAGAGGGAACAACTCTCGGCGCGGACAACGGGATTGCAGTTGCTATGATGATGGCGATTTTAGACGACGAAAATCTGGAACACCCTGCGGTTGAAGCAGTTTTCACAGTTGATGAAGAAATCGGTCTTATCGGAGCAGGGGCGATAGATGTGTCCTGCCTGAAGGGAAAGAGAATGATAAATATTGACTCTGAGGACGAGGGGATTTTCACGGTCAGCTGTGCAGGCGGTGAGCAGGGAAAGTGTGTTCTTCCCGTAAAGCGAGAGGCTTTTGAAGGAAATGCGGTTTCAGTTTTCGTCGGCGGTCTTAAGGGCGGTCATTCGGGAGTTGAAATTGATAAAGGCAGAGCAAACTCAAGTGTTCTTTTAGGCAGAGTTCTTCAGAAACTAAACGAGAAAACTGATATGAGAATTATCTCTGTTTCGGGCGGTCTTAAAGATAACGCCATTCCGAGAGAGAGCTTGGCGGAAATTTATGTTTCAGATAAGGAAACGGCACTAACTCTTTGCTTTGAAATGGAGAAAATCTTTAAAAACGAATATGCCTTGACTGACGAAGATGTTTTTGTTAAGATTGAGGAAATTCAGGGCGGTGTTGCTGTTGACAAAGACGGAACGAAAAAAATTATCGCAATGCTTTGTTGTCTTCCAAACGGAATTATGGAAATGAGCGCAGGAATTAAAGGACTTGTTCAGACTTCACTCAATATGGGAATTTTAAAAACCGCTGAAAATGAGGTTATTGCTGAATTTGGCGTGAGAAGCAGTATTGATTCCCAAAAGGAAATGCTTATGAGCCGTCTGAAAACGCTTATGGAGGCTTTGGGCGGAAAATGCGAAGCGTCAGGCAGATATTCAGGCTGGGAATATAAAAAGGAGTCCCCTCTCCGTGATTTAATGACGGAGGTCTATAAGGATATGTACGGAAAAGAACCTGTTATTCAGGCAATCCACGCAGGTCTTGAATGTGGCACATTTGCAGGGAAGATAAATGAATTTGACGGAATTTCAATCGGACCTGATATGAAGGATATTCATACCTTCTCGGAAAGGCTTTATATAAAGTCAACGGAAAGAGTCTATAAAATGATTCTTGAAACATTAAAAAGAATGAAATAATAACCTTCCCCTCAAGGGGAATACTAAAAATTATATCTTTTCGCTATAAAAAACTTCGCCCGACGGCGTACAAAGGTACTCCGAGTGGCGAAGTTTATTCATTCCAAAGTTTTTTCTATGCCCTCCAAGGGAAAGGCTTTTAGTTAAAATAGCTCTCGGCGTCGGCTTTTTGGGTTTCAATATCGGGGAAGTTATCCTCAAAATACTCAATCATAAAGTCGCAGAAGATATTCTCCGTTTCAAAATGACCTGCATCAATAATATTAAGACCGATTTCCGAGGCGGTTTGTGCATCGTGGTGACCTATGTCGGCAGTGAGATAAACATCTGCGTCTGCGTGGAGAGCACATTCCATAAGGTCGCCTCCGCTACCACTGCAAAGGGCAACAGTGCGGATTTCCTCCATGGGGTTTCCGACGGTACGAAGATTTTTTGAGCCAAGAGTTGCACGGACAAAATCGGCAAAGTCCTCAAGACTCATTGGCGGTTCAAGCTGACCGACTCTTCCTATATTTTCAAGAGGTGCGCCTTGCGAATTTACACATTCCTCATCGGTGTAAGGTCTGACATTCTCAAGAGAAAGTGCTTCAGCGAGCAAATCGTTCATTCCGCCCTCAGCTTTGTCAAAGTTGGTGTGCATACTGTAAACGGAAATTCCGCTTTTAATAATACTAAGAACAAGTCTGCCAACGGGGTCCGACTCGGTTATTCTGGAAAGGGGTTTAAAAATCAGCGGATGGTGGGTTATTATGAGATTTGCACCAAAGCTTTGTGCCTGTTTTAGGGTGTTTGAATTTATCTCAAGACAGAAGAAAACTCGTCCTGCCTGATTTTCCGCATCACCGATTAAAAAGCCTGAGTTATCCCATTTCTCCGCAAGGGAAAGTGGGGCAAGCCGTTCCATTTCCTTTATAATATCACAAATTCTCATTTTCAATCATCTCCTTAAGAGTTGTAAGCTCTTTGAGCCGTATAAGATTTTTCTCATTGTCAGATTTTGAAAGTCCGTCTATCTGCTTTTGAAGTTTCATAAACCGTTCATTACGATAACTTTCAAAATTCTCATCTTTTTCAATTTTCTTTCCCATATAAAGTTCCGCTTTTGAATATGGAATATCATCTCCGACTGTGGCAAGAATAATAGTATAAAGCTTTTCTTCTTCACGGACGATATATTCCGTTTCTATAATATATCCGTTTTTGTTCAGGTATTCACGAAGCTCAGGGATTGCGGTCATTGGCTGAAGGATAAGGGTTTTGGCAGATTTTGCAACGGTGTCCGACTCTTCAAGAATCTGAGCAATTAAAAGACCGCCCATTCCTGCAATAATAACCGTGTCCGCTTCGTTTTCCGAAACTGTTTCAAGTCCTCCGCCGAGCCTGACGGAAATCCTATCACTTGCGCCGTATGACGAAACCGTTGATTTTGCCCTGTCAACAGGACCTTTGACAATGTCTGAGGCAATGGCTGACTCACACTTCCCCAAAAGGGTAAGACACACTGGGATATAGGCGTGGTCCGTTCCTATATCGCAAACGGTTTTGCATGGGGGAACAATATCGTAAATCTTTTTAAGTCTTGGTGTTAATTTAGGTAGTTTCATAAATTTTCCTCATATCTTTCCTGATTTTATTTTAGCTCTCAGACGGAAGAATGTCAAGAGAAAAAAGGAATTTGAAAAAAAGCGTGGAATTTTATCAAAAAGAGGACTTTTTAAAAGGCGGTGTCTTTATGGAAAATCCAAGAATGATAAGCGAGAGGATTGAGGAGGAAACCTTAAGCCCTTATGCAACCCTTTCCAAAAACTCAAAGGGCAGGGAGGAATATGTTCCTCTGTGTAATTTAAGAACGGAGTTTCAGCGTGACCGTGACAGGATTATTCATTCAAAATCTTTCAGAAGATTGAAACATAAAACTCAGGTGTTTTTATCCCCTGAGGGCGACCATTACAGAACAAGACTGACTCATACCCTTGAAGTTGCACAGATTGCAAGAACTGCGGCGAGAGTGTTAAGGCTTAACGAGGACCTGACCGAGGCAATCGCCTTAGGTCATGATATGGGGCACACTCCTTTTGGCCATTCAGGGGAGAGAGCTTTGGATAAGATTTGTGAAAATGGGTTCCGCCATAACGAACAAAGCCTGCGAACAGTTGATATTATTGATAAATTAAATTTGACGGCAGAGGTTCGGGACGGAATACTGTGTCACACAGGCGATAAAAAGCCGTCAACACCCGAGGGTAAAATTATTTGCCTTGCGGATAAAATTGCTTATATAAATCACGATATAGATGATGCAATCCGTGGCGGAATCTTGAAATATGAAGATGTTCCCGACGAGTATGTTGAGCTTTTCGGGAAAAGTCAGTCCCAGAGAATAAACACTATGCTCACAAGCCTTGTTGAGCATAGCAGAAACGGGGAAATCCGTATGGCGGAAGATATGTATGCTTCTATGATGGGATTGAGGAAGTTTATGTTTGAAAATGTATATTTTAATGAAACGGCTCTTGAAAATGAGAAAAAGGCACATATGATAATTAAAAATTTATATGAGAATTACAGAGCTGAGGGGAAAACCGAACAGGAAGCCATTGATTACATAGCTGGAATGACCGACAGATACGCCATTTCCACCTTTGAGGAATTTTTTGTTCCGAAATCCTGGCATATTTAAAAAGGAAAATGACGATTTTGGTCGAAAAAGAAAAGTAAGTGAAGAAAAGGAGGGGCGTTTATGGCAATGTCAGTAGAATTTCAAAGCTTTTTGGACGAGCTTATTGACAAAAATGATATTGTCGAGGTTGTTTCTATGTATGCCAAGCTGAAACGCTCGGGAAGAACTTACAGAGGACTTTGCCCCATCCATAACGACAGAAAAAATCCGTCTCTCTCTGTTGACCCGCAGAACAGACTGTTTAAATGTTTTGGTTGCGGTGCAGGCGGAACGGTTATTCAGTTCATAATGGCAAAGGAAAATCTTGATTTTATGGAATCGGTAAAATTCCTTGCTCAGCGGAGCGGAATGACGCTCCCTGACAGGCAGACTCCTGCTCAATCCCGTGAGGCGGCGATCCGAAGGGATAAGAAAGAAAGAATGCTTGAAATGCACAAAGAGGCGGCGAGGTATTTTTATAAATGTCTTTGTGATAAGGAAAATTCTGTTGCACTTGATTATCTGAGACGAAGAAATTTGTCAAATGATACTATAAAAAAATTCGGAATCGGTTATGCTCCGCAAAAAAGCGGACTTGGTCGGTATCTCCGTGAAAAAGGGTTCTCGTTCTCCGAGGCGGAGGAAGCGGCACTTATATATAAAGGAGATAACGGGCATTACGATAAGTTCCGTGGCAGAGTTATGTTCCCGATTTTCGATATTCGTGGAAATGTTATAGCATTCGGCGGAAGAACGATTTTTGAGGACAAGGCGAAATATATAAATTCAAACGGCTCGATAATTTATAATAAGAGCCAGACACTTTTTGCATTCAATTATGCAAAGGATTCCAAAAAAGAAGAGTTTCTCCTTATGGAAGGGAATGTTGATGTTATATCTCTGCATCAGGCAGGTTTTGACAATGCAACTGCATCCCTTGGAACAGCCTTTACTCCCGAACAGGCGAGACTGATAAAGAGGTATAAAAACAAAGTGGTTTTGTGTTATGACTCCGACGAGGCAGGACAAAAGGCGGTTTATGCCGCAGGTAAAATCCTGATGGACGAGGGAATAACTGTTAAGGTCCTGACGATTCAGGGGGCAAAAGACCCTGATGAATATGTGAACAAATACGGGCCTGAAATGTTTCAGGGGCTTATTGATAAGGCAGAAAGCTTTATTGAGTATAAAATCCGCAAAACTGCGGAAAAATATAATTTCGATGATGTGGACCAGAAAATAGGGTTTATTGCCGAAGCGGCACAGATTTTCTCGGAAATCAAAGACCCTGTGAAACTGGAGGTTTATGTTAAGGATATTGCCAAGAAGGTTGATATTAAAGCTGAACAGTTTATGGCTCAGATTAAAGCCCTTGGTAAAAACAATGCGAAAGAAGAACGAGAGGTTTTGAGAAATGAAATCCGTTCCATTGAAATAAGGCGTGGCGGTCGGGATAAGACTCCTGAAGAAAGACGGATTTTTGAGGCGGAAAAACTTTTCCTTAATCTTATATGTGACAGAAAGATTTTTGATGCGGTTAAAAATGAGATTTCTCCGGAGGATATGGCTGAGCCCATACATAAGAAAATCTGTGAGAAAATATATTCGCTTCATAACGAGGGAACTCCTTTTGAGGCAACCCGGTTCGTAAACGATTTTTCCAATGAGGAAACGGGAGCGGTATCAGAAATTCTGACGGATGACAGAAATGTTGAAAATAAGGTGGAGGCGGTTGCCTTGCCTGTTCAAATAATAAAAGAAGGTATTCAGAAACAGCGTATTTCCACGCTGGACCGAAATGATGATGATGAGCTTATGGAATATTTCCGTCAGCTCAAAGAGAAAAAACAGTAGGAGGATTTATAAAATGGCTGAAGAGAAAAACACCCCAAAAAGCTCCAAAAAACAGATTTTGCAGGAGCTTCTTGAATTGGGTAAGAAGAACGGCGTTCTGACTTATGATGAAATTTCTGCTAAAACCGAAGAGCTTGAGCTTGATGGTGAACAGATGGACCTTGTTTATGAGTTTCTTGAGAAAAAGGGAATTGAAATAACAGGTAATTTCGATGAAGACTTAAAGGACTTAGAGGATGACCTTGATATAACAGCTGAGGAACTTGCTGATTTGACAGTTCCTGACAGTATCAGTATCGACGACCCTGTAAGAATGTATCTTAAGGAAATCGGTAAGGTTGACCTTTTATCAACAGACGAAGAGGCAGAGCTTGCCCGTAAAATGGCAGACGGTGATTCTGCTGCAAAAAAACGCCTTGCAGAGGCTAACCTCCGACTTGTTGTAAGTATCGCTAAACGCTATGTGGGCAGAGGTATGCTCTTCCTCGACTTGATTCAGGAGGGAAACCTGGGTCTTATTAAAGCTGTTGAAAAATTTGATTATACTAAGGGCTATAAATTCAGTACCTACGCAACATGGTGGATAAGACAGGCTATAACCCGTGCAATCGCTGACCAGGCGAGAACTATCCGTATCCCTGTTCATATGGTTGAAACAATCAATAAGCTTATAAGAGTAACAAGACAGCTCGTTCAGGAGCTTGGAAGAGACCCATCCCCGGAGGAAATTGCAAAGGAACTTAATATGCCTCTTGATAAGGTGGCGGAAATTATGAAAATCGCTCAGGAACCTGTTTCCCTTGAAACACCAATCGGCGAAGAGGAAGACAGCCATCTCGGCGACTTTATCCAGGACGATGATGCTCCTGCTCCGTCAGAAGCCGCAACATTTACGCTTCTCAAAGAACAGCTCGCTGAGGTTATAAATACATTGACTGCCAGAGAAGAAAAGGTTTTAAGACTCCGTTTTGGTCTTGACGACGGCAGAGCGAGAACTTTGGAAGAGGTCGGTAAGGAATTTAATGTTACCCGTGAGAGAATCAGACAGATTGAGGCAAAGGCTCTGAGAAAGCTCCGCCACCCAAGCAGAAGTAAGAAACTTAAGGACTATCTCGAATAATAAAGGAAAGGACACTGTGTAATGAAGAAAATAATCGCAGTTTTATTGCTTGTTGTTATGATAATTCCGGTAACGGGATGTAAAAGCACCAAAAACGAACCTCTGCAGAAAGAGGTTGAACAACTGGAGAAAAAAGCTGAACAAGCTGAGAAGGAAGCAAAATAAGAGTTACATAATTTATGCACCCGAAATCGGGTGCATAAATTTTTTAAAATTTTTTCAAAAAAGGTATTGACAAGGAGAATAAAATGTGGTAATATGGTAAAGCTGTCGCCTGAGGGGGACAGGGTGTAAAGCAGTTTTTGAAAAACTTTTGAAAAAAGTTGAAAAAAGTACTTGACAAGAGGAATAAACTGTGATATACTAAATAGGCTCTCTTGTTGAGGGCGAGACAAACAGGCAAAGAGCTTGTTTAAGAGATGTTTGAAAAGTACACAGTGATTAAAGCGGTAATAAGTACGAAAAGTACTATTACGACAATTGCACAAGGTATAACCTTGTCAATTCTTTAAAGTTTTAGCGAACTTTACAAAACGTTAGTATTCAAATTTGAGCT
>JAZRKP010000086.1:0-104787 GCA_045646365.1 Clostridia bacterium
GATATTCTCTTAAGTATTGCGGAAAGCGGTGCATACAGCGGAACATTCACTCCAAGACCTTATGATTATAAGGAATTTGATGTTGAAGATTTTGCAACAGGATTTATGAGATTAGAAGGCGGAATGACTGTCAACTTCAAATTCTCATGGGCATTAAATCTTCCAACAACAAATCTTGATATGGTAATCTGCGGTGACAAAGGCGGTCTTTCAGTAAATAAAGAAAAGCTTTATAAGAACATCGGAAGATACCAGACAGAGTGCGATATGAAGTGGTTTGATAATGGCGAATATAAAGGTGTTCCGTTTGAACAGCACAGATATATGTACAGAAATATTATGAATACTCTTGAAGGCAAAGAGGAATATCTCATTAAGAAACATCAGAATATTGAAGTTACAAAAGCGATTGAGTGCTTCTATAAATCTGCGGAAGAACATCGTGAAATCAGAGTTTCTGAACTTTAAAAAGTTACAGGCAGGGATTATTCCCTGCCTCAGACCACTGACAAAGTCAAAGTCGGTGGTCATTTTTTTTCGAAAAAGCCTTGAGTTTGAGAAGAAAAGAATACCAAACAGAGTTCTGACACATGTTAGTATCTCAAAAGACAGAAAAATGATTGCCCTTGATACATTTTCGGGAGATAAGTCAAATGTTGCGGTGGGTTATCTCGAAACAGGAGAGAAAAAAACTTTCTTCAGAACTGCGGGGATTTATAATCATGCAATGTTCTCTCCTACCGAGAATAGTCTTATGCTGTTAGAACAGGACGGGTGGACAGATTTATATTCAGATGAACATTTTGTATTTTTAAACAGAATGTGGCTTTTGGATGTAGAAAAGGAAACATTTGAGGCAGTTATTCCAAACAGTTGGTTTGCTCATGGCTCAAAAATTGCACACGATTTCTGGGCGCTTGACGGAACTCTATGCTATATTGATTATGATAAAGGTGCTTATGAATGTGATGTAAAAACAGGTGAGCATACACATATGTGGAAAAGACCTGTTTGTCACTCTCATACAAATTATGACAGAAGTATGTGGGTAGCAGACCAGACACCTTATCAATGGAAAGATATTCCTTGCAGAGTGATTTTTTATGACAGAGAAACAAATATTTTGTTCGGCTACATAGAACTTGAAAATGATGAAGATGCAAAAATCAGAGGACTTCACGCTGCAACAATGCTTGCAGGAAGGTTTAACCCTAACGGTAATTTCTTAAGAGCCTGGTCAGTTAATAATAGATTAGGCGATGAGGTAACAGGTTATGCAATAATTGATTGTATGCTTAATCTCCCTTTGTTTTCTTGTGTTTTGTTATCAGATTTTTAGAGAAAACCTCCCATCAGAGCCCCTCGAATCTGTGTTTTAAATCTCAAATAGGATTTTATGAATTAATTGACATTGTATGGCTGTGGTGTTATAATATAAGTATAGTTTTAATGGTTGATTTGATCTGTACGAAAAAATTTACGAAAATTGCCGGGTAAAAGTATGAAAAGAATTAAAAATATATGGAAAATTACAGTGATGAGTTAACACATACTTGTTGTATATTGTAGTAATGCGACACTGATGATACAATATATAGTGTATAAATGGATAATATTCTGTATTTGTGTTATTCCCGACAATGAAGCCGTTGGATAAGTAATTTGGCTTAAAACAGGCTATTTCAAGTATTTTACAAGGTTGATATTTGTTATTTTACGACAGAGTTACGACAAATGACGAGCCTTGATATAGTAAATCATTAGGACATTATCACTATTATTTGGTGGTGGTGTCCTTTTTGTTTGTACGGAGTGGTGTAAATCTGTACCAGGGAGAAGAGATACAAATAACCCCAGCGGTTGAGGAAACATTTATCGGAATAAAAAGTTTCATTGATAAAAAGTAATAATTTATGAGGATTTTGGAAATAGATATAAATTTGTTTTGATAACTAAATATCCATAGATTTGATGGTTACTCCCAACTAATGACAAAGAGCATAAAAAATCCCGATTTCTTAACGAAATCGGGATTTTTCGCGTTAAAGCGGAATAAACGACCGCTTATTTAACTTTGAAAGTAGAATTACTTAAGTTCGATTGTTGCGCCTGCTTCTTCGAGCTTAGCCTTCATAGCTTCAGCTTCGTCCTTAGCAACAGCTTCCTTAAGAGTTGTTGGTGCGCCTTCAACAGCAGCCTTAGCTTCACCAAGTCCGAGACCTGTGATGTCCTTAACAGCCTTGATTGTAGGCATCTTCTTGTCAGCAGCAAATCCTGTGAGAACTACATCGAATTCTGTCTTTTCTTCAGCAGCAGGACCAGCAGCAGCACCGCCAGCAACCATAACAGGAGCAGCAGCAGATACGCCAAACTCTTCTTCAAGAGCCTTTACTAAATCGTTTACTTCTAAAAGTGTAAGTGTTTTAATTTCTTCAACTAACTTCATAACATCAGCCATTTTAAAAATCCTCCGTTTTTTTAAATATTTTGGGGCCTTTTGCCCATAATTTACTTTTAATAATAATTACTCAGCGTCTTTTTTAGCAATAGCATCCAAAGCACGAACCAAGTTTCCGATAGGAGCCTGTAAGCTTCCCATCATCTTGGAAATAAGAACTTCCTTAGAAGGAATACTTGCGTAAACCTTAACCTCATTTGCGTCGATTACTTTACCGTCAACAAAACCTGCTTTAATTTCGAGCTGTTCGTTGTTCTTAGCGAACTCAACCAAAATTTTAGCTGGAGCAACAACATCTGTGTCGCTTGTTGCAAGAGCAGTTGGTCCGTGTAAAACAGAATCAAGCTCTCCAAGACCTACTTCGTTAGCGGCGAAACGAGTTAAAGTATTCTTAACGATAGAATATTCAACACCAGCTTCACGGAGCTGTTTACGAAGTTCTGTATCCTGAGCAACAGTTAAACCTCTGTAGTCGGCAATAACACCTGCCTGAGCATTCTTAAGTCTTTCTGTAATAGTAGCAACAACTGTCTTTTTGTTCTCTAAAACTTTTGCACTTGGCATAAAATTTCCTCCTTTCAAAGTTTCAATCCTAAAGGATCGATATGAAAAATCCCTCGCAGACACGAGGGATTACAAATTCATAAGAATTTATCAAATCTCCTCGGCAGGATTTACGGCAAAGCCACCTGCTGTCTGCGGAAAATATTCAACTGATTAAAAATTAACCTTCAATCTTTGATGTGTTAATCTTAATACCGGGGCCCATTGTTGTTGCAATGGTAACAGATCTTAAATACTGACCTTTTGCAGCAGCCGGACGAGCCTTAACGATAGCGCCCATTAAAGCGTTAAAGTTTTCTGTAAGCTTTTCAGGTCCGAAAGATGCTTTGCCTAAAGGACAGTGGATAATGTTTGTCTTATCCAATCTGTATTCAATTTTACCTGACTTGATTTCGCTGATAGCCTTAGCAACATCAGGAGTAACTGTGCCAGCCTTCGGGTTTGGCATAAGGCCCTTAGGACCAAGTGTCTTACCGATACGACCAACAACACCCATCATATCTGGTGTTGCAACAACGATATCAAAGTCAAACCAGTTCTCAGACTGAATCTTCTGAACTAAATCCTCAGCACCTACATAATCAGCGCCTGCAGCCTTAGCTTCTTCAGCCTTGCCTTCTCTTGCAAATACGAGAACGCGAACTTTTTTACCTGTTCCGTTAGGAAGAACAACAGCACCTCTAACCTGCTGGTCAGCGTGTCTTGAGTCAACACCTAACTTAACATGAATTTCAACTGTTTCGTCAAACTTAGCTTTAGCGGTCTGGCAAACAAGACCCATTGCTTCGTTTGAATCGTATAATTTGCCTTTTTCAAGAAGCTTAACGCTATCCTGATACTTTTTACCCATTTTCATTAAATTTCCTCCTATAGTGGTTATTGCAGGGCATATGCCCCTCCCACATTGTTAACCGTCAGATTATTCTTCAACGGTAACGCCCATTGATCTTGCTGTACCAGCGATCATAGACATTGCTGCCTCAAGTGATGCTGCGTTAAGATCAGGCATTTTCTGTGTAGCGATTGCTTCGATATCAGCTTTAGAAATCTGAGCAACCTTATTCTTGTTCGGAACACCGCTTCCGCTCTGGATTTTGCAAGCCTTCTTAATAAGAACCGCAGCCGGCGGAGTCTTAGTGATGAATGAGAAGGATCTATCCTGGTAAACTGTGATAACAACCGGGATAACAAGACCTGCGTCATTCTTTGTTCTTTCATTGAACTGCTTACAGAAGTCCATGATGTTAACACCGTGCTGACCGAGAGCCGGACCAACTGGTGGTGCAGGAGTAGCTTTCATAGCTTCAATCTGCAATTTGATGTAACCTGTGATTTTCTGAGCCATTTACATGACACCTCCCTTTCCAACAAACGTGGTAATATCGAGATTGCCCCCTGGCAACCCCTCCCACAAACTTGATGCATTGCACCAAATATATAATACAGCGTGTGCTGTGTGGGTAACAAATTTAAATTATATGTTCAACCTGATTGAATTCAAGTTCAACATCTGTATCTCTGCCAAACATAGAAACTTTGGCTTTGATTTTCTGTCTTTCCATAACGATAGCATCGATGACACCAACGAAACCTTCCAATGGACCGTATTTAACTCTGATTTTGTCACCAACCTCAAAGTCGATTGTAACAGTACGCTTTTCAAGTCCCATATTGATGATTTCCTGCTCGGTGAGAGGAACCGGCTTACTGCCGGGACCAACAAACCCCGTGACACCACGGCAGTTTCTCACAACATACCAGCTTTCATCGGTCATAATCATCTTAACGATAACATAACCGGGGAAGAGTTTACGCATAACCGTTTTTTTCTGGTCGTCTTTAATTTCGACAACCTCTTCCATAGGAACGCATATTTCCTGGATAACATCCTGCATGTTACGATTTTCAATTGTTTTTTCTATATCAGCCTTAACCTTATTCTCGTATCCGGAATAGGTGTGAGCTACATACCATTTTGCTTCTGCCATAAGTGCGGGATTATCCCTTTCCCTCCTAAGTTCTACTTAATCAAACTGCCAATGCCCCAAGCGAAAAGCCAATCGAGTGCGGCAATAACAACTCCGACAAGTATTACGAAAACAAGCACAATGATAGTGTTCTGTCTGATTTTAGAAAATGACGGCCAAACAACCTTTTTGAATTCGGCTTTGGTGTCGATAAACCAGTTCTTAATCTTGCTCATTTCAATACTCCTTTAAACCTTAGACAAACTATTTTGTTTCCTTGTGCAGAGTGTGCTTTCTGCAGAATCTGCAATATTTGTTCATTTCAAGTCTGTCCGGGTCGTTTTTCTTGTTCTTCATAGTATCGTAGTTTCTCTGTTTGCATTCGCTGCAAGCCAATGTGATTTTAACTCTCATTTTGTTCACCCTTTCTCTTAAAATCCCTATGGGGATTCGTACAACACAAATAAAGCCTCTTTTCAGAGGTGATATTATTTTATCACGGTTTCATTATTTTGTCAATGGGTTTTTGAAAAAAAGTTGCGAATATTTGAAATTTTTCCCGAATAGAATGTTTATAGGGCGTAAATTAACTATATTTTATATTTCTTCTGAGGTTGAGAAAGATGAAAAACGGACTTAAAATTGCATTTGTTTACATTGGCTTGATTATAGGGGCAGGTTTTGCGTCAGGAAGAGAGATTCTTGAGTATTTTAATATGCGGAGCAGAACAAATCCTTTTCCTGTGGTTCTTGCTTTTTTTATGTTTGTATTGGTTTCCTACCTTATATTATATAGAACAAAGAAATTGGAGATAAGTGATTTCGGTGAATTTGTTGATTCTGTTGCGGGACGGTTTGGTGGATTCATAAAAGCTGTGATGTATATATTTATGTTTTGCGGTTTTTTTGTTATGTTGTCTGCAGGCGGAGCGTTGTTTGAGAGTGGGTTTAACTGTAATGGAAAGCTTGGGATAATCTTAATGTCCCTGATTTGTTTTTTGGTATTTTCCTTTGATATAAAAGGGATTGTAGTATTGAATACGGTACTTGTCCCGTTTATGATTATAGGAATTGCATATTTGTCAGTTACTTCAATATTATATAGCAGTGCTGCAGTGTCGGCATTTCCGTTGGCTGAAAATTCACTTATTTCTGCAGTTTGCTATGTCAGTTATAACACAATAACCGCAGGCGCGGTACTTGTTCCGTTGTATTCCATACTGGATAGTAAATCAATAAAAGTCGGAGCGATAGTAGGGAGCGGAGCGCTCTGTCTGCTGATTTTCATAATCAGAGCGGCTCTTAATGTGTATTATGATAAAATTTTGTATTCTGAAATGCCAATGCTTGATATGGCAGTGTTGCGGGGGAACATCTATAGGCTGGTATACATATTTGTGCTTTTCACCTCGATTTGCACAACTGCTGTGTCACACGGATTCGGAATTCTGTCCCGATTCCATTTTAAAACAGTACGGGGGAGAGTGATAGGGGCGGCAGTTTTTTGTCTTGCGGCGTTACCGTTTTCGGATTTGAATTTTTCATTTCTTGTTGCATCACTTTATTCGGTTTTTGGATATATAGGACTGTTGTGGCTGGCAATTCTTGTAATAAAAAGATAAAAATTTTTGACTTGAAGTGTGAGCATAAGAGAGTATAAAAGAGAAAAACGGCGAATTTAAGACCTTGTGGTGTGGTAAATTAATTTCTTTGAAAAAAATTCAAAAAAAGGGTTGACAAAATGGAAATTCCGTATTATAATAAACAAGCTTGTTAAATTGACAAAGCAGACTGTGGGCAGATGCACACAGAGAATGTGTCTGTCTGCTCACAGTCCGAAATTTAATCAGGAGGTATGTTTATATGTCAACTTATATGGCAAAAGCAAACGAAGTTGAAAAGAAATGGTATATCATTGATGCTGCCGGTAAGCCTCTCGGCCGTGTTGCTGCAGCTGCTGCAACAATCCTCAGAGGTAAGCACCGTCCTGAGTTCACACCGAACACAGATTGCGGCGAATATGTTATCGTTATCAACGCAAAAGACGCTGTTTTAACAGGTAATAAGTTATTACAGAAAAAATGGTACAGACACACAGGTTACATCGGTCACCTTAAAGAGGTTTCTTATAAAGATCTTATGGCTGACCGTCCTGAAAAGGCTATGGAGCTTGCAATCTCCGGTATGATGCCTCATAACACTCTCGGCAGAAAGAGCCTTAAGAAACTTAAGGTTTATGCCGGTGCAGAGCATGAACATGAAGCACAGAAACCTGTTATGTGGACAGGCAGAATATAAGATAGGAGGATAAGTTAAATGGCTAAGACAGTTCAGTATTACGGAACAGGCAGAAGAAAAGAGTCTGTTGCAAGAGTAAGATTGATTCCGGGAAACGGCGCAATCACAATCAATGGCAGAGATATTGACGACTATTTCGGTCTTGAAACACTTAAGACTATCCTTCGTCAGCCTCTCGTGCTTACAGGTACAATTGGCAAATTTGATGTTTTGGTAAATGTTAAAGGTGGCGGTTTCACAGGTCAGGCAGGCGCTATCCGTCATGGTATAGCAAGAGCTTTACTTGAAGTTGATACAGAAAGCTTCAGAGCAACACTCAAAGAAGCAGGTTACTTAACTCGTGACCCGAGAATGAAGGAAAGAAAGAAATACGGTCTCAAAGCAGCCCGTCGTGCTCCGCAGTTCTCAAAGCGTTAATCTGTTTATTGGATTTCGAAATCCCGCAACTATCGCAGTTGTGGGATTTTTTGTATTGATATTTAAATATATTTATGATATAATAAAGGCGTTTTGATGAGTCGCTATACCATTTTTGCGGGATAGAATGTAATGAGAGGCTGAAATGGTTATTTTTTCAGGTGAAGGAGTTAGGTTATGTCAAAGTTAAAATCTGTTTTATTGACGATTGTAGGAACGATGTTAACTGCGTTCGGAATAGGTGTTTTTCTCACACCAAATAAGATAGTCGGTGGCGGAGTCTCAGGTCTGTCAACCATTTTGTATCACGCATTTTCAATTCCGCCGGGCGTGAGTTTTTTTCTCATCAACTTTTGTTTTCTTGCAATAGGATATAAAGTGCTTGGGAAAGAATTTACGGTTAAAACTTTGCTTGGCTCGTCATTGATTTCTGTTTTTGTTCAGGTTTTCTCGTATATTCCGTTTTATACAGAGAATACTATGCTTGCCACAGTATTTGGCGGAACATTGTACGGAATAGGGATAGGACTTGGGTTTGTTGCAGGGGCATCAACGGGCGGAACAGATATTCTGGGACGGCTTATTCAATTCAGATTTCCCACTGTACCCATTGGAAAACTGTTGCTTATTGTTGATGGAATAATAATTTTTATATCTCTTGTGATATTTAAAAATGTTGAGCTTTCTCTTTTTGGTGTAATTTCTCTTTTTATAGCAAGCTTTGCGGTGGATTTTGTAATTGGAAGATTTAATATTTCAAGAATTGCGTTTATAATAACTGATAAAGGAGATGAAATCTCCCAGTATCTTGTTTCAACATCACCGAGAGGTGTGACCATTATTGATGTTATCGGGGCGTACACAAATGAAGAAAAGAAGATGTTGTTTTGTGCATTGAAAGAGGGGGAAAGCGATGCTTTTCAGAGGAAAATCCTTGAGATTGATGAAACTGCGTTTATCGTTTTCAGTGAATCGCAGAGGATAAAGGGTAACGGATTCTATCTCTATAAATAAGGGGAAAAGAAAATGAAAAACAGAAAGACTTTTTTTATAATGACGCTGGGGTGTGTGCTTCTTGCCGTAGGTGTGTATTTTTTCAAAATCCCAAATGGGTTTGTAACAGGTGGAGTTACGGGTATTGGTACAATTCTTGCTAAACTCACGCCAATTAGTGCCGGAATATGGATTTGGATACTCAATATTGCTCTTTTAGGATTAGGGTTTATTATCTTGGGTAAGGATACGGGAGCTAAAACAGTTTATTGCAGTATGCTTTATTCTGCGATTACATATCTTTTGGAAATTCTGATGCCACTGTCTCAGCCGTTGTCGAACCAACCCCTTTTAGAACTTATATATGCAATGGTATTGACTTCTGCAGGTTCGGCTATGATATTTAATAGTCAGGCGTCTTCGGGCGGAACCGATATTATGGCACTCATTTTGAAAAAAATTACAGCTCTTGATGTTGGAAAAGCCTTGCTTGCGGTGGACTTTGTTGTTGCACTCAGCTCCTTTGTGATTTTTGGAGTGGAGTCAGGACTTTATTCTGTTTTGGGGTTGTTTGCAAAAGCGTTCATTGTTGATATGGTAATTGATAATCTGAATGCTTGTAAATATTTTGTTGTTATAACCACAGAGAAAGAGAAAATTTCAGATTTTATAATTAAAACTCTGCATCACGGCGTGACTGAAACTGAAGCGGTCGGCGGTTTTACGCAGGAAAATAAAGTTATGCTTCATACTGTTTGCAAGCGTATGGAGGCTATTAAGCTGAGGAGTAAAATTAAGGAAATAGACCCTGGTGCGTTTATAATTATTTCAACAAGCAGTGAAATAATAGGAAGAGGATTCAGGGGAGTTTAAAACTAAAAACGACAAAAAATAATCAGTGTTTGCGATATAATAAGACTGTTACTAAAACAGTTGGAGGGCTTGATATGACGCCTGTAATATACGCAGACACTCTTTTTTTGTATAATTTTTTAATTGATTCGATTATCCTTTTCATAACTTCTGAACTCATTAAATGCAGAATTAACTTGTTTAGAATTGTGCTTGGGGCAGTTCTCGGCGGGGTTTATTCGGTATTTATGTTTTTTCCGTCAGTAGGGATTTTGTATTCTGTGATTTTAAAAGGATTTATTCTGTTTGGTATTTTTTATCTGGTTTTTGGCGGTGACTCTATACATAAAACGATTAAAAATTTTATAGTTTTTATGGCTGTAAATCTGATGCTTGGCGGATGTGTGTTTGCCTTTGTGTTCCTGACGGAGTTCGGGACGGCGATTGGCTCGGTAGTGTCAGGCGGAGAGGTTTATATGAACATAAGTCCTTTAATCTTGTTTTTCGGGATAGTGGCAACATACATAATTTTTGGAATATTCAGGAAAGTAAGACTTAGAGTGGCATATGAAAAGGCACTTATTAAACGGGTTGTGGTGGAGTATAAAGGAAAATCGGCGGAGATAAATATGTTTTATGATACGGGTTGTCGGCTTCGTGACCCTGTGACGGACAGACCTGCTGTTTTGGTTGAATACAGATATATTAAAATGCTTCTAAGTGAAGCGGAAAGAACGGTGGTTGAGGGAAATAGTGATGCAGAAGAGGCGTATATGCAAGGAATGAGAGTGTTGCCGTTATCGACTGTGAATGGGGAAAACAGAGTTTTTGGGATTGTGGCTGATGCGGTAAGCTGGGCAGATTTCAAAGCTGAGAAAGTTACGATTGGGTTGGTAAATTCTAAAATCAATGAAAATTACAACGGGATAATAAATCCTGAAATTATAATTGAAAATATGAATACGGAGGATTTTGCTGTATGAAGAAATTTTATATGAAATTGAGAGTATTTATCTTTAAAATGTTTTTCCGCCTTTCGGGAAGAGGAGAGGTGAATTACATAGGTGGTGCGGAAACTCTGCCTGCTCCTCTTAGTGCGGAAGAGGAAAGACGGTATATACTGATGCTGTCGGGGGAGAACGCGGAGTATGCCAAAACGGTTCTTATTGAGAAAAATCTGAGACTTGTTGTTTACATTGCGAAAAAGTTTGAAAATACAGGAATTGGTGTGGAGGATTTGGTGTCAATCGGGACAATCGGACTTATTAAGGCGATTAACACTTTTAATGCAGAGAAGAAGATAAAACTTGCTACCTATGCGTCAAGATGTATTGAAAATGAAATACTTATGTATCTGAGGAAGAACAATCCTGCAAAGGCGAATATTTCAATAGATGAGCCTTTAAATGTGGATTGGGACGGAAACGAGTTGTTGCTGTCGGATATTCTGGGGACAGATGAAGATATAACTCAACGGGAAATTGAGGAGAAAGTTGATAAGGAACTTTTACATATTGCAATGTCGAAACTGTCAGGGCGGGAAAAGTTTATAATGGAACTTCGGTTTGGAATAAACCGTGACGGAAACGAGAAAACACAGAAACAAGTGGCGGATATGCTGGGAATTTCGCAGTCCTATATTTCAAGACTTGAAAAGCGGATTATTCAACGACTGAAAAAAGATATGGAGAAAATGATGAATTGTTGATCTTTTTGTTGAAAATAGTGAAAATAGCATTTGACAAAACTGTTTGTTTGTGGTAAAATGTAATGAAGAATCTAATGATTTATAATGCATAAGATATAGGAGTGCTACTATGAACGAGTTTGAAAAATTCAGTATGAAACAAATGGTCGAAGTTCTTTTGGCTAATATTAAATTTATTGTTGCCGTAACAATATTCTTTGTTATTGCAGCGTTTATTTACAGTGAGGCGATGGTTATACCTATGTATAGAGCGTCCGTTTCTCTTTATGTAAATAATATTGACAGTAATCAAAAGTTTGAAAATAAGATGCTCGGAGCAGATATTACGGCGTCTCAGATGCTTGTGCCTACTTGTGTTGAAATCATCAAAAGTAACAGAATGCTCAACGAGGTTGCGGATAATGATGAACACGCGTACAGTGCAGCGGCAATCGGAAGAATGGTTTCTACCGAGGCAATTGAGAACACGGAAATATTTAAGGTTACAATAACTTGTAATAACCCTGATGTTGCGGCGCAGATTGCGAACACATTTGCTGAGGTTGCTCCAAGAGTAATCAGTAAGGTAATCAATGCAAGTTCGGTTAAGGTAATTGACTATGCTATTCCGTCAAATGTAAAAGTATCTCCGAATGTTGGAATGAACACAGTTTTGGGATTTATAATCGGTCTTATTTTAAGCTGTGCGTTCATTGCACTTCGTGAAATATTTGATGTCAGAATCAAAAACGAATCTGACCTTGAAAAAGAATTTACTTATCCTATCCTCGGTATAATTCCAAAAATTGGACTTTCAAACGGCGGTCAGGAAAGTTACTATTACAGAAACAGTTATTACAGATATTCAAAGGGAGGTTCATATTATGGCAGAGAAAGCAAATAATCAGGTAAAAGAAGTTAAAGAAACTCCTGTTAAGGCTGTTAAAACCAGAGAGGAGAGACTTCGTGATAAAATATTGAATCCGGAATCTTCCTTCTATATCAGAGAAGCGTATAAGACCTTAAGAACGAATATTACATTTTCAATGCCTCATGACGGTTGCAAGAAATTCCTTGTGACAAGTTCTCTTGCGGCAGAAGGTAAGTCAACTAACTCAATAAATATTGCGATAACATTTGCTGAAACAGGAGCTAAGGTTTGTGCTGTTGACTGTGACCTCAGAAGACCGAATATTCACAGACTTTTCGATGAGAATGCAGCACCTGGTATGAGTAATTACCTGGTTGGTATGTCGGGAATAAATGATATTGTCAGACATTCAAAATATCCGAATCTTGACTATATCTGTGCAGGGGATATTCCACCTAACCCGGCGGAACTCCTTGGCTCAGAAAAATTTATTCAGCTTATTTCAGAACTTGAAAAAGAATACGAATACATTATAATTGATACTTGTCCTGTAAATATCGTTACAGATACAGCGATTCTTGTAAAGGTTGTTCCGGAGGTTATTATGGTTGCTCTCCAGAACTCAACGGAAAAGGACGCTCTTCGTGACGCTGTTAATCAGCTTGAGTTTGCAGGAGCGAAAATTATCGGCTTTATCTTAAACGGCGTTGAATATACTTATAAGGGTGGATATAAATACAGATACGGAAGAAAGTACTATAAGGCAGGCGGAAGATACGGCAGGAAATCCAAGTACTATTCAAGAAGTGGATACACCGGCTATGGTTATGGCGGTTATGGTTACGGCTATGATTACGCATATGGCTATGGTTATGGACATAAGAAAAAGAAAGACGCTCAAAAAGAAAAGGAAACAAAATAGTTTAAAAAACGGCGGTAATAGTTTATGGTTGATTTTCATACTCACATTCTTCCGGGTATAGATGATGGAAGTGCAGATGTTAAAACCTCTGTTGAAATGCTTAAAATGCTTTACGAGCAGGGGATAGACAAGGTTGTTGCAACTCCTCATTTTTATCTTGCTAAGGATAGTGTTAAAGGTTTTTTCCGAAACAGGGAGAGAGCTGCTATAAAGCTTCGTGAAGAAATTGAAAAAGAAAAGAATGTTCCTCAGATTGTGTTAGGGGCAGAAGTGTTGTTGTATCCTGAAATTGGCGGGCTTTCAGATTTGGATAGATTCTGTATTTCAGGGACAAATTATCTTCTTGTTGAAATGCCGTTTTTCAAGTGGTCAAGTATTACATACGAGACGCTGGAGAAAATTCGCAGAGCGGGCATAATTCCGATTATTGCTCACTTTGAACGGTATTTTAAAATCCAGAAAGATAAAACAATGATATTCCGTCTTCTTGATATAGGCTGTATGCTTCAGGCAAATGCAAGTTTTTTCAATAATGCGTTGACAAGAAGAAAGTCTTTAGGCCTTTTAAGAGAAGAAGTTATTCATTTTGTTGGCTCGGATTGTCATGATTTGAAGAAAAGAAAACCTAATATCGGTAAGGCTTATGAGATTATAGAAAAGAAGTATGGACAGTACAGCATTGATAATCTTAGTTATGTTGCTGATATGGTGTTGAGAGATGCAGAGTTTGGTTTATAACGAGAGGGAGCTCAAAAATAAGTGGAGGAGAGTTTTAATTTTACTCCTTTTACTTATTGGGCAGACCGTTGTGATATTTTACTTTTCGTCACAAACCGCAAGCCAGTCCTCAAGTCTCAGCAGATTTATAATGGATAAATTTGATTGGCTCCCAAAATTCATCCCGAGAGAGGAAAGTACTGATGAATTTATGGGAGTTACTCTTCATTATATAATAAGAAAACTTGCTCATATGTATAATTTTTCGCTGATTGGATGCACTATTTATGCCATAAGGAGCCATTTTGATAATAAATTATTCAAGGATATTTTATGGATTTGTCTTGGTGTATCTATCGCAATCCTTGATGAAGCCTATCAGAATTTCGTTCCGGGAAGAAGCGGGAATGCTATTGATGTGGGATTTGATTTTTCAGGGATAATTGGCGGATATTCGTTTGTTTATGTATTGTTCTCGATAGTTTTTTCAAAAAGGTGTGGCTTATGGGAGAGAAAAACAAAAGAAAAATGAAAACATGGAAAAAAGTTCTTTTGATATTTATAGGTGTGTTTTTCGTTGCCTCTGTGGCACTTGTAATATGGCAGTGGAATACGCTTAAAGCGATTTATTATTTTTCAACAACAAAAACATCAGGGGAAATTGTTGAGAAAATTGATGAACAAAAGAAGAACAGAGAAGAACTCGTTTCAGAAATCATAGATGGAACTGTCAGAGATTTTACGGAGGAAGAAGAGAAGAAAATCATATCCGGGGATATTTCTGTTGAAGAAGCAACGAAATTGATACGGGAAGAATTTAAAACTTCTACTCAAGGTGCAGATGACAAGAAAAAAGATTCGTCAAAGAATAAAGAAATAGACGATTTTATTGCGGAAAATATAATCCAGCTCTATTCTTATAAAGCATACTATCTTGGGCAATTAGGGCAGATAGAGAAGTCTGCAAAAGCGGACTACAGTGCTCTTCCTGCAAAAGACAGAACACTTGTTAGCAAGCAGGCTATTGTTGATAAGTATTTAGGGACGGCCAATGCACTGCTTATAGAATGTGATAATAAAGTGCAGTCGATTATGACTGCTATTGAGAAAAGACTTGTGGCAAATAAGATGGATACCTCTATTGTAAAGCAGATTAAAAATTCCTACGAGGAAGAAAAAGCACTTAAGAAGGCTTATTACATGAGTCTGTTAAAGGAATGATAATATGAAAAGGTTTGTTGTTTTGGTTATAATGGCTGTTATGCTTAATATGGTAGTATCAGCAGGGTTCTTTGCAGATGTTGATGAAGCATCAGAGCAGGGGATTGCTATAGTTAAAATGGCGGAGCGGGGAATTGTCAACGGCGTTGGTGATGGGAAATTTAAACCGGACGATGGCTTGACCCGTTCTCAGTTTGTTAAAATTGTTAATAAGGTTTTTGGCTATACTCAGCCAGGTGCAAATAAGTTTAAGGATGTTCCGCAAGGCAAGTGGTATTATGAGGATGTGTGTATTGCTGTTGAGGCGGGATATATAAACGGTGTTGGAGACGGATTATTTGCTCCTGAGGATAAGGTGAGCCGTGAACAGGTGTGTGTCATTATGGATAACATCCTGAAAATGGAACAGCTTCCGTATTTCACAGAACCTGTGGATAAGGTTTCATTGTGGGCAAAAGATGCCGTACATAAGGCTCTTTCCAACGGTCTTGTTTCTTTGGAGGAGGGCGATGTTTTCCGTGCAACTGAAAATATGACTCGGGGAGAGGCTTGCGTTGTCCTTTCTAAGTGTCTTGTGGATGTAGGTCCGGTAGTCAGCATAGATCTGGAAACAATAGCAAAAGATGAGCTTGAAATAAAAATGAAAAGAGTTATCGGGGCTATGCAAAACGATGTTATTCCTAACCTTGAAAACGAAAAAAGCAAGCTTGTTTCCCAGAAAATAATTGAGAATATGGTGACTTATATGGCGGATAATAACCATGATTATGTGAAAGCGTCTCAGGATACTTTTGAGATATACAGAACAATCCCTAAACCTGAAAGGGAGATATTTAAGGCGATTATTCAGAAATATAATAAGCTTGAGGATTTAATGCTTCTTTATGATTTCTTTTTTGTAATGTAAGAGAGGGAGATTCGGATGAAAAATATTTCCATTGAATTGAGAAATCGACATTTGATGATACTTGATATTTTGGGATATATGGTGGCATTTTGCCTTACCATAGCTCTGGGAACATCGACACTTCGAGGGTTTTTGAATATAATAAAGCTTTTTGCAATACCGGCTGTGCTGAGTGTAGGGGTGTTTATGTTTATATCCTTTGTTTGCGGGATATACAGAATTATGTGGCACTATTGTTCCTTTAGAGAGGGAATACAGCTTGTTCAGGCGGCAATGACCAGTTGCTTTTTCAGTATAATCGGATTTTTGTTATATGAGATTTATATTATGCCACGAATTTTCAGCGGACAACGCCTTAGTGCCGGCTATGTTAAATTTGCAATTTGCTATGCTTTTCTTGCGGCTTGTGCTCTGATTTTTGTCAGAGGTATGGCTTATATAGTGCATCGTTACATAAGATACATAAATACCAAAGGCGATGGGGAGTCTAAAAGAATGCTCATTGTCGGTGCGGGATATTCTGCATCAGTAATGATTCACGATTTAAACAGAAATGTAAATCTGCACTATGACATCGTAGGTCTTGTGGATGATAATCCTGCAAAGAGAAATCAGATGATAAGCGGATACAGAGTAATCGGTGACAGAACGGATATTGTTCGTATCTGTAAGGATTATCGGGTTGACGAAATTCTTATTGCAACACCGTCGGCAACTGCAGTACAGAGAAAAGAACTTATAGAAATTTGCGGTAAAACAAATTGTAAGATTAAAACTCTTCCAAGTGTTGACCAGATGCTTGTTGACGGGAAATATAAGATGCGTGATATTGAAATTGAAGACTTGCTTGACAGAGATGAGATTTCTTTGAGCGTTGATAAAATCCAGGATTATATCGAGGATGAAGTTGTTATGATTACGGGCGGTGGCGGAAGTATAGGCTCCGAACTTTGCCGTCAGATTATGAAATTTAATCCAGATAAACTTGTAATTGTTGATATTTATGAAAACAATGCTTATGATATTCAAATGGAGCTTTGTGAGAAGTATCCGAAGAATAAGCCGAAAGTTATTATTGCGTCTGTTCGTGATATTGAGAGAATGGAGGCTATATTTGAGGAATATAAGCCGGATGTTGTGTTCCACGCTGCGGCACATAAGCATGTTCCGCTTATGGAGGACAGTCCGACGGAGGCTATAAGGAATAATATCTTAGGAACATATAATGTTGCAAAGTGCGCGGATAAGTTTGGAACTAAAAAGTTTGTAATGATTTCCACAGATAAGGCAGTCAACCCCACAAATGTTATGGGTGCAACAAAGCGTATGTGTGAAATGATTATCGAGGCAATGCAACATAAAAGTAAAACAGAGTTTGTTTCGGTTCGTTTTGGAAATGTTTTGAATTCAAACGGAAGTGTTGTACCACTTTTTAGAAAACAGGTTGAAAAAGGTGGACCTGTAACGATTACTCATAAGGAGATAACTCGTTTCTTTATGACAATTCCTGAGGCGGCACAGCTTGTTATTCAGGCAGGTGCTTTTGCCAAGGGTGGAGAAATATTTGTCCTTGATATGGGCGCTCCCGTTAAAATTTATGACCTGGCGAAAAACATCATAAAGCTTTCGGGATACAGACCGGGAATAGATATTGAGATTAAGGAAATTGGTCTTCGTCCGGGCGAGAAGCTCTATGAGGAATTGCTTATGAATGAAGAACGACTCAAGTCCACAGAGCATAGCAAAATTTTCATTGGTAAACAGATAGATGTTTCAATGGAAGAGGTTGAGGAACATATAGCAGAACTTGTTAAGGCTGCGGATAGTCAGGATAAGGAATATATAAGAAAAGCTCTTCATAATGCGGTTCCGACTTTTAAGGAGCCTGAACAGGTAAATGGTGTGGCTATGGCCCATTAAAAATTCAGAGGCTGTTGCTATAAAGCTACGGCCTTTTAATTTTATCTTATGAGGATTACTGATTTTATTTTAATGAACAGGAGGAATGAGAATGCTAAATTGTGTATACGGTGTCGCAGGCACAGGGAAAGCGGAATTCGTATATGAGAAAATACGAAACAATATGAAAAATGGAATTAAGTCGTATATTCTTGTTCCTGAGCAATCCTCAATGGACGAAGAGAAACGAATGATTGAAACACTTGGGATTTCAGCTCAGCTTAAGGTTGAGGTCCTGACTTTTTCGAGACTTTGTAATCTTGTTTTCTCGGAGGTTGGCCCTCTCAGACTTAAGTATATTGATAAAGCGGGGAAATTGTTTGTTGTAAAGAAAACTCTTCAGGAACTGGAACGAAATCTTTTGTATTACGGTCGGAATGTCCATCAGAGAGGGTTCTCGCAAATGGTATCAAACCTTATAACTGAGTTCAAACGATATGGTGTTATGTGGGAGATGCTTAAATCTGCGGCAGAGAGAAACGGGGAAAGTGAATTTTCCAATAAGCTTTTGGATATTGCGATGATATATGAAAAATATGATAGCCTTATCAGTGAAAAGTATTCTGACGCGGAAGAGAATCTTTTAAAGGCAATCCCGGGAGTTGTCAGAAGCGGACTTTTTAATGGTGAGATTTTCTTGCTTGGTTTCAAAAGCTTTACCCCGGTTAATCATCTTGCCCTAAATGAGTTGATGCGATGTGCAGATGTTACGGCGGTGCTTTGCACGGATTCCCTTGATGATAAAAAGGGGATATTTGCGTCTGCGGTGGGAACTTGGGAGAAACTTAAAAATAACGCAGAGCAAAACGGGATTGAACTTGGCGATGTTGTGGCTCTTAAACGGAAGGGTGATGGCGAGAAACCAGACCTTGAACATCTTAAGGAAAATTATTTCAAATATCCTGATAATATATATAAGGAAGAAACTCCGAATATTTCTATTACTTTTGCAAGAGATAGCTATGACGAAGTCAGAAAATGTGCGGAGCTTATATCAAAACTATGTCGGACAGAAAACTATCAATATAAGGACTTTCTGATTCTTGCAAGAAATCCGGAAGAATATCATTCTGCAATTAAATCTGTTTTTGAGGAGAGAGGGATTTCGTATTTCTCCGGGGAAAAGAAAAGCTTGTCGGGAAATGCGTTTATCAGGAAAGTGCTTTCTGTTTTGGAAATTCTGGCATATGGATTTTCATATGAACGAATAATGCCTGTAGTGCGTTTCTCTGGAGAGGGTTATACAAGGGAAGAAGCGGATGTTTTTGAAAACTATATTCTTGCCTCAAATATAACTCATAAGTATTGGGAGCAAGAGGGGGATTGGTTTTTCAATCCTGATGCGGACAGAATTAGCCTTGAAGTTGTTAATAAAGTAAAGGATTTAACGGTGAATAGTATTCTTGCCCTTGAAAAGAGTATAAAAGAAAGCAAGAACGGAGCGAGGAAAACTGTCGGGGAACTTTGTAATGCCATTATTAAATGGGTGGATGATGAAGGTCTTGGAAAGCTTATGGCGGACAGGGTTAATGACTTTAATGAAAAGGGTGAGCATATTCTTGCACTTGAATACAGTCGGGCGTGGAATGTTTTTTCTTCAATAATTACTCAGCTTGACAGCTGTATGGGAAGTGATTTAACCACATATGAAAAGTTTTACGAAATGCTTCGTGACGCTTTTTCGGAGACGGAAATAAATGTTATTCCGCCTCTTTCTGACCAGGCTGTTTTCGCAAGCGTTGATACTTTCAGAAAATCGGATGCAAAGATTGTGTTCGTGCTTGGGCTAACTGACGGAGTGTTCCCGAAAGGCTATATTGAGGATGGTATGCTTTCCGATGAAGAGCGTGAGTTGCTTTCAGAATACGATATTGAACTGGCTCCGACTGCGGATTTCAAACGAAATGAAGAACAGAATTTAATTTACAATGTTTTAACTGCTCCAACGGATAAACTTTTCCTGTCCGCCCCACTTGGTGATAAAGAGGGAAAGGCGAAAATGTCGTCAGAAATAATTGAAAGAGTGTCGGTGTTGTTCCCTGATATAACTGTTATAAACGGGGATGCCGAAGTTTCGGAAAGTCGGAATGTTATATTCAGGACTCTCCTTGCGGCACTTGTTAAAGCGGACGGAGATACGGAAAAGCTTTCAAAAATGGATAAAGCCATATATGATTATTTTGCTGAAACTGAGCTTGGTGATGAGTTGAGTGCATTTACTGAGTCGGTTAAAAAATATGAGGTTGGTGAAAAATTGTCGGTACAGGCGGCAAGAGAATTATACGGAAAGAAACTTATGCTTAGTGTTTCAAAGTTGGAAAAGTATAATGCCTGTGCGTTTGCGTATTTTATGAATTATGGACTATATGCAAAAGAACGACTCAAGGCTGGCTTTGAAGCGAACAATGTAGGTTCAATCCTCCACGAAACTCTTGAAACTTATTTAGCACAGTTAAAGGAGAGTGATGTTGATTACTCTGCGGTATCATATAACGACTGTCGCCGTGATGTTTCGGAGATTGCTGAAAGGGTGGCAAGAGAAAGTGATGAATTGCTATATGAAACATCGCCATATTACAGGTATATAGCGCTTCGTATGAAAGGTGTTGCAACGGCGACAGCTTGGGAGATTGTTCAGTTCTATGCCAATAGTTGTTTCAGACCTTATGGTTTTGAGGTGGAGATTGGCGGAGGCGGAGCATTTTCGGGAATGAAAATTCAGCTTGGAGACAGTGAGGCGGAGGTTAAAGGCTTTATAGACAGAATTGATATGGCTGAAATTGACGGAGAGAAATATATAAATATAGTAGATTATAAATCGTCGGTAAAGACAACAAATGAACGGTTGGAGGAAGCAGGGGTTCAGATTCAACCGCTTGTGTATGCAAGTATAGCAAAGGATAATCTTAATGCAACTCCGTCGGGGATGATGTATATTCATATGAATGAACCTATTCTTCAGTTTGAGAGCGAGCCTGACGATGAAAGCGTTGAAAGGGAACGCCGGAAAAAGATTGAGGTAAAGGGCGTTGTGTTGAGTGACGATAATATTATTTCAGGAATGGATAGTCGGGCGAGCCAGGGTGCAGGATATATTCCTGCAGGCAAGTCCAGTCTTTTAAGCAGGGACGAGATGGTACGTAGAATAGAAAATGCAGAGAGGAAAGCGAGGGAAACGGCAGAAAAGATTGTCAGTGGTGATATAAAAATCAATCCGTATAACGATAAGGAGTTCAGTGCTTGCAGATACTGTGAATTCTATAAAGTTTGCGGAAAAGATAAAAGAAAAAATTAACAAAATTCTCAGCAGAGTTCTGCATTTAATTAGTAAATGTGTATAAAAATGAGGCTAAAAACGGTAGTTTTTACCTCATTTTTTGTTAAAATCAGGTCTGATTGGGAATAAAATAGATAAAAAGGTGAAAAAATTTGAAAAAACTCTTGATTTTTTCCTGAAGATATTGTATAATAGTAAAGCGTGACAAAGACATACGATGATTCCGGAGGTGGCAGACCGTAAGGTTTGGAAATTTCGGAGGAGATTGTCCGGTTTTGAAAAGCGGGCGGAAAGGTCACTTTCTAACTTAATACAGTGCATAATTTCCAAGGGAGTGGTATGCTGTCGCTCCTGAGGTTACTTGTGTCTGTTGCCCCGAAACCGTTAAGCCCAGCGGCTTATTTGTGGTTCGGGTTTTATTATATAGCTGTGAGAAACGCCCGGCACAGCGGATTAAAAATCAAGCAAAAACGAAGAGTTGCTTGAAAATTTTTAAGGAGGGTCTAAAATGGCAGCAGAAAAAATCAGAATCAGACTTAAGGCTTACGACCACAATCTCGTTGACCAGAGTGCAGAGAAGATTGTGGAAACTGCTAAGAGAACGGGAGCTAAGGTTTCAGGTCCTATCCCGCTTCCTACTAAGAAAGAGATTGTTACAATCTTAAGAGCGGTTCATAAGTATAAGGACAGCCGTGAGCAGTTTGAACTGAGAACTCACAAGAGACTTATCGATGTCTTAAACCCAACAGCTAAGACAATCGATGCGCTCAAGCACCTTGACTTGCCGGCAGGTGTTGACATCGAGCTTAAAATCTAATCTCGGCAGAAAAAATTTTGGTCATGTTGGTGCAAACCAACCAATAACCCGTGTGTATGCTTGATTTAAGCCGATGCACATGAAAATAGGAGGAAAAAATTATGAAAAAGGCAATCTTAGGCAAAAAGCTTGGTATGACTCAGATTTTTGCAGAAGACGGCACACTCATCCCTGTTACTGTTATTCAGGCAGGTCCATGTAGTGTAGTTCAGAAGAAGACAGTTGAAATCGACGGTTACAGTGCGGTTCAGGTTGGCTTCGAGGACAAGAAAGAAAAGAAGGCTAATAAGCCGGAGAAAGGTCATTTTGCTAAAGCTGGCGTTGCTGTTAAGCGTTATGTGAAGGAATTCAAGCTTGACGGTGCTGCTGATATGAATCTTGGCGACGAAATCAAAGTTGATGTTTTCGAAGCAGGCGAAATGATTGATGTTACAGGTACAAGTAAGGGTCACGGTTACGCTGGCACAATTAAGAGATGGGGCACACACAGAGGTCCTATGAGCCACGGTAGCCATTACCACAGAGGCCCAGGTTCATTGGGTGCTTGTTCTTCACCATCAAGAGTGTTCAAGGGTAAGAGACTCCCAGGTCACTATGGTGTTGACACAGTAACAATCCAGAACCTTGATTTAGTTAAGATTGACACAGAGCGTAACTTGCTTTTAGTTAAGGGAAGCGTTCCCGGTCCTAAGGGCGGATTGCTCGTTATAAAGAATGCAGTAAAGGCAAAAGCCTAAACCTAAGAAAGGAGGATTTAAGATATGCCTAAAGTAGCTATGTACAATATTAACGGCGATAAAGTCGGTGATATAGAATTAAGTGAAAAAGTGTTCGGTGCAACTGTAAGAGGCGATGTTATGCACGAAGTTGTTGTTAATTACCTCGCAAATCAGAGACAGGGCACACAGAGCACAAAGACTCGCAGCGAAGTTCGCGGCGGCGGAATTAAGCCTTGGAGACAGAAGGGAACAGGCCGTGCAAGACAGGGTAGTATCCGTGCTGCTCAGTGGGTAGGCGGCGGTATCGCTCTCGGTCCGAAGCCAAGAGATTACGGTTATGCCGTAAACAAGAAGGTTAGAAGACTTGCCCTCGTTTCTGCTTTATCTTCAAAGGTTGAGGATAACGATTTAATCGTTCTCGATGCTATGAGCTTTGATTCAATCAAAACAAAGCAGATTGCAGAAGTTCTTAAGAACCTCGGCGTTACAGAAAAAGCATTATTCGTTCTTCCTGAAAACGATAAAAACATCGTTATGTCAGCAAGAAACATCGAAGGTGTTGATACAACATTCGTTGGTGCAATAAACACATACGAGGTATTAAATCATACAAAATGCATTATCTTAAAGGATGCAGCTGAAAAACTCGAGGAGGTGTACGCATAATGAATTTAACAGCTCACGATATTATCAGAAGACCAATTATAACAGAACAGAGTATGGATCAGGTTGCGGACAAGAAATACACCTTTGAGGTGCTTCCGTCTGCTAATAAGATTCAGATTAAAAAGGCTGTTGAGGAAATTTTCAAAGTAAAGGTTGAAAAAGTTACAACAATCAACTACGCAGGAAAGCCAAAGAGAATGGGCGTTCATGCAGGTAAAAGAGCTGATTGGAAAAAGGCAGTTGTTAAACTTACAGCTGACAGCAAAACAATCGAAATTTTTGAAAACTAATTGACAGATTCGGAATTTAACGCACAGCGCGTTAATGAATGAAGATAAGGAGATGTAATTATGGGAATAAAGAAATATAATCCTACCACACCTTCGCTTCGTCAGATGACTGTTTCTACTTTTGAAGAAATTGATAAGGTTGCTCCGGAGAAATCTCTCCTCAGCCCTCTTCACAGTAAAGCAGGTCGTAACTCTTACGGTAGAATCACAGTAAGACATCGTGGCGGCGGTGCTAAAAGAAAGTATAGAATTATTGACTTTAAGAGAAACAAGGATGGAATGCCTGCAACAGTTCTTTCAATCGAATACGATCCGAACCGTAGCGCAAACATCGCTCTTCTCCAGTACGAAGACGGAACAAAAACTTATATCATCGCTCCGGAAGGCCTCAAAAAAGGTAATGTAGTAATTTCCGGTAAGGGTGCTGATATTAAGCCGGGTAACGCTATGATGCTCGAAGATATTCCGGTTGGTACACTTATTTATAATGTAGAACTTAACCCTGGTAAGGGTGGACAGCTCGTTCGTAGTGCTGGTAACTTCGCTCAGCTTATGGCTAAGGAAAACGGCTATGGACAGGTTAGACTTCCTTCCGGCGAAGTTCGTCTTATAAGACTTAACTGCCGTGCAACAATCGGTATGGTTGGTAACGGTGAACACGAAAACATCAACATCGGTAAAGCTGGTAGAAAGCGTCACATGGGATTCCGCCCAACAGTTCGAGGCGTTGTAATGAACCCGAATGACCATCCACACGGTGGTGGTGAAGGTAAGTCACCAATCGGTAGACCAAGCCCTGTTACTCCTTGGGGTAAACCGGCTCTCGGCTACAAGACAAGAGATAAGAAGAATAAGTCTAACAAGTTTATTGTTAAGAGACGAAATGCGAAGTAATTGAAAAAACAGGTCGAAACGGTTTTTTCAAAGAAAAATAATTAAGGAGGTCACCTAATGGGTCGCAGTATTAAAAAAGGACCTTTCGTTGAAGAGAGTTTAATGCGCAAGATTGTTGCAATGAACGAAAAGAACGAAAAGGCTGTAGTTAAGACATGGTCAAGAGCATCTACGATTTTCCCTGAAATGGTAGGACATACTATTGCGGTATACGACGGAAGAAAACATGTTCCGGTATATGTTACAGAAGATATGGTAGGTCACAAGCTTGGAGAATTCGCTCCAACCAGAACCTTTAAGGGTCATGCAGGTGCTAAAACTTCTAAATAATTGAGGTTTTGATAACTCTATCAGAAAGGAGCTTAATGCAATGGAAGCAGTAGCTAAAGTTACTCATGTGCGTATTGCACCAAGAAAAGTACGCATAGTTATAGATTTAATCAGAAATAAGCCGGTAGGCGTTGCACTCGGTATTCTCCAGAATACACCAAAGGCTGCAAGCCCGGTAGTTGAGAAATTGCTCAAGTCCGCAATTGCAAATGCGGAAAACAACCACAATATGAATGTGGAAAACCTTTATGTTTCTGAGGTTTTCGCAGACCAGGGTCCAACTCTTAAGAGAATTCAGGCAAGAGCACAGGGCCGTGCGTTCAGAATCAATAAGAAAACAAGCCACATCACAATAAAGGTTGCAGAGAAAGAATAATTCCAAAAGGAGGTAAATAAGCATGGGTCAGAAAGTTAATCCACACGGTATTCGTGTCGGCGTTATAAAAGACTGGGATTCACGCTGGTACGCTGATAAGAAACATTACGGCGATAATCTCGTAGAAGATTATAACCTTAGAGTTTATCTTAAGAATAAGCTTTTCCAGGCAGGCGTTGATAAGATTGAAATTGAAAAATTTGCAAACAAAGTTCGCTTGTCTATCTATGCTGCAAAGCCAGGTATCATTATCGGTAAGGGCGGCAGTGAAATAGAAAAATTAAAGAAAGAGGTTGAAAACCTCACAGGCAAAACTGTTATTTTGAATGTAATCGAAATAAAGAATGCTGATTTGAGCGCACAGCTCGTTGCTGAAAACATCGCATCACAGCTCGAAAGAAGAATTTCCTTCAGAAAAGCTATGAAGCAGTGTATGACAAGAACAATGAAAATGGGTGCTAAGGGAATTAAGTGTGCAGTTTCCGGTCGTGTAGGCGGCGCAGAAATCGCAAGAACAGAACAGTATCATGAAGGTACAATCCCGCTTCAGACACTCAGAGCAGACATTGACTACGGTTTCACCGAAGCAAACACAACTTACGGTAAACTCGGCGTTAAGGTTTGGATTTATAAGGGCGAAGTTCTTGCAGAAAGCAAGAAAGTAAAGAAAGAAGCTCCTGCCAAAGTTAAGGAAGGAGGAAAAAGATAATGTTATCCCCTAAAAGAGTAAAATACAGAAGAGTTATGCGTGGAAGAATGAAAGGTAAAGCTTCCCGTGGTAACAAGGTTGTTTACGGAGATTTCGGTCTTCAGGCAACAAGCCCAGCTTGGATAACAAGCAACCAGATTGAGGCTGCCCGTATCGCTATGACAAGATACACAAAGAGAGGCGGTAAGGTTTGGATTAAAGTATTCCCTGATAAGCCGGTAACAGAAAAGCCAGCTGAAACTCGTATGGGGAGCGGTAAGGGTTCACCGGAATACTGGGTAGCAGTTGTTAAACCAGGCAGAGTATTATTTGAAATTGGCGGCGTTAGTGAAGAGGTAGCTCGTGAAGCTATGCGTCTTGCTATGCACAAGCTCCCACTCAAGTGTAAGTTTGTAAGAAAAGCTGACCAGGAAATGGAAGGTGATAAGTAATGAAAGCAAATGAAATCAGAGACCTTTCAGCAGAGGAAATAGTAATCAAAATTCAGGATTTGAAAGAAGAATTGTTCAATCTGCGCTTTCAGAACGCAACAAATCAGTTGGATAATCCTATGAGAATTCCTGCGGTTAAAAAGGATATAGCAAAGCTTAAGACTATTTTAAGAGAAAAAGAGTTAGGCCTCGGTGCCGACATCAATTCATAATCAGGAGGTGTGTTTAGATGAGTATAGAGCGTAACTATCGTAAAACCCGTATCGGCGAGGTTGTAAGCGATAAAATGGATAAAACAGTTGTTGTAGCTATCAAGGACAGCGTTAAGCATCCGGTTTACAATAAGGTTATAAAGAATACTTATAAGCTTAAAGCACACGATGAGAATAATGAATGTGGCATAGGCGATAAGGTTAAGGTTATGGAAACCAGACCGCTTTCCAAGGATAAGAGATGGAGAGTAGTCGAAATCGTTGAAAAAGCTAAATAATAAAAGCTTTCAGACGGTAATCAGAATTAAAATGATTTTAAGTTAGGAGGAAATCCATTATGGTACAACAGCAGACATTATTAAAGGTTGCTGATAACAGCGGTGCTAAGGAACTTATGTGTATCAGAGTATTGGGTGGTTCTTTCAGAAGATACGGAAACATCGGTGATGTAATCGTAGCATCTGTTAAAAAAGCAACACCCGGCGGTGCTGTTAAAAAAGGCGATGTAGTTAAGGCTGTTATAGTAAGATCCGTACAGGGCGTAAAGAGAGCCGACGGTTCAAAAATCAGATTTGATGAAAACGCAGCAGTTATCATCAGAGATGATAAAACACCAAGAGGAACTCGTATATTCGGACCTGTTGCAAGAGAACTTCGTGATAAGGATTACATGAAGATTTTATCACTTGCTCCGGAAGTATTATAATACTAAAGAATTTTTAGTAATTCCGACCGTGAAAGGAGGATATGCAATATGAATACAAAAATGCACGTTAAAAAGGGCGATACAGTAGTTGTTTTGTCCGGTAAAGATAAGGGAAAGCAGGGAAGAGTTCTTTCTGTAAACCCTGAAAAGCGTATGGTAATCGTTGAAGGCGTTTCTATGGCAACAAAGCACAAGAAACCCCGCAGAATGGGTGAACCGGGCGGCATAATCAGCCAGGAAACACCAATCTACGCAAGCAAGGTTATGAATGTTTGCTCCAAGTGTAAGGCAGCAACAAGAGTTGGCCGTAAGGTATTAGAAGACGGAACTCATGTTCGTTACTGCAAGAAGTGCGGAGAAACAATAGGAGAATAATTACGGAAGGAGGTCCGGTTAAATGAGACTTGAAGAACGCTATACAAAAGAAATCAAAGACGCTATGATGAAAAAGTATAACTATAAAAGTGTTATGCAAATTCCAAAGCTTGACAAAGTAGTTATCAACATCGGTGTCGGCGAAGCAAAGGAAAATTCAAAGGCTATCGACAGTGCAATCAATGACCTCGAAATCATCACAGGTCAGAAAGCTGTTGTAACAAAGGCTAAGAAGTCAGTCGCTTCCTTTAAATTAAGAGAAGGAATGAATATCGGCTGTAAGGTAACACTCAGAGGCGCAAAAATGTATGAGTTCGTTGACAGACTTTTCAACGCAGCTCTCCCACGAGTTCGTGACTTCAGAGGTATCAACCCGAATTCATTTGACGGTAGAGGAAACTATTCAATGGGTATTAAGGAACAGCTTATATTCCCGGAAATAGACTATGATAAGATTGATAAGATCCGCGGCATGGATATTATCTTTGTAACAACAGCCCAGACAGACGAAGAAGCAAGAGAACTTCTTACACTTATGGGTGCACCGTTTACAAGATAATAAATTTTGTCCAGACTCTGTAAGAATGGAGGAAATATAAAACATGGCAAAAAAGGCAATGGTTGTAAAACAGCAGAGAAAGCAGAAGTATTCAACAAGAGAATACAACAGATGTAAAATCTGCGGCAGACCCCACGCTTACCTTCGTAAGTTTGGCATTTGCAGAATATGCTTCCGTGAATTGGCATATAAGGGCCAGATTCCGGGTGTTAAGAAGGCTTCCTGGTAAGGAAGACGCGGCATAAAGCCGTAAATAAAATAAACAACTCAAAACAAAGGGTTAAGTGGTTAAGATAATCAGTGCGGAAAACCAAACTGACTCTTAAAATCCTATAAAAAGGAGGAAATAAAATGCACATTACAGATCCAATCGCAGATATGCTTACAAGAATCAGAAATGCAAACAATCAGAGACATGTAAGCGTTGATGTACCTGCGTCAAATATGAAAAAGGCAATCGCTAAAATTTTGCTTGATGAAGGATATGTTAAGAATGTAGAGTATATCGATGATGCTACACAGGGCGTTATCAGAATCACTCTTAAGTATGCTGAAAACAAGCAGAAGGTTATCACAGGCCTTAAGAGAGTAAGTAAGCCGGGTCTTAGAATTTATGCTTCTTGTGAAGAACTTCCAAGAGTATTAAAGGGCTTAGGTATTGCTATCGTATCAACATCAAAAGGAATTATGACAGATAAGGAAGCTCGCCGTAACAATGTTGGCGGTGAAGTATTAGCATTTATTTGGTAAGGAAGGAGGAATAGTAAATGTCTCGTATAGGTAAAATGCCTATCGAAATCCCAGCTGGGGTTGAGGTTAAAATAGGCGAAAACAACGAAGTTACTGTAAAAGGTGCCAATGGAACATTGACACAGACAATGCAGAACGAAATGATAATTAAAGTAGACGGAAACACACTTACAGTTGAAAGACCAACTGAAAGTAAGCTTCATAAGTCACTTCACGGCTTAACCCGTACACTTATTGCCAATATGATTACCGGCGCAAGCACAGGTTTCAAGAAAGAACTTGAAATCAACGGTGTTGGTTACAGAGCGGCAAAGCAGGGTAATAAGCTCGTAATGAACCTTGGTTATTCTCATCAGGTTGAAATGGAAGAAATCGATGGCATAAAGATTGATGTTCCTCAGCCAAACCAGATTATAATCTCAGGTCCTGATAAGCAGAAGGTAGGTCAGTTCGCAGCGAATGTAAGAGAAAAGAGACCGCCGGAACCTTATAAGGGTAAAGGTATCAAATATATTGATGAAACTATCAGAAGAAAAGAAGGTAAAACAGGTTCTAAGAAGAAGTAAGATAATTTTTGGAATTGATTTTATACTTCTATACCTAAACCGCAAGGAGGTGCGATTTTAATGATTAAGAGAAAGAACAGCGAGGCAGCAAGAAAAGCTCGTCACGCAAGAGTTCGTAAAAAAATATCCGGAACACCAGAGTGTCCAAGACTTTGCGTATTCAAGAGTCTTAAGAATATATATGCACAGATTATAGACGACTCAACAGGAACAACTTTAGTATCAGCTTCAACTCTTGATGCAGAACTTAAGGCAAACTACGGCGGAAACTGCACAGCAGCAAAGGCTGTAGGTGAGCTTGTTGCAAAGAAAGCAGCAGAGA
Source organism: Clostridia bacterium (assembly GCA_045646365.1). GTDB lineage: Bacteria > Bacillota > Clostridia > Monoglobales > Monoglobaceae > SIG454. Next base: position 29,833 of record JAZRKP010000086.1, read on the forward strand.
AGAACATTAAGGAAGTTGTATTTGACAGAGGCGGATATTTGTATCACGGCCGTGTTGCAGAACTTGCAGCAGGAGCTCGTGAAGGCGGCCTTGAATTCTAATTAAAAAGAGGTGAAAGGATAAATGGCAGAAAGAGTAGAAAGAACAAAGAAGCAGGAGCGTGTAGACGCAAGCGTTCTTGATATAAAAGAAACAGTAGTAACTCTTAACCGTGTTGCCAAGGTTGTAAAGGGTGGTAGAACATTCCGTTTCAGCGCATTGGTAGTAGTAGGTGACGGAAATGGTCATGTAGGATACGGTATGGGTAAAGCTGCTGAAATTTCTGATGCTATTAGAAAAGGAATCGACGACGCTAAGAAGAACATGATTACAGTTCAGATGGTTGGAACAACAATTCCACACGAAGTAATCGGTGAATATGGCGCAGGTAGAGTTCTTTTGAAGCCGGCTTCAGAAGGTACCGGTGTTATCGCGGGCGGTCCTGTTCGTGCGGTACTTGAACTTGCAGGTATCAGAGATATCAGAACAAAATGTTTAAGAAGCAACAACCCGAAAAATGTTGTTTCTGCAACAGTTGAAGCTTTAGCAGCACTCAAGAGCATTGAGGAAGTTGCAGAGCTTAGAGGTAAAAAGCCTGAAGAAATTTTAGGTTAAGCCTTATATAAATGAGATAGGAGGTTTTTTCCTTGGCTAAAACATTAAAGGTAACACTTACAAAGAGTACAATCGGATGTAAGAAAGACCAGATAGCAACAGTTGAAGCTTTAGGCTTAAAGAAGCTTCATCAGTGCGTAGAGAAACCTGACAACGCTCAGATCAGAGGTATGATTTTTAAGGTTTCTCACCTTGTAAAGGTAGAAGAGGCGTAAGAAACGCCCAGCAGAATAAAATTAAACTGTAAAGAGGAGGTGTACTCGATATGAAACTTCATGAATTATCTCCGAGCGAAGGCTCAAAGAAGGATTATTTCAGAGTAGGCAGAGGACACGGAAGCGGTAACGGAAAAACAAGTGGTCGCGGACACAAGGGTCAGAATGCCCGTAGCGGCGGCGGTGTTCGTCCGGGATTTGAAGGTGGACAGATGCCTATTTACAGAAGACTTCCCAAACGCGGATTTACAAATATTTTCGCAAAGGAATATGTTTCTGTTAATGTTGAAGCATTAAATAAACTTGAAAACGGAACTGAAGTTACAGCAGAAGTTTTGAAGGCAAATGGAATTATTTCCAAAATCTGTGACGGAGTTGTAATCTTAGGCAGAGGGGAAATAACAAAGTCATTAACCGTTAAGGCAAATAGATTCAGTAAGACTGCTGAAGAAAAGATTACTGCTGCCGGCGGAAAGGTTGAGGTGATATAAGATGGTGGAAACAATAAAGAACGCATGGAGAATTCCTGAACTGCGTAAAAGACTCTTATATACACTGGTTTTGATAGTTATTTTCCGCTTAGGTTCAGTTATTCCGGTTCCGCTTCTTCAGCCTGATGCGATGAAGGAAATTTTCGCAAATAAAGAGAACACACTCTTCGGATTCATTAACATGGTATCCGGAGGTGCGTTCCAGAACGCAACAATTTTTGCGATGAGTATTACACCATATATTAACTCATCAATTATTATGCAACTTTTGTGCGTTGCAATCCCTGCACTCGAAAGAATGCAGAAGGAAGGCGAAGAAGGCAGAAAGAAAATTGCCCAGATGATGAGATATGGAACAGTTGTTCTCGCTCTCGTTCAGGCGATTGGTCTTTACTTCTTGTTAAGAAGTGCTGTTTTAAATCCGGGCTTTACAAGTGCGGCGGTTATCGTTATAACATTTACAGCAGGTACAGCATTTCTTATGTGGCTTGGTGAACAGATTACAGAAAAGGGTATCGGAAACGGTATTTCCCTTATCATTTTCGCGGGTATCGTATCCCGTGGTCCGCAGCTTTGTATGTCACTCTGGAACTATGCAACAGCCGGAACATACGGTTGGATTGGCGTTATCGCAATCTTAATCGTTGCTATCGTTGTTGTTGGTTGCGTTGTTTTGTTCAATGATGCGGAAAGAAGAATTCCTGTTCAGTACTCTAAGAGAGTTGTGGGCAGAAAAATGTATGGCGGACAGAGCACACATATTCCGATTAAGGTTACATCTTCAGGTGTAATGCCAATCATTTTTGCAATGTCAATTATGGCGTTCCCTGGAACAATCTGTTCCTTCTTCGGTGTGACAGCTAACTCAGAAGGCTTCTGGGGCTGGATGCTTAGAAATATCTTCAATCAGACAAGTGTAACTTATGGATTTATCTATTTCTTACTTATACTTTTCTTCACATATTTCTATTCAGCATTACAGTTCAATCCGGTTGAGATGGCAAACAATATGAAACAGAATGGCGGCTTTATCCCTGGTATCCGTCCAGGTCGTCCGACATCAGACTTTATAACAAGAATTCTCTCAAAGATAACTCTTGTTGGTGCTATCTTCTTAGGACTCATTGCAGTTCTTCCGATTTTCCTCAACACAGTTGTTGGAATCGGTGGTTTTGCAATCGGCGGAACATCACTCCTTATCGTAGTTGGTGTTGCACTCGAAACTGTAAAACAGCTTGAGTCTCAGATGCTTATGCGTCACTATAAAGGATTCTTGGAATAAGCAGAATAATGCTTATAATAGGGGGATTGTCCCGTGGCAAATGGCTTGCGGGGCAAGCCCCTTGTAGAGTTTTATCGGTTATTTGACAAAATCCGATAAGAAAATATAAATGATTTAATATCTGAAAGGATAGAAGTGGTTATGAAACTTATAATACTTGCAGCGCCGGGTGCCGGAAAAGGAACACAGGCGGAACTGCTGTCTGAACACTATAATATACCAACGATATCCACCGGAGCTATTTTGAGAAAAAATATCAGTGAAGGCACAGAGCTTGGCAAAATTGCAGGTCAGTTCATAAATGACGGAAAATTTGTTCCGGACGATGTTATGATAAAGGTAGTTGAAAGTCGTATCTCTGAGAGTGACTGTGAGAACGGATTTATTTTAGATGGCTTTCCAAGAAATATTGCTCAGGCAGAAGCTCTTGAAAAATCCGGAGTGATGATAGATAGTGTTTTAACAATAGAAGTTCCTGATGAAACTATTGTGGAAAGACTGGGCGGAAGACTTGAGTGTAAGAATTGTGGAGCGTCTTATCATAAAATTTATAATGCTCCTGAGAAAGACGGCATTTGTGATAAATGCGGAAATGAACTTGTTACAAGGGCAGATGATAAGCCTGAAACAATCAGAGAAAGACTTATGACTTATCATAAGACGACAGAACCTCTTAAAAAATTCTATGAAGAAAAAGGCCTTTTAAGAGTTGCGATTGGTAAAGAGGAAATCGCAGACACTTCTGCTGAGGTTTTGAAGGCTCTTGCATAGGTGACCGGATATGATATATATTAAATCAAAATCTGAAATTGAACTTATGAAAATTGCCGGCAGAGTCACAGGTGAAACACTAAAGCTTATTGAAGAGTCGGTTAAGCCGGGAATTACAACGGCAGAACTTGATAAAATTGCCGATAAGTATATAAGAAGTCAGGGATGTATTCCGTCTTTTAAAAATTATGGTGGATTCCCCGGCAGTATATGTGCAAGCGTTAACGATGTTATCATCCACGGTTTCCCAAGCAATGTTCCTCTTAAAGAGGGGGATGTGCTTAGCGTCGATGTTGGTGCCTGCTATAAGGGTTATCACGGTGATGCGGCGAGAACTTTTGGGGTTGGTAAAATTTCGGCTGAAGCACAGAAACTTATTGATGTTACTAAGGAAAGTTTCTTCAAAGGTGCAGAATTTGCAAAAGAAGGATGCCGTGTGGGAGAGATTTCTGCGGCAGTTCAGAGTTATGTTGAGGAGAATGGGTTCAGTGTATTGCGTGACTATTGCGGACACGGAATAGGTGCAAAGCTTCACGAAGAGCCGGATGTTCCAAACTATGTTTCAAGAGTTGGCAGAGGTGCGAGATTAAAATCCGGAATGGTGATTTGTATTGAACCGATGGTAAATCAAGGAGATAAAGAGTATTTTGTCGGTGATGATGAATGGGCTGTGATTACCGCTGATGGTAAGCTTGCGGCACATTACGAAAATACTGTGTATATCACAGACGGAGAGCCGGTATTTCTTACTTTGATTGACTGAGTGGAGGTATAAATGGATAGCCGAAACGAATTTAGACCGGGGGATATTGTAACTTCAGTGTCAGGCAGAGATAAAAACCGATACTACATAGTTATGAGTGCCGGAGAGAGAATTGTGGAAATATGCGATGGCGATTTGCACAAGGTTGATAAAATTAAGAAAAAGAATGTAAAGCATATAAAGAATGTGGGTAGTTTTTCAGAAATTGTCCGAGAAAAAATTCTCAAAGGAGAAAGAATTTCCGATAGTGAAATAAGAAAAATTCTTTCCGCATTTAAATAGAATCAGGAGAGGGGGATGCGTTGTGGCAAAGGAAGATGTACTCGAAGTTGAAGGAACTGTCCTTGAAGCACTGCCAAATGCGATGTTTCAGGTTGAGCTTGAAAACGGACACAAAATTTTAGCTCATATTTCAGGGAAACTCAGAATGCACTATATAAGAATCTTGCCGGGAGATAAGGTTACAGTTGAAATTTCACCTTATGACCTTACAAAAGGCAGAATAACATGGAGAGCAAAATAATTATCTTAAAAATAGTTAAAAAAGCTTGACAAAATGAGAAATTGTTGATATAATAGTTAGGTTAGTAATGCCCATAGGGCGTTTGCTGATAATTTCTATAGGAGGTGAAGGAAAATGAAAGTAAGCCCTTCAGTAAAACCTATCTGTGAAAAGTGTAAAATAATTAAAAGAAAAGGTAAGGTTATGGTTATCTGTGAAAACCCGCGTCATAAGCAGAAGCAGGGTTAATCGGAAATCGTCCTTGGATTTTCAAAATTGAGCAGGGTTAGGCTTATGAACCACTTTGAAATGTTTTTTTGAAAACTTTCGTATAAGCTGATGTTTCAAAGGAGAAAAGCCTTTGAAGATAAGTGAAATTCTGCTCCATACTTTTCAAAAAAATAAATTTATACGGAGGTGAATTGGAGTATGGCACGTATAGCAGGTGTTGACTTACCAAACGAGAAGAGAGTTGAAATCGGATTAACTTATATATTCGGTATCGGTCTTTCTACATCAAAAAAGATTTTAGCTGCTACTGGAATTAATCCAGACACAAGAGTTCGTGATTTGACAGAGGAAGAAGTTTCTGCACTCAGAGCAGAAATCGATAACTACACGGTTGAAGGTGACCTTCGTCGTGATGTTGCTCTCGACATTAAGCGTCTTATCGAAATCAACTGTTACAGAGGTCTTCGTCACAGAAAGAGCCTTCCTGTAAGAGGACAGCGTTCAAAGACAAATGCGAGAACCAGAAAAGGCCCAAGAAAAACAATGGCCAACAAAAAGAAATAATACTTGTTATTGAATATGGAATTTGCGCTTAATGCGCATCTTCAGGAGGTGAATTAACTATGGCAAAGGCAGTAAAGAAAACCAGACGTCGTAGAGAAAAGAAAAATATAGAACGCGGTGCTGCTCATATCAAGTCTACATTTAACAATACTATTGTTACAATTACAGACACAGAAGGTAACGCACTTTCTTGGGCAAGTGCCGGTGGCTTGGGCTTCAGAGGCTCAAGAAAAAGCACACCATTTGCAGCTCAGATGGCTGCAGAAACAGCTGCAAAGGCTGCAATGGAACACGGTCTTAAATATGTTGAAGTATATGTAAAGGGACCAGGTAGCGGTAGAGAAGCTGCTATCCGTGCACTTCAGGTTGCAGGACTTGAAGTAAATATGATTAAGGATGTTACACCAATTCCTCATAACGGTTGTAGACCGCCGAAGAGAAGAAGGGTATAATTACAGGAGGTGAATTGTAAATGGCAAGATATACTGAATCAGTTTGCAGAATCTGCAGACGCGAAGGTCAGAAGTTATTCTTAAAGGGTGACAGATGTTACACAGATAAGTGCGCTGTAACAAGAAGAGCTTATGCACCAGGCCAGCACGGTCAGGGTCGCCGCAAACTCTCTGAATATGGTACACAGCTCAGAGAAAAGCAGAAGGTTAGACGCGCTTACGGTATTTTAGAAGGACAGTTTGCTCATTATTTTGAGCTTGCAAATAAGAAGCAGGGTATCACAGGTGAAAACCTCTTGACCCTCATCGAAAGAAGACTTGACAATGTTGTTTTCAGACTTGGACTCGCAGTTTCAAGACCTGAAGCAAGACAGCTTGTATCTCATGCTCATTTCTTAGTAAATGGCAAGAAGGTAAACATTCCTTCTTACCTTGTTAAAGTTGGCGATGTTATCACAGTTGCTGAAACAAGCCGCAAGAGTGCTAAATTCGACACTATTCTCGCTTCAACAGAAAGCAGAGCAGTTCCGAAGTGGCTCGATATGAACAAGGAAACTTTAGAAGGTAAAGTAATTGCATTTGCAGACAGAGAGGATATTGATCTTCCAATCGAGGAACATCTTATCGTCGAATACTACAGCAAATAATATGCATAGTTCGGGAAAATTCCTGAACTAAGGCCCTGAAAATATGTACAATGTACATTCACAAACAACAGTAAAAATTAAGGAGGGCTAACTATGATAGAAATCGAAAAACCAAAGGTGGAGTGCGTTGCCATTTCCGAGGACGAAAAATACGGAAAGTTTGTTGTTGACCCCCTCGAAAGAGGATACGGTATAACACTCGGTAACTCTCTCAGAAGAATTCTTCTTTCATCACTCCCTGGTGTTGCGGTTACATCCGTTAAAATTGAAAACATCAATCACGAGTTTTCAACAATCCCAGGAGTTACAGAAGATGTTACAGAAATCATTCTTAACATTAAATCCCTTGCAGTTAAGCTTCATTCTGACGGTCCTAAAACGGTTTATATTAACCATGAGGGCGCAGGCGAAATTTGTGCAAGAGATATTAAGTGTGACTCTGATGTTGAAATCATAAACGGTGATTTGCATATCGCTACACTTAACGAAGATGCAAAATTGTTTATGGAGCTTACATTAGACAGAGGCAGAGGATATGTTTCTGCTGACAGAAATAAGCAGTTGCTTCAGCCTATTATCGGCTTAATACCTGTGGATTCTATCTACACACCTGTTGAAAAGGTCAACTATACGGTTGAAAATACCAGAGTTGGTCAGATTACAGATTATGACAAGCTTATACTTGAAATATGGACAGACGGTACAATAAATCCGCCTGACGCTGTATCTCTTGGTGCTAAAATAATGAATGAACACTTGAACTTGTTCATTGATTTGTCAGACAGCGCTAAAAATACAGAGATTATGGTTGAAAAGGAACAAAACAAGATTGTTAAGGTCCTTGAAACAACCATTGAAGAGCTTGATTTGTCAGTTCGTTCTTATAACTGTCTTAAGCGTGCAGGAATCAATACTGTGCAGGATTTGACAGCAAGATCGGAAAATGATATGATGAAGGTTAGAAACCTTGGACGCAAATCCCTTGAAGAAGTCATTGCAAAGCTTGACTCTATGGGACTTACATTGACAAACGACGAAGAATAGTCGTTTGCGCGAATCTCACTTTATTGGTGAGGAATTATTTGAAAGAGGTGAATAGTATGGCGAACCAAAGAAAATTGGGTAGACCAACAGACCAGAGAATAGCGATGCTGAGAAACCTTACAACTTCTTTCCTCGAAAACGGTAAGATTGAAACAACAGTTACCCGTGCTAAGGAAGTACAGAAGTTAGCTGAAAAAATGATTACTCTTGGTAAAAAGAACACTCTTCACACAAGAAGACAGGCATTAGCTTGGATAACAAAAGAAGATGTTGTAACAAAAGTATTTGCTGAAATCGCTCCAAAATATGCTGAGCGTAACGGCGGTTACACAAGAGTTATAAAGGTTGGACCAAGACGCGGAGACGCGGCTGAGGTTGCAGTATTGGAACTCGTTTAATTAAACAAATAAAATCCGCAGAGAAATTTCTCTGCGGATTTTTGTATGTAGAAAAAATGAATATTCTCTATTTATCTTCTGAGCCAAAGATTGAGGCTGGGAGATTATTACCGTGGCGGGATTTATATTTAACAAGAATTTCCTGCCGTCTCATAAGGTCGTTTGCTATAAGACGAATCACTGCAGCGAGCGGTACCCCAACCATAATACCCAAAATTCCACCAAACCCACCACCTAATATGACTGCAACAAGAACGAGCACAGGACTGATTTTAAGCTTGTCCTTTACAAGATATGGTGCAATAACATTTCCGTCTATTTGTTGGAGAACAAACATAACAATACCAACTAAAACTGCATTGCTGAGTCCTGAAGTGAAGAGTGAAATCACAATCAGAATGATAGTTGAGAGAATTGAACCGATATAAGGAACGATATTGAATACGGCAACTATCGCAGCAAGAGCAAATGTGTATTTGACATCAGGAATGAGGGATAATGCAATCAGTGATACGAAGAACATTATAAGTGCATCAATTAGTCTGCAGTAAATATATCTGATGATAAATTCGTTTACCTTGTTCAAATATTTTAAAATCTCTTTTTTAACATCGGGGCGGAAGAGACAGCCTAAAATACGATTTCCGAGATTGAAAAAATCTTCACGGTCAAGGATTAAGTATATTGATATAATAACACCAATGAGAATATCAATGAACATTCCTGACACAGACATTATTCCCTGAACATATCCCATAATGTTTTCAAGGTTAAGATAACCTAAAATCATATCTACGGAAATATTTGAGGTCAGCGAAGCGATTATACTGTCACGGCTAAAAGTGTAACCCATAAAATTATGGGATTCAAGATAGGTTATAAACCGCTCAACAGACGGTGGTATTTGCGATATTAAGCCGTAAAGATTTTCGATTAAAACTGGGGCAAGGAGTCTTAGGGTTGCGATACACGCTAATATCAGCATTGCGTAAACAAACAGAATTGAACATAGACGGCTCACCCGTGAAATTGGTTTAAGTGGTATTTTGTTAAGCAATTCCTCAATTTTCTTACTTGGGAAATAAAGAAGATAAGCCAGAACAATTCCGATAAATAGCGGAGTGAGCAGGCTGAAGAAAGTTCCCAGAAATTCGGTGTTCCAGGATTTATAAATGCCAATAATAATTATGGCGAAAATTGTAAGTCCGATGTATTTTTTTATTTCTTTATTTAGCATAAAAATCCCCCTGTTCAAGATTATATAAATAAGTATAACATAAAAATTGCCAAATGTATAGTATTTACTTGACGAAACAGCAAAAAAATGTTAAAATGTAAGATGATGTTGAATGAAAATGGGAGATAGTATGTTTTTATCAGATAAATGGAAAGATTATGAACTGATTGACGCTGCAAATGGCGAAAAGCTTGAGCGGTGGGGGAAGATTATTCTCCGCCGTCCTGACCCACAGATTGTATGGAATGTTCCAAGCGGGGAACGGTCCAAGCTTTGGGATAAGGCTGATGCCAGATATATCCGCAGTAACAGCGGTGGCGGACATTGGGAATATAATAAAAAGGTCCCTGAAAAATGGGATATAAATTATGGTGACTTGAAGTTCGGTATAAAAATGATGGGCTTTAAGCATACAGGTCTTTTTCCTGAACAGGCAACTAACTGGGACTGGTTCTCTGATATAATCAGAAAATCGGGAAGAAAAGATGTTAAGGTTCTTAACCTGTTCGCATATACGGGCGGAGCGTCTGTTGCGGCTCTTTCTGCTGGTGCGGCGGTTTGTCATGTTGATGCTTCAAAGGGAATGGTTACATGGGCGAAAGAAAATGCTCAGCTTTCGGGCCTGGCAGACAGAAGTATACGGTTTATCGTTGATGATGTTAAGAAGTTTGTTGAAAGAGAAATCAGACGGGGTAATAAATACGACGGAATAATTATGGACCCACCCTCCTATGGCAGAGGGCCATCGGGCGAGGTCTGGAAGATTGAGGACGAACTTTTCGGGTTGATTGAACTCTGTATGAATGTTATGTCGGACAATCCGTTGTTTTTCCTTGTTAATTCGTATACTACGGGAATGTCGGGAAGTGTTATGGAGAATATCTATAAACTTACCTTGAGAAAACGCTTTGGCGGTCATAGTCAGACTGACGAGGTTGGACTTCCTATAACCCAGGGTGGACTCGTTCTTCCTTGTGGATACAGTTCAAGGTGGAATAAATAAGTCTTAACGGAAGGACTTTTGAAATGAATACTGTTATTAAGACTGAAAATCTGAAATTTTCATATAAAGATGAGGAAAGCGGAAAGGAAACTCCCATACTCAAAGGGATTGATTTTTCTGTGGATAAGGGGGAGTTTGTGGCAGTTCTTGGGCATAACGGCTCAGGAAAATCCACCCTTGCGAAGCACCTTAATGCAATCAATATTCCGACTGATGGAAAGGTTGTTGTTTGCGGAATGGACACATCTGACGAAAATCTGCTCTATACTATAAGACAGAAGGTCGGAATGGTTTTTCAGAATCCTGATAACCAGCTTGTTGCCAGTATTGTTGAAGAAGATGTTGCATTTGCACCTGAAAATCTTGGCGTTCCGAGGGAAGAAATAAGACACAGAGTTGACCATGCGCTTGAAGCAGTGGGAATGACGGAGTTTCGCCGTCATGCTCCTCATATGTTGTCGGGCGGACAGAAGCAGAGAATAGCAATAGCGGGAGTTCTCGCTATGAAGCCTGAAGTGCTTGTTCTTGACGAGCCAACCGCAATGCTTGACCCAAGCGGTCGAAAGGAAATTATAAAAACCGTGAAACGCCTTAATAAAGAGGAAAATATGACGGTTGTTCTGATAACACATTATATGGATGAAGCTGCACAGGCTGACAGAATTGTTGTTATTGACCATGGTCTCAAATATCTTGAAGGGAAACCTCAGGAAGTGTTTTCAAAAGTGAAAGAACTTAAAAAGATTGGTCTTGATGTTCCTCAGGCAACTTATCTTGCGTACAAGCTTTCTGAATGTGGCTTTGATTTGCCTGCAGGAGTGCTTGATACTGAGAGTTGCAGTAGTGAAATTTTGAAATGTTTGGAAGATGAGTAAATGATAAAGCTTGAAAATGTATCATATACCTATATGCCGGGCGGGCCTTTTGAGAAAACCGCCGTGCATAATATAGATGTTACTATCCCTGACGGGCAGTTTATAGGACTTATGGGACATACCGGAAGCGGAAAGTCAACGATGATTCAGTTGATGAACGGGCTTATTAAACCCACAGAAGGCAAGATTTTTGTTGATGGGCAGGAGCTTTTTGCAAAGGATGTCAAGATGCGGGATATTCGTTTTAAAGTTGGTCTTGTTATGCAGTATCCTGAGTATCAGTTGTTTGAGGAAACTGTTGAAAAGGAAATTGCTTATGGTCCGACGAATATGGGTCTTTCTCAGGAAGAAGTTTCGACCAGAGTTGCTTATGCGGCGGACTTGGTCGGGATTCCGAAAGATATGCTTGAAAGGTCACCTTTTGAACTTTCCGGTGGGCAGAAGAGAAGAGTTGCTATTGCAGGTATTGTTGCAATGCAACCAACAACACTTATTCTTGATGAGCCAACCGCAGGACTTGACCCTAAGGGCAGAGATGAAATTCTGTTTAAGATAAAAGATTTACAAAGACGAATGAATATAACAGTTTTGCTTGTTTCACATAGTATGGAGGATATTGCCCAAATGGCAGACAGAATCCTTGTTATGAATAAAGGCAGACTTTCTATGAATGGTACGCCGAGAGAAATCTTCTCAAGGGGAGACGAACTTACGGCGATGGGACTTGACCTTCCTCAGGTTACTAAAATTTGTAATGACCTGATAAAGGCGGGCTATCCTGTTAAAAAAGGAATTTACACGGTTTCAGAAGCGGTTGAAGAAATCAAGAGACTGAAATTTGTTTAAGGTATTAAACAACGGAAGAAATGAGATGATAAGATGCTTTCTGATATAACTCTCGGTCAGTATTTCCCCGGCGAGTCTTTTATACACAGGCTTGACCCGAGAAGTAAAATACTGATGATTGTTGCTTATATTGCGGCAATATTTATAATTGATAATTTCACAGGTTACTTGATGTTGGGACTTTTTCTGACAGTGTGCATAGTAAACACGAAGATACCTGTTAAATTTATGATAAAGGGCTTAAAGCCTGTAATGTTTTTCATTTTCCTCACTGGTTTTTTTAATTTATTCCTGACAACCACGGGGAAAGAATATTGGAGCTGGAAGTTTCTGACGATTACGGATGAAGGTGTGAGAAATGCACTCTTTATGATTTTAAGACTGTTCTTTCTCATAATGGGGACTTCGCTCCTTACACTGACAACGACGCCTATAATGCTGACAGACGGCATAGAAAGGTTGTTGTCGCCGTTTGGGAAAATTGGTGTCCCTCATCACGAAATTGCTATGATGATGAGTATTGCGCTGAGATTTATTCCGACGCTCATTGAAGAAACGGACAAGATTATAAAAGCTCAAACGGCAAGAGGGGCTGATTTTGAATCGGGGAATTTACTAAGCCGTGTTAAGGCGATGATTCCCATTCTTATTCCGCTTTTTGTCGGAGCATTCCGCAGAGCGGACGAGCTTGCAACGGCTATGGAATGTCGTTGTTATAAAGGCGGAAAGGGTAGAACAAGACTCAATGTTTTAAAGCTTGGCATTATTGATTTTGTCGGGTGGATTGTGGTTTTTGTTCTTCTGGCAGGAATAGTTCTTGCAAATTTTTACGGAGTTTTTTAGGTTAGGAAATTGTTATGTCGAACTTTGCTCTTGAAATTATGTATGACGGAACAGCCTATCACGGTTGGCAAAGACAGGAAAATGCTATATCCGTACAGGAAATTGTCGAAACAACTTTGTCGAAACTGACGGGAGAGGAAATTTCGGTTTGTGGCTGTAGCAGAACAGATGCGGGGGTTCACGCCTTATCGTATGTTCTGAATTTTTTCAGCGAGACCAAAATTCCGCCTGAAAAAATAGTTATGGCGTTTAATAATCTGTCAGGTGTTTCGGATATAAGAGCGAGAAAGTGCAGAATTGCAGATGATGATTTTTCCGCAAGATTTTCAAACGACGGAAAAACATATATATATAAAATCTGGAACAGCAGAATACAGAATCCCTTTACAGAAAAATATAGCTGGTATGTGCCGTATAATCTTGATGTTGAAAAGATGAAAAAAGCGGCAAAAGCTTTTGAAGGGACATATGATTTTGCAGGATTTATGTCTCAGGGCGGTTCGCAGAAAACAACTGTGAGAACTGTGCGGAGATGTGAAGTTTTTGATAAGTTTGAGTGGAATGAGCAAATAGCCTTGGAAATCGAGGCGGATGCGTTTTTATATAATATGGTCAGAATTATTACCGGAACCGTGGTTAACTGCGGAATGGGGAAAATCTGTCCGGAGGATATTCCTGATATTATTGAAAAATGTGACAGAACTCTGGCAGGGGTTACGGCTCCTCCGCAGGGCTTATTCCTTAAGGAAGTGAAGTATGAGAGCTGAAAAGAAAAAGAAAATAGGGGTTAATAAACGGCGATTGTTGTTTTCGTTGACAGCTATTGTGATTTTAGCCATCCTGATATACAACATACCGGGAATATATGATTTCTTTATGTATTCTGATTATGAAACTGTTGAGGGTTTCGTTGGCGGAGATTATCGTCTCCAGCGATACGATGGCGGAATGCTTGCATACAACAATAATGAGATGGTTCTGATTAACCTTAAAGGTGAGCCGGTCTGGAATGTTGCAGTGTCTGCAACATCACCCAAAGTCTGCGTTGAGAATGAATATATTCTTATGGCGGATATAAGCGGGAAAAAGGCGTATTTATATAACGGAGACAGCCTGAGGACAACAATCGAAACCGAAGGAGATATATTTGACTCCGCCCTTGATTCCAAAGGAAATATCGCTATTGCAACAAGGGAACAGGGCCATAAAGGAACAGTTTCTGTGTATGACAAAAACGGAGACAAAAAATATGTTTTCGGTAGCGGAGACGGGCATATTGGTGGAGTTGATATAGAGAATGATTATATCGCAATTTCTCAGATAGTCGCCGATGAGAAAAATCTTTATTCAAGGGTTGCGCTGGTTGACTGGGAAGATAATAAAGAAACCATTTGCGAGTCTAAAATGGACGAAATGATATTCGATGTTAAGTTCCAGAAAAACGGAGATATTATTGCGGTTTCTGATAAAAGTATGACGGGATATGATGATGACGGAGATATTGAGTTTACTGTAAATTATAACGGGCGAAAGCTTATGAAATATAATGTGGAGAGCGATGATAATCTGGTGTTTTGTTTCTACGGGGACAGAAATAACAGTATCATAGAGTCTTATTCCAAGAGTGGCAGACTCAGAGGAAGCAGGACGGAGCCTGATGAAATATCAAACATTGATGTTTGCGGAGAAGCTGTTTTAATCAGCAGTATGAGAGATGTGAAACGGGTATACCCTGATGGTGATTCGGGTGAAGCCGTTGTCTCAAAACACGATGTGAGAAATATAAAGCTTTTTGATAATCGAAGACACGCTATCCTGACGGGGAACAGTAGTGCGACGGTAGTCAAAATCAAAAAATAAGTGGAGGATTGCAACATGTTTGACATCATAATTTTTATTGTAGTTTTATACTTTATGTGGAAAGGATACCAAAGGGGGTTTGCAAGAGAACTTCCGAGAATAGGTGCTCTTATTGTGTCTATGATAATTGGCATTATATTCTATTCCATTGTCGCTATGGTTATAAATTCAACTGCTTTACCGGATTGGATTGGAAGCCATACATCCGATGAGTTTTGGGCACGCCTTGCAAGCGAAGAGGCTATGAAGAAACAGGAAGCTGATGAAACTGAAAATGTTGAGGTGGCTGAGGATACAGAGGTAACCGAAACAGAAGAAGCGACAGAACCTGCAGAACAGACAGAAACTACAGAAGAAACAGCAGAGCCTGCAAGTGAAGAAGAAACAACAACTGATGAAAATACAGAAGAAAAATCCGAAGATAATGCAAAAATCCGAGAGGAAGAAGCTAAGAAGGATATGCTGGAATTTGTTAACAGAGGTATGAATGTTAAACTTAAGGAAAGCTCTGTGAATCAGGTTTTCGGTGCAATAAACAATGCTGAAAACAAGGAACGAATGATAGGCGAATTCTTCGTTATGTATATGTCACTTATTTTTGTGTTCCTTGTTGCATATTTTGTAATAAGACATTTCTCAAAGAAGAAAAAGCTTTACAGAAAAATTAAAATTCCTGTTCAGCTCAATCCTGCCTTTGGCGGATGCGTTGGTGTTGTCAGAGGTATTTTGATAGTCTATATTGCGTGTGCATTCCTGGTTATTTGCGAACCTCTTATTCCGTCAGATTTGATAATAGAACAGGTTGCAAAGAGTGAGATTGTTCAGGCGATGTACGATAAAAACTATATAGCAAACATTGTTGCCAGACAGGATTTCTTGTCAGGTGGAATTTAAGCCGGAGGGGTTAATTTGGAAAGAAAAAATCTTGAGGAGCTTAAAATTGCAGAGCTTCGGCATATTGCTAAAGAGAAGAATATTGAGAATGCGTCAAAGCTTAAGAAAAGTGAACTTGTTGAGGAAATTTTGAAAACGGAAACCAATGAAGAAACTTCGGTCGATGAAGTTTCATACAGCGACCCTGTCAGAAAAACCAATCTTATGAGCGGTGTTCTGGAGGTCCTTGCAGACGGGTACGGTTTTTTGAGGTCGGAAAATTATGAATCCGGCGAAAATGATGTATTTGTTCCGCAAAACCAGATTCGAAGATTTAACCTTAAAACGGGTGACTTTATTGTTGGGAACACAAGACTCCAGCCTGATGCCGGCAGACACGAAGCGCTCCTTTATGTCCAGACTGTCAACGGGGATAAGGTGGATGTTTCCATAAGACGAAAAAGCTTTGATGATCTGACACCGGTTTACCCGACGGAAAGAATCCGTCTCGAAACCGAGAGAGAGGACAGCGCAATGCGCCTTATCGACCTTATTGCTCCAATCGGAAAAGGTCAGAGAGGTATAATTGTTGCCCCTCCAAAAGCGGGGAAAACGACCTTGCTTAAAAATATTGCAAACAGTATAACGGAGAACCACCCCGAGGCGGAACTTATAGTATTGCTTATTGACGAACGCCCGGAGGAAGTTACCGATATGCAAAGAAGTATTAAAGGGGATGTGGTTTTTTCTACATTTGATGAAGAACCAAGCCACCATACAAAAATGGCGGAAATCGTTTTGGAAAGAGCGAAACGCCTTGTTGAACACGGCAAAGATGTTATAATTTTGCTGGATAGCATAACAAGACTTGCAAGAGCCTATAACCTGACCATAACTGGAACAGGAAGAACCCTTTCAGGCGGTCTTGATCCGGGGGCTCTTTTCAAACCAAAAAGGTTTTTCGGTGCAGCGAGAAATATCGAAAACGGCGGAAGCCTCACCATTCTTGCAACGGCACTTACCGAAACGGGAAGTCGTATGGATGATGTCATCTATGAGGAATTTAAGGGCACAGGAAATATGGAAGTGCATCTTGACAGACGCTTGCAGGAGAGAAGAATTTTCCCTGCAGTTGATATTGCCAAGTCGGGAACGAGAAAAGAAGAACTTCTTCTCTCAAATAAGGAACTTGAGGCAGTCTGGTCAATCCGCAAAGCTTTCGGTAACAGAAATAATGCTGATGTGACAGAAAGTATAATAAACTGGATTGTAAAAACAAGAAATAACAAAGAATTTCTTGAAAATATCGGGAAATTCTTAAATGATTAAAAAAGTTTGAGAAAAATTTAACGAAACACTTGATAAATTTTTCCAAATGGAGTAAAATATACTTTGGTGTAAATAATAAAATTTATATAAACGGAGGAATTTGAAATGAACAAAAAAACAGTAGACGATATTATGGCGAAAGGCAAGCGTGTCCTTGTTCGTTGTGACTTTAATGTTCCGATTAAAGACGGCAAAATCACAGACGAAACAAGAATCATCGGTGCGCTTCCAACAATTAAGAAGCTTATTGATGATGGCGCAAAGGTTATCCTTTGTTCACATATGGGTAAGCCAAAGGGTGAACCAAAGCCTGAACTTTCTTTAGCACCTGTTGCAAAGAGCCTCAGCGCACACCTCGGTAAAGAAGTTATCTTCGCAGCTGATGATACAGTTGTTGGCGAAAATGCAAAGAAGGCAGTTGCTGAAATGAACGACGGAGATGTTGTTCTCCTCGAAAACACAAGATACAGAGCAGAAGAAACAAAGAATGTTGATGCTTTCTCTGAAGAACTTGCATCACTTGCTGATATATTCGTTAACGATGCTTTCGGTACAGCCCACAGAGCACACTGTTCAAATGTTGGTGTAACAAAATATGTTGATACTGCAGTTGGCGGTTACCTTATCAATAAGGAAATCGAATACCTCGGAAACGCTGTTAATAACCCTGTAAGACCATTGGTTGCAGTTCTCGGCGGTTCAAAGGTATCTTCAAAGATTTCTGTTATCAATAACCTTTTAGATAAGGTTGACACACTCATCATCGGCGGCGGTATGGCTTATACATTTATGAACGCTCTCGGTGAAGAAGTTGGTGATTCACTCTTAGAAGCTGATTACCTTGACTATGCAAAAGAAATGATGGCAAAGGCTGAAGAAAAGGGCGTTAAGCTTTTAATCCCTGTTGACACAGTTGTTGCAACAGACTTTGATAACGATGCTGAAAGCAAGACAGTTGCAAGAGGCGGAATCGAAAAAGGCTGGCAGGGTCTTGATATCGGTGAAAAGACAATCGAACTTTATAAGGATGCATTAAAAGACGCTAAAACTGTTGTTTGGAACGGACCTATGGGCGTATTTGAAATGCCGAACTTTGCAAAGGGTACAAATGCAATCGCTCTTATGCTTGCTGACCTTGATGCAACAACAATCATCGGCGGCGGAGACAGTGTTGCAGCTGTTAACCAGGCAGGACTTGGCGATAAGATGAGCCATATCTCAACAGGTGGCGGTGCTTCCCTTGAATTCTTAGAAGGTAAGGACTTACCTGGTATCGTTGCTCTTAACGACAAATAAAAATTCGATAAAATTTATATCTATTTTCTTCTCATTGAGTTTAATAGATACAAAACGGAAAGGATATATGAAAATGCGAAAGAAAATTATAGCTGGTAACTGGAAAATCCCCGAGCGTTAAGGAAATATGCCGGTGGCATATTTATAGCGCAGGGTAGGCGGAGGACTTCCGCCGACTATAAAAGGCAATTCCGTGAATTGCTACAATTATTTTCTTCTCATTGAGTTTAATAGATACAAAACGGAAAGGATTTATAAAAATGCGAAAGAAAATTATAGCTGGTAACTGGAAAATGAACAAAACTCCGTCTGAGGCGGCAGTTTTAGCTAAGGAAATCGCTGAAGTTGCAAAAGGTGCGGCTTGCGATGTTGTAATTTGCCCGACAGCAGTTTGTTTAGATGCTGCTATTAAGGCAATCGGTGATGGAAATGTTGGCGTAGGTGCTCAAAATGTTCACTTTGAAGAAAAAGGTGCGTTCACAGGCGAACTCGCTGGAAATATGCTCACAGAAATCGGGGTAAAATATGTTATCATAGGTCACTCTGAAAGAAGACAGTATTTTGGTGAAACAGATGAAACTGTTAACAAGAGAACAATCGCTGCAATAGGTGCAGGTCTTACACCAATCGTTTGTGTTGGTGAAACACTTACAGAAAGAGAACAGGGGATAATGGAAGAAACTGTTCGTCGTCAGACAAAGATTGCTTATCTTGGTATTG
This sequence comes from Clostridia bacterium, assembly GCA_045646365.1. Lineage (GTDB taxonomy): Bacteria > Bacillota > Clostridia > Monoglobales > Monoglobaceae > SIG454. The sequence goes on from JAZRKP010000086.1 coordinate 48,729, forward strand.
ACGGGGATAAGGCTGCTGAAACTGTTATCGCTTACGAACCTGTTTGGGCTATCGGAACAGGTAAGACTGCAACAGCTGACCAGGCTCAGGAAGTTTGTGCTATTATCCGTGACACAATCTGCGGACTTTATGGAAGCGATGTTGCTGAAAAAATCAGAATTCAGTACGGCGGAAGTATGAACGATGCTAATGCGGCAGAACTTTTGTCAAAGCCTGATATTGACGGTGGTCTTATCGGCGGTGCAAGTCTTGTTGCTGACAAGTTTGCGGCAATCATAAACGCAGCGAAATAATTAAATTTGAGAGAAAGGCGGACTTTAGTTCGCCTTCCTTTTAGGAAAGGACAAAATTATGGCAAAAAAACCCTATGCTTTAATCATAATGGATGGCTTTGGTGTTAATGAAAGAAATGAGGGAAATGCGATTTATTCCGCTAAAACTCCAAACATCGACAAGTATATGGCAAGCTGTTCTAACACAATAGTTCACGCATCAGGTATGGATGTTGGTCTTCCTGAGGGACAAATGGGTAACTCAGAGGTTGGTCACACAAATATCGGTGCAGGACGAATTGTTTATCAGGAACTTACAAGAATAACAAAGTCTATAAATGACGGCGATTTCTTTGAAAATGAAACCCTTATGGGGGCAATTAAAAATTGTAAGGAAAACGGCTCTGCTCTCCACCTTATGGGACTTTTATCCGACGGCGGTGTGCATAGCCACAACACACACTTATATGGTCTTCTTGATTTAGCTAAGAAGAATGGCGTTGAAAAAGTGTTTGTTCATTGTTTCTTAGACGGTCGAGATGTTCCTCCGTCATCAGGTGCAGATTTCGTTTCTGAGCTTGTTGAAAAGCTCCGTGAAAAGGAAATCGGTAAGATTGCAACTGTTATGGGCAGATACTATGCCATGGACCGTGATAACAGATGGGAAAGAGTTGAAAAAGCTTATAACGCAATGGTTCTCGGCGAGGGTAACCTTGACACATCTGCGGTTTCTGCGGTTAAGAAATCATATAATGATGATGTAACTGACGAATTTGTTGTTCCAACAGTTATAACTGACGAAAACGGAACACCTTACGGCAAGATTTCTGAAAATGACAGCGTTATTTTCTTCAATTTCAGACCTGACCGTGCAAGAGAAATAACAAGAACAATCGTTGACGAGGCTTTTGACGGCTTTGGTAGAAAGTTCTTTAAGACATATTTTGTTTGTATGACACAGTATGACGCTTCTATGCCGAATGTTAATGTTGCGTTTAAGCCACAGACTTTAGAGAATACTTTCGGTGAATATATCAGCAAAAAGGGTTTAAGACAGCTCCGTATTGCTGAAACTGAGAAGTATGCCCATGTAACATTCTTCTTCAACGGTGGTGTTGAAAAGGAATATGACGGTGAGGACAGAGCACTTATCAATTCTCCAAAGGTTGCAACCTATGACTTAAAGCCTGATATGAGTGCTGTTGAGGTTACTGATGAGGTGGTTAAGAGAATCGAGAGCGGAGAATATGATGTTATCGTTCTTAATTTCGCTAACTGTGATATGGTTGGCCACACAGGCGTGTTTGATGCGGCTGTTAAGGCGGTTGAAACTGTTGACGAATGTCTTGGCAGAACTATTGATGCTATCGAGAAAATGGGTGGCGTTGCATTAGTTACTGCTGACCACGGAAATGCTGACCAGATGGTTGACTATGAAACAAAAGGCGCATTCACAGCACACACAAAAAATGTTGTTCCGCTTATCTTAATCGGTGAAAATAAAAAACTTAAGCCGGGCAGACTTGCAGACCTTGCTCCAACAATGCTTGACTTAATGGGAATGGAAAAACCCGAAGAAATGACAGGCGAAAGCCTCCTTCAGTAAAATGCAAAGGGATTGTTGAAAAACAGTCCCTTTTTTATCTACAGAATACTTTAAAAAATATCACAAAAAGTTTGATTTTTTTGGAAAAGTTTGATATAATGATATATTATAGTTATACGAAAAACTTAAGGAGGCAAAATATGATAACAAAGGAAGATTTAGTGACTCTTTGTGAGCTTTCAAGACTTCATTTGTCAGAAGAAGAACTTGAAACCTACGGGAAATCCATGACGGATATTATGACTCTTATGGATACTATCGGTGAGTCTGATTTTGAATACAATCTGGTTGATATGAATAATGCGGTGCCGTTTTCGTCGCTCCGTGAGGATAAGGTTGTTGAATTTGGAAATATGGACAAGATTGTTGAAAACGGACCTAAAACCGTTGAAAATCAATTTATTGTTCCGAAAGTTGTTGATTAAGGAGGGGAATTATGAAAACTATTTCAGAAATAAGACAAATGCTTGATGAAAAGAAGATTTCCTCTGTTGAACTTACGGAAAGCTATCTTGAAAAAATTAAGAAGAATAACGATAAGCTTGGCGCATATATAACTGTATGCGATGAGGAAGCTTTATCTATGGCTAAAAATGCCGATGAAAAAATTGCAAAGGGTGAGGCTGGACTTTTGACCGGTATCCCTATGGCGATTAAGGATAATATCTGCACTAAAGGGATTAAAACTACCTGTGGCTCAAAAATGCTCGGTGAGTATGTTCCGCCGTATAACGCAACAGTTATAGACAAGCTTAACGGCGAGGGCGTTGTGTACTTGGGGAAAACAAGTATGGATGAATTCGCTATGGGCGGTTCGTCTCAGACTTGTTATTTCAATAAACCGAAAAACCCGTTTAATACGGATTGTGTTCCGGGTGGGTCTTCCGGCGGAAGTGCAGTTGCAGTTTCCGGGGATATGGCTCTTTGTTCTCTCGGCTCAGATACGGGTGGCTCAATCCGTCAGCCTGCAGCGTTTTGCGGTATAACAGGTATGAAACCAACCTACGGAAGCGTGTCCCGTTATGGCCTTGTTGCGTTTGGTAGTTCTCTTGACCAGATTGGTCCTTTTGCAAACAGCGCAAAAGACTGTGGCATAATTCTTAACGCAATTTCAGGCAGAGATATTCATGACCATACATCAAGAGATACGAAAATTGATTTTACTGCTTTGTTGGGTAAAGATGTAAAAGGAATGAAAATTGGTATTCCGAAAGAATTTTTTGGTGACGGTATTGACGAAGAGGTTAAAAACTCTGTTATGCAGGTCGCAAAATTCTATGAGGAAAACGGAGCGGAACTTGTTGAGGTTTCAATGCCGACTCTGAAATTTGCGGTTTCAGCTTATTATCTTTTAGCCTGTGCGGAGGCAAGCTCAAACCTTTCCCGTTATGATGGCGTTAAGTATGGATATAGAACCGAAAAGCCGATGAGCTATGATGAACTTGTTAAAAAGTCAAGAAGTGAAGGCTTTGGTGACGAGGTTAAGAGAAGAATTCTTCTCGGAACTTATGCGCTTTCAAGTGGTTATTATGATGCGTATTACAAAAAGGCTATGGCTGTTCGTCAGCAGTTCCGCCGTGAACACGCTGAGATTTTTGAAAAGTGCGATGTTATGCTTACACCAACAGCCCCAACAGTTGCTTATGGGTGCAATGAGAACATTGATGACCCGGTTAAAATGTATCTTGCTGATATTTGCACAGTTACTGCAAATATTGTGGGCATACCTGCAATTTCAGTACCTTGCGGATACGACAAAAACGGAATGCCAATCGGTTTCTCGATTTCAGCGAAACAGTTTGATGATGCAAAGGCAATTCAGGTTGCAGATTTCTTTGAACAGCAGTTTGAGAGAAAATATGCAAATATTTAATCGTGTAATTGCTCGTATTTGTGAGCGGAAAGGTGTTTAATTATGAATTACGATACAGTCATAGGACTTGAAATACACGCTGAGCTTTCAACTGATACAAAGGTTTTTTGCTCATGTAGTGCCGAGTTCGGCGGTGCACCGAACACACATATCTGCCCTGTCTGCACAGGTCAGCCGGGAGCACTCCCGATTATAAACCGTGCGGCGGTTGAATATGCAATAAGAGCAGGTCTTGCTTTCGGTTGTGATATTAACCGTTATTCAAGATTTGACAGAAAGAATTATTTTTACCCTGACCTTCCAAAGGCATACCAGATTTCTCAGCTTGATTTGCCCCTTTGTATAAACGGTAAGTTGGAGCTCTCAACGGGAACTGTTGTCAGAATTAACAGAATCCACCTTGAGGAAGATGCAGGTAAACTTGTTCACGATGATTACCACGGCGAAAGCTGGGCGGATTATAACAGATGCTCAGTTCCGCTTATTGAGATTGTAACTGAGCCTGACATTAAGTCTGCAGAGGAAACGGCTGAATTTGTTTCAAAGATTGGTCTTTATCTTAAGTATCTTGGCGTTTGTGATGCTAAGATGCAGGAAGGCTCAATCCGTGCCGATGTCAATGTTTCATTAAAACCTGCGGGGTCAGAGAAGCTTGGTGACAGAGCGGAACTTAAAAATATGAACTCAATGCGTTCTATTATAAGAGCTATCGAATATGAGATAAAGCGTCAGACTGAAATTCTTGATAATGGCGGAAAAGTTGAGCAGGAAACAAGAAGATTCGACGATGCTATGGGAACAACAAGCTCGCTTCGTTCCAAGGAAAATGCAAATGATTACCGCTATTTTCCTGAACCTGATGTTCTCGCTATAACATTCACGGAAGAGGATATAGAGAATGCTAAAAACAGTATTCCGCTTCTCCCCCACGAAAGAGTTCAGAAATATGTTAACGAATATAAATTGACAGATGAAGATGCAAGAGTTATAACTCTCGAGAAGTATATTTCCGATTTCTATGATGAAACGGTTGCGATCTATCCTGAGTATAAGAATGTTGCAAATCTGTTCCTGACAGAGATTATGCGCAGAGTTAAGGATACTGATGCAGAAGAAATTCCGTTCTCGGCTAAGGATTTTGCAAAGGTTGTTGAAATGGCGGATAAGAATACCGTTAACAGAAACGATGCAAAAACCATTATCCGAATAATGTTTGAAGAGGGCGGAGAGCCTATGGAAATTGCGAAAGCTAACGGATTTATCGTTGAGGTTGACACAAGTGCGATTTCTGAATTTATCGACAATCTTTTGAAAGAAAGAGCGGACCTTGTTGAAGATTACCATAACGGAAAGCAGAATGTTTTCGGATTCTTTATGGGACAGGCAACAAGAGGGCTTACAGGAAAGGCGACTCCGAAAGACATTAAAGAGTATCTTGAGAAAGCTTTGAAAGGCTAATCTTTTGGAAAGACTTTAAAACAATAAAATATGCTCTGCGTTAGCAGAGCATATTTTTATTGCACACAAGTTTTTTGATTTAAATATTTTTCCAGAGCTCTTTGACCCGTTTGTGTAACAGGCTTAATCCAGCGGTTTGACCTGAAATACTTGATGCAGAGGAAAGCTTTTATGTAATCCTCGCACATATAACTGCAGGCAAATACCATTGGAAAGGGTATTTTTACAATGAATGCAACAAATGCGGTAACCGGAATAGAAATAAGCCAAAGTGTAATGAGGTCATATTTCATACCTTTCTTTGTGTCGCCGCCACTACGGAAAACCCCAACAATAGCTATATATGGAATATTACGAATTGCAAGCTCCAAGGCGTAAATCAGCATAATGTGCCGTGCCGCCTGAAGCGTTTTATCAGAAATACTTCCGCCCATATTGAAAATTCCAATAAGCTGATCTCTGAAAATAATAACAAATATACCGATAATAAGTCCCGTCAACGGAACAATAACCATATATCGAATGGAATTTTTAATAGCCGTTTTAATTTCACCGCAACCAATATCCCGTCCAATAATAACGCTTGAAGCATTTATCATACCAACAAAGAAGGATAATGCGATATTTTCAAATGTTCTGAGTATTGAAATTGCGGCAGTGTATTCATAACCCATATTTGAGAAAATAATGTTATAAATGACCGTTCCAAGTCCCCATAGAGTTTCGTTCAAAATAACAGGAAAGGCTCTTTTGACAAAATAAATCGCAAAGTGTTTGTCAAAACCGAGAAGGTCCTTTACAGGTGCAAAAAATATGTCATCTTTCTTAATACCGCAAACAAAAAGAATAATCAATGGACCCGACCAGGCTGATATTACAGTTGCAATAGCCGCACCCTCGATTCCTAAACGAGGAAGTCCGAATGCACCGAAAATCAAGCCATAATCAAGGATGGCGTTAAGGATAGTGGTGAAAAATGCAACAAACATAGGGAGCCGAACCCGTTCAGTTGAACGGAGAACATTGTTGATGAGTAAATTTAATAAAATGGCAGGATATGAAAAAACTGCAATTCTTAAATATCTCACGCCTGAATCCAAAACAGCAGCATCACGGTTAAAAATGCTTATAACAAACCTCGGAGCGAAAAGACCAATGAGCATAAACATAAGCGCGAATAACATACCGAATAAATTTGCAATACCGTATGTATGAATGATACCTTTTCTGTTCCCGTCCCCGTGGTATTGGGCAAAGAATACGGATGCACCGGAGCATATTCCGAAAATGACCATATTCAATAGCCAGCTCCACTGTCCGGCAATTCCAACGGCGGCAAGGCTTATGTCGCCAAGCTGACCAACCATAAGGGTGTCAACGAGAGAAAATGAACTGGTCAGCAGGTTCTGAACTGCAATGGGGATTGCGAGTGTCAGCATTGATTTCCAGAATGCTTTGTTTCCAAATAAAGTCTCTAACATATTAAGTGTCCTTATATTTCTTTAGTATAGATTTTTTTGTTCTCGATTTTTATTTCCTTATTGCATATATCATATGCCGCTTTTTTATGGGATATAATTATGCAGGACTTATTTTTAAGATTTTTAATGTTTTCAAGGAGCTCTTTTTCTGTTTCTTCGTCAAGAGCAGAGGTTGCCTCGTCAAGAAGAATAACAGGCTCGCCTGAAAGGATTGCACGAGCAACAGCGAGGCGTTGAACCTGTCCTTCGGAAAGTCCGAAACCTTTTTCACCAATTAAAGTGTCAAGTCCAAGTGGAAAATCCTTTATAAATTTATCTGCACAGCTTACATGGAGTGCAAAATTGATTTCTTCGTCTGTTGCATCAGGCTTGCAGATTGTAACGGCATCACGAAGTGTTCCTGAAAGAAGAAGGTTTCCTTGCGGAACATAGGAGAAGAGCGGTCTTGTGCTTTTATCTGCAATACGCTTTTCGTTATTATCAAGCTTAATATAAATCTGTCCGCTATTTGGGTTTATAACGCCTAACAGTAGCTTTAAGAGTGTACTTTTGCCAATTCCTGAGATGCCTGATATAACCGCAAAATCCCCCTTTTTGATTTCGAGATTTGCATTATCCAGAACAATGTCTCTGTCATAGCCAAAGCTTATGTTTTCAAAAACCAATGAGTCAAGAGAAGAATAGACAGAAATGGCATCGATGCTTTGGGTATCCTCGCCTTTCTCGCCTTCTAATTGTTCAATCTCTATAACTCTTTCCGCAGAGGCTAAGATACTGTAATATCTTGGGAGAATCCCTGACATTCCCGCAAACGGAGTCTGAATCTGATTGACAAGCTGAATAATCGCAGTTACAGTTCCGACGGTTATTGCGTTTGTATAGAGGTTGAAAGCACCCCAACCAAAAGCGAAAAGGAAACCAAGCTGGAACACGAGGCTAAGCCCTGTGTTAGCGGCGATACTGATTGTTCGTCTCTTCATTTTTGCGGTGTAGTTATCGTTTTGATAATCAGCTGCTTTTTCGTTAATTTTATCCTCTATGCCAAATACTTTAATCATAAGGATACCGCCGATTGACTCCTGCAAGAAAGAACGCAGAACACCGTCAGTTTCCTGAACTTTTTTATGTAGCTTTTTCATAAGCTTTCTGAAAAAGCTTGTTACTAACAAAATTAAGAGGCCTGCAACAATAAAGACAAGTGCGAAACGAGGGTCGAGGATTATAAGTCCTGCGGCGGCAAAGACGAGTCTTGTTATCATTGCCACAATGGAGGGAGCAAGAGTTATTATTCCCTCGCTCATAATACTGATGTCGCTTGTGAGTCTTGTCATAAGTTCACCGCTGTGATAAGCGGTAATTTTACTGTAATCCTTTGTTAAAATACTGGAAAAGAGCTTGCTTTTAAACAGAATTTCAGTCTTTGCACTGACTCTGACTGAGATATTCTGGGTTACAATTCGCAGAAGAATCTGGAGTGCTATGAGGAACAGAAGAAATAAAAGACTTTCTATCAAACCGCTTATGTTCTTCGTGTTTGCAGTGTCGATAACCTTACTGCAGTTAAATGCGAAAAGTACGCCTAAAAACGACATTACTGCATTAGAAATAATCAGTAAAAAAACAGCGGGAAACTGATTTTTTACTGATTTTAATATCCATTTTAAAGTGTCTCTGTCTTTTATTTTATTATTCTGCATTTTCTAAGCCCCCATCTGAGCACCCGCCTGAAAAATGTTTTACGGTATTTTCTTCTTATGATTGCATAAAAGCAATAGAAACGCATCTTAAATGAGTCTATGGAATAAAACTTATCCCCTTTATAAACACCGTTAACAACGCCGATTATGTTAGCGTCTGTTATGCCATATTCCAATATGGTTTGGTTGTCTCCGCACATAATATAGCTTTTATCGGGAGCAATTTTAACGATTCTGTGAAGAATAAAGCTCCCGTCATCACGCCTGTATAAAGGAATATCGTGTTTTTTTAGAGGTGCGGTATTCTTAGTCAATGCCACACGGTCAACTCCCTGCCTGATAAGGGGGAGCATACTTATTCCTCTTGGTTTAAAAACAACAGTTCCGCCGTTTTTGAGTTGCTCCGCCATAAGGGGAAACATTTCATCAAGGGAAACTTGTTTAATTTCGTTATTCATCCAATAAATCCGCCTCACGCATTTTATTTATGAACGCAGAAATGCCTTCCTTGGCAACATCTTCTGCAACATCGTATTCATCAAGCATTTTGGAAAGAAGCTCGGTTTCGGTTGCACCGTTTTCGAGAAGCTTCCACAAAAAAGCACCGCTATCGTTTAAGTTTATCATTCCGCCAAAATCCATAGTCTCGATACCGATTGCAACAACAACATTACAGCCTGCAACCTCACGAAGCATATAGCCAGGTTTAATTTTCATAAAAATTTTCTCCTTCACAATATTTATTCATAAATTCATACGCCGTTTTTGCGGCATCATCATCCATATTACATTTCATTCTGAAAACAGGGATACTGCCCAGATGCTTATCCAGAAACCCCAGAAGCTTATCCATAAATTCGGGGCTTGGGTATCTTAATGTCTGACTGAGAATCAAGGATGCGGCGGATTTTATATCAGCTTTTTCAATCAGGTTTTCATTTCCCCGTGAGATAAAGCATATTCCGCCTAATGGCACAGAAATGTTTGTGTTTATATCACTTTTTCCGCTCCATGGAGTCCCATAAACAAAAATTTTGTCATTTTTAAAGCGCAGGGCAGGTTTATCATCGTTAATAATAACTGCGTCATTGCCGAAAACTTTTTTCCAGATAGATGTGTGGGTTGATTTTCCTGTTCCGCTGGGAGCTGAGAAAAGATAAGCCTTTCCTTTATATGCAACTGCGGAGGCGTGAAGAACAAATCCGTCATAGTCCAGAAGCTTACGGCAAAATTCATAACCTGTCCATATATATTCAGCTTCCTCAATGGGAAGCTGAATATTCTCGTTTACTCGTTTTTCTAAAAAGTCTTTGGTGAATTTAATTTCAAAATCGGGAACACTGGCAAAATCGTCCAAATATTCCTTAGATTGAGGAATGAGTCGGTTGTTTGGAAAGATGAGAGAGAGTCCAACTTTCAGCTCTGCGATTTTGCACTTAAGACAGGTTGCAGACATAATTATGCACCCATGTCAATTTCTGTGTTTTCGCTGAATTTAGTATCTTTTTCAACATAGAGAATTTCTCTTTCAGCACCGTAGCCTGAAACGATAACGCCGGGTCTGATAAGGCGGATTGAACCGAAAGTACCCTTATGGAGTTCTGTTTTTTCACCGGTTCTAACCACAAATCTTCCTGAAACATCTGTGTTTTTGAGGATAGCACCGTCTTTTGCACCCTCACCGATAACTAAGTCGCCTTTAACCTTTGCGTTTTCGATATTTACACCTTCGCCACGGACAACAACATTACCCTCAGGAAGTGTTGTATATGTTCCTGCTTCGTCGATATATGTTGTTACAAGTCTGTTCATAACAGCGGCAAATTCAGCTCTCTTGATGTTATCTTTAGGGTTGAGCATTCCATTTGAACCGCCAACATAACCGCTTGAAATGATTGCGGCAACTAAATCCTTTGCCCATGCAGCAACCTTGTCCCCGTCGGAGAATGCTGAAAGAACAGTGTCAGCACTAACGGCTCTTTTAAAATGTTCGTCAATTTCTTTATCATAGTTCAAAGAGAACATACGGGCAAGAACTGCAAAAGTTTCTTCTCTTGTTATGTTATTCTGTGGATTAAGCTTTCCGTCAGAGCCGTTGAATGCACCCATAGCAACAGCTTTTGCCATTGAAGAATAGAACCAGTCTGTTGGGTTTACATCAGTAAATGCGGAAATATCAGCTTCCTGGGTCGCTCCAAAAGCACGAACCATAATAGTTGCCATTTCTGCTCTTGTCATAGGGTCATCGGGACGGATATATCCGTTAGCACCGCCGATAAGACCGTTGTTAACAGCGTTTGTAAGGGCTTCTGTTGACCAGTTGTTCGGCATATCAACAAAGGTACTTGCTGAACAAACAGACACAAGCATAACTGCACAAATCAATAAACTTAAAACTTTTTTCATAATTAAATCAATCCTTTCGCCTTTTAATTATAGACAAAACCATTATACTACATATTTAAATTTTTTTCAATAGGTTTTTAACATATTTAGAGTATTTTCATATAAATATAGAAGGGGTGGTTTTTGTGAGTAGAGGATTAACTGGAAAAAAGGGATTTGATTATGAGGTATTTGAGAAAAGTGTTGAGAGGTTTAAAACAAGGTATCCGCTTTGTGATGTCTTTTCTATTGGGGAAAGTGTGGCTAAAAGGAAAATTTTCTGTATTAAGATAGGGTGGGGTGCTAATAAATTATTTTATAACGGAGCACATCACGGGGCGGAGTGGATAACTTCGGCACTCCTTATGAAGTTCATAGAAGAATATCTTGAGGCATATATATGCGGAAAGCGTATTTTTGAAATGCCTGCAGATTTTCTTATGGAGAACACGACTCTTTATGTGGTGCCTATGGTGAATCCTGACGGAGTTGATATTTCTTTAAACGGAGCAAGAAAGTATACTGCTGATTTTCCAAGACTTTTCAGGCAGAATAATAATTCGTCGGATTTTTCAAAGTGGCAGGCAAACTTTAACGGTGTTGACCTTAACCATAACTATGATGCTTTGTGGGGATTATCAAGAGAAGGTGAACGACGGGAAGGGATATTCGGACCAGGACCAACAAAGTATGCAGGAGATATGCCTTTTTCTGAGCCTGAAACGAAAGCTATGAAAAAGTTCACAGAGGGAAATGATTTCAAACTGACAATGTCATTTCACAGTCAGGGCAGAGAAATATATTATAGTTTTGATGATAAAGAGCCTGTTTACTCGTGTTTTCTTGCAAAAGCTCTGTCGCTTGGCTCACCCTATGTTGTTGCAACCCCTTGCGGAACTGCATCATACGGAGGGTATAAGGACTGGTACATTGATAAATTTTCAGGAATAGGATTTACGGTTGAGGTGGGGAAAGGTGAAAACCCACTTCCAATGTCAGATTTAAACAGTATTTACAGGGAAACAATTCAAATTCTCGTGGGCGGAATGAAAATTGCCTGCCTTGTTTAAAAAATTATTGAAGAAAAGATGATTTTGATATTGACAAGCGGAGATTTATAGGTTAAAATAGTGACAAAGATAAAATTCCGGAATGCGGATTTATCAAAAATAAAAAAATTTCAAAAGGAGAAATGAAGATGAAAATCAATCTCAAAAAGACAGCCGCTCTTGCAATGGCTGCAATTCTTGCAGTTTCCTGTTTCGCCGGCTGTAACAAAACCTCAGACAAAGACGAACAGGGCAGAACAATCATTAAAGTTGGTGGTTACCCAACTAAAGAAGGTCCTGACAAAGAAAAATTCGACAAGAGAATCGAAGACTTTATGGCAGAGAACACAGATGTTAATGTTCAGCCTGATACATACGGTTTCTCAGTTGATACATTCTTCTCAAAGGCTGCTGGTGGACAGCTCCCAACTGTATTTAACACAGCTTACACAGAAGTTTCAACTTGTATCAACTCAGGTTACATAAAGGATATTACAGAAATCGGTAAAAAATACGGCTACGATGAAACAACAATCAACCCAATGCTCTTAGATGGTGAAGTTCTTGCAAGAGACGGTGTTCTTTACGCTGTTCCTAATAGCACATACGCTTTAGGTATTGCATTTAACACAAAACTCTTCAAGCAGGCTGGTCTTGTTAACCCTGACGGAACATATATGGTTCCAAAGACATGGGATGAACTCGCTCAGTTCGCAGTTCAAATTAAGGAAAAGACAGGTAAGGCTGGTTTCGTAACAGGTACTATCGCAAGAATCGGCGGATGGCTCTTCACACCTATCGCTTGGTCTTTCGGTGTTGACTTTATGGAACAGGATGCTGACGGTAAGTGGAAAGCAACATTTGATACACCTGAAATGGTTGAAGCTCTTCAGTTCTATCATGACTTAAAGTGGAAGTATGATGTTATTCCATCAGAAACACTTATTGATAACTCTCAGGCTCCACAGTTGTTAGCAGCAGGCGAAGCGGCTATGCTCCTCCGTGCTCCTGACTTTGTAAACTCTCTCCCTGGAATGGGCGTTGACAACGAAGACTTCGGTATGTTCCCAATGCCGGCTGGTCCAAAGCGTCATGTAACACTCCTCGGCGGAAGTGCTTATATGTTCGATGTTAAGGCAACAGATGACCAGGTTGACGCTGCTATGAGATGGACAAAGCTCTATACAAGCGCTGACCTTACAGAGGATTATAAGAGATCATATATTGAAAACAAGGAAATCAATAAGGAAAAGGGTATCGCTATCGGTCTTCTTGAACTTTCCAACTGGGCAGAAGGCACAGATGTTCTTAAGTTCCAGAGAGAATACACTCTTGAAAATGCAACAGTTGATTTGAAGAACTATCAGGAATACAATGACTTTGTTACAGGCAAAGCATACAAAGACCTTGAAGTTCAGCCTGAAGAACCAATGTGCGCTCAGGACCTCTACGCAGTTGTAGATAGCCTTGTTCAGGCAGTGTTCACAGATAAGAACGCTGATATTCCAAAGCTTGTTAAGAAAGCTTGCGAAGACTTCCAGAGAGACAGTCTTGACCTTATCTAATATAGGTTAATATCAAAATTAAGGCGGTTGCCCGAAAGGGTGACCGCTTTTTATATAAATCCGCAATAGAATCTTGACTTTATGCATATGTATGTGGTATAATAAGATTTAATATCAGTAAAAATTGTTTACTGATTAAAATGGTAAAAAAACTGTGAAATTTGTTCTATTTTACTATTGCTTTTTTTGCCGAAAAATTATATACTAAATAAAATAATCGAAAAAGTTACGGAAAGGAAGATTGTAATGGCATTTTATTATAGTGAACCATCTCATACTTTTAATGAATATCTCTTAGTTCCGGGGTATTCTTCTTCGGAGTGTATGACTCAGAATGTCAGCCTTAAAACTCCTATTACTAAATTTAAAAAAGGTGAAGAGCCGGAAATTTCAATGAATATTCCGCTTGTTTCTGCAATTATGCAGGCGGTTTCAGGTGAGAAGCTTGCTATTGCTCTTGCTCAGGAGGGCGGTATCGCTTTTATTTACGGTTCTCAGACTATTGAAGATGAGGCGAATATGGTAAGAAGAGTTAAGGCGCATAAGGCGGGCTTTGTTTCAAGTGACTCAAATATCCGTCCTGACCAGACCTTAGCGGATGTTCTTGAACTCAAAGAAAAAACAGGACATAGCACTATCGCAGTTACAGAGGACGGAACATCTAACGGTAAGCTAGTTGGTATTGTAACAAGCCGTGACTACAGAGTAAGCCGTATGGATACTAACACTCCTGTTTCCGAGTTTATGACTCCTTTTGAAAATCTTATTTATGGAACAGAAGAAACAACTTTAAAAGAAGCAAACGATATTATCTGGGATAATAAACTTAACAATCTTCCAATTATAGACAGTGAAGGCAGACTTAAGTATTTCGTATTCCGTAAGGACTATGATTTCCATAAGAGCAATCCTTTAGAACTTCTTGATTCATCAAAGAGATATGTTGTTGGTGCAGGTATTAATACAAGAGATTATGCTGAGCGTGTTCCTGCCCTCATCGAAGCCGGTGCTGATATTCTCTGTATTGACTCATCAGAAGGTTTTTCTGAATGGCAGTCAAGAACTATTGAGTATATAAGAAAGACTTACGGGGACAGCGTTAAGGTTGGAGCCGGAAATGTTGTTGATGCTGAAGGCTTCAGATTTTTAGCTGATGCAGGTGCTGACTTTATTAAAATCGGTATCGGTGGCGGTTCAATCTGTATTACCCGTGAGCAAAAGGGGATAGGCAGAGGACAGGCAACTGCTGTTCAGGAAGTTGCAAAGGCGAGAGATGAATACTTTAAAGAAACAGGTGTTTATATCCCAATTTGTGCTGACGGCGGTATTGTTCAGGATTATCATATAACACTTGCCCTTGCTATGGGTGCTGACTTTGTTATGCTTGGCAGATATTTTGCAAGATTTGATGAAAGTCCATCAAATAAAGTAAGCATTAACGGAAACTATATGAAGGAATACTGGGGCGAAGGCTCTGCAAGAGCAAGAAACTGGCAGAGATACGATATGGGCGGAGCGAGCAAGCTCTCCTTTGAAGAAGGCGTTGACTCTTATGTTCCTTATGCGGGAAGTCTCCATGATAATGTTGGTCTGAGTCTTAACAAGGTTCGTTCAACAATGTGTAACTGCGGAGCTCTTTCTATTCCTGAACTTCAGGAAAAAGCTAAAATTACTCTTGTTTCCGCAACAAGTATTGTTGAGGGCGGAGCGCACGATGTTATGCTTAAGGATAACAGTGCTTATGTGACTAACAGATAAATTCATGATTTGAGTTGAGAGTTTTGGATAAGAAAAATAATATATTTAAACCTGAAGAACCATATCTTATTTTAGGGGAGAGCCAAAAAGGCTCCCCCTTAAAATCGTTTATAAGAAGAAATATATTATCTGTTGACAGAATGCCAAAACTTTCGGAAAACAGAAAAATGTCAAAAGCACTCTATAAATTGGGTGTTGTTATTATGCTCCTTGTTCCGCTGTATCTTTGGTGGGTTATGGAGTATCTTTATTTTGGAAATGTTTCTTCCCTGACAGACTTTTTGAAAAGCGAAAGCCTTGTCGCAGGTGTTTTTTCACTTTTAACCCTCTATTCATGGTTTGTGCTTATGTGGTTTCTGCTGAAAAACGGAGTATTGGTGTCGCTGATTATGATGACGGGATGTTATGCCCTTTCAATTTCAAGCTATTTCAAGCACGCTTTGACCGGGGATTTTGTTTATCCATGGGACTTGATTCACCAAACGGGTAATCTGGAGGAACTGGCGGGGTTTATTAAAATTAAATTCCCCGTTGAATATATTTTGTATCTCGTCGGCGGAATTGCCATTATTGGTATTTTGTGTTTTTTAAGACCGAAAATACGCCTTAAAGCTATCCCGAGATTCTTAATTGCAGGGGTGATATTCCTGCTGATATTTATGGGGATAAGAACTCCTGAAAAGGTATCGGACACACTTGAACGATTCAACATGTCGGTTATGTCAACGGCGAATCAGGAGACGAATCATCTCTCAAATGGTTTTACGGGAGCGTTCATTATCAATCTTTATTCTATGAAAATAGAGGAGCCTGAGGAATATTCGGAAGATAAAATGAACGAGATTATGGCGGACTATAAAGGTGAAACGGGGAAGGACTTTGAAAAGCCTGATGTTATAGTCATTCTGTCAGAAAGTTTCTGGAATCCGAAGCTTTTGCCCGATACAGGATTTTCGATGAATCCGCTGACTAACTTTGAAAGTATATCAAAAAGACCAAATTCGGCATTGGGATATATGTACCAGACCGCATTCGGCGGAGGAACGGTCCGAACTGAGTTTGAGGTATTGACAGGACTCTCGTCAGACTATATTCCCGTCGGGGCAGTTCCGTGGCAGTATGTTAAAGGTGAAATACCTACCTTTGCATCTGTTTACAGGGATTTAGGGTATAGAACCGTGTTTCTGCATACCTTCAATTCATCGTTTTATTTAAGAGATGAAACCTATCCGAACCTTGGCTTTGACGAAATATATTTCCTCGAGGACTTGAAAAAGATTAAGGGTATGAAAGCGGAAATAAGAGGAAATTTTGTTTCGGACGATTGCTTTGTTGATTATGTCAGATATATGCTTGATAAGGATAAAGGAAACCCCGGCTTTGTGTTTGGCATAAGTATGGAAAATCATCAGCCGTATGAGGGGAAATATCAGCAGACGGTGATTGATATTTGGAACCCGAATATGTCCGATGAGTCAATCTATGCTACGCGAAACTACACCTCAGGGGTGTATTATGCCGATATGGCACTAAAAAAACTGGTTGACTATATAGATAAAAGAGAAAGAAAAACTCTGCTTGTGTATTTCGGTGACCATCTTCCGAATCTTGGGAAAAATAAAGGTGCTTTTGTTGAAAGCGGATTTATTAAGGATGCGGGAATGACGGACGGAGACTGGGTTAAGCTTATGAGAACTCCGTTTTTGATATATGGTAACTTTGAGCTTGAAAAAAGCAAGTTGATTGACACGAAAAAAGAAAATCATATCTCGTCATATAACCTTTTAAATGGAGCATCAGAGCTTATTGGCACTCCTGAAACACCGTTTATGCGGTTTTTGACGGACTATGGAACGGCTGTTCCGTATTATAATAACAGGCTCAAACTTGAAACTGATGATGCCCAGAATGACTTTATAAGAAAACACGAATTGCTCACATATGATGTGTTGCACGGAGCAATGTATTCTGTTAAATAAACGACTTAATAATGAGGTGTGAAAATGATAAAAAAATTGTCGTCGCCCACGGATATGACAGTGGGAACTCCATGGAAGGGGATTCTTGAGTTCACTCTTCCAATGATAATCGGGAACATTGCGCAACAGCTATATAATACGGTTGACAGTATAGTTGTTGGGAAGTATATAGGTGATAACGCACTTGCGGCAGTTGGCTCGGCAGCACCGATTCTAAACTTACTGCTTGTTCTGTTTATAGGTATCTCAGCAGGGGCAACCATTATGGTTTCTCAGTATTTCGGGGCGAGAAACAGAGAGAGCCTTTCATACACAATAGGAAACAGTATAACGATAACTGCTATCGCCTGTATAGGGCTGATTATTATTGCGGCACCTCTTATACGGCCCGTTCTGGTAATGCTTAATACTCCTGAAACTATTCTTGACGGTTGTTCGGACTATCTTATGATTTCACTTGTGGGAATGGCGGGAATGGGATATTACAACATTCTGAGCGGTATAATCAGAGGTTTGGGCGATTCATTTTCTGTATTAATATACCTGATTGTTGCAACCGTTATAAACATAATTCTTGATATTTTGTTTGTGGCAAAGTTTGATATGGGTGTTGGCGGAGTTGCATTGGCAACAGTTATAGCACAATGTGTGTCGTCAATTCTCTGCTTATGGAAGCTTGCGAAAATGAGAGAGTATTTTGACTTTAAGATAAAATACTGGAAACCGAAAAAGCATTTTGTTAATATGATTATTAAGCTTGGTCTCCCGTCAGGTCTTACTCAGGCAATTTTCTCATCAGCGATGATTATAGTTCAATCCCTTACCAATCAGTTCGGCGAACAGTTTATCGCTGCCAATGTTGTTACAATGAGGGTTGACGGGTTCGCTATGATGCCTAACTTCTCGTTTGGAATGTCGCTGACAACTTATGCAGGACAAAATGTTGGAGCAGGACTTTATGACCGTGTTGTCAAAGGAGCGAAACAGGGAACCTTGATGGCGGTTGGCTTTTCGGCAGCTATAACGGGGGTCATTCTCCTGTTTGGTAAACACCTTATGGCTGTGTTCACGGATACAAACGAGCTTGTTGAATTGAGTTATTATCTTATGCAGATCCTGGCGGTGGGCTATATCGCTATGGCAGTAACTCAAAGTCTTTCTGGAATTATGCGAGGGGCAGGGGATACGGTTACGCCAATGTGGATTTCCCTTATAACGACCGTCGTGCTTCGTGTTCCTATTGCGTATGGTATTTCATATATGACAAGAACACCTCAGCTCCCTAACGGAATCTTTGAATGTATACATATTTCCCTATTGATTTCATGGGTTATGGGGGCGGTTTTAACAACAGTATTTTACGCCATAGGTAAATGGAAAACAAAGGCTATTCAATAATTGTGAAGAATGTATAAAATCTTATATAAAAATGCTATTTTAAATTAGGATAAAAAGAGGAGAGAAACTAATGAGAAAGTATGAAAATCTAAATTTGTTGCACGAAAATACTTTAAAACCAAGAAGTCACTATATTCCATATGATACTCTTGAAAAGGCACTTGCAGGAGAAAGAAGTAAATCAAATATATACACTCTTTTAAACGGAGAGTGGGATTTTGCGTATTTTTCCCGCGATATAGATTGCCCTGAAACTATCGAAAACTGGGATAAGGTTATGGTGCCTTCGTGTTGGCAGACAACAGGATATGAAAAGCCGTATTATACAAATGTAAATTTCCCACATTCGGTTGATGTTCCGTATGTTCCTGACGATAATCCTGTGGGGGTATACAGAAGATATATCGAGGCGGACAAGGATAAAGCGGGCAAAGAAAATTATTTGGTTTTTGAGGGTGTTTCCTCGTGCTTTGAGCTGTTTGTAAATGGTGAATATGTTGGGTTTTCAAGTGTTTCTCACTGTACCTCAGAGTTTAAAATTAAGCTTAATGAGGGTAAAAACGAAATTGTTGTAAAAGTATATAAATGGTGTGTCGGAAGCTATATTGAGGACCAGGATATGTTCAGAATGAACGGTATATTCAGAGATGTATACCTTCTTTCGAGACCGAGCGGTCATATCTTTGATGTTGAAATTGGCTTTGATGATAAAGGTATATACTATGATGGCGAATATACGGTATATGATGCAGAGGGCAAGGAAACAGATTTATTAAATCCCGTTTTATGGAATGCAGAAAAACCGTATCTTTATACAGTTGTTGTTAAGCAGGCGGGAGAGTATATCCCTGTAAAAATCGGACTTCGCACACAGAGTGTAAATGATAAAGGTGAGTTTTTGATAAATGGTGTTTCGGTTAAGCTCAAAGGCGTAAACCACCACGATACTCATCCGAGAAACGGCTTTGTTCAGACTTATGAGGAGCTTAAAGAAGACTTGCTTAAAATGAAGCAGTTGAATATTAACTGTGTAAGAATGTCCCATTATCCCTGTCAGCCTGTTTTTATGGAACTCTGTGACGAGATAGGATTTTATGTCCTTGATGAAGTGGATTTGGAGTCCCATGGCTTTGAAAACAGACAATGTGATTGGATATACGATAAAAATGATGTGTGGCCGTGCAGAAACCCACTCTGGAAAGACGCATTTATTGACAGAGCGGAGCGGATGTACGAAAGAGATAAGAATTTCACATCAGTTATTATGTGGAGCTTTGGAAACGAGTCTAACTATGGTGAAAACTTTGACGCAATGAGTGAATATTTAAGGAACAGACAGTCAAAGGTTAATGTTCCTCAAAGACTTATGCACTACGGAACAGCCTGGACAGCGTATACAAATTATATTCTTGGCGATTCCTGGAAGTTTGAAACAACAAGACCAGACCCGGAGGCGGTTGATGTTGTAAGCCGTATGTACTGGTCAAAGGAGCAAATGGAAGAATATTTTAATACTCAGGGCGATAAAAGACCGTTCTTCCATTGTGAGTATGCCCATGCCATGGGTAACGGTCCCGGTGACTTGGTTGACTACTGGAATATCTATAATGAAAATCCTCAGTATATCGGCGGATGTATTTGGGAATGGGCAGACCATGTTGCACCTATGGAAAATGGTGAACTTGGTTATGGCGGTGACTTCGGCGAAGAAACCAATGACGAGAACTTCTGTGTTGACGGACTTGTTTTCCATGACCGTAGCTTTAAAGCCGGCTCATATGAAGCAAAGTTTGCACATCAGCCAATGAAAACGGAACTTTGCGGAAATGTTTTAACGATTACTAACAGATATGATTTCACAGACTTTTCAGAGCTTGATTTGTCCTATGAAATTGTGGCAGATGAGAAAGTTATAAAAGCTGAAGCGATTGAGATTTCAATAAAACCGCACGAAAGTGAAAAAATAGAGGTTCAGATACCTGATTGTTCTTGTAAATACGGCACATATTTGAATGTGTCGCTGAAAAACAAAGACGGATATGAGGTTGCTCATACTCAGCACGAACTTTCTTGCTCAAATATAGAAAGTGCAAGTGCAGATGGTGCGAAGATTACGGAAAATGGTGAGTTTGCCATAATTTCAGGTGACGGATTTGAGTATAAGTTCAATCTTCATTACGGATATATTGAGAGTATTGATGATTACCTGAAAACTCCAATAAAGCTTTCTGTCTGGAGAGCGCCGACAGATAATGACCGTAAGGTTAAAAATCGCTGGTTTGATGAGAACTATAACAAGATGCACAGTAAAGTCTATGAAAGCAAAACGGAGGGGAATGTTATAACTGTTAAGGGCGCATTATCCTCTGTATCGAGAGCACCGTTTGTTAAATATACTGCAAAATATACATTCTTTGCTGACGGTGGTATTGATGTGTCTTTTGAAGGCGAGTTTGATGATTACCGCACATTCCTCCCAAGACTTGGTTTTGAGTTCAAAACTTCTGAGAAAAAATTTGAGTATTTCGGTTACGGTCCTTATGAATCATATGCTGATATGCACCACGGCTCAAAAATGGGAATGTATCAGAGTGATGCGGATAAGGAATATGTTGACTATATTAAACCTCAGGAGCACGGAAATCATTATAATACAAAATATCTGAAACTTGGCGGATTTGTGTTTGAGTCAAACAGCGGTTTTGAATTTAATGTTTCAAGCTATTCAAAGGAAGAACTTGAACATAAGAAACATAATTTTGAGCTTGAAAAAGACAAGTTCACCAATGTCAGAATTGACTATAAAGTGAGCGGAATAGGTTCTGGAAGTTGCGGACCTCAGCTTATGGAAAAATATCAGATGAATGATAAAAATATCAAGTTTGATTTTTCAATAAAACGAGCATAAGCCTGGTCTGGCGTAAGCGAAATAAAATTAAACTGGCAAGGGAAACTTAATGTTTTCCTTGCCAGTTCTGCTATGAAGTGTCGGCGGAAATTTCCGCCGATGTTTTTTATTTAATTTTTAAAAGCACAACTGTGTGTTTGGGGAGCTTAATATTCAAATCCATCGAAGAGGAAGATGTGAATGAGAATTGCTCCTTAAGGCTGATTTCGTTTGTGATATACAAAACCTGAACGGTTTTCCCGTTTTCACAACCATCAATATGTATAGAAACTTCGTCATTTTCGCATAAGTAATTTGAAACTAAGACGGCGTATTCGTCGTTGTTCTTTGCGGCAGACGAATATATTCTGTCGCAATCACAGGTAGTTTCAACGGCGGTTCCCAGTCTATACAGGTTTCCGAAAGCAACAAAAGAATACCACGGCGGACAAACCTGGCGGGTGTTCTGGTCCATAAACCCGTTATATATACTGCCTATGGTGAAACAGTAATAATGTGCCATATCCACATAGTTTGTGTTTTGGAGCATACACAGAACCGCTGCGTTAAACGAGCCGCCTTCCATATCGTGTTTTGCGGCAAAGCCCGTACCCTCTGCGTTAATATTCCATTCGTTAAGATGGGATTCGGTGTTTTTAAAACCGTATTCATCAAGAGTCTCCCTGACATATTTGGCGTGAGCCAGAAGCTCGGTTTCGTCGCCTGTGTAAATGTGCCAGCTGTAAAAATCAAGTGGACAGTTTTCGGTTTTTACCATATGGAGAAAGTCGGTGAAATAAGTAACAAAATCTTTTCGTGAAGCAGGAGCGTTTTCTCTTGTGATAGCATAGAAACCACATCCGCCGTAACCACCGATTTTGATTTCCGGGAACTTCTCTCTGAGATATTTTGAAGTTATTTTGTAAAGTTCAAAAAATTCTTCCTTTGTTCCGTTCCACATAGATTTTCCCCATCTGTTTCCCGGATTTTCAGGCTCGTTCCAGATTTCCCAGTATTTTATACCATATTCAAAGCCGTCTGCCCAGCCCTGATTGTAGTGCATTATAATGTGTTCGCATATTCTTGCCCATTTTTCGAAATCCGCAGGCGGGAATGTGGTGTATTTTTTACTGCCCCACTCAATGGTAACGCCGAGGCGGTAATAAGCCTCAGTATTTGCCTTCTGAATTGCACTGATATATTCATCAGTGTAGTGGAAATCATAGTTTGCGGGGTCATTCTCGTCAGCGTCAAAATCACGGAAAATATTTGGAATATCAACATAGTATGTTCCACCGTAATAAGTACAACAATCGTGGAGACGGCAATAGGGGATGTTCGCCTCAGTGAAGAAATTTTGAATATGTGTCTGGTCGGGCCCCATATTTACTCCATAGGGGGCACAGCATACGCTGTGGACAGGCTTAACAGTTCCTGTTGTTTTGCTGAAATCAATGTTTATTTTGTTCAATCTGAATCGCTCCTTTTAATTATATTAGGCTGAAATTTTAGTCTTTTATGTTATAATTTACATTTTCAGAACCTCATGTGAGTATCGCTTGTATTGGGTTGGCGATAAGCCTTTGTTCTTTTTGAATACCTTATTAAAATGCTGAATGGACGGGAATCCACACTCATAAGCAATCTGGGAAATATTCTTGTTTGTTTTGATTAAGAGTGCCTCTATGTGTGCAAATCTGATTGTGGTTAAAAAGTCCATAACAGTCGAGCCTGTGGTATCTTTGAAAACATGAGATAAATGGTATTTGCTTACATTAAGAGCCTTGCTTATGATGTCAAGAGTAAGCGGTTGACTGTAGTTTTCGTGCAGATACTTAATAGTGTTTGAAACAAGGTCGTCGGTATTCTTGCCTGATAACTTTCTGATATTTATAATATTCATTCTTGACATATAGACAATAAGCTTTAATATACACGAATGTATATAAATTTCGTAGTTGTCAGGTTGATTGGTATATTCGTCAAGGATATCGGTAAACATAGCGGAAAGCTCGCCTTGACTTTTGTCAATACAATATTTAACATTATCCTTATTGTAGATATATATTGTATTGGTATTGCTGAGGAAATCGCTGATGTTGAATTGAATATATGTAAATGTTGCGGTTTCGGAGGCAATATCAATGTGATGAATAATGTTTTGATTTATAAGGATACATTGCCCTTTTGCAAGGGAAATAAAGGCCCCCTCAATGTTGCATGTGATTTCTCCCTGAGTCACCATTATAAACTCGACATTATTGTGAAAATGGGTTTTCCGAAGATAAGATGACGAGGTTGCGTCTATGCTTATTGTTCGGATATTGAAATTTACACCCGGGTGGGATACTCGTACAAATTCCTTCTTCATAGCTAAACTCCTTTTTAGCAAGATATGATAAGTTTTCCACAAAATAAATGTAGCTTTTAAATTGTAACTGTGATACAATTTTATCATAATTTATAAAAATGTCAAGCCGATTTGAAGAAATTATTGTAATATATGTCGTAGAAAATGCAAAAAAAGCAAGAATATACAAATATGGAACAAAGTTACAGTTTTGAGGAATTTATTTTCGGCTTAAACAAGAATGGTAAATAATTTAAAATTTATTATACACACAAAACAAGGAAATAAAATATAATTTGGAGGTTGTGAAAAAATGAAAAAAAGTTTAAGTATTTTGTTGGCAATGATAATTGCGATTACAAATGTTGTGTTTATCACTATGCCGTCTGTTAGTGCAGCTGCGGGAGATGTGCTTGTCAGCGATAATTTTGAAACAGGGTATACAGTACTGGGAGATGACGAGGCTGCAACATATAATTCAATGAAGGAACTTTGCGATATGTCTCCTTGGTGGTATACATTAAGAGCTAATGAAAACGAAACTGTTTTCAACGAGGCATCTGCCGTGACGGAAACTACGCCGTTTATCGCAAGCGTCGTAAAAAAAGATGATAA
The DNA here is from genome assembly GCA_045646365.1 of Clostridia bacterium. Taxonomy (GTDB): domain Bacteria; phylum Bacillota; class Clostridia; order Monoglobales; family Monoglobaceae; genus SIG454. The sequence continues at coordinate 73,102 of JAZRKP010000086.1, forward strand.
TAATATGCTCAGACTTACATATCACGCAGAAGCAGGTATCGGAACTAATATTACAAATCCGGCGAAGGCGAACTTATATGAATATGGAAAAGCTTCATACGAGGTTAGCTTTAAATTCTATGCAACAAAGGACATGAAAATATTAGGTATTGGCGCTAAAAAAGAGGGCGAAAAAGCTATTTTTTACAGACATAATATCCTGACTAAAACCGGTTCTGGAGCATATATGGGTGATACAGAATTTACTTCCCCTGCAGGTGTTGGGGGAACAGGAATTAACTCTAATACATGGTACACACTTAAAATTGTTGTAAACAATGGTCTTGGATACTATTCAGTTGAAATTTTTGATGCGAGTGGAAAATCTTTACAGCGTGTGGGCGGAATTAACTATATTGATGGCTGTCCGGGGATTGCAAACATCAGATTCCAGGCTACAAGCCAAAACTCTGTTGTATATATAGATGATTATGTGGCTAAGAAAGCTGATCCTGATGAACTTTTGTATGAAGATGACTTCAATATATACTCAGATTTTTCGGGGACAACTACATCAGGGGCAAACTTGTTTAAAGAAATTTCTCAGTTTAGAGTTCAGAACACTGCATCTGCATATGCGTTAGGTACTAACGATACAGGAAAATATTTTGTATTAAACAAAAATGCAAATGCAGTGTATATGCCATGGAATGGAAATATTCTTACAAAAGCAAGTCAGAAAACAAGAGGGAAATTACAAATGAAATTCTCCTTTTGCATCGATGGAGCAACTTCACCCAAGGAGGGAGCATCGCCATCTTTCAGAGTAATATGTGCTGATAATGTAGCTAATCTTTCTGATGCTAAGTATACTATGTTCCGTGTTCAGCCTTTCTCATCTGGCGATGAGGTTGTTTACGGAGTGCAAACGAAAAATTTGGGAAATGATTCTTTAGCTTCATATACACCAGTTAAAAAAGACGTATGGTTTAATATACAGCTTACATTTGATTTAGAAAATAATAAAGTAACTATGCTTGAAACAAAGAGTGGGATAACCTTTGAACGTTCAACAGGCTTGTATAACGGTGAAACAGCACTTAACTCTATTAAGAGTGTTATGTTGCAGGCAACTGATGGAATGGTCATAGATGTTGATAACTTTGAACTTAAGTATGTGGAAAAGCCACAGTTGGGTGTGGAAATTTCTGAGGTTATTGATTTTGACGGAAACAGGATTGTAGATGAAAAAAAAGTTAATCCTGCCCTCTCAACTATTAAGCTTACTTTCAGCAGTCCTATAACAGAAGAAAGTGCTAATATCAGCATTGCATCAAGCTCTGGTACTGTGTTTACTGATTACAAGCCAACATATGAAAACAATGTTTGTACAATAAACTTTACTAAGACATTAGCACCGAAAACAACATTTATCATTACAGTTCCAAAAACAGTAGAGGGCGAAGATGGTGCTAAACTTGAAGAGGATTGGAAATATGAATTTACCACTGTTGAGGGTGAAGTAAAAATTGAAATGACAGATGTGAGCATTAAATCAGTTTTAGATGTCAAAAATGGCGATAAAATCAAGGCGAGAGTAAAATGTTCAAACAGCACGACAAGCAAGGGTGAATATCTGATGATTGTTGGATTCTATGATGAGAACAATACAATGATTGGAAGTTCATACTATTCAAACAATGATATTCCAGCGCGTGGTTTGATAGCAAGTCATGATATCGGTGTGACTGTTCCTGGGGCGGATAAGCTTGATTTAAGCAAGGTAAGCAGAGTGTCAGTTTATCTCTGGGATAGTATAAAAAGTATGATACCATATTGCGGACAGAGGAATATACGCTAATCCGCAGAGGTGAGAGAATAAGTTGATGATTACAGTAAAAGTGCCGGAGTTATCCGACACTTTTCTGTGCTTAATAAAATAAACAAAATATGTTGTAAAAAGAAATTGACAGGAGAAATAATATGAGAAAATTAACAGCACTTTTATTAGCATTAGTATGCCTATTAACAAGCTTTAGCGTGTCTGCGGCAGGGAATGTCAATGTGGATAGCGTGATTGCAAGCGGATATATCCAGAGTGGGAAAATTGGTAATATATTTTCTATAACAGATACAGTTATCAAGTTTACACAGGAATATGAAAATATATCAAATTCAACTGCAAACATTGTGGCGGAATACAAGGTTCTGGATGAAAACAACAACACAATAAAGGAATATTCCGGATTGAAACTTGAGATACCTGCAGGTGAAAAAGCAACCTTTGAATTTGCGGTTGAAAACCCTGATAAATATGGTGTTTATACTTTGGAAGTGCCAATCCTTGTCAGTGTAAACGGGACAACTTATGCAAAGACCTATAAGGAAGGCTTTTCGGTTTGCATAGATTTAACCGGGGAAAATGCTGACCCGAATTTCGGATTTGCTCAGCAAATAGTAAACAGAGATTTTGGCGATGTTGATGTTACGCCAACTCTTATGAGAAATGCAGGTGCAACCTGGTACAGAGAAGAATGTATGTCTTGGAGTAAGGTTGAAAAAGATTCAAGAGGAGTATATACAATTCCAGAGGGAACAATAGAGAAACTTCAAAAAATAAAGGATAGCGGTCTTAAAATTGTTTGTATATTAAACGGAACAAATCCGCTTTATAATTTCCCTAAAAGTGATGAGGCAATAAATGCCTTTGTGAAGTATTGTGAATATGTTGCAAAGCAGTTTGATGGAATAGTAGACCATTATGAAATCTGGAACGAATGGAATGTGAAACAGGAAACCGACACGGAAGGATATTACAATAAAACGGATGTATATGCAAAAGTTCTTGCAAAGGCTTATACGGCGGTAAAGAATGTTAATCCAAATAATACGATTATCGGTTGTGTTACAGGAAGTATTGACTATGCCTGGATTGACAGGGTGTTGGAAAGTCTTGATGGAACAAAGGCGATGGATGCAATAAGCGTGCATTCATATCCGTGGAAAAAAGATGACGGCGTTGATGAAGCTCAGCTTATCGACGATACGGCAAGGCTGAGAGAAGTAATGGAAAAACACTCTGTGGATGTTCCGATTTGGCTTTCGGAGATTGGGTTCAGCACTTTTGATGGAGAAACAACATGGCTTGCTCCTTGCACAAATGAACAACAACTCAATTCTTTGGTTTTGGTAAATGCAATAAACAAGGGCTACAGTTTGTTTGATAAGCTGATTCAGTATTCATTCCATGACAGAGCTGATTTTTCGGCTATTCAGTCAAACTGGGGATTGGTTAATTGCTGGCAGAGAGGTTTCACAGATAAACCTGAGGCAGAACTGACTCCTTATGGAGCAAAGCCTGCGTATCTCGGTATCGCCGCAATGAATTATTTCACAGGCGGAAACACCGTGTTTGAGGGGATGGAAAAGGCTGAGCAAGACGAAGTATATATGCTTAAATTCAGAAATAACAATCTTCGCTCCAATGTTATGCTCTGCATAAACGGTGATATTGACTCATCTGTGGAAAAGAGCATAGTACTTGACACAAACGAACTAAAGGTGTATGATAAATACGGTAATTGCGTTAATAAAATGGTTTCAGATACGGGAGAATTTGCTCTGGATATTTCAGCAGAACCAATGTATTTAACCTGGCCGGTTGAGGGGGGTTCAGAATTCTTAAATGTGTCGGTAAATGAGAACACGAAAAAAGTTATTATAAGCGGTGTAGCAGAAGCTCCCGGTGACTTGGTTACGGTTATGGTTGTTTCAAAAGGTGAGGAACTCAGTTCGTATGACCCTGAGCGTACTTTGTTTGTAGGTCAGGCGACTGCGGATGCTTACGGCGAATACCAGATGTCGTTTATTATGCCGGAAATTCTGGGACAGTTTGAGGTATATGCAAACTCAACAATGCGCAGGGAAAAGAAAAAGAATGACTTGGTTTTAAGTTATTCGGTTCCTGAAATAAAGGTTATGCAAAGCGGTGTTGATGTATATGCAATGAGTGAGTTGAATGCATCAAATCCTGTTGAGCTTGAACTCAGAGGCTTTGTTGATTTAGCAGACGAAGAGCCTGTATTGATTATTGCACAGTACAAAGAGGGACAACTTGTATCTGCTCAGCTCGATGATAAGGCTATTGGAGATTGCACAGAAGTGGGTAATGAGATAAAGAAAAGCTTCAGTGTGCAAAACGGAGTAGATAAGATTAAAATTATGTATATGAATATAAACAATATGAAACCATTTGTTGCCGCTTATGAGATAAAATAGCGGAAAAAGGAGACCTGGTAATGATGAAGTATATGAGAAAAAGTATCGCCTTTATATTGGCTATGCTTGTATGTTTCAGCAGTGTTACATTTGCTGCCTCGTCGGTTGAGGATGTCGTAGAGGAAGATTATCCTCTGGCAATCCTCGGCTCTAAAATTGAGACCAGAGGTATGAGAATTTCAACAGAATATACCCCGACTGTTAAAGGTGGCAGAGAGGGTTTGATGTCAGGCGTTCAGGTTGGCGGTGGCAGACCTGAATATATCCTCGTAGATATTGATGACAACTGGGCGTATAACTTGCCGATATATACAGGTATTGAGGTTATTGTTGAGTATTTTGATGATGTTGAGGGTAAATTTAACCTTACATATAATACACATAAGCCTGATGTAGGGAAATATACAACCCCTAATACCGAATGGGGCGGAGATGCTTTGGTTGTGGAACTGGGCGGTACTATGGAATGGAAAACACATACATTCTATTTGGAGGACGCAAAGTTTGCAAACAAGATTGGTTGCGATTTCAGACTGGGTATCTGGTGGCCTACGGCGAAGAACAATTACGGGGCGATTACATTCGGTTCAATAGCCGTTAAGAAAGTTCCTATAAGAACACCTCTTTTGTATAACGGATTGTCCTCGGCTCAAATCGGTAATATATTTTCCATTGACGATGAGATAAAGCTTTCACACGAATTTGAAAATAAGCTTTCCGAAGATGTAACAACAACTGTTAAAACGGAAATATATGACATCAATAATGATTTGCTTGCCGAGAATACACAAAGCACTACGCTTGGTGCAATGGAACATAAGAAAATAGATATTCAGATAGATAATCCTAAAAAGTATGGGATTTACAGGGTTATTGCAACAGAACAGACTTATATAAACAGTAATCCTGAAAATGTTACGACGCACATTCACGAGCAGGAGTTCTCGATTAGTATGAAAATCAGTGACGAGGACAGAAACCCAATGGTTGGTTACGCTCAGCATCTTTTAAGAGGATATGGCTCGCCTGACTATACGCCTGGTTTGATTAAGCAAGCCGGCGGAACATGGGTAAGAGAGGACTTCCTTAAATGGCAAGAGGTTGAGAAATCACCTGGGGTATATGAAATCCCTGAAAGTGAAAAAGAGAAGCTCAGAAAAATCAAGGCGAGCGGATTGAATATCCTTGGTATATTTATGGGTAGAGTTTCGTTCTATGATGGTGGAGCAAACCCACATACGGACGAGGGGATTGCCGCATTTGCAAAATACTGTGCTTTTATGGCAAAGGAACTCAGGGGAATTGTTGACCACTGGGAAATGTGGAATGAGTGGAATATTAAGGCGTTTAATCCGACATTGGAATCTCCCGAAGTGTATGCAAAGTTAGTTAAGGCGGTTTACACTGAGGTTAAAAAGGTAAATCCTGACGCATTTCTTATCGGATGTGATACAGCAGGTATTGCAGATGAAAAATATACGCTTAATGTATATACATGGGTAAAGAGAGTGTTTGACGCTGGTGCATATGACTATATGGATGCAGTAAGCGGACATCACTATGACTGGGATAAAGATAAGTTCGACGAGCGGAAATTTATTACCGTTGCAAAATCATACAGGGAACTTATGAGTCAGTATGGAGAGCCTAAACCGCTATGGATTACTGAAACGGGTGCCGCGACGAGTCTAGACAAAGCCCCAAAAGATGAACAGCCTGGAGTTCTTGCCCTGATTTATGCAATGTCGGTAGCGTATGATTTGTGTGACCAAATGATGTACTATTGCTTCTATGACAGAGCGGACGATTCTTATGTGGAGGCGTCGTGGGGTGTTCTTAACTGCTGGCAAAGAGGATACACCAGTTTACCTGAGGCGAACAGAACAGCGAACAGTGCAAAGCCCGGTTACCTTGGAGTTGCCGCTATGAATAGCTTCGTTGGCGGGACTGCAGAATTTGAAAAAGTCCTCGAAAAAGACAGAGCCTATGCCTTGAAATTCCGTAACAAGAAGCTTGGCAAAGATGTAATGATGGCACTCTCAGGCGTATATAGCGGTGTGGTTGTTAATTATAATCTTGGCTGTAAAAATGTTATTGTTTACGATGTTTTCGGAAACGAAATGGCAAGACTTTCATCGGATACGGGAATCTATACACTTAATGTAGCGAATAATCCGGTTTATGTTGTAGGTGATTTTGGTTCTTTTGAACTTGCGGATGATAATGTTGCTTTGGTAAAAAGTGAAGATACTGAAAAAGCGACTGTTTCAGGCGATAATGTTGAGTTTATTTACACGAAAAACACAAATAAGAACCTGAATATCAAGATTGATATTCCAAGTTCTCTGAAATTGTTGGAAGAGCCTGTCTTTTCAGGGAATACCGCAAAAATTAACCTTCAGGTTGTGGAAAATGCGGAAAAAATTAAATTTAATGTTACAGTTACAGACGATGCGGGAAATGTTGTTTACACACAGGAACACAGAATTTTAATTACACATCCTATTGATGTTGTGGTTAAAACTTCACAGGTATCCAAAAACTCCATTCACTGGAGAGCGGAAGTTACAGTAAAGAGTCTTTGTAACACATCAAATATCAGTGGTAGTGTTAAGGTGACAGAGCCTGAAGAAATTGCTGAACTTGCAAGAGAAAGAGATTTTGAATTAGCACCTCGTGAGGAAACGACATTCTATTATACAATTCCTGAGAGCTCTATTCAAAAGGTTATGGATATGACAACGGTTGTTAAGACTAACAGTGGTTATGAAACAACTGAAATAACGAAGCTTGATTTCACAACGGCAAGCTATACAGAAACGCCACCGGTAATTGACGGAATAATCAGTCCTGGTGAATGGAATTCCGTGTGGATTGGCGCTGATGAGCTTAAGGATACTAAACAGATAGCTGACTGGACAGGTGCGGATGATTTGTCATTCAACGGCACGATGCAGTGGGACGAGAAATACTTCTATCTTGCGGGAATAGTAAGAGATAATATGAATTCCGTTTCTTATTCGCCTACGGGGGCGTCGAACCTGTGGAGAGGCGACAGTATACAGTTCGGTATAGATGATCACGATGCGGTTAATGCAATGGATACAGTGTTATTTACAGAGGTTGGTATAGCATATGTTCCCGGTGAGGGAAATGTTGCTTTCAGATACAAAACAGCTTACGAATCACCTGTAAATGTTAAAATCGAAAATGCGAAGCTTGTTGTAAAGAGATTTGATACCTACACGGTTTATGAACTTGCTATTCCGTGGGACGAGCTTTTCTATGAGAATTATGTTCCGAATCCCGGAATGCCTTATCGTTTCTCAGTTCTTGTAAATGACAATGACGGTCAGGGAAGAAGGGGCTGGATTGAATACTGTTCAGGTATTGGAACGAATAAAAATGTTGAATTGTTCGGAACAATGAAACTTTCTAAATAAACAATCATTTTTGGAGGTAAAACTTAAATGAAGCTTAATAAAATTCTTAACCTTGTGTTAGCACTTGCGGTATCAGTTACGGCGTTATCCTTGCCAACAGTTTCTATGGCAGAAACTACTGATGCTGACAGAGTTATATATGAGGATAATTTTGATAAATATACAGGGTTTTCAGGAACATTGCATAACCTTCCTGTTCGTGAGAATGTTTTTAGGGAAAGCTCTGAGTTTAAATCGGAGAATAAATACAGTAAATATGCCATATTAGCGGACGAAAACGACCCGACAAATAAGTGGATACAGTTGGATTCGCCTTATAATTCAAGTTTTAGACAATATTACCCTACAAATATAGAGTATCTCCCTGATGAGCCAATCCTCACAAAGGAAAACCAGATGGAAAAGGGAAGTCTGAAACTCAGCTTTTCGTTCTGTGTTGACGATATGACTGAAAATGGTGGGGCTACGGGCTTATTCAAAGTTTTAAGTGCGGAGTCGCTGGATGGTACTTTAGATGATTATAAATTGACAATGTTTGGTCTTGGTGCGCTTTATCAAAATGGTAAACTTAAGGCGGCAATTCAGACAGCAAGTGCGGATTATGACAGAACAAATCTTCTTGATAGTGGCGAGTGGTATGATGTTGTGCTGATTTATGATTTACTTGGAAACAACCTGAACACAAATGTTGTTAAGCAATCTGACGGAACACTTATTAAGAACTTTGACCATAAGCTTAACTGGTGCGGTCCTTTTGGTGCGGCAACTCCTGAAGAGGCAAGAGAATATGAGGCTATAAGAAATGTTTTATTTAGAACAGACAAAGGCTTGACCGTTAGTATTGATGATTTCAAGCTTGAATATTATCTTGCTAAGCCTGAAATCAGCCCGAAGGATATTGCTATTACGGATTACAGAGGCGTCGTTGTTGAAAATACAGATGCAGTATCTCCTGCGGTTATATCTATAAAGCTTCCGTTCGGAACAACTATGTCAGAGGAAAGCACTAATGCTGAAACGATTACTCTTAAAGACAGTAAGGGTAATGCGGTTGAGTATGTTCCAGAATACAGCCATAATGCTTATACTTTGAAAATCAGTAATTGTCTTGATATAAACGAAACCTATACATTATATATTCCTGAAACTGTTGAGAATATTTTTGGCGAAAGTCTTGGAAGAGAAGTGACATACAGTTTCACAACAACAAACAAGAAACCTGAATTTATGGCAATAGAATCGGTTAAAATCGGGGAATCAGAGATTGCAGAGCTTAGTGATATTGTCAACGGCGAAACAATCGATGTTTATATTGAATATGCAAACAACAGTAATGAAGAAATAAGCAGTTTTGTGAGCGTGTCATATTATAGTGACGATATGCTCGTTTATACAGAGAGTGCTGAGGGAGAAACTGTTTCTGCAGGAGAAATGGGAGCAGAAACAATTCCGTTTATCGTTCCGTCAAGCGATATTGTTAATCTTGAAGAGATTGACAGAGTTTCCGTTTGCCTTTGGGAAAGCTTTGAAAATTCAATAGCTTATGTTGCATCTTTTGAGATAGGCGGAAATGCGGACGAAGAATTTGAAGTAACTGTATCAGAGCCAACCGTTACATATTCATATAATGAGTCCACCTTGAATATTCAGGGGGTTGCAGGTGAAAACAGTAAATATGTGACAGTGCAGATTCTGAAACCTGAAGGCTCATTTGAAACCGGAACAGACGAAATGGTACTTTACAGAGGACAGTCGCCTGTTAAAAACGGTGCATATTCTGTTAAGATTCGATTTGACGAAAAGCAAAATTTGGACTCAACACTTGAATCGGGAGTGTATCCTGCAAGAATATTTGTTGATGATAAAATGCTTGATATTGATGAAGTTTATATAAACGCATATCCTGACTTTGTGGCAGATTGCAAAGCTTTGAGCGATGCGGCTAAGAATAGTGACTTTGAAGAATTTAAAAGAATAATCAATGAAGAAAGACAAAGCCTTAACTTTGAGGTTGGGTTTGCCAAAGGTGATACTTTAGATAATGAGCTTGAGGCGTATTTTGCTTATGTTAAAGAAAATTCATTGGATGCAAATGATGAAACAGCAAACGCACAAGCCTTTAAGACTTATGTTGCAATAGAATATCTTAACCAGAACAAGCTTTCAAATGTTGAAAAATATATGAATGAATTGCTTATTGATAAGAATGTTAAAACGCTATCTTCAGAGATGATTTATGACGGCGAGGTAAGTGCTTATTTTGGTAAGCTTGTATCCGGAAAGAATATTGAAGGCGTGGACAAGTTTGAAGAAAAGATAAAGGAAGGCTTAATCCTGACTACTGCGAAATACGGAAACGGCTACGGCGACCTTAAGAAAGTTTTGGAAAAATGCGGTGATGCCGTAGGTATCAGCACTCCTGTATCAACGACTGCTTGTAAGGCGTTGATGGGAAACAGTTATAAAAACGGTAAAACTTTCAAAGAAGAATATGATAAAAACAAATCCTCATCCTCCGGTGGTGGCGGAGGAGGCGGCGGTGGCGGCGGCTCTTCATCGGGTGGCGGCAGCAGCAAAGGAGAGTCAACTTCCAGTGTTGTTAAGCTTGAAACTGTTGAAAAGACCGAACTCGTTCCCGTTACAAAGGAATTTAATGATATTGATAATTATGAATGGGCAACCGAGAGTATATTAGGTCTTGCCGACAAGGGAATAATTAACGGCGTTTCCGAAAATAAATTCGCTCCGTCAAGAAATGTTATGCGAGAGGAATTTGCGAAAATTATCGTAGGTGCTCTTGATATGACGGAATATGAATATGGCGGAAATATCTTCGCAGATGCAAATGCAGGCGAATGGTTTACTCCATATATTAACATTGCGGCGGATTTAGGTGTTGCAAACGGTGTTGGCGGCGGACACTTTGGCGTTGGCGTGAATATCAGCAGACAGGATATGGCTGTTATGATATACAATGCTCTCTTGTATCGTGGCGTTAATATGGTAAGCGGTGAGTTGCACTTTGCAGATAGCAATGAAATCGCACCTTATGCAAAAACTGCGGTTAGTGCTCTTTATAATATGGGGGCAATTAACGGTGTTTCAGAGACAAGCTTTGCACCAAACAATTATGCAACAAGAGCTGAGGCGGCAAAAATGGTATATCGTGTACTCGGACAATTACAAGGTTAAAGGGGAGGTGACTAACTATGATTAAATTAAGCAAAAGATTTATTTGTTGTCTGCTGGCGTTTATTTTATGTTGTAGCTTTGTTGCCGTAAACGCTGAAAACGAGGATGTTATTACATTTAGCGGAGCAGAAACCACATCCGAGGGAGTTTCTATATCCTCAGAAATAAAGGAAATGATGTCTGCACTCAAACTGTTTGAAATCATTCCTGAATATTATGATTATAATGTCCCGATAGCTTCCGAGGTGACAAGAGCTGATTTTGCGGCGGCAGTTGCAAGACTTATGGACAAAAAGGTTTATGGTGGCTCAAATGTGTATTTCTATGATGTACCGAAAACACATTGGGCATATAATGAAATTTCAAACTTAGCTGAATTGGGCGTAATATCTGGGTCGGGCAGTAAAATGTTTTATCCTGATACAACGATTACAAAGAACGAGGCATACAAAATCATTTTAAGTGCAATGGGATATGATTTGTATGCAGAGTATAGCGGTGGTTTCCCGACCGGATATATTAAGGTAGCTAACAAAGTTGATATAACAAAAGGTTTGAGCAATAACGAAAAATTGATTATGTCAGATATGTTTTCTCTGATTTATAATGCGATGAAAACAAATGTTATGGAGCCTGTTATATATAACGACGGGGATATAGTATACAATGAGGCAGAAGGGGTATCCATTTTATCCTTGCATAGAAATGTGTATTATAAAAAGGGCGTTGTCAAAGGTGCAAACTGCATTACTGTTGACAACGGAACTCTGAATAAAGGCGAGGTTCTGATTGGTGATGTAACCTATAAAAGCGGAGATACAAATATGTTCGATTATATAGGGCAGAGCGTTGAGTTCTTCTATCATCAGGGAAAAGCGGACCACGATAAAACAATATTATGGGCTACAAGAGATAATACTGACGAAGTTTTCACCATAAATGTTGATTACAGTGCAAGCTTTGATAAGAAAACATTTGAATATACCTATTACGATAAAAACAACAGAAAGAAAACAATCAATTTAGACAGAGGAATAACTCTTATTTATAACGGTGGCGTTGTTGAGTCAGGTTATGATGAGGTGTTTAACAAAAATAAATATGAGCTTAAACTTGTTAAGAGCAAGGATAAGTATACTGTTGCTGTTGTAAAGGAATACGAAAACTATGTTGTTGGCTCAATAAATGCCTTAGACTTTAAGATTTACGATAAGCTCGTTCAGAAGAATATTGTTCTTAAAGAAGAAATGTATGACACATTCGCAATCAAAATGTCGGGACTTACCGATATGAAGTTTGAGGATATTAAGCAGGATTCTGTCCTTAGTGTGTATGAATCAAAAGATAAAAAGCACATTGAGGTTATTGTAACCAATAATATGATTGTTGGAACTGTTAAGCAGGTAAAAACTGATAAGAATTATTATAATATTTCAATAAACGACACAACATACCGTTTGGATAAATCGACAGAAAATGTGAGCGTTTCCATAGGGGATGATGTAAATGCTTATCTTGATGTTCGTGGCGAGATTGCATATATAGAGGTTGCTGACCGTAAGTTTGAAGGTGCATTTTTAATAGATGTTTCAATTAAGGAAGGTCTGGATAATGTGCTTAGCATTAAATATCTTGCAGAGGACGGAAAAATAACTGTTTCGGAGTTTGCTGAAAGAGTTACCATTGACGGCAGAAAGTATAAAGATGCAAAGGCGGTTAAGGATGCACTTATTGCAGGAGAACGAGAGTTTATTCCTCAGTTTGCACTCATAATGAAGAATTCTGCGGACGAAATCAGAGAAGTTGATACGATTGAAAATCCTGACAAAATAAATAATTCGCTGGCAGTTGATGTTCCTTTCATAAATGAAGGGGAGACTGAGATGAAACAAAGACAGATACGAGTTGGGGGTGCAACGGCGAGAATTGGAGAGAAGATAGTATTTGATGTTGATACGGTTGTATTCTCAATCCCGATTGCGGATAACTATAAAACAGTAAATGATGAAGAGTTTGCTGTTTTGCCTGCCACAGGACTGATAAATGATTCGGGAATATATGCGCAGAGCTACAAGACATCGGAAGAGGGCGGTATCAGTAAATACATCCTTGCGAAAGGTTATAACTCTAAAAGCACTACATTTGAATATCCGATAATTGTTGAGGATATAGGAATGGGCATTGACGAAGAAGGTAATAGCGTTGAGGTTCTCAATGGCTATCAGGGAAATGTCTTCGTCAGCATAAGTGCATCAGCTAACAACAGTGATTTGTTCTCAAAAAGCGGAGCAAAGCCTGGCGCACTGGTTAAGCTTGGCAAGAATAATAACGGAAGCCTGAGTGAGTGTACTGTGTTATATGATTACCGTAAAGGCGATGAAAACGTAAACAGTGCCTTAAACGATGTTTGCGGGGTGTTCAGCGGTTATGTAAACAATGTCGTTGACGATGTATTGAAGATAGGCTATAAGAGCGGAAATGCGTTTGACTATGCAATCAGAGTAGGAGCAACTCCTGTTGTTATATATGATACAAAGACGACAAGAACACCTGTTTATGCAGGAACTATCGGTGACGCTGTCACATACAAGAATGACCCTGATGAATGTTCAAAGATTGTTATAATTACATCGAGAATGCAGGCAAAAATGTTCTTGATATACAAATAAGACTTTATATATCAGGGAATGGCTATATTGCCATTCCCTGATGTGTATAACAATAGATTGGATATTGCAAAAGGAGTGATTATGGTGAGATGTAAAGAAAATTGCGGAAATGCTAAGGAATTGATAAACGATATATTAAATCCGTCAAATGAGTTTACGCCGATTCCATTCTGGTTTTTAAATGATTATTTTGATAAAGCGGAACTTAAAAGACAACTTATGGATTTCTGCGACAAAGGCGTTTATGGCGTTGTTTTGCATCCGAGAATAGGAGTGCCTGATGAAATCGAGTATCTGTCCGATGAGTTCTTTGATGTGATTTGCTATATAGTTGAAACGGCAGACGAGCTTGGAATGAAAGTGGTTCTCTATGATGAGGGAATGTATCCGTCAGGGTCTGCCTGCGGAAAGGTTGTTAAAGCGAATCCTGAGTTTGCGGCTCGAGGTATTATTATTACGGAGAACGAAAATGACGGCGAAGTGGTGGCAAAACTTGATGACGGCAGATTCATTGTGTTTAAAGAGTCAGGCGGCACTTTAAGAGGGATCCATTTCGATGAAGACGATGAGAGAGAGAATGTGCCAAAGGCTGCGGATATTCTGAATGGGGATGCGGTTGACCTTTTTATTAAATTGACTCACGATGAATATTATAAGCGACTTGCTAAATATTTCGGAAATACAATAATCGGTTTCTTCACAGATGAACCTTCCAGCACAGGCAGAGGCAGTGGCTTTAAATTTAAGGCATGGTATGACGGGGCTTTAGATGAGTTGACGGCAAGAGGCGGAAAGCCTGAAGAACTGGTTGCTCTTTTTGAAAATAAGGAAAATAAAACAACGGCTATACATAAAAAGATTATAGGCGAAAAAATTAACGAAACATATTACAGTAAATTGTGTAAGTGGTGCGAAGAGCATAATATCGCTTTAATGGGACACCCTGCAAAAAGCAACGACATAGACGAGGAAGTATTTTTCCATATTCCCGGACAGGATGTTGTTTTAAGACGAATAGGACCTGAAACGGGTGGCACGACGGGGATAGATTCCGTTATGCCAAAATGCTCGGCAGATGCGGCAAAATATCTTGGAAGAAAGAGAAATGCCAATGAATGTTTCGGCGTTTGTGTTCGTGACGGAATACCGTGGTATATGCCTGCTGAGGATATGAAATGGTATATAGACTGGCTTGGAGTCCGTGGCGTGAATATGTTTATTCCTCATGCGTTTTTCTATAGCGTCAGAGAGCAAAGGTCGGGTGAGCGTCCGCCGGATGTGGGACCTAATAATATATGGTGGGAACACTATAAAAAGTTTTCAGATTATATGAAGAGCGTTTCTTATATAATGACCGATTCCGTTAATATGGCTGATGTGGCTGTGCTTTGTAACAGCGGAAATATGAAAGAAGACTCTGTTAAGGAGTTCTTTGAAAATCAGGTTGAGTTTAACTATGTTCCGTATTCTATGCTTGATAAGTGTGAGATTGAGGATAGCAAACTTAAAATCGGTGATTACGCATATTCATATGTGATGGGCGAAACGGATTTGCCCGTTAATATAATAAAATCTGTTGATGAGGTAAAGGACAGAGAGATTTCTTTGTCAAAAACAGAAAAGGAATTGCGCCTGACACATCTTTGCAAAAATGGCGTGCATATGATTTTTGCGTTCAATGAGGGTGAGAGCAAAATTCAGACAGAAGTAAATCACAATATTTCGGGTAAGGCGATAGAGGTTGATTTGTGGAACAGAACTGCTTATAAAACGGAGAGTTCAAAGATTAAGCTTGATTTAAAGCCGAGAGAGAGCATTCTATATGTTTTCTCAGAGACCGATGATGATTTTGAAATTAAACCTGAAAGCAGGAAGATTGATAATCTCGTATTTAACCTGATTGAAGAAGATAAAGAAAATTACAAAAAAACATATATTGCGTCATTTGTAAACGATAATGAAACGGAAAACTGTTATTTTGAAGTTAAGTGTGAAGAAATGGCGGAATGTTATGTCAATGACGAGTTTTGCGATGTTGAATTTTTTAACCATAAGTTTGAAATTGGCAAGTTCTTAAAAGAGGGAGAAAACTTAATTAAGTTGGTTATAACGGGAAGTATTGCAAACAAATATAACGAAGAAAAAATCTTCTACGGGATTATAGAGTAATCTGTTTTAAATCTCGGTGTTCAGTTGAAGTTTTCGGTATTCTTTCGGTGTCATACCGATATTTTGGCGGAATAGTTTTGTGAAATATGCGGAAGAACAAAATCCGCATATTTCGGCAATTTTTGACATATCAAACTGGGTTGTTATGAGATAGTCCTTTGCGATTTGAAGCCGATAATATATTATGTATTGGTGAAGAGTTTTTCCTGTTTCCTGTTTAATCAGCCTGCTTAAATGATAGGGATGATGATAGAACCTTTTTGCAATACTTTCGTTTGTTAAGGATGTGTCGGAATAGTTTTCGTGGACATAAGAAAGTATATCCTCGCAAAGCTTTGAATGTGAGGATTTTGAGGATTCTTTTATGATTTCCAAAAGACACATTTTTAAAATTGATGAGGAGATTTCTCTGTAAAGCAAATCCTTTATAATAAAGTTTTCTGTGCATTTGGTAAGGTTTCGGCCGATTTGCGGAATGTTTTTTATAATCGGAGCGGAAAGCTGAGATAAAAGGGGATAATCAGGAACACGGCTTTCACTGAAATTGTCTTTAGTTCCTGTGTGGAGCGAGGATTTTATGTGGCTAAAGTCGTTTATAAGGTCGAAATTTATAACAATGATTTTGCTTATATCCGTGAATTTAATATTAAATTTGTATTCACTTCTGGGTGGAAGATATACTGCGGTGTTGTGTGAAATATTATATTCTTCTTTGTTTATGACAGCACTTCCCTCAGTATTATAAAAAAAGAAGAGACGACAGTCGTAGCATTTGCTTGACTTGTAGCCTTTGGAAAATATTGCTTTGTGCATTCTTGCGTATCTTATATGTGGATTTAAATCTGAAATTTGCATAATGAAACCCTCGTTGGTTTGTTTTGTTATAAAAGTTGTTGATTATGTTATAGATTATAGCAGAAAAATGTGTTATAGTCAATATAGAGATGTTGATTATGTTATAAAGTTTATAAAGTTAAAGGAGGATGTTTATGTTAACCAGTGAGATGATAAAAAAAGCGGCGCTCGAAGCAGGTGCTGATGCTTGCGGTATTGGACCTATGTCAAGGTTTGAAGGCGCGCCGAAGGAAATGGACCCACGCTATCTCTTTCCGAATGCAAAAAGCGTAATCGGTTTTGTGTTCAGAATACCAAGAGGTGTTCAAAGAGGTATTGAAGAGGGAACTCAGTTTTATCAGTATCCATCAATGGCGTATGGCGGTATAAACGAGATTTATGCCCCTGCAGTTTTGCATCATGTGGGAAGAGTAATCGAAGACGAGGGTTATGAAGCGGTTGTATACCGTAACACAGGTGCAAGAGGAGTTGTTTCTGATATGGATGGAAGTCCCGGAAACACCCTTTCGCCAGAAGAACAGATTGAGGTAAGCAAACACGCAAAGGGAAAAACTGCACATCACAGAAGTGTTCAGTTTACCCGTGAAGTATCAGAGGGGAAAGTTCCGCCTGATTTGCAGTTCCAGTTCAGACTTGCGGCAGTTGCCTGCGGACTTGGTGAAATCGGCTGGAGTAAGATGCTTTTAACTCCTGAGTTCGGACCGCTTCAGCGTGTTGCATTTATATTTACCGATGCAGAGCTTGAATATGATGAAATGTATTCAGGAAAGCCCCTTTGCAGAAAATGCGGTGCTTGTGTAAGAGAATGTCCGGGCGGATGTATTCCTGCTATAAATTCAGGACAGACAGTTTCCGTAAATATCGGCGGAAAAGTATGCGAGTGGGGCGATATAGATATGTGGCGTTGCTATGCGTTCTATACCCACGGCGGAAGATATTATAATCCGTTTGTTCCAAAGGATGTTTTTGATAAAAATGAGAATGGTATGCTTGACCTTCTTGAAGGCGTTACAAATGATGCCAATGAAAAAGAGGTTATGAAAGTATATACGGCGCTTGAAAAGTATTTCCCAAGCTGGGTTGGATATAATATGGCGAAATGCGGAGGCTGTATAAGAGGTTGTGTGTCCGTGCTTGAGAAAAAGGGCGGATGTATGGAAGAAAGATTTAAAGAACCGCTTCGTACAAGCAAGGCATGGAGGATGGAAAGATGAGTAACATGATAAATGCTGAATTTATAAAACAAAAAGCAAAGGAATACGGCGCATCAATATGCGGAATCGGTAATCCTGAACTTTTTAAGGGTGATGACCCACAGAGAAATCCCTATTCCATTCTTCCTAATGCTAAAAGCATAATTGGTTTCGGAATAAAAGTTCCAAAAGGTCTTTATAATGCAATGGATATTAAAAGTCAGTATTATAATTACACTAATCTTGGAGTTAAATATATTGACGAAGCCTTTGCGGAAATCTTCCTCCTTAAAATGGGAAGAATTATTGAAGATGCAGGTTATGATGCTTGTCTTCAGAGATACATACCCGGAATTAAAATTCAGGGCGATAAGACTATGAATCCTGAGGTAAGCAAAGTGTATGAGCTTGAGTTTGCAAGTCCTGTTGCAGACGGAAAGCCTGTTCCTGATGTTATTATTGACTATAACAAGGCGGCGGTTGTCTGCGGGCTTGGAAGTGTTGGTATGCACGGAAAGGTGATTACTCCAAAACACGGAACATATATGCGTTTTGTGTTTATAATAACCGATTTGGAACTTGAGTTTGACCAGCCGTTTAAGGAAGAACTTTGCGATAAATGCGGAGAATGTTTTAAGGCTTGCCCCGGTAAGGCTATCTCGGAAAACGGCGTGGATACCTGGCAGTGCAGTGTGTATTACAGAGGTGCTCATAAATCCAATCCGTTTATCACAGACGATTTCTTAAAGGACCACCCTGAAAGAGATGCGATTTTAAACGGAGAAAAGCGTTTCGATAAAGAAAGTGCTATCGCGATTTACGATGATATAAAAATTCTTCCAAACACACATTTTGGCTATGTGCCTTGTCTTTGCGGAAAATCCTGTGAAACTGTGTGTTATAAACATCTTAAGGAGGTGGGCAGAATATGAGAAACAAAATCATAGACCTTGCGAAAAAGTATGATGCAGACATTGTTGGATTTGCCCCTGCCGACAGATTTGATAAAGATGATGCAATATTTAAAATATTCCCAAATGTGAAAACTGTTATTGGTCTCGGTTTCAGAGTACTCCGCGGTATTTACCGTGGCGTTGAAGAGGGAACAACATATTATCAGTACACAACAATGGGCGTTGAGAATCTTGAAGAAACTGTTATGCCTTTGGCACTTATCAATGTAAGTAACTTCCTTGATGACGAAGGCTTTGAGGCAATCCCTCAAAGAAGAAATCAGCTTATTATGAATGAGGAAAACGAAACAAATCCTGAAGTGGATTATACCGATGTTGTTAGAGGTATAAAGGCTGAAAACCAGATAGATTTCCTTGATTGTGCTGTAAAGTGCGGACTTGGCGAAAAAAGTATGATAAACTCACTTTTAACACCTGAATACGGTCCGTTTATAAGATACTGTTTCATTCTTACTGATGCAGAAATCGAAGGCACAGATATGCCTGAGCCATCACTTTGCGATAAGTGCGGAGAGTGTATAAAGGCTTGCCCGGGTAAGGCTATCTCGGAAAACGGCGAGATGGACTCCTGGAAATGCGGAGTGTATTATAACGGTGCAAACGGAAGTAAAAATCCGTTTATGCCATCTGAAGCATATATAGATTTTGAAAACAGACTTGAAATTATAGCAGGCGAAGCGGATATTGATATAGAACTTGCGAAGAAGATAATGGACGCAACTTTCTTCTATCCGCCGGCAAAACATTTCTATCGCACATCTATCTGTGGCAGAGCTTGTGACAGAGCTTGTTATATTCATCTGGAAGAAAAGGGAGTGTTGACAAAGACATTCCATAAGAAATTCCGGGAGGGTGATGACTGGAAGCTTGATACAAAACAGTTTGAAACCTTAAAAAGAGAAAAACCGTGGAATTTTACTGAAACAAAATAAATTTATATAAAAAGGAGAATGTAAAATGGCATTCAGAGAAGAAAAAATTAAAATCGCAATTATTGGTTGCGGAAGATTTGCAAGATTTTTTGTTGAACTTTTTAAAGTGCATCCGTTTGTTGAAAAGGTTGTTGTTTGTGACCTTATCAGAGAAAGAGCGGAGGAGTATTCCAAAGAATTCGGTGTTGGTATCATAGATTCTTTTGAAGAGGCTCTTGCGTCAGATGAAATTAACTCTGTTGCAATATTCACACAAAGATTTAAACACGGCCCTATGGTTATAGAGGCGTTAAAGGCGGGAAAACATGTATACAGTGCAGTTCCAGGCTCTATTAAAATTGAAGAATTTAAGGAAATTATTGACATTGTAACTGAAACAAGACTTACATATTCAATGGGTGAAACAGGTTTTTACAGAGCACCTGCAATTTTCTGCCGTGAAGAATATGCAAAAGGTACTTTCGGAACATTTACTTATGGTGAAGCACAGTATAACCACGATATAAGAAATATGGAAGCATCATTCCGTAGCTCAGGCGGTGAAAACTGGAAAGAATTTGCAGGCGTTCCGCCATTCTATTATCCAACACATTCAACTTCAACCGTGCTTAGTGCAATGCCTGGCGTATACGCTAAGAAAGTAGTTGCATTCGGGTTTGCAAATGGTCCGAGAACGGATATTTACGGAACTGACGGTCAGAACAGATATAACAACCCATTCTCAAATGAGGTTATGCTTTTACAACTTTCAAACGGCGGTATCGCAAGAATCAGTGAAAACCGTTGTGTTGGCTGGAAATCTCCTGAAACTTATATCTCACAGTTCTATGGCAGTGACGGTGCATATGAGTTCTCTGTTGCAAGACATCACCTTTCTACATGGACAGAAAAGTTAGAGGGCGAGAATCAGTATGGTCAGAATGCAAAGACAGAAGATGTAACAGCTAAGCTTCAGCCGAAATCAGTTTCAGATCTTATAAACTCTGACTATGAGAAAGCTGTTGACGAAATTGTTCACGCTATGGGATTCTTTGAAACTTCTCCTGTTCATCCGGTTGAAAGATTGCCGAAAGAATATGAAGGTTTGGTTAATGGCCACAACGGAACACATCATTTCTTAATTGATGACTTCTGTCGTGCTTACTATACAGGAAAACTCTCCCCAACAAATATCTGGGAAGTTGCAAGATGGAATATTCCGGGACTTATGGCACACGAATCTGCTCTTGCAGGCGGTGTGACAATGGATGTTATTGACTTTGGTGAACCGCCGGCAGATTGGGAGGTTCTTGACTGGAAAACAAGAGGCTACTAATATGGAAAAATATTTAAATCCATCGAAGATAATAAAATTCGAGGAAGCCTTTTGTCAGGAAAATATTCTGGGTGAGAAATTCACCCAGATTCCTTTTATACGGGAAGGTCTTGAATATGGAATAGCAAAGGATTGCACAAGAATAAACGACGGCGGATATATTCTGCTTGATTACGGCAAGGAAATACACGGCGGTATAATGTTGTTCGTACAAAGTATAACGGATGCAAACACAAAACTCAGGGTTACTTTTGGGGAAAGTGTTATGGAAACACTGACAGAGCTTGGTGAAAAAAATTCGGGGAACCACCACTCTATTCGTCAGTATGAAATTCCTGCAGTAAGGTTAAGTATGCAAAGCGTGGGGAATATCGGTTTCCGCTTTGTGAAAATTCAGCCCCTTGGCGGAGATGTTTCTCTGTATTGCGCAACAGCCGTGACAGATATCAGAGACTTAGAGTATAAGGGAAGCTTTAAGTGTAATGATGAAAGAATTAACGAGATATGGAAAACTGGTGCTTATACTGTTTTGCTCAATGTCCACGATTATATCTGGGACGGAGCAAAACGAGACAGACTTGTGTGGATAGGAGATATGCATCCCGAAGTTTCAACGGTAAGATGTGTGTTCGGGAAAGATGAGAGTGTTCCGAGAAGCCTTGAGTTCGTGAAAAATTCCACACCGTCTGATGAATGGATGAACAGAATTGCCACATACAGTATGTGGTGGATTATCATTCAGTATGACTGGTTTATGCACTGGGGAGACAGAGAATATCTTGAAAAGCAAAAAGAATATCTTGAAAATCTGACAGAGAAGATATTCGGGTGGCTGGATAATGGTGCACCGTCAGGCGAAGGGATGGAAGGCTTTGTTGACTGGAGCTCTTTGGAGGAATCCGATAAAGAAGAGGGGAGAAAAGCTATTTTATGTATTGCCCTTGACTGTGCCGCTAAAATGTTTGATGCTTTCGGCGACGATGCCCGTGCTGAAAAATGCAGAGCGTACAGAGGCGAACTTTTAAAGGAAGAAACCTACAAGACAAACAAAAGAATTTCAGGACTCACGATTTTATCGGGCAGAAATCCTGAATTTGCTAAAAAGGTTGTTGGCGGAAATTCACCAAAAGAAATGTCAACTTTTATCGGATATTATGTGCTGAAAGCGAAAGCGATGCTTGGGGAACATAAAGAGGCACTTGATATAATCAGGGATTATTGGGGAGCAATGCTTGATATTGGCGCAACAACATTCTGGGAAGAGTTTGATATAGACTGGCTCAACGGCTCAGGAAGAATTGACGAGATTACTCCTGATGGAATGAAGGATATCCACGGTGATTTCGGCAGAAATTGTTTCACAGGGTTCAGAAAGAGCTTGTGCCACGGTTGGGCAGGCGGGCCAACTCCGTTCCTTATGGAGCAGATTGGCGGAATAGAAATTCTTGAGCCTGGATGCAAAAAAGTGAAAATTTCACCAAATCTCGGTGATTTAGAGTGGATAGAGGTTGAATATCCAACCCCTTACGGAAATATCAGTGTAAAATGTAAAAGGGAAAATGAAAAATTGATAACGGATATAGATTCTCCAAAAGAGATTGAAATTATCAGATAATCATAATGAAATATCAGAACAGATGAGGTGTAACCTATGAAACTCACAGAGGAACAGAAAGAAAGAGTGGAGAGATTGCTGTCGCAAATGACCCTGGACGAAAAAATAGGTCAGATGAATCAGGAATCTCCTTCCATTGTGGGTGGATTTGATGTGCCGATTTCGGAACTTCGTGAGATGATTAAGGATGGACGGATTACCCGTGCTGAACTTGAGAAGCTTATGGATAATGCTGAGCGGGATTATCATGAAGATGAGATTCGGGCAGGGCTCGTTGGCTCAGTTATTGGGAGTGACCCGAGAAAAGCCAATGAGGTGCAAAGGATTGCCGTAGAAGAAAGCCGACTCGGAATCCCGCTAATTATCGGATTTGATGTTATCCACGGCCTTCGCAGTGTATATCCTGTTTCTATCGCAGAGGCGTGTTCCTTTGACGATGAATTATTTGAGGAAACGGCAAGAATGGCGGCTAAAGAATCCAGAGCGTATGGGATTCAGTGGAATTTTGCACCAATGATAGATGTTGCCCGTGATGCAAGATGGGGTCGTGTTTCAGAGGGACCGGGTGAGGACCCGTTTCTTGCCAGCCGTTTTGCACGCAGAAAAATCCGTGGACTGCAAAATGATTGTTCTGATACAGGAAACTATGTGGCGGCGTGCACTAAACACTATGTTGCATATGGAGCTTGTGAGGGTGGACGAGATTATAACACAACAACAATGTCCACCTCACAGCTGTATAATGTCTATCTTCCGCCATTTCGTGCTGCAATGGAGGAAGGCGCTGCAACAGTAATGGCAGCGTTTAATGACTTAAATGGTATTCCCTGCACCGTGGACGGATATATGCTTCGTGATGTTCTGAGAGGTGAACTTGGTCTGGAGGGTTTTGTAGTCAGTGATGCTAATGCAATCAAGGAATGTATTACTCACGGCATAGCCTCCGATGATGCGGATGCCGTTATTAAGTCGGCGATAGCAGGGATTGATATGGATATGGGTTCGCATATTTACAAAAGTCACTTGAAATCTGCCGTGGAAAGCGGTGTTGTTCCGATTTCGGTCATTGATGAAGCGGTTCGCCGAATACTCAGTGTTAAAATGTGGCTCGGTCTGTTTGAAAATCCATATGTATCTGAGGATATTATTGACTCTTATGAGAAAGCAATTCCTGAGGAACATATTTCCCTGACACGAAAAGCCGCACAGGAATCAATCGTGCTTTTGAAAAATGAAAATGGTATTTTACCCCTGAAAAAGACTCAGAAAATTTGCCTTGTCGGTTCGCTTGCGGATAAGGCAGAGGAAGTTGTCGGCGCGTGGGCAATGGGTTGGAAAATAAGAGACTGTGTATCAATTCTTGACGGTCTGAAAAATGCAGGGGCAGATGTTGTGTATTATCCTTGCTGTGGACCTGCAGGAGAAATAAACACGGCGGAACTGTCAGATGCCTGTCAGCACGGCGATGTGATTGTTGCTGTCGTTGGAGAAACTAAAGATATGTCAGGTGAGGCATCATCGAAAGCGGATATTTCTCTGCCGGGAAAACAAAGGGAAATGTTGGAAAAACTTGTTGCAACAGGGAAACCTGTTGTTGCAGTTTTAATGAACGGCAGACCATTGGCACTTAAATGGGAAAGTGAACATCTTTCCGCATTGGTGGAAGCGTGGCATTTAGGAATTCAAATGGGTAATGCAGTAGCAGATGTATTGTTTGGCGAGGTTAATCCAAGCGGAAAACTTGTTTCGTCTTTCCCCGCAGTCAGCGGCCAGTGCCCTGTATACTATAATCACCCAAATACAGGTAGACCTGCGGGGAACAGTAAATTTACATCCAAGTATCTTGATGCCCCAAATGATGCACTCTACCCGTTCGGTTATGGTCTCAGCTATACGGAATTTGAATATAATGATTTGCGAGTTGATAAACAGAATGATTGCCTGAATGTATCCGTTTTGGTGAAAAATATCGGTAACATTAAAGGTACAGAGATAGCACAGTTATATATGCAGGATGTGACAGCAAGCCTTGTCCGTCCGATAAAGGAACTGAAAGATTATCAGAGAATAACACTTGACCCGGGCGAAGAGACAAAACTGCGGTTTGTTCTTAAAAAGCAGGATATGGGCTTTTATGATAATCGTGGGAACTATCTCTTAGAGGACGGCTTGTTCCGTATCTTTGTGGGTGGAAACTCAAGAGATAGCCAGGTTTATTGTGAGGTTCTCATTTAAGAATATTTTTAAGCATTTTTCGAGACTATCCCAAATTTTGTGTAAAGGCTATACAAAATTTGGGACAGTCTCTTAATTTTCGTTTTTTCGCGTCCTTAATTTATTTTCGATAAGGTTTTCTCGCGTATGTATATTCATTAAAAGTTAAAGTTGCAAATGCTGTAAATGCTCTTTGATATAATTTTTAGGGGAAAGTCCGGTATTCTTTTTGAAGAGCCTGCTAAAATAGAGTGGGTCAGCAAATCCTAAAGAAAAAGCAACTTCAGAAATGGACATTGTGGTTGTGCTAAAGAGGTCTATTGCCTTATCAACAGTAAGTTTAACCATATACTGATGTGGAGTTTTTCCGGTATTTTTTTTGAATGCCCTTATGAAATGGTATTCGCTCATTTCACAAATTTGTGCAAGCTCAGCGTTATTTATTGTATTTATGGTTGAATTTTGCATTTTCAGCAAGACCTTATTAAATAAATTCTTTTGATAATAAATCTTTTTTGCGGTTTCTGTAAGAATCATATGTATGCACGATGAGAAATATGAGCTTAGAAAAAAGCTTTTGCTTGCACCAAATGACATCATTGATGCAAATATATCTTTAAATTTGTGAAACTCTCCTGTTTTGTAGATATTTGATTCAAGACGCAGTTCTTTAAGAAGAGAAGCCACCCCATATCCGGTAAAATGAATCCAATAATAATCTGTAAAGTCGTCCTCCGGAAAGATATAATGATTAACTTGTCCCGGGGGCAAAATAACAATATTTCCGGCATCAACTTTCTTAAATTCATCATCTATGAGAAAATGCGCATAGCCTTTATCGATATAAAGTATCTGATAATCCAGTCGGCCGTCCTTTCTGAATACATTTGTTCCATTACTTATACCTTTTGTATATCCTAAATTATTCACATATAAATATTCATCTGTTATGGTTTTGTCCGTACATTCCTTTATAAAAAAATAATTGTGCACTATGCCACATCCTTTCAATCATAATTATAATTTTAAAAAGTTTGGTTGTCAATCTTAAAACAAAAAATATCTATATTTTAGCTGAAAAATATGGCGTTTTTATAGGCATTATAGTTTAGTTCGAGCAATTTTATCCATAAAAAAGCAATATTGTGTATTTAAAATCCAGAATGTGTGTTATATAATTAAACTATAATGGACGAGGAGGAATTAGTATGAAAAAAACATTGCTTGAAATAAATAAAACAGGGTTTACTCTTTATGATAAACCGTTTTATCTGGCGTCGGGAGATATGCACTATTTCAGATTTTTCAAAGAGGGTTGGAGACGCAGACTTCAACTTATGAAAGATTTTGGTCTTACGGCGATTCAGACATATGTTCCGTGGAATTTACACGAAAAAGAAGAAGGAGAGTTCTGTTTTGAGGGGAATCTTAATGTTGCAGAGTTTTTAGAGCTTTGTGACGAAATAGGTCTTAAGGTAATGTTTCGTCCATCGGTTTATATGTGCTCCGAGTGGGACTTGGGTGGACTCCCTTATTGGCTTTTAAATAAAAAGGGAATATCTATTAGAACATCTGACCCTGAATTTATGAAATATGTAAGAAGATATTATGAACGGCTTGCAAAGGAGTTTGTTCCGTATCTTTCTACAAACGGAGGTCCGATAATTGCGGTGGCTGTAGAAAATGAATACGGAAGCTTTTCGGATGACCGAGAGTATCTTAAACAGACAGGCGATATATTGAGGGATTTGGGCGTTGATGTTCCGTTCTATACGGCAAACGGATTTGAAAAGAAAAAGATGCAGGATGGCTCACTCCCTGAATATTGGACAACGATAGATGTTCACGAGCTGACAGAGGAAGCGGAGAAAAATCTTTTGGAGTATCAGCCTGATAAGCCGATATATATAGCTGAATTCTGGGCAGGAAGAAGTCAGCAGTGGGGCGGATTTTTTAAAAGACAAATGGCAGAAGATGTAGCTAAACTATATGATGGAATTTTGGAAAAAGGTGCTTATGTCAATTTTTATATGTTCTGTGGCGGAACAAATTTTGGCTTCCAAAACGGTGCATTAGTTGGGCGATACGGTGCAGATGTACCAGGAGCTCCAAACAGATACATTCCTTTTGCAACGAGCTATGATGTTGATGCTCCCATAACTGAATATGGTGAGCCGACAGAGAAATATTTTGCTTGCAAAAAGGTTTTAAAAGAGCAGATGGAAAAACGAGGCTTTGAGTTTACGGGAACAGATGAAATGTGTCTTACAAATCCTGTAAAGACTCAAAAGATTGATGAAATAAGGCTTACTAAATCAGCTGATTTACTTGATAATGCGGAGAATCTTTCACACAAGATATGCAAATCGGGATTTCCTTGTACCTTTGAAGATATGGAACAGGCGTATGGCTTTATGCTGTATTCAACATGGGTAAATTATACTGATGATAAAGTGCGTTCCATAACCATTGATGGACTTCGTGACAGAGCCTTGATTTACGCTGACGGAAAATACATAGGCGGATATATGCGAGACAGAAAAAATGAGCCTGTTAAATTTACGGTTCCCAAAGAGGGTATAAAAATTGATATTCTTGTTGAGAATATGGGCCGTGTAAATTACGGAAACCGCCTTCCTGATGAACATAAAGGAATTTGTGGATTTGTTAAGCTTGATGTTTTTGAGGAAGACGGAAGTCTTAACCCTTGGGATTATTCCAGAAAATCAGGTTGGACAAATGTCTCTTTACCGATTAAATCAGAGGATTTAGAGAAAATCGACTGGACAAAAACTACAAAGGAAAAACGCCCTGCAATTTTCTATGGAGAATTTGAGGCGACAGAAGGTGTTGATACATTTATCAACCCTGACGGTTGGGAAAAAGGCTGTATATTTATAAATGGCTTTAATATAGGAAGATACTGGAAGGTAGGCCCACAGGGAACTCTGTATATTCCTGGAGAACTACTTAAGGAGAAGAACACAATTCATATTCTTGAGCTTCATAACCCAAAATCAGATTTAACTATAAAATGTGATGATAAGCCGTCACTTGATACTATAAAAGAGAGTGGAGATTTAGTTATTTCCGTTGTTGGATAGGCTGAACAGATTGATTAAACAGTATAAATTTCAAAATAGAACAAATACCATCAGGTTTTTATCTGATGGTATTTGCTATCTGAATATTAAAATTTCTTGTTAAGAAGAGAACGCTCTGTTTCCTTGATGGACTCCATAACATCTTCGGATTTGTGGTATATAAGATAGAAATATATAGCATTTATGATTGCGAGTTGGGCAATTCTTGAGTTTAACGCAAGAATGTTATATTTCGTTTCGTCAGATGCAGTAAAGAGGACATAGTCGCTGAATTTTTGTATAGGTGATTTTCCATTATTTGTAATAGCAATGGTAATGGCACCACTTTCCTTGGCAATTTTAAAAGCATCAACAATATCCTTTGAAGACCCTGAGTGGGATATTCCAATAACAACATCCCCAGGTTTTAAATGAGAGGAAACGATAACCTGCATATGATTATCCGAGTATGATGATGCATTACAACCGACTCTCAATAATTTGTGGCTTGCATCGTGTGCCACAGAGGCGGAGTTACCAAGTCCGAAAATAACAATTCTGTTTGCCTTTGATATTTTTTCGCACGCCTGTTCAAAAGTTTGGGTATTCAGCACTGTTTTTGTTCTTTCCAGGGAACAGTATATGTCGTTGCAAACTTTGTCATATATTTCCGCGAGAGTGTCATCTTCTGTAATATTTGTATTGAAAGAGGCGGAATTTGACTCCTGTGCAAGAGAAATTTTAAGTTCCTGGTATCCGCTGAACCCCAGTCTTTTTGCAAAACGGACAATGGTTGCTTCACTGCACCCGCATCTGTCTGCTAAATCGACAATGGAAAGAGGCAGAATCTCGTTGGGATTTTCAAATAGCCAGTCGGCTATTTTTTTCTCAGCTTTTCCCATTTTTTTGTATAATAATTTAATATTAAGCATTGTTTTATCCATAACATACCTCTGAATGGAAATTATTTTCTTCAATTATAAAACAAAAACTGGGAATTGTCAATTTTCTAAAAAATATTTTTAAAAAGTATTGAAAATATTTTCATAATATGATATTATATTTAGGTGATAAATATAATAAAAATGAAAATAATTTTCAGAAAGGTGATAGTATGCTTGATTATAAAGTTAAGATTGGTCTTGTTCCAATGCGCAGAAATACAACGGACAGACCAAAGGGAACATTTTTGACATGGTATTCGGCAGAACAGAGAGGCGAAAAGTTTGTAAAGTATATCGAAGATAACTTTGCGAGCGAAAAGGTTTCCTTTGTTGACTCAAAGGGCCTTGGTCATAAGGATTTGATTTATGATGATGATTCTGCCGAGGCAATTATTAAGAGGTTTAAGGATAGCGATGTCGATGCAGTGTTTATTATAAACTGTAACTTCGGAAACGAGGAAGCGGCGGCAGATATTGCGAAAGCACTTGGGAAGCCTGTGCTTTTATGGGCCCCCCTTGACGATGAATATTATGTTGACGGAATGCGTCCGACAGATTCGCAGTGCGGACTTTTCGGAGTGTCAAGACAGATGCAGAGATTTCATATCCCGTTTTCGCATCTGCCATGTTGCAGAGTGGAAAGTGACGAGTTTAAAGAGGGTTTTGACAGCTTTGTAAGAGTTGTATGTATGGTTAAGAATTTTACAGGTCTTCGTATTGGTCAGGTTGGACTTCGTCCTGCTCCGTTTTTCTCTGTTATCTGGAACGAAGGAGAGCTTATGGAGAAGTTCGGAATTAAGATTATTCCCATAAACTTTGCTATAATTGAGCAGAGAATGAACGCGGTTTTAGAAGAAAAGCCTGCTGAAATGGGCGAAATTGCGGACTATATCCGAAATAACTATACTCTTGACGATTTGACACCGCAGTATGTTGAGCGTATGGCGGCGTTGACAGTTATGTATAAACGCCTTTTTGAGGAGTTTAAACTTGATGCAATTTCGGCAGAGTGCTGGACTGCAACTCCTGTTATGTTTGACGGTCTTGCTCCTTGTACGGTTTATGGGTTGCTTAACGATATGGGGTATCTCATTTCCTGTGAAAGTGATATGCATTGCCTTATGACAATGGTTATGTTAAAGTGTGCAACTCTTGGCGAGGGCAAACCGCTTTTTGGTGAGTTCACGGTAAGACACCCCGAAAATAAAAATGCAGAGCTCTTGTGGCATTGCGGACCGTTCCCGCTTTCTCAAAAGGCGGAAAGCGGAATTGATTCCGAGGCAAGACTTGTTAATCAGCGTTCGTGGTTCAGAGGTAAGGATGGCACATACACAATCGCCCGTATGGATCAGGAAAGCGGAAATTATATGATTCTGCCTCTTGTTGCGGACACAACAAAAGGACCGCAGACCCACGGAACATATATCTGGGTTGAGTTTGACAATCTTCAAAAGATTGAGGACAGACTGCTTGACGGCCCGTATATCCATCATTTCGTAGAAATAGAAGGCGATTACAAGAAAGAAATCAAAGAATTTTGTAAATATTTCCCGAATCTTAAAGTTGATTCGGTATTAGAATAAAAAAGGAGAAGAGAAGATGACAGACTTTTTATTTGATGTGATTGCAACCGAGCTTGAGGATGCAGTCGGAAGAGAAAATTGTTCAACAAGAACAATCGATAAGGTTTCCCACAGCGTTGACTATTTTTGGCTTTCCCGTATGTGGGCAGACAGAGGCTTAAGAATGCCTGAGGGTGATTTCATTGTTGCACCAAAAGATGCAAAGGAAACATCTGCGGTTCTTAAAATCGCAAACTACTACAAAATCCCCGTAACAACATGGGGCGCAGGCGGCGGTACTCAAGGCGGAGCAATCCCTGTTTGCGGCGGTATCGTTCTTGATACAAAGAGAATGAACAAAATCTATGATGTTAATGAACAGGGAATGTACATAGAATGTGGCACAGGTGCTATATATAAGCACATTGAATGGGCGGCAAACGAAAAAGGGTATGCAACAATGCACTATCCTTCATCTCTCACTTGCTCAACTGTCGGCGGATTTTTAGCTCACAGAGGTATCGGTGTTTCTTCAACAAAATACGGAAAAATCGACGATATGGTTCTCCAGATGGAGGTTGTTCTTCCAAATGGTGATATTATCGAAACATCTCCTGCTCCAAAGCACGCCGCAGGCCCTGACTTAAACCAAATTTTCATCGGTTCCGAGGGAACTCTTGGCGTTATGACGAAAGCACAGATGAGAATTTACGAACAGCCTGAATCCCGTCAGTTCAGAGGATTCTTGTTCCATAATATGACAGACGCGTTTAATGCAGGCAGAGAGCTTCTTCAGAAGTTCAAGCCGTCAGTAATGCGTCTTTATGACGAGGCAGAGACTGCATCTTTAATTAAGAAAATTGTCGGCGTTGAGAAAAAGGGTGCATTTATGAACATCGCAATCGAGGGTGTTAAGGAAATGGCAGACCTTGAAATGAAAATTCTCCTCGAAACATTCGGGAAATATGGTGCTGAGGACTTAGGCTCGGAATACGGCGAAAAATGGTGGAAAGAGAAGATAACATTCTTCTATCCGGGACATATGATGGATATTCCGCAGTGCTTCGGAACAATGGACACAATCGCACCTTATGATAAGATTGAAAAAATCTACTGGGCAATGAAAGAGGCGATTGAAACAAACTTCCCACAGGCGAAGTTTATCGCTCACTTCTCTCATTGGTATGAATGGGGTTGTATGATTTACGACAGATTTATAGTTGACGGAAAAGATGTTCCCAAGGATCCACACGAAGCGTTCAGAATTCA
>JAZRKP010000087.1:0-2939 GCA_045646365.1 Clostridia bacterium
ATTGATACGCATGACATAAGAAGAACAGGATTGGTTTGTGTGCAGATAGGAGAATATCCGCTTCTTGCTCTCGTACAAGAATCAGCTGATAAGGTTTTGTTTACTTTCCCTAACCCTTTTATTTCCTGCTTCTCTTGCTCAAAAGAAAACCTCGATCAGACTGTTAAATTCATCGGCGTACCTGTATTTGATACTTAATTTCAAGTACATATTCCTGAAAGGAGATTTGTTATGAACACTAACGCAACAGAGATTTTAGAAATTATTAAAATTATATCGCCTGAAGATTCACCTATGCCATTTCCGATTCTTGAACTTTTCTGCAGGAGTGCAGATAAAAACTATGACGACAAAGTTATCCGTTCATTTATGGGAAACGAAAAATATTATCCGCATCTTGAAAATCCTGAGTATGATGAAAACGCTCGTTTCAGAGAGATTTATGTTCATGATTCAAGTTTTGAAGAAGTGGATGTAATGGCAGGTAGCAAAATCCGTATTGATACAAGAAGAAAACCGAGAAAAGGCATCATCTGTGTACAAATCGGAGACTTTCAACCATTTCTCACCATCGCAAAACAGCATAAAGACGATATGATTTTCGGTTTCCTTAATAAAAATTTCGCTTGGTTCTCCATCCCCGCAGATAAGGTGGATAGCATTGTGAAATTCATCGGTGTGCCAACTGATGATTGATAGTTAAACTTGACTACAAAGGAACAACCCGTGGAGTAATTCCACGGATTGCTTGTTTATTCAGATCGTTTTCTGATAGTTTTTTGTTCGGCTTTATAATCTTTTCTCGTCTTCTTTTCTTTGTTTAGCGGAAGTGATGGCTTTAGGTATTCCGAAGCCGAGACCGCCGCCTACACATGCGCCGAGCAGAATGAAGAGATACCAGTGTTTATTCCCTTTTTCTTCCTCTTCTTCTGTTTCTGCAGTTTCAACTTTTTCCTCAACAAGAGTTGAAACCTTTACTTTTTCTGTGTAGACTTTGCCGTAATCATCCTCATAGGAGAAGATGATTTCGCCCTCAACTTTACCGAGAACATCGGTACTGACACGCAAGCTTCCGTTACCTGTGGCACTCTGACCTGACTCAATTGTTCCTACAAATGTTGTGCCCCCATCATCAAGACCTTTTACATCAAAATCCATTTTACAGTTATAAAGTGTACCTTTGCCCGTATTCATAAAAGTCACGGGGACCATCAGTGTACCGCCTTGTACCGCTTTTGCAGGAAGTCTTGCTCCGCTTAAGTCGAGAAGTGCGTTCTGTCTTACCTGAACGAGGAGAGAATCGTTTGCGGAATAAGAAGTGCCGTCTGCGTCCTCATATTCCATAGATAGATTCAGCTTATGTTCTGTTGCCTGTGCCGATTTTGTCGCGGTAAGTTTTACTGTCCACACATATTCTCTGCCTGCGCCTATTGCTCTAACCGAAGTTGTACCAACACCTTCAGTTCGTATTTCACCGCTTTCCTCAGAAAGAGAAAGCTTTATGTTGCTGACAGATTTTGACACGCTTGTGTTTTTTATTGTAATGCGCAAGGTCGTTTCCGCGTCAGGCTTTATATACCCGTTTTCAACATCGTACTCCGTTACCATAAGACGAGGAGTGGAATTATTTTTGGTCGGTTCAGTAGTTTTTTTTGCCTTCTTTTCAATGACGGTTGAAACTTTTATTTTTTCTGTATAGAATTCACCGTAAAAATCTTCATAGGTGATTTTTATTTCACCCTCTGTTTTGCCGAGAGTATCTTTGCTCACACGGAGACTTCCCGTGCCTTGCGTACTCTGGCCGGGCTCAATTGTTCCGACAAATGTTGTACCGTCATCAAGACCTTTAATTACAAAATCCATTTTACAGTTGTAAAGTGTACTTTTGCCTGTGTTCATAAATGTGACAGGTACATCAATTTTTTCACCCTGAACAACCTTTTTAGGAAGCTGTGTACCGCTCAGATCAAGCGAGGCTGCTTGTCTTACCTGAACAAGAATGACATCATTTGCAGAAAAAGACATACCGTTTTCATCCTCATACTCCATAGAGAGTGTAAGTTTATGTTCCTTTGCCTGAGCTGATTTTATGGCAGTAAGCTTTACTTTCCACACATATTTCCTGTTTGCTCTGATGTAACTCACATATTTTGTGCCTACATCTTCACATCTTACTTCACCGCTTTCATCTGAAAGTGAAAGTTTGATGTTGCTTACTGACTTTGATGTGCTTGTATTTTTTATAGTGATGCTGAGAGTTGTTTCCGAATCGGGAGAAACAAATCCGTTTTCAACCTGATAATCAGTTACCATCAGTCGAGGGGTAGAGTTATCCCTTTCCTCCTCAGCTGATGCGGTTATTGGAAAAAGCATCACAAGAAAAAGACTTAAAATTAAAGATAACTTTTTCATTATAACTCCCTTATATTTTCAACAATACTGTTTTTCATTTCTTTTCTGACCTTGGAATAAAGGTTGATGCTGCAAATTACTATAAGCAATGCTATTGCTACGAGTGCCTGCCATATTGTGAAAGGATAATTCCAATCTTCTTTCAGGATAAGTTTAAGCGTAATTTGTGTAATGCCATATAGACCGAAGCCTGCAACACTGCCCCATAAGAACATTGATATCATCTGCAAAACATAGGAAAGGGTAAGTTCTCTTGCCGATGCACCCACTGCACGGAGAGTTCCAATTTCACGCTTTGATTCCCTTATCTTTGCAGTAAGCGTATTGTTTATAATCGCTGTACTTATGCTGAAAAAGAGAATGATAATTGAAATCATAGCAATCAGAGCATTTTTCAGATTTTCTGTTTCTCTTTTAATCATTTCATAATTTGATCTGGTTTTAAAGGCAGTGCCTGATACATATGTGTTCAGAAATTGCATTATTCTCTGATCTGTTTCATCGTCAATTTCACTGTCAACATCAAT
>JAZRKP010000088.1:0-18547 GCA_045646365.1 Clostridia bacterium
TGAGCCAAGGAGTTGGTGAGTTTAATTGTCTTCCTAAGACCGCTTGGCCTCCGACTTCGCCTAAAGCCGGAGACATAGTTTTCTTTTCTTGGCAAAGTGACTTTGTCCCGTACAGATATTATGTAAAGGACAGTAACGGTAATGATATAGGACAAGTTAATCATGTAGGCTTCGTTCTGGAAGATGCTGCAAGTCCTACCTCTTATGTAAAATGTATTGAGGGAAATTCTTCGGACAAGGTTAGTATAGTTTCACAAAATCCGCGTAAAATTGTTGGATATTTTACTCCGGATTATGCTGATAATGCAGAAGAAAACAAGCTTTGGACGGTTAATATTGTCGAACCTATCAATTATGAAAACGCATGGATATCGCCCGATTCTCCGGGTTTCATTGATTGGAACGAATATACCAACGCAGAATTTTACGAATACACCATTCGTGAACAAAGATATAATCATGAAACGGGCACATATGAAGTGATGGACACATATGTCTGCCAGAACGTGAAAACGATCTACACTTTCATAGACCTTGCTCGCTATGACTTAGCAGAAAAAGCTGCCTATAAAGTCTGGATCGGAGCCTTTTCCAATAGTAAGATCGTTGCCGAAAATTTCGTTTATCTACGCATGATGGATTCGGAGATAAACTCCGAACCTGACAATAATCGCACCGACTTCGACGAGACATTCACAGGGGGAAGCATCGGTGGCATAACAGACATGATTCCCGAAGACGATACACCGAACACATCGGGTGAAGGATACACAACGGACTTTGATGAATCATATTTCGATGATTTAAACGGAGAATACGACGATCCTCTGCCCAACGAAGGATATCAGGTTGAAATAGGTAACGGTTCATCCTCAAAACCCAATCCTTCAGAGGGCATCGAAGAACCGTCAAATCCCGATAATAATACAGGCTTTGAAGATTCGGATATTACAGACGAGCGAGTTGATGATTCAAACGAAGATCCCGAACCTTCGCAAGGCACGGAAATACCTTCCGGAGAGAAGAGCCAAGATGAAAACGGTTCTTTAAACGAATCTGCAGAATCGACTGAGGATGAAACGATTTCGCTGCTCAAGAGAATTATTGCAATG
Organism: Clostridia bacterium; assembly: GCA_045646365.1. Classification (GTDB taxonomy): domain Bacteria; phylum Bacillota; class Clostridia; order Monoglobales; family Monoglobaceae; genus SIG454. Next base: position 1,113 of record JAZRKP010000088.1, read on the forward strand.
CTGGAAACCCTCTTCAAATTCTTTGGTTTAGCTTTCTGAATATAGTCAAAAGCTGCGGGACGAAAATCTCGCCTCGCAGCTTTTGACTTTTTATTTACTTAAGAAATAAGATGATGTATAATTACTTTAAAAAGTTTTTTGAAATTACATATAATCGGAAGGGGCAAAAATGAGATACAATATAAATTAAATTATAAACGAAACAATTAACCGATTTGAAAATTGCAAAGAAGATTTTCCGTATTCTTATATTCCGGTGGAGCCTATTGAAAAGAATATCGTTTCTGTTTGCGGTGAAAAAATTGAAATTTATATTTCAGATTTGTTGTCTGACGCATGGATTGAAGCGTACCCTCAATATGCAAAAATTTTCGAAGAAGACACTGATTTCAGGAACGCTGTAGATTCAGCTTCGGGCAAATGGTTAGAACCGAAGTATTCAAATGATAAATATTGCATCTTGCTTGCTTACGAAAAAGTTTCTTCATCTGAAGATTTGATTTTCACATTTTCCCACGAGTTACGACATTGTTATGATTTTATAAAATCTATCCATGTCTGTAACAAAGAAAAAACAAACAAAGTAGAACTTCCGTCAGATATTTCAAAGTTCAGTCTTTGGAGTGAATTTAATGCAGTATATACTGATACCGTTTTGAGGTTATCTCCTTATAACAAGACAGAATTATCCTTTAAAGAATTATCTTCTTATTTAGGATATAAAACTGCTGATTGCATTGCCGGTATGTGTATAAATGAAAAAAACAACGACTATTTTGCAATGCGTTTTGCGGGATTACACAGAGCAATCCGAGATATGTCCGAAATCTTTGCACCATCACCCGTTTTTCAATTGTGGCATATGATTCCGAATTATATTGAAGAAAGATACCCGCAGATATTTTATTCCGAAAATGAAATGCAGGAAATGGAATTCTTTGATTTCTCAAAACAATAAATAATCAGTAAAATTTATCAACCTCGTATTGTAGAACAATCGCAATACGAGGTTGTTTTTTGCTTATGCAGTTTTATCTTTGCCCATCATCAGGTTTCTCTCGAAAATCAACAGATTAAAAATCGGAACTGATGATTTTACAAAACGGAATTCATTTTTAGGAGTTTTAGCTTCAAAAGGATATTGTGAAATATCCGGAAGTCGAGATATAAAAGCTGGCTTTCTTCCCGCTATGACCAGAACTTCACCTTTTTCCTTTGACAAACGCATCAGCCTGTCGGGAGATATTATCGGCTGTCTGATACCATTATCATCCTCGTATGTGCCGCAGATAGCTGACAATTCGTTCAGAAGTTCACTTTCTCTGCCTGCAAGAAAATATATGTTTTCGCAGTTGCTGATTATTGTTTCCGCATTCTCTTCATACAGCGATTTCAACTGCCTTTTGGATTGACAAATAAGGATAAACCTGATGTTTCTCGAGCGCGCAGCAGAAAGCATGCTTGCGGCATCCTGAAACTTCGGAAGGTTTCCGAATTCATCAAGCATAAAGTTAACCCTGACAGGCAAAGTATGATTGTTGTATTCCTGAGCAATACAGATTAATCTTTCATATACTTGCTTTATAAAGGCGCTTACAAGAAAGTGCAGAGTTGATTTTTCATCCGGCATAACGATATATACGATTGTGGGTTCTTTTCCGATTCTATCAATGTCAAAAGTGCTTTGACTCAGCATAGCTGAAAGAGACGGTGAGAGGATAAAACGAGACAGCATAGAGAACAAAGTAACAACAATAGATGCCATCGTTTTGGGTGACGATGTTGCAACTCCGTTAAGATTCATAGCGGCTATACTGAGGGGGTTCATCTTATGTGCCAAGTCACAAAGTTCATCAGTATGGTCAATTGCTATACTACGAAGACTTAAAATATTACATTCTTCTTTTGTTGCACTGTCAAGCAGAATAATACCTGCACCAAGCGCTAAACTTGAAGCTGTTTCTACCCAAAAAGGATCGGCTTTCGATTTTCGCTGGTCAGCGGAGATTTGAGTAATAAAGTCATTTAATAAACCGCATGCCATATCGATATTGCCTTCTTTATAGAATTGATAAGGCAACGCCATCGGATTCCAACAATCGCTATGTTTTGGATCTCTGAGGTCAAGTTTTACGATCTTATATTTGAGTTCTTTAGCTTTCTCGACAGTCATATCATAAATTTCTGACTTGGGATCGCTGACTATGATGCTTTCTCTTGCAGCCAACAATGAGAGTATTGTGGGCAAGACGAATCTGCGCGTTTTCATACTTCCGGTTGCACCGAAAACTATGGTGTTCGTATCTTTACCGTCAACATAAGCCGTTGTACCGTTGCTTACTACAGGTACACCGCCTGCTTTACACGAAAAGTCCTTGCAGTTGTAAACTTCGCATCCGTTTTTCATTTCGTTTACTGTTGCAAATCTTGAATCTGAAAGATTTGATTTTATGTATTGCTCATAACTCTTCATTGTCACAGATCTCCTTTTCATTGTTTATAAATCCGATAGTTCGAGATGAATTGTAGCTTTTGTCTGAATACAGAAGCTTAGTTTGGGACATATAAGCACGAATGCCGTCGGAATCATATTCACTGAATTTTTCATCTCTTGCGTATCTTGTCATATCATTAGCAAGGATCCTTATTGTATTGCGGCAGAACCCCGGTAATTTAGAAATGTCTCTGATAAGTATCTGAAGTGCATCGGAAGCATCTTTATCTTTCAGAACAATGCAGTTTGCCAGCAGATATTGATACATTTCTTTAAACATATCTTCTTTTGAATTCAAAGCCCTGATTGTTTTAATGTTTACGGATCGCATAACCGTTGATTCAAGTGATTTAGCTTCATTATTCTTGCTTTTTTTATGCTTAATAATCAAACAAAAATCTGCCTTTGAATCCGATACATATTCGAGAAAACAATGAAGTTTCTGCGAGTTTTCGTGATATATCCATTCGGAAATATCAACAATAGCAACACCTATAAAGTCATTGCAAAAGCTTTTTCTTGCAGATTTGTGCAGCAATGAATCCAAAGCCTTAAGAGACGGGAAATCAACTGTTTCATCATAGTGAAGCTTGTGACGGATTATGTCTCCGTCATTCCTCATAAAACTAATGGTTTCTTTTATCAAGGTCGAAAAATCGGTTTCATAGTCAGCTTTAATAAGAAAATTCATAGCGTTCTCCTTTTCGCAGTCTATTCAGGATGCTTTGAGCAATAATTTGAGCTTAGAAAACAAGCTGTCCTTCTTTCCTTCTTGGGGTTTAAAAAATGCATTGTCGGGAGTGAGCTTATATGTGAACTTGTCGCATGTTACAGCTATATTTTGATGCTTTGCCTCACTTGCAATCCGCATAACCTCCTCACAGTGGAATTCATCCTCGGCAATGAGAATCAACAACGGATTTTCGGTTCGGATGTTGAGTCTTCCTTCGGGAAGATTGAACAGGTCATGATAATAGCCGAGCTTCTTTGAGAGCTTGTCCTCCCATTCGGGATTCCTTCTGATCGATTCAACGAAACAGTCGTTGTCGCTGTATGTAAAGCGACATTCGGAACGAATAACATTAGTTCTGTCAATATCGTGTGAATCTTTGAGAAGCTGTCCTTTGCAAAAATCGCTGATTTGAACACCGTTGTTGCCGAATAAATTAAGAACAAGCTGATTTGCAGCAAGGTTCTTTTTGAGTTTATATGCGTCCATTGACTTGAAATATCCCACGAATCTTACGCGAACACCGTCATCTCTGTGACGTGACCTGAGAAGCAACGAACCGTTATTGTCAAGTGCAAGAATGTAGCCCGACTTAGTGTTTATGCCGTTTTCAAAACGAACAGCTTGCAGGAACCTGTATTTGATCAGCTTCTTTACATTACTAATAAGCTTGTTGCGAGTAATATCAATGCCCTCAAGATTCAGAGCAGAGTGGAGCTGATTGAGACTGATCACAACAAAGTTGTTAACAACCTCCAATAAATGAATTTCATCTTCTCCGATTATTCCGACCGAAACAAGAAATTCCGCTTCATATGGAGAAGTGAATTTTCCGTTATCTCGTTCAATAATCACAGGCACAGCTTTTTCATTTTCTCTTAAGCCAAAAGGCGAGAGAGGCATATCGATACCCATGGTAAGTGCGTGCTCAACAGGAGTTGCGTTGTTGACTGTTTTTATCATAAAAAACATCCTTTCTTTAATTAAATTTTGATCAATTATAATTTGAAAAATTGAATGATTCGGAGCATGCGGGGTATAAAATGCGTTCCCATGTACGGGTTTCTTCTATTTCCTTATCCGAAAGAAGAAAATAGTCATAAGAGATTCCCGACTCATCATCATCCCAACAGGGGTCGGAATGGTAATAATTATCTCCGATTTTTACCAACACCCAACCGTGAGGCTCACCGTTAATGGCATATCCTGTTATGTATGACGCTTGGACATTTGCGGCACGGCACAAAAACACCATTGCCTTTGCATATGCAGCACAAACAGCTCCTTCTTCAAGACAAAGAGCTCCGTATGAGTGCTGGGTGTCATCATTAGGCTGCAGATGATTTAAAAGGTGGTCAGCATATTCCGCTTTTTCGCACACAAGGTCGTGGGCATCTTTAACAATTGTATACTCATTAGAGTTGATATGATTGTTCCTGAAAAAGTATGCGATATAATACAAGTCTTTCTCGCGAGTATTAAGAAACCAAGTTTCACCAGATTCCAGGGCATAAAGAACTCGATCATCTTCTTCAGCACCTGACAGTGCTTTAATTTCGTACAGGCGCTCATGGTTACTTGTTCCAACATCTTCTTCGACCAGAGGCGAGAAGAAACTTTGAATACGAGCAATGTCGTGTTCAATGTTGCTCTTCAGTGCGTCAACGCTGAAGGTCAGGTTGTACTCGGTTTTTATACCTAGTCCTATAAACAAAATGCCAACGAGGATAAATATTGCGCAGATACATAGAAATGTGTGGTCGATTTTTGGTGTGTTTTGTGTGTTCATTTCGAATTCCTCCATAATATTAATTTCGAAATTTTATATCACGATGTACAAACAGCTTCAGAGTATTGAAAATCTGAAATTTCGTGATCAAAAAATTATCGATACTAATATTAAATCACGTCTCTCGATAGCGTTTCTCAAAGATGTTGCCGTTTTTGTGTTTTTGGTAAATTTTGTCAAAAAGTATTATTGTTGACATATATGCGTTTGATAATGTATTATATAATGGAGAAATATTTTAATAAGGAGATATGTATTTATGGGTTTAACACAATTCTTTTTAACTCAATCAAATTCTTCTGCATTTGACAGCGGATTCGATAATTTGCCCGATCTTTTTTCGAAAATTGAAGAAATGAGCCGTCCTTTTTATTTCAGACTTGCCCGCTTTGTTGCATTGAATTTGGAAAAAAATGTTGCTTTGGAAAAAGGGTTTGTGTTTGGCGACGATGGAGAACCGGTTTTTTCAAAATCAATCAATAGTAATATAGATGCATATTTGCGTGAAATTTGGGGTATTAGCGACAGAGTTTTGCGTGATTGGAAAAAAAGGGAAGATTATGCATTTTCAAAGCGATCAAACCGCGTTCGTTTTTTTAAACTTGCATTTGCTCTTAACTTAAAGGCGTCTAAAACCAATGAAATGTTCAACAAATTGTTTGGACATCCGGCGTTTATAAGAGAGCCGGAGTCTCTGATATTCATAAGATGTCTTGATAACGGTAAAAGTTTTGAGTATGCAGGAAGTATGATCAAAGAATATTACGAAAAAATCAAGATAACACCTGCGAACGAGATGTTTGAAACAATATATACATCAGATATTTATAATTTCAATTGTGCAGACGATGAGGAATATATAACCTACCTTGCAGAAATCCGTAAACAGTTTGAAATTGCCAATGTAAGGGCAGTTGAGAAAATAAAGAAGCTGGCAGATATATATATAAACAGGGATTTTTATAATGATAAACTCGGAAATATCGACTATGTGCTTCCCGAATTTTCTTCAAATCCAAACAGAGCCTGGGAGGGCATGGAAGACTATGATGAAAGCTTGTACGAGAGCGAAGCAACAAAAAAAGAAGAGGTAAAGTCGATATTAACCTGCTTTCCGCTTTTTTTGTCCGTTTTATCGGAAAAAGCACCGGAACTTGACGGAAAACTTGTTGAAGTTTTTTATAACAGTTCTGGTTTCAGTACGGATGTTGACGGAGAATTTGACGCAATTAATTTCTCAAAAAGTTTTAATAAAGAGATTAAAAAAATAGACATATCACAAATTGATTCTGTCTTTTTCAGAAAAGCTTTTTCAGAATTCCCGAACATCAAGTTGATTTATGATGAAAAATTGAATGATCCTGGTTTTGCAAAATTCACTAAATATGAGCTTTTACGAAAACTCCTGATAATGATGGCATTCCTTGAATTTCATACAGAGGATATTAACGGAACATTTGAGGATAGCTGTAATATTTATTTAGCACAATGCGGATTTGGCAAATTATACGCACCTAATCCGTTTGACTTTATGTTCCTCCTTGCGAGCAACGCGGAAAAACCAATTGATGCATTCAGAACTCTTTGGGACTATGCGTTCAGTTTAGGCAGCGAAGAATAAAACGGCAACATCTTTTGAATGAAGATATAATCGCATTGCTATAATAGCCTAAAAACAAAAAGGAGGCTTTAAAAATGAGCTATAGCTTTGATTGGCAGAGAGATTTCCGTGAAGGAATAAGAGAAGGAACAACGCTAAAGCTTTTACCCTTGGATGGCGGAAAAGAGGCTGAATTTACCGTAACAAAGGAAACCGGACGCGGCGGCAGTGTTATTACTTATGAGGTACTGTATCAACGCAGTGGCACAACCGAAAGGTGCTATCTGAAAGAACTGTATCCGGAACACATATGCGAAAACGAAAATCTATTCAGAACATCAGATGGTTTTTCTCTCGCTGTAAGCCACGGATTTGGTGAAGAATCTGCAAGAGAAAAGGATTTTTCACTTATCGATAGTGAAGAGGGCGCACTCTTTATTCAGGATTATAAAAACATTAAGGAGCTTCGGTTAAACGTTGACAGTGCACCACTTTTTATTTGTGATGCACAGGAGGTTTACTGTAACAAAAGCACATACTACGTGAAGGTTCCTTTTGAAACAAATGAAACTTTAAAAGATTATATCGATAAACCCGATATAACTCTTAAAGATATTCTTTTGTTAGGTAGAGAACTTGCTTCGATGACACAAAAGCTCCACGAAGAAGGATACCTGCATCTTGATATAAAACCCGAAAATCTTCTATGTAAGTATGTAGATAAAAAAAATTCGCAAAAAACCCTTTCGTTCCTTGATACGGGAACCATTGCCCGCATTGATGACATAAAAAAAGGAAAAATCGAATATCTTCCCAGCTCACACGGATATTCTTCGCCTGAACAGGAGTTTTTGCACAAGATTGATTCGAAACATCCTGAAGCTACCGACATTTTCAGCATAGGTGCCGTCATCTTCAAAATGTTAACCGGCGAAAAACCGTCTGAAGCTGATTGCAGAAAAAAAGAGTTTAATTTTCCAAAGAATAAAACTTTATATACAGACTGTAACTATAGTATGCTAAGCAAACTTAATGTGTTGCTGTGCAAAACCTTGTCTGTCAGCCCTTCTTTAAGGTTTCATAGCTGTGAAGAAGTTGTTACGCAGATACAAAGTGTGCTGAACTCTTCCACCAATCCCTTTGACAGAGCTATAGATAGGATGCATATCATTTTTCGAAACAAACCGGAGAATAAACATGTTTTCTTCTCGTGGGGAGATGAAACTTTTGAGAAAGATATGTTTCCTCAGGTTTCATATGGTATAAGCAACAAGCGATATGATTCATTATATGAACTTATCTGTGATTATCGGGATAATAAGCGATTGTTCTGGCTTGGCGGTCGAGGTGGCTGCGGAAAATCTGCACACTTAAAAAGACTGGCATATGATTTATATAACAGCGAAGAAAAATTATATGCTCCCATATATATTGACTCGAGTAAAATTTTAGATACAGTCAAAAATGATAAAAGTTATGCAGGCATGGAGCTGAAAACAGCTATTTGCAAAGAGATCGAGATGAATTCAAAACCCGAAGAACTTGATAATAAAATTTTTTCGCTCAACGGGTGCAGATTTGCAATAATTATAGATGGCTTGAATGAACTTGACGAAGAAAGGAAGAACAGTCTTCTAAATCAGATTGACAATTTATCGCTTTTTGAAAATAGTATTGTCATTGTTTCTGACAGAGGAACCCCGTATTATAACACAGAAAAATGTGTTCTAATAAGTATTAATCCTTTTGATCGTGAGTTCATCAAAACCAGATTAAACCAACAAAACAGCGAAGGCAATAATTTGATAGATATGCTGTGCGGAAACATATATTTGTTCAAAAAGTTTTGCACTTTGAAAGAAACAGACAGAACCTTCGAGTCTTCGGCAGATATTTTGTCGTCATATTATGATGAAACCGTTTTTGATATAATAAGTGAAATTCGGGATAAAAGGAAAACAACAGACGACACAAAATACAAAAAAGAACTTGTCAAATCTCTAGCACATGCTGCATTTGATTCGTCCCGGATTTTAACTCTGACTGTTGATGAAAATTCTTTTTGTCGTTATCTTAAAGAGGATTCCGATTATATTGACGCGATTAAAAAAAGTAAATTGTTTGTCTGGTCAAACGGATGCCTGAAATTCGAGCATGAAACAATTCGTGACTTTATAATTTCATTTTATTTAAAAGAGGTAATTATTGATTGTTGTTCTTCCGATAAAGCGCCGTATAATTTCACATCAGTTCCAGATATCTTATCTTCACCACTTCCAGATGATACACTGAAATATTTAGGTGAGCTTCTTTATGAAAGAATAGCAAACAATGATAAGCACTACGATGCTTTCTGCAACCGTCTTATTGAAAACAGAGCGAAGCCACGTGGAAATAACATTACAGAACCTTCGAAAAAGAAGATGGTTCGATGGGATGCGTCGTTTGAAAAACAGGGAAGAGTTTTAGCTTTTGCCTTATATTCTCTGAATTGTTCGAAGAATTCAAAGAAAGCACAAATAATCGCAAATATTATTAAGGCCATGGCTTTAGGACGCGGATATAGGAATACAGTAGATTTAGTCCGACAAACCCCTGTGATAAAGAAACTTCTTTTGTATATGATTGTTGATTCAAAAGAAATGGAGTCTGTTTTACAGGGAAGCCAGAACTATATCGGAACAGAAGCATTGAAGAGACGGAAGCAACAATTTATCGGGTTAGGTATATTGATATTCCTTTTTGTTTTTGTTTTTCTTCCGGCAAGTGTTTATTCTTATGTTCCTCGTGTAGAAATTGAGCCAACTACACCGTTAATTGAAGGGGCATGGTGCATAAATACAGAATTTAATGTCAGTTTTACTGTCAAAGTAAAAGATAAAATTAATACTGACCGGTCTTTATCACTGACAGTCAATAGTCTTTCTGAAGATGATTTTATAATGGAAGGGTTTGCTGCAGATCTTTCTGTATATTCGGAGGATGGAGAAGTTTTTGTTTCGTGGAAAAACACAAAACCGGTTGATTCATCAACGAAAGTTACAAATTGCTCGCTTAAGTTAAAAGAAGGTGCTATTGGTACATTAAACGCAAGAAAAAATAAAGAAACTGAAATCTGCTCATTTAAGCTGGTATCTTCTTCGGATTATGAGATCAACACCATTATTTATGACACGGATGTTACTGCCGTTGAACCTGGCGGAGAAATTAATTTCAAAGTTGAATTTTCTTCAAAAACTCCATTTACCGTTCAAGATTTCTCGGATGATTTAGTTTTAAACAATTTTTCGGCAAACGTAGAAATTGATTGCGAGGAGTATTGGTCGGAGGAAATTTATGTGCATTGCTATAAAGTACAGTTAAAAAACATACAGTCAATAAATGATGATGAGAAAAATATCTACATACCCTCAGGGACAGCCAAAAATGACATCGGAGTGTATTCCTTCTCGAAATATTCAGATACGATTAGAGTATCTGACAATTTCAACATACCGGAAAAACCAAAGGCGATTTGTGAACTTATTTATGATGAAGTTATTTCTCCGGGAGCATCAATAATGATGCTTGTTGATTTCTCTATAGCGGGAAAGGAACGATATGATTTTTCGTTTTTATCAGAATTCACCACGGACTCCTTTAGTGTTCAAGGATTTACATATGATGAGTCTGTATATATTGCCAATGTGAGCAATGATGCTCATGAATATATGGTTCTGTTTTCAAATGTCTTTCCCGACAAAAATTTTGACGAGTGCACAATCTGTATAAATGAAGGCTGGGCTGTTGCATATGATGGTCAAAGCAATGCCAAAGCTGAGTTTACTTTTAATCCTCCGTTTTCTGACGAAATCATAGATCTTCAGGTACCGAATGTTACTGTTTCATCGTCATGGGAGAATGAACCGAACAGATTTTTTAACAACGAAAATATGTTCTTTGACATTGATGTTAATGACAATTGTATTTTACCTGATAATAATATGGAACATATTAAGAATTCAATTAAACTTCTGAATGCGGATTATGACGATATTATTATCACTAGAAATGGTGGTTGGGATACTTTTAGAAGCTATAGAGTTGAAGTTACTAATATTTCCCCTAAAGCTTCATACGAAAGTGTTGAAATTCAAATTCTTCCTGGCGCAATATCGGATTCATTTGGCAATTTGTCGGAGGAAATAAGAATTGATGCTTTTACAGAAGAAAGTCTAAAAAAGTACTCTGATTACAAGAGAGCAATTAACTCTCCGGATATTCTGAGGTTTGATGAAAATGAGATTGAGTTTTATGCAAACAATCAATCAAGCTGGATCACAGTTAAAGCGGATTCATCTTTATATTTTGACTCTGAAGATTTTCGTACAGAAGGTTTTTCGGGAAATATTTATATAGTAAGAGATTCTGATGATGAGGATATAATGGTAAAACTTACAAACATACAGTTTGATGAAGTTTTTGATTCGGGAACATTGATGCTGTATGCAATCGGAGAAAACCGAACTGTCTATAAAGCGAGCATAACCGTAAAAAAATCTGATGCAATTTACATTGAACAAATCTAATAGCAACAGCAAAAGCCTGACGGCTTCAAAACCGTCAGGCTTCTTTCTTTTTAACTGCAAAATGTAATTTTAACTGTGTTTATATCAGGTCGGTTAGAGGGTTCTTTGTCCGTCATTTTTTCAAGAATTTCATTTTGTTCCGGAGTTAACTCTGCATCAAAATATTTGATTAACGAACCCAATGAATAGATATCAGCCTTACCCCAGTCAATTTCTTGATTTGCATTTAGACTCATACAATACTTTATCAATTCTGGAGCAAAAAATGAAATCGAGTGATAAGCGTTAGCGTTTCTTTTGACACTGGTGAAAACCGTATACTTGTTTTTTTGTTCAACAGATTCATCTGTATTTTTTACACAATCAAATTTAACAAGAAGCGGTTTGTATTTTCCGTTTTTTAATTTGTATATTACAAAAGAATCCAACGAAATCGCTCTGTGATATAGTGGCGGATCAAAGTTATGTAATGTTGCAATGCCTTTGACAATACCGGAAATAATACTTGTTTTTTCTTCATTGTTAAGATTTTTTATAACCTTGTCTGACAATGGGTAAACAAACCCAGGTAATTGTATCAAGTAATGGCAGTAATTTATTCCGTCGTTGTTGCATCTATATTCCGGACGATTAATTGTGTTATCGGGTGTATCGGGATTATCGTTCCAAAGCTTGTACAACATAGTTGTGGCATGCTGTTGTTTTGCGGAGAGATTAGGCTTTTCTAATATTGAAATATAAAAGTTAATCTTTCCGTTCATATCTTTCTTGAAAAGCAATCTTTTTCCTTGAGAAAAACTAATTCCACAATTTTCAAGAAGCTTTTTAGGGATAGGATAATAATTTTCGAACGGCTGTTTATCTGAATCATATTTATACTCTTTGCCGTAATATGCCGCTATAATACTGAACAATGATTTTATTGCTTTGTTTGAGGATAAATAATCCTCCTCAAATCTGCCTGCATGCGCCGCACTGTTACCCTGTTTACGTAATATGGATACAGCAGATTCTAATTTTTTAAATATATCGTCTTCGTATAAGTATCTCAAGTCGAAATAATCACACAGTACAACACGGAGTTTTTCGGCATCTCCGTTTTCTTTTGCCAATCTTCGTATTGCACGATTTGTAGTGTTTTCGCCTTTGGAAAATTCTTCGGAAATCTCATGTTCAAGCCTTGCCGGATCGGCTTGAGGATTTTTCTTGATTCTGAATTCAAGCTCTTCTTTTTTGGCAAATTCTTCAAGAGCCAAACGAACACATCTAAAAAACTCTCTGTAATCTTTTCCTATGGCCTCTTCGGCATCCTTACATCTTTGATATATTTTTTCGCACCCTGGAATGTCAAGCAGAAAGCTTGTGTTTCCGGGTTTTTCCATATATTGAGCTATTAACGTATGCATCATATCACTTCCTTTTAGCCCAATATACCATAACAAGACCTGAATTTCAATAAACGGCAACATCTTTTCAGCACACATTTGATGAAAGTGATATAACTAAACTAAAGAAACCGCAAAAATCAAAAAGTCAAAACGGCAACATCTTTTCAGAACACGGTGCGGAATTAAAATATAATGAAAACACAAGGAGGATAATACTATGACATATGTAATGAGTGATATTCACGGAGAATATCAAAAATACTTGAAAATGTTGAAAAAGATAAATTTTTCAGATGATGACACCTTATACATTTTGGGAGATATGATTGACAGAGGACCTCAATCTGCCGAGCTTCTTATCGATATTTTCTCAAGAAATAATGTTGTTGCCATTATGGGGAATCATGAATTGACGGCAATTCCGATGTTGGAAATGTTATTATCGGATATCTCGGAAAAAGAATTTCAAAACAGCATTAATTACACTACCATTTTTAGTTTATTGAACTGGAAAATGAATGGCGGGAATTCAACCTGTAATTCTTTTTCGAAAATCAGTCCATCAGAAAGATTGAGACTGCTTTCTGAAATCAAAAAACTACCGCTATACAAAACGTTAGAATCCAACGGTGATAAATTCGTTTTGGTTCATTCAGGGATAAGCAACTTCAACGAAGACAAATCGATCGAATGCTACACTGCAGAAGATCTTGTATTTACTCGTCCCGATTTTAACAAAAGATACTACTCCGAAAATCATACCTATGTAGTCTTCGGACACACGCCCACAGACACGGTTACCGGAGAAAATAAAATTTTCAAGGGAAGCGGCAATATTTGTATCGATTGCGGTGCAACCTTTGAAAACGGCAAGTTAGCTTGCCTTGCTCTTGAAACAATGGAGGAGTTCTATGTTTAAGAAAAAAACGAATAGATTGGTTTGCTTGCTTTTGAGCACTTTATTAACAGCAACATTAACCTCTTGTTCACAACAAAACGATTATTCGGATTATGAGACCTATTACAAGGAAGAAAACCGTATAGTTCAACATAAATACTCTTTTGAAAAGGAGGTGTTTTGAATGACATCATATAAAGAAGAAATCTTTAACAGAACAGGACTCCAGGAATACGACTCCAGCGAAGCGGTAGTTATAGGAACAAATCCTCACGGTTCATATATCAGCATAACCGATACAAAAACTCCGCTACAGTCTTTCGTTTATGGCGGATACCGTGCCGGAGACAGGCTTTTGGTATCAGTAAGAATCAATGAATTGAAAAGACGGGTTTCTTGCAAGGTTGATTCTGTAATTTCATATGCATCAGATGAATTTGAAAGGAGTGCTGCGTTTAAAGATGTCGCATAAAACAAATTCATAACAGAAAGGTGGTGATAAGATGAGAATTGAATGTAAAGAATGTGCTTACTGCACTCGTGATAAATGGGACGGCGGTAACAGAAGTTCTTTCAGAGTAGGTGATGATTACCTTTATTGGTGTCACAAGTTTGACAAATATGTAATCGAAACCGATACTTGCAGATTCGCAACGAAATAATCTGCAATAACATCACATTATGGGAATTGCCCGTGCTATATAAGACCCTAACTTATTAATAATACATACGAACACAAAGAGGCGACTTGATTGAAAGGAGTAAGACGTAAATCTTGTGCTCGTAAAATTCAAAATTTCGGAGGTAATTATCTTGAAAAATATCATCAAAAAAACAATAGCTGTCATTCTTGTTGTTATAACGCTCTTTTCAGCTTTATCGGTAGGTGCATCTGCTGCAGTAAGCAAATCCTACTACAAAACCGGTACAACATATACCGTCAACGGTAACAAATACAGAGAAGCTACCCTTGTCAAAGACTATAAGGGGGTTAAAAAGGGACACGAATTCTATATAGACAAAAACAATAGACCTGTCACATCGAACAGTATTATCGGAAAACTCAATTTCACCAGAACCGTAAGTGAATGCAGAACACTTTTTCTTGACACCGCAAAGTCGAAGAAGTCTGCAACAATCGCAATTGTCAACACTGCATCGAAGTTCAGCGGGAATAATATGATAACAGGTGTTCTTGGTTCAGGAGGAGTCGCTTTAATCAAATGTGTGGCGGGGAATCCGTTGGGAGCAATGGTAGACACAGCTAATCTTGTTATGGACCCCGAACTTGTTGCGACAGCGGTTTGTATAGGCGTAATGAAACGCTATGGACAATCGGCTGTTGACTACGGAAACAAAGCAATAAATGCTCTCAGCAAAAACATTACAGATTATAACAAAGCATTAACCGCATACAAATATTACTGTAATCTTATGGGTTTCTCGGCGGCAGCATGCAAAATTGGTCGTCCAATAGTGGATGAAGCAGCTTCTATCAAAAACGCTACCGCATACACATTCAAACAATTGGCAAAGGGGGTTTGCAATGATGTTATCGGAAGCAAGGTTCAAAAATTGTACAATGTTGTTAAAATGGAGAAATCTGTCAGAGAGCTGACATCTATCCTTGGTACTGAGTCTGCAAAGAATTCAGCTTATAACCCTCATTATGCCGTTGCACAAAGATATATTTCATTGAGCGGAACAAACTCAAGCGCCAAGAAGCTTGCCAGCTGATTCAAAACATATAAGCGATTTACAAAAGCAAGTTGTTTTTGAAAGCGACACTTGGTGAATTTTAAAGAACACTTGTGTGAACAACTAAACTACAAATGGGGTGTTAGAACCTTTTATATGAATTAATTTTAATATTCCAAACTACATTCTGACGAAAAAGTGCAGGCAACTCTACAATGATGTTACCTGCACTTTTTGTGCAATGAGGTATAACTAGAATAAGCGTTTAAATGTGATAACTGACGGGTTCAAAAAAGATTTATTTAATCATCCCGAAATGTTTCAAAGCCTCTATAATTGCTTTTTCTTTATTCGTCGGGCATTGGGGTTGTCTTACATCATCGGACTTTGGTTTGTTATAACAATCACGCTCGATGATACCGCATTTCTGTTTTACCTGTGCGATATTCACGCTGCTGACTTTCAAGCCGCTGCGTTCAACCACATAATCTTTGATTTTTATCTGGACAATAAACATACCGTCTCCACGTGGCCTGTTCCGGGGAACATATCGACGGGGGTGGCTTTGACGGCGGTGTAGCCGAGGTCGGCAAAAATTCCGCAGTCTCTCGCAAGGGTTGCAGGGTCGCAGGAAACATAAACAATTCTGTCAGGTTCCATCTCCGCCGCAGTTTTCAGCATCTCGGGACTGCATCCCTTTCTCGGCGGGTCAAGAATAATAACTTCGGGTCGGATACCCTCATTTTTCAGAATTTCCGCCGCTTCGGCGGCATCTCCGCAGATAAAACGCGAATTCGTTATTCCGTTTATCTCCGCATTGACTTTGGCATCTTCAATAGCTTCGGGTACAATCTCAACGCCGATGATTTCCTTTGCCTTATGTGCCATGGAAAGTCCTATCGTACCCGCACCGCAGTAGAGGTCAAAAACCGTTTCACCGCCCGTAAGATTTGCATATTCGGCGGCTTTGTTATAGAGCTTCTCCGCCTGATTTCTGTTCACCTGATAGAACGAAAGCGGCGAAATTCTGAACTTCAGTCCGCAGAGAATATCGGTAATCGTATCGCTTCCCCAAAGTGTACGGCACTTGTCACCGAGAATAACATTTGTATCTTTTGTGTTGGAATTTATAATAATACTTTTGATTTGAGGCTCTTTTTCAAGGAGTGCATCAATCAATTTATCCTCTGCGGGCAAAGATTTTCCGTTGATAACGGCACAAACCATGATTTCTCCGCTTGCACTCCCTTTTCTGATATAGATATGACGCAAAAGTCCTTTGTGTTTTGTTTCGTCATAGACAGAAACGTTGAACTTCTTCACATAATCCGAAAAAACACCGAGTATTCCCCCGAATTCCGACGGCTGAAGCAGACAGTCGGGACAATGCACAACTCTGTGGCTGTGAGGCGAATAAAAACCCGTTCTGATTTCGCCGTTTTCCTCCGCAACGGGATACTGCGCTTTGTTGCGGTAACGGTAACGGTTGTCACCGCCGATAATCGGCTCAAATTCGGGATTCACTCCGCCGATTCTTCTGAAGCATTCAGCAACATGGTCAGCCTTGATTTTCTTTTCGGCATCGTATGTCATGTGCGAAAAAACACAGCCTCCGCACTTGAGATATACGGGACATTCAGGCTCAATTCTGTCTGCCGACGGACTTATGACACTCTCAACCTTTGCAAAGGCATAGGTCTTTTTTGTTTTGAGGATATGGGCGGTTATTTCGTCACCGATTGCCGTTGCGGGAACGAAAATCGCCATGCCGTTATATCTGCCCACACCGCTTCCGTTTGATGAGCAGGATTCAATTTTAAGATTTATTCTGTCGTTTTTCTTAAGCACCGCCGAAAAGCCTCCGCAAATGTATTTTATTTGGTAATTATAGCATAACAGCCATGGGTTTGCAAATACTTTATATAGTGGAAATATCTGTTGATTTTTATTGTTCTATTTGTTAAAATAATATGAATTTTGTTTTGAGGAGAATTGTAATGAGAAAAATTGCCGTTAAAATCACCGCACTTATTCTTGTTCTGCTTTCGCTGTCTTCAACATTCATATCGGGTGCAGCCGTTATTGCGGATGAAATTGAAGCAAACGAAACCGTTGTAAGCGAAACCGCAGAAGATACCGTTCCCGACGAATCCGAAGAACCTGCAGAACCCGAAGAGCCTGCAGTTCCTTCAATCAAGATAACAAGCGAACAGCTTACAATCAAGGTTCACAAAACCGTTAAGATGACTGCAACAATCGAAAACGTTGAC
>JAZRKP010000089.1:0-35829 GCA_045646365.1 Clostridia bacterium
ATGGGTGACGATTGTGGTACAGGTGTTGCATTTACACGTGATCCTGCTACAGGTGAAAAGGGCCTTATGGGTGAATTCCTTGTAAACGCACAGGGCGGAGACGTCGTTGCCGGTGTAAGAACACCAATGCCAATCGCAGAAATGGCAGACAAGTTCCCTGAAGCATTCAAGAAGTTCAACGAAGTTTGTGCTATTCTTGAAGACCATTACAGAGATATGCAGGATATGGAATTCACTATCCAGCAGGGTAAACTCTATATGCTCCAGACAAGAAATGGTAAGAGAACAGCAAAAGCTGCTCTTAAGATTGCTTGTGACTTAGTTGACGAGAGAATGATCGATAAGAAGAAGGCTGTTGCTATGATCGACCCAAGAAACCTCGACACTCTTCTCCACCCACAGTTCGATGCTAAAGCATTAAAGGCTGCAACACCAATGGGCAGAGGTCTCGGTGCTTCTCCTGGTGCTGCTTGCGGTAAAGTTGTATTCACAGCTGAAGACGCTGAAGCTTGGAACGCAAGAGGCGAAAAGGTTATCCTCGTTCGTCTTGAAACATCCCCAGAAGATATTACAGGTATGAAAGCTTCTCAGGGTATTTTGACAGTTCGTGGCGGTATGACATCTCACGCTGCCGTTGTTGCTCGTGGTATGGGTACTTGCTGTGTATCCGGTTGCGGCGACATCAATATGGACGAAGAAAACAAGAAGTTTACTCTTGCAGGTAAGACATTTACAGAAGGCGACAGCATTTCTATCGACGGTTCAACAGGTAACATCTATGACGGTATTATCCCAACTGTTGATGCTGAAATCGCTGGCGAATTCGGTAGAATTATGGAATGGGCTGATGAATTCAGAACACTCAAAGTTAGAACAAACGCTGATACTCCTGCTGACGCTAAGAAAGCTCGTGAGCTCGGCGCTGAAGGTATCGGTCTCTGCCGTACAGAACATATGTTCTTTGAAGCTGACAGAATCGCTGCTTTCCGTGAAATGATTTGTGCTGACACTGTTGAAGCAAGAGAAGCTGCTCTTGATAAGATTCTTCCTTATCAGCAGAGTGACTTCGAAAAGCTTTATGAAGCTTTAGAAGGTTGTCCTGTTACAATCAGATTCTTAGACCCACCACTCCACGAATTCGTTCCAACAGAAGAAGCTGACATCAAGGCTTTAGCTGATGCACAGGGCAAAACTGTTGCTGATATCAAGGCTCTTATCGCTTCATTACACGAATTCAACCCAATGATGGGTCACCGTGGTTGCCGTCTCGCAGTAACATATCCTGAAATTGCAAAAATGCAGACAAAGGCTGTTATTCGTGCGGCTATCAATGTTAAGAAGAATCATCCGGACTGGAACGTTGTTCCGGAAATTATGATTCCGCTCCCAGGCGATATGAAGGAATTCAAGTATGTTAAGAACTTCGTTGTTGCTACTGCTGATGCTGAAATCGCAGCTGCAGGCGCTGACCTTAAGTACGAAGTTGGTACTATGATGGAAATCCCAAGAGCTTGTCTCACAGCTGATTCTATCGCAACAGAGGCTGAATTCTTCTGCTTCGGTACTAACGACTTAACACAGATGACATACGGTTTCTCAAGAGACGATGCTGGTAAGTTCTTAGACGCTTACTATGACGCTAAAATCTTCGAGAACGACCCATTTGCTAAGCTTGACCAGACAGGTGTTGGTAAGCTTATGGAAATGGCAGTTGATATGGGTAAAAAGACTCGTGCAACAATGCACTGCGGTATCTGCGGTGAGCACGGCGGCGACCCAGTATCTGTTGAGTTCTGTCATACAATCGGTCTTGACTATGTATCATGTTCACCATTCCGTGTTCCGATCGCAAGACTTGCAGCGGCTCAGGCAGCTATTAAAGAAATGTAATTCCATTTCGGAATATGAAAAGGGTAGGCTATGTGCCTGCCCTTTTGTTTTGTTAAGGCTGCCTTGAGCCTATTAAAAAAATGTAATTCCATTTCGGAATTTAAAAAGGGTAGGCTTTGTGCCTACCCTTTTGTTTTGTGGTTCGTAAGTGTGGTATTTTGTGCGTTTAATCAAAAAAGGTGGGCAAGCCCACCTTTTAGTCTTCTATTTTACCAACTCTTATTGCGTGGCGTCCGCCCTGAAATTCTGCTTTAAGATACGCTTCAACCATTTCAAGTGCAATCTCTACACCTGTTATTCTCTCACCCAGGCATATAACATTTGCATCGTTATGTTCTTTTGTCACTCTTGCAGAAAATGAATCGGTTATATGTGCCGCTCTTATTCCTTTAATCTTATTAGCCGCCATACTCATTCCAATGCCTGTTCCGCAAATCAAAATTCCCTTATCACATTCACCGGAAACGATTGCTCCGCAAGCCGCTTTTGCAATATCAGGATAGTCGCAGGAATCTGCAGTGTATGTACCGAAATCCTTATAGGTTTCCCCCAATTCTTCAAGTTTTTTCATTATGGCGTTTTTAAGATTAAGCCCGCCATGGTCACATCCTATTGCTATCATTATTCTTCCTCCTGTAATTTTTTATAAGTGATACCGCAAGCTCATCAAGCCTTTGGTACATAATTTTCATATCCGCTTTGCAAATCAATTCTTCCTCATCAACTTCTTCTCCGTTCCAAAGTTTTAGTGCGATTTCTTTCCAGTAACCACTTTTATTCTTCAAAAACATCAAAGACCTTTTTGCAAAGTTTTCATATTTTCTGCCCTCATATAAATAAAGAGCAATAAGGCATATTGCCGTTGATAAAACGAGCATACTTTCCTCATAAACATACGGTTCCGCAATAACTCCGTCCTGTGTCTGTGAGGACAAAATCCTTTCCATGACTTCCTCTGTGTTGACCTCATATTTTTCTTTCAAATAACCGCCATTTTCTTTGTATGTATAATCACAATAAGCGATAATTCCTGCAGGGGCATTACCCGAAAACCCCGCAAGAGCAATATCACCCATAACCGCATTACATTTTACTGCAATTTCGTTTATCTCATCCCGAACCAGATATTTTTTCTCAGGAGAAGCATTTTTCATTTTCTCCTCCAGTATTTTTACCATTTCTTTTGCACATAGCAGTTCAACAGGCATATACAAAAGTCTTGTTGAAATAGAGCCAAAATATATCTCCTCTGTCTCACGGTTATCCTCTCGGATAATCCGTATCCCTTTTGGCGGAATAATGCTGTGTTTCACAAAACAATGTGCCTTGCAACCATGTTTCAGGATTATTTTATCATTCATAATCCTTGTTCCCAGACCGCCTATTATTTCAATTCGTGCAAAAACAGAATTCTCGCCCTCACCTATTGTTGGGAAAAAACTGCAATAGGCAATATTATCGCCAAAAACCCGCCTTGAAACCATTACGGAATTTTTTCTATCATCCACATATTCAATATCTAAAACACAGTTTTCGCCATTTATATCTGCCTCAAACTCCGCTTCAAGCAGATTGCCGTCTTTCCTCTGTTTTATATCCTTACCTGATGAGCTGATACTGACAGCCCCACCATGGACTTTTACCGCAATCTTCCCAAAAACCGCATCTCCCCAGCCACAGGGAAACATTATGCTCATTCTGTTTTTGTAATTCTCAGAGCCTGAAACGGACTTAATTTTAACCTCAACATCCCCGTCATTTAAGACACCATTTAGTTTTAAAACGATTCGTCCGTCCATACGGTTTGCAACAAGAACTGTGTTTTTGCAAGGTTTAGCATAAAACTCACGGATATTAACGGCTCTCGCCTCAGAAAACACCGCTCCGTTTTGCATTACTGTCATATCATTTATAGTACCTTTTGGGATAAAAGGCAGAACTATATCCTCGTCAAACGGCGGTTTAACACAGAACCACGCCTCAGTTTCCACGAAGTTTTCAAATATATCAACCGTTATTTTCGCCTCGATTATTCCCATTTACGCAGTTCACCGCCCCTCATCCGCTCCTATATTATATACCAATAACAAATTAAAATCAAGTTTTTTTAATAACTATGTAACCAAAACAGGAAAATTCCATATTATGAAATTGAGAAGACAGTAAAGGAGGTGCAATCAATGGGCTGTGGAAATAACTGTTTATGGATAATTGTTCTGATTTTACTCTTTAGCTGCTGTGGCTGCGGAAACAATGGTATATCTACTACAAACAGCGGTTGCGGTTGTGGTTGCGGTTGTGACTAAAAATCATCTTAAACTTTCTTCATAAAGGAGGTGAATAGTATGGGATGCTTTGGAGATAACGGCTGTATCTGGATTATCATTTTAATCCTCTTGTTCAGCTGCTGCGGAAATGGTGGTGTATCTACTGCAAATAGCGGTTGTGGCTGCGGTTGCGGTTGCTAAACCAAAATAAATAGCGTGTCGGCAAAAGTCGACACGCTATATTTATTTATGCAATCTTTTTTCTGACTTTTAATGAAATGACCGTCATATCGTCATAAGCCTCACCATTATTTTCCTCTATAGCTTTGTTTAAAAGCTGTGCCGCAAAGTCGTTTGCGGAGGTTGTGTCAACAGATTCCATAAAGCATTTTATCCATTTATCTCCGCCTTTCTTACTCTCGACTCCATCTGTAACCATAACAATCGTGTCTCCGTCCTTAACCCGTCTGGCAAAGGTTGCGACCTCCATTTCAGGCATAAGTCCGACAGGCAGCGATGCGGCTCTAACCGTTTCAACACACTCCCCCTGTTTGATAAAGCTTGGCTCAGCACCTGTTTTAATGAACTCCACCTCACCAGTGTGCAAATCAATTATGCACATATCCAAAGTCACAAAATCTTCGTTTGCCGATTTAAGTACCATAATTGAGTTTATAAGCTTGACCGCAAGATGCTTATCAAAGCCTGCTCTGAGAAAACTGTCAAGAAGTTCGATTATCGCCTGACTCTCCATTGCCGCTCTTTTCCCTGTTCCCATTCCGTCGCTCAAAGTTATAACAAATTTACCACCTCCAGGCATAATACACTTGAAATTATCTCCGCTTTCCTCTGATGCCCCAACACTTGCATATCCCTGTTCAATTTCAAACTGTTCACTCTCGTCAATCATAATCATAACATCTTCCCCCTCATCTTTTATTTTATTAAGTCTCACCTGACGGCTTATAATACTTTCAACCGCATTTCTTATAACTGCTTTCCCCCGATTCGTCCAGTCCGACGCTCTTATCCGCATCTCAATCCGTGTTTTTTTATCACGGTTTCTGATAACATTCATTTCCCGAACCTTAATACCACGGCTCTCAATTCTCATTCTCATTTCCGATGCCGTGAGACTGTCATAATTTATATCCTCATTTATTTCTCTTGCAAGCTCATTTATAATTGTTGATACTCCCGCAATCTGTTGTCCGACCGCCTGACGGCTTTCACCAAGACGCTTTTGCCAGGAGTTATTTATTCTGTAAATATGAAACTGATTGTTAAGTTCAGCGGTAAGCTTAGGAATATTTCCGCAGTTAGACTTAAAAACCTCATTCAAGTCCTCCTCCCTTGCTATTCCGCTTTTGTCCATATACTCAAGGATTTTAAAGAATCGTTTATATGTGGCATTGAACTCACTGCCCCAGCACAAGTCCGACTTTTTACATTTTCTGCAAACCTTGTCCGCCGTTCTGTCAAACACCGTTGCTATATCAGCATAATTCTCTTTCTCCTCCGCCGAAAGTTTTGTCAGTGTTTCGCCAAACACTATAAATGACGACGACACCGCCTTAAGACGCAGAATGATACTCCCTTTAATTTTTCTTATAAGAGCAGACTCACTGTTTTTTATTTTAAAGAGCCTGCCGAATCTGTCGTATATTTTATCGGGAACTGTTGAAAACGCCGCCGCAGCCACCGCAATTTCATAAACATTTATCATTTCCCGCATCGCCCCGTTCACATACACAATAACAACCGCATCAGACAGAGCAAGTGCCGCAATCGCCCAGACTTTACCTTTTTTCGCAACGGCACCCGTCATAAGTGCGCAAAATCCAAACGCACCCATAAATGGTAAAAAATAATCAGTTTCTATTCCCGAAAGCATTCCAACGCCAATCCCCACTGCCGCCGCAACAGAACAACCGCAGCTTTTTGCCGCCACGAGGATTATAAACGCTGCAACTGTGTTCGCTACGGAAAATCCACTTATAAACTCAAAATTCTTCAAACTCAAAAACGCCACAGCACCAAGAAAAATCACCGCAAGTTTTTCTTCTCCTGACAGATTTCTTGAAAACAGTCGTTTCTCTCTTATTATATTTTTCCCCTTCAGCGAGGTATAAGCTCCCAAGACTATCCCAATTTCCTCAAGCAGAAGATTCATAAATCCGCCCACAGAATAGCCTCTTATATAACCTATTCCCAAATCCGTCACCAAAAGTGCTCCGCACATAATTAAAGGTGCAATCTTATTACTTAATCTCACGCCGCTTTCCAGAACAAAAAGAGCGGAGATATACATAAAAACCGTCATAGCATACCTGACAATCATCAGCTTATCCCCGACAAAAACACTCCCTAACGTTACAAACACTGCACTTAAAACTGCCTTGAGTGAAAGTTTTTTCTCAAGCGTCATAAACCCCAGTCCAAACGGAGCTATCCCAAAATACGGAGCTGCCGCTCCCATAAAAATCCCTGCTATCCTTTCCAAAAAATCCCGCTTATTTATTACCGCTTTTTTTCTCGGCGGCTTTGTTACTATTCTCTCATAGGCAATCATATCGGTATTTTGCATCAAATTTCTCCTCCATCGTTTTTTCCTGACCTCTATTATATGCTTCATAACCGAAAATATATGTCAAAATTTGGTAATTTGTTAAAAAATAATTTAATTTGCATTTTTCGTCGGAGTGTGCTATAATAATGTATTGGTATAAAAACTATAATTAAAAGAGAAAAAGGAAGATTTTTATGAATATACCCTTTTTATCAAGCTTGAAGGTTTTCTTGCCCGACAGTGAGGTTAAAACATTTAAAGGGGGAATCCACCCCGGAGATAATAAATCGGCAACAGCGTCTGTTCCGATAATTGATATTCCTGCCCCACAGCAGGTTATTATTCCGTTGTCCCAGCATATCGGGGCACCTGCCGTTCCTTGTGTTAAGGTTGGTGATTCTGTTTTTGCAGGGCAGAAAATTGCTGATGCTTCAGGATTTATTTCTGCAAACATTCATTCGTCTGTTTCAGGAACAGTCAGTGCTATTGAAGAGAGAATGACTCCCTCCGGAGTTATGGTTTCGTCAATCATCATTGACAACGATGGCGAGGATAATAATGAGTTTGAGAACGAGCCAAGAAACTTTGAAGATTTTTCTCCTGCTGAACTTATTGATATAGTTCGTGAAGCAGGGATTGTTGGTATGGGCGGGGCGGCTTTCCCAACCCATGTTAAACTCTCTCCGCCTGAAGGAAAAAAGATTGATTATGTTATTGTTAATGGTGCAGAATGTGAGCCTTATCTTACCTCTGACCACAGAGCAATGCTGGAAACTCCTATGGAGCTTTTAACAGGTCTTAAAATTCTCCTGCGTATTTTCAATCTTAAAACAGGTTATATCGGTATTGAAAATAACAAGCCTGACGCAATCAAGCTTCTTACAGACCTTGCTTCAAGGGAGAGAAACTACGAAATTAAAATTGTTCCTCTTAAGGTTAAGTACCCGCAAGGCTCTGAAAAGCATCTTATTAAAGCAATAACAGACAGAACTGTGCCTGTGGGCAAGCTCCCTATGGATGTTGGTGCGGTTGTTAATAATATTGACACCTGTGCTGCTATTGCAAGAGCCGTGGTTTATGGAATGCCGCTCATTTCCCGAATTGTTACTGTTACGGGAGACTCGCTTAAAAAGGCGGCTAATGTCCGTGTCAGAATAGGAACTCCGTTCTCCCACATCATCGAGGCAATCGGTGGACTTAAATCCCACCCGAAGAAAGTTATTATGGGCGGACCTATGATGGGACTTGCTGTTCCTGATTTAGATGTGCCTGTTATAAAGGGAACATCCGGTATTCTTACCCTTTCAAAACGGTCAGCTCTGCTCAGAGATGAGAATATCTGTATCCGTTGCGGAAAGTGTGTAAGTGCTTGTCCTATGCAGCTTATGCCTCTTTACTTAAAGGAAGCGGCAATGGCTGATGACTTTGACAAGCTTAAAAAATTAAATGTAAACAACTGTATTGAATGTGGCTCTTGTTCATTTGTCTGCCCTGGTGCAAACAATCCTGCACAGAGCATAAAAATTGCGAAGATAAAGCTTCGTAACAGAGCCTAAGGAGGGAATCAGGATATGAATAATTACTCAAACGAACTTATAGTTTCTCACTCACCTCATATCATAACTCCCGTTTCCATAAAGAGGATTATGACATATGTTGTTATCGCTCTCATCCCATCGCTCATTTCAGCTGTTATTGTCTTTGGCGTAAGGGCACTTTTCCTCGCCTTTGTATGCTGTTTTGCCTGTGCAGGATGTGAATATCTCTGGAACAGAATTTTGAAAAAGGAAAACACTCTTTCCGATATGAGTGCTATCGTTACAGGACTTATTCTCGCTCTTAATCTGCCTGTTACTTTGCCATTCTATATGGCTGTGATTGCATCATTTTTTGCAATAATCATAGTAAAGCAGTTTTTCGGCGGTCTCGGTCATAATTTTATGAACCCCGCTCTTGCCGCAAGAGCCTTTCTTCTGGCGTCCTGGGCAGGGGCTATGACAACTTTTGCAGACCCCGGCGAGGCAATCAACCTTTTCGGAAACGCAGATATCATAACATCTGCAACCCCACTTGGAATTTTAAAAGAGGGAAGCGGTAGTCTCCCGTCATATTTTGACCTTTTTATGGGAAATGTCGGCGGTTCTATGGGTGAAACATCTACCCTTGCTATTTTAATCGGGGCGGCGTTTCTGGTTTATAAAAAAGTTATATCTTTAAACACACCTCTGTCTTATCTCCTGACACTCTTCGTTTTAGGATACATAGGCGGAGACAGCGGTCTTTTCCATATTTTATCGGGAGGGGTTATGTTTGGTGCTTTCTTTATGGCAACAGACTACACAACAACCCCAACGACCCGTCTCGGACAGACTGTTTTCGGTATAGGTTGCGGTCTTATCACATTTGTTATAAGAAAATGGGGCGGATACCCCGAAGGTGTTACATATGCAATCCTTCTTATGAATGTTGCAACACCGCTTATTGATAAGTATATTCAGCCAAAAACCTTTGGTGAAATAAAGGAGGTAAAGGTAAATGAGTAAATTTTCAGTCGCATTAAGACTCTTTATAATTACCGCAGTTGCCGCACTCCTTCTTGCATTTGCAAATATGCTTACTGCACCTGTTACAAAAGCTAATCAGGAAAAAGCGTTTAACGAAGCACTGGCTAAAGCACTTCCCGAAGCCAAGGAATTTTATTCTGTTGACCCGGGAGCTTATGACTCCTCAGTTATAATCAATTCAATCAACGCAGGTTATGCGGATAAAGAGCATAAAAATCTTAAAGGTTATGTCGTTATGGCAACATCCCCTGACGGATATGGCGGAGAAGTCGGTGTTGTTGTTGGAATTGATACTGACAACAAAGTAACAAAAGTTTTGATTTCAAGTCCGTTTTCGGAAACTCCGGGACTTGGGGCAAAGGCAAAAAATCCTGAATTTCTTGACCAGTTCGAGGGCAAATCCGGCGAACTTGAGGTTGTTAAACGGGAAGCCGGCAAAGACGGTGAAATCAGTGCAATCACAAGTGCGACAATCACTTCAAAAGCCGTTACAAGCTGTGTAAATGCGGCACTTGATGTTGTTCGCCTTAATTCAGCAAAAACAACCAACACTGCCGAAGAAATCCATAAAGCCGCAGACGAAATTAAAAAACAGAGTGATGCGGAAAATGAGGCTATAAGCGAAATCCGCAAAGATGAGCCAACGCCTATTATAATTGACGAAGACGAAAAGGAGGGGCAGGAAAATGAATAATAAAAATGTATTTTTAAACGGTCTCCTGAAAGAAAACCCCACCTTCGTTCTCCTTTTGGGTATGTGTCCGACTCTTGCGGTTACAACGGGTGTTATTGATGCTATGGGAATGGGACTTTCAACTGCTTTCGTTCTTATCTGCTCCAATATATTCATTTCTCTTTTGAGAAAGTTTATCCCTGACACTGTTCGTATTGCAGCTTATGTTGTCATTATTGCAAGCTTTGTTACCATTGTTGAAATGTTTATGAAAGCATATCTTCCTGCACTTTCCGAGTCGCTTGGAATGTTTATTCCTCTTATAGTTGTTAACTGTATTATTCTTGGCAGAGCAGAGGCTTTTGCTTCAAAGAACGGTATCGTTTCATCTATATTTGACGGGCTTGGCATGGGACTTGGATTTACCGGTGCTCTGGTTCTTATTGCATTCTTCCGTGAACTTCTCGGAGCAGGAACCCTCTTTGGTCTCCCAGTTCTCGGCAGAAATTTTCAGGGTGCAAGCATTATGATAATGGCTCCCGGTGCGTTTTTCACTTTAGGAATTATTCTGGCAGTTATAAACATCATATCCGCCAAGAAAAAAGGAGGGGATAAGAATGCTTTCTAATTTGCTTATTTTATCAGTTGGTGCAATTTTAATTGAAAACTTTGTTCTTGTTCAGTTTATGGGAATATGTCCGTTCCTTGGTGTTTCCAAAAAGGTTGAAACTGCAACAGGAATGGGACTTGCCGTGGTTTTTGTTATGGCTTGTGCCTCAGTTATAACCTATTTTGTTAACAAGCTTTTAGTCCTTTTGGGTATTGAATATCTCCAGACTATCGCTTTCATTCTGGTTATTGCCGTTCTTGTTCAGTTTGTTGAAATGTTTCTTCGGAAATCCGTTCCTGCGCTTTATAGCTCTTTGGGAATCTATCTTCCGCTTATAACAACAAACTGTGCGGTTCTGGGTGTTGCAATCCTGAATGTAACAAAAGGTCTTAACTTTGTTGAATCACTGGTTTACGGTGCTATGGCAGGTGTCGGTTTCACTCTTGCGATTATTCTCTTAGCCGGAGTCCGTGAACGGTTAGAAAGTTCAAACATTCCTGATTTTTTAAAGGGAATGCCGATAACTCTCATTACAGCAGGTCTTCTGTCCGTTGCATTTATGGGCTTTTCCGGACTGTCATTTTAAAAGGAGGTAAACATTATGGAAATACTTTTCCCAATTATTATTGTCGGAGGAATGGGTCTGATTTTTGGAGCACTCCTCTCTGTTGCCTCTAAGAAGTTTGCCGTTAAGGTTGACGAAAGAGTTCCGAAAATCATTGACGCTTTGCCCGGTGCAAACTGTGGCGGTTGCGGATATGCCGGTTGCGGAGCTTACGCCGAGGCGATTGTCAATGATGGTGCAAAAACCAATCTTTGTCCTTCGGGCGGTTCTTCTTCCGCATTAAAGATTGCCGAAATTATGGGCACAGAAGCTCTAGAGGTTGTTCCTAAAGTTGCAAGGGTTATGTGTAGCGGAACAACTGACTGCGCTAAAACCAAATATATATATGTTGGCGAAAACGATTGCCACAGTGCTATGAAATTAGGCGGTGGTCCAAAAAGTTGTACCTATGGGTGTCTTGGACTTGGCTCTTGTGCCAAAGTCTGCGACAGAGACGCCATTTCTATCGTAAACGGCGTCGCAGTTGTTGACCGTGATAAGTGCGGAGCTTGTGGACAATGCGTTGCCGAATGTCCGAAAAATATTATCGAGTTGGTTAACGCCGATGTTTCTTATGCCGTTTCCTGCAAATCAAAGGATAAGGGCAAAAAGGTGAAATCCGTTTGCGATGTAGGTTGTATCGGTTGCGGAATTTGTGCTAAGGTTTG
The DNA here is from genome assembly GCA_045646365.1 of Clostridia bacterium. GTDB lineage: Bacteria > Bacillota > Clostridia > Monoglobales > Monoglobaceae > SIG454. The sequence goes on from JAZRKP010000089.1 coordinate 11,846, forward strand.
TCTCGCTGAGGCTATTACTCTTAGCGATAATCTGGCAGTTATTGACCCTGAAAAATGTGCAAACTGCGGTATGTGTGCTGAAAAATGCCCACAGAAAATCATTGATTTTGTTTCTGTTCCTGACACCGAGGATTTGGACGCTTTCGTGAGAGTTTAATCAAGGACACAAAAATTTAATATTTTTTCCGGTTTACACCGGAGCAAAAATGTGATATAATTAAGTCTGACTTATGTCAGACTTTCAGACTGCCTATAAACTTGTTCTACCGCAAGCAAAAAATGATATAAAGGAAAATATGTAGAGACAGGCGATTTCGACTGTCCGCATAAAATATCAGTAAAACAGCAAGGAAAACATCGAGATTTCCTTGCCGTTGCTTGCTTTTCGCAAAATCGTTCTCTGGAGTACCATCGTACGCCGACGAAAACGATTTTGCAAAATATACCTGCGTTTTTAGGCATCTGACCCAGCGTGTCGATTAAATCAATACGCTGTAAGTCTGACTTATGTCAGACTTTTTATTTTGAAAAGGATTGATTATTTTGAAATTTTTAAAACCGCTTTCTTTTTTAATTGCGTTAGCACTATCCACCACCTCAGTTTCCGCCTCAATACTCGGTCCAACATTTATAAACGGGTATACATCAAAAATTGGTGAGGATACTTATTTTTGCAATAATACCTATTTAAGCGACCAGAGCGGAGTTGGCTTACAGACAGAAAATTATATAACCTACACTCCAAACGAAAGCATCACCGCTCTTTTCGGCTATGGTGATAAGCTATACGGCTCACTTGCCAAAACCGAGGTTATTGCAGACCGCTTATTAGGTCAGGGCGTTGATATTATCGGCGGTATAAACGCTGACTACTTTTCCTTTGAAACGGGCGTTCCTATGAGTAATCTCATTATAGACGGCGAGATTATTTCAAAAGACGGAACCGCAACCTATGGCTTTGGTCTTGACGAAAACGGAAAGCCATTCACAGGTGAATGTTATATTTCCGCAACCCTGAAGCGTGCTGACGGACGAGTTATGAACATTGAATGTATCAACAAATACCGCCAGCCGTACGCTATGTATCTTTTAAATAACGATTTTGGCACAGAAACACACGGGAAAACTTTAGGACTTGATATTATAATTGAGGCTGACACAGACAGACTCAAAATCGGCGAGACACTCAAAGGAACTGTTACCTACGCTCAGTGTTACGAAGGCTCCATAAAAATACCTGAAAATACCTTTGTTTTGACTCTTGATGTAAACGCACCTATGTTTAATGATATTGCAGACATTGCCGTTGGTGAAGAGGTTGAGATTTCTGTTTCTGCACCAAACGACCCAAGATGGGAAACCGCTTCTATGGGAATGGGCTCAACAGGTGAATATATTTTGTCAGGCGGAGTCGTTACTCCTAACCTGCCCACAGGTGCACATCCAAGAACTGCAATCGGATTTAAGGAAAACGGAGATATTGTTTTATACACAATCGACGGCCGTCAAAGCGGATACAGTTACGGGGTTAAGCTTTCAACCCTTGCCGAAAGAATGAAGGAGCTTGGCTGTGTTGAGGCAATAAACCTTGACGGCGGTGGGTCAACCTCGATTGTAGCAAGAATGCCCGGTGATGACGGAATTTCGCTTATGAATATTCCCTCCGACAAAAACGGGAGAAAGGTTTCTACAAATATATTCCTCAAAAACAATCTCCCTGAAACAAACAAGTTAGGTCAGCTTATGATTTATCCTGCGAGAGTGCCTTATATAATGAAGGGTGCAAGCCAGACATTTTCTGTCAAAGCATCGGATACGGGGTATCACGCAATGTCTCTACCATCAAAGGCTGAATTTCAGGTGGAGGGGAACAAAAAAAGCCTTATAACAAGCGACGGCGTCTTCACTGCCCTTGACAGCGGAACAGTGATTGTTACTGCATCATACGGCAACATCAGCGCAAGCCGTGAGGTGGTTTGTGTTGAAACACCAACAGGAATTTCTGTAAAAGACGAAAAAACAGGCGAGAATCTTTCCTCAATTAAGATTAAAAGAAACGAGGAAATAAATCTTTCCGCTATTCCCTCATTTGGATATATGGATGTTATTTCAAACGACGAATGTTTTGTGTGGTCGGCTGACGAAAATATCGGAACAATCGACCAAAGCGGACGCTTTACTGCCTCCAACTCCATCGGAGCAAGCGGAATAATCTCTGTTTCAGCAGGAGATATGGTTAAGGAAATAAAGGCCTATGTTCTCCCTGACGGAACAGAAAGCGAGGACCTTTTATATTCGGTTATAGAAACAGAAATTTCCGACAATAATATTTCAGGAACAATTTCAAACGAATATAGTATAGATGTGCAAAAGGAAAATCTTAAAATAACTGCAGACGGGAATGTGCTTGATGTTCAGTTTGACGGAAAGACCTTCTCTGCAAGGCTTCCCGAAAATGCTCAAAAAATCCGTATTACTGCGACTAACGATTTAGGATATACCACGGTGTCAGGCTTTACTCAAAATAATGAAACCGTGTACGAAAATCCTTTTATTGATACAGAGAAAAACTGGGCGAAGGATATTTTGTCCTATATGTATACTCAGGGACTGGTGAGTGGCGAAAATTCTGCATCAGGACTGATTTATAACCCGAATAAGGAAATGACACGAAGTGAATTTGCAGTTTTAATCTGTAATTTCCTGAAACTGAATCCTGATGAATATTCTTCGGTTGATGTTCCATATACTGACCTTGAAGAAATCCCGAAATGGGCAAAAAATCAGTTTAAGGCGCTCTATTCACTGAATATCCTGAAAGGCAGAGATGCAGGTGACGGCACAAGCTATGCCGACCCGAAAACGGGAATTTCAAGAGCAGAAGCATTTACTGTTCTTGCAAGACTTTTGCCAAGCGGACTTAAAAAAGTTGAAATTGTCGGAACAGATAAAAACGAAATCCCGAGCTGGGCAAAAGACGGATTTAGGATTCTTATGGCAGACGGAACAGTTTCTGGCTATGAAGACGGCAGTCTTAAGCCTCTTAAAAAGCTCACTAAGGCAGAAGCAGCAAAGCTTTTATACAATTTATATTAAAATTAGGCGAAAAGATGGTGCAAAAACACCATCTTTTTCTGTAAATATTTGTTGACAAACAGGATAAATTGATGTATATTGAAAGATGAGAAATCAAAATTTTAATAGGGAGGTTTTTCCAATGAATAAACTTAAAGGAAAAGATTTTGTTTTAGGTGCACAGCATCTTTTTGCGATGTTCGGTGCAACAGTTTTGGTTCCTGCTTTAACAGGGCTCAGCGTTTCAGCTACGCTTTTGTTCGCAGGTATAGGTACGCTTTTGTTCCACCTTATAACAGGCGGAAAAGTCCCTGCATTCTTGGGTTCTTCTTTCGCATTTTTAGGCGGATACTTTGCAATCGCTGAGGTTTGCAGCGGCGAGGGTGTTAACTTTATCCCTTATGCAGGTTTGGGCGTTGCCTGTGCAGGTCTTGTGTATGTTCTTCTTGCTTTGTTGTTCAAGGTTTTCGGAGCAAGCAAAGTTATGAAGTTCTTCCCACCTGTTGTTACAGGCCCGATTATTATTGCAATCGGTCTTACTCTTTCAGACTCAGCTATCTCTAACTGCACAAGCAACTGGATTATTGCTTTGGTTGCAATTTTAGCGGTTATCGTATTTAATATCTGGGGTAAGGGTATGATAAAGATTATCCCTATCCTCCTCGGCGTTATTGCATCATATGCTGTTGCAATCTGTATGAACCAGGTTGATTTTACTCCTGTTAAGGAAGCTGCTTGGATTGGTCTTCCTTTCGGCTTGGGTGATACAGTATTCTCCCTCTTTAAAGAAGGAAACGCATCTATTATTATAACATCAATTATAACAATTATGCCTATCGCAATAGCAACAATTATTGAACATATCGGTGATGTTTCAGCTATAAGCTCAACTGTTGGCAAAAACTTTATCGCAAAACCAGGTCTCCACAGAACACTCCTCGGCGACGGTCTTGCAACAACACTTGCAGCACTCTTTGGTGCTCCTGCTAACACAACATATGGCGAAAACACAGGCGTTCTTGCTCTTACTAAAGTTTACGACCCGAGAGTTATCAGAATTGCAGCATATTTCGCAGTTCTCCTCTCATTCTGTCCTAAGTTTGCAGCAATCGTTCAGGTTATGCCTGCCGCTACAATGGGTGGTATTTCGCTTATCCTTTACGGTATGATTTCTGCTGTCGGTGTCAGAAACATCGTTGAAAACAAGGTTGACCTTTCAAAGTCAAGAAACATCATTATTGCCGCTTTAATCCTTGTTATTGCAATCGGTATTAAATTTGGTACTGAGGCTCAGGCAATCGCATTTAATATCGGTCAGGTTACAATCAGCCTTTCAGGTCTTGCTCTTGCCGCAATCGTTGGTATCTTATTAAATGCCGTTCTTCCAGGTAAGGACTATGTTTTTGAAACAGACCCTGCTGACAAGGCTGACACAGGCGTTAACTTTAAAGTTTAATAAATTCCTTATGCTTAAAAGCCCTTTAAGCAAAACATAATGAAATGGGCAGAAAGGAAAAATTATGTCAAAAGTTTTTGTAATGAATCATCCTCTCATTCAGCATAAAATCACTATGCTGAGAGACGAAAAAACAACTGTTAAGGATTTCCGAGAACTCGCAAATGAGATTGCTCTTTTAATGGGATATGAGGCTACAAAGGACCTGGAGCTTTCAGATATTAAGGTTAAAACACCAATAACTGAAACAATGGGCAAAACAATAACCAAACAGGTTGCTCTTGTTCCTATTCTTCGTGCAGGTCTTGGTATGGTTGATGCGATTATGAGCCTTATCCCTGCGGCTAAGGTTGGCCATGTTGGTCTTTATCGTGACCCTGAAACACACGAGCCTGTTGAGTATTACTGCAAGCTCCCAACCGACATTGAGCAAAGACAGGTTCTTGTTTTAGACCCAATGCTTGCAACCGGCGGAAGTGCTGTTGCTGCTATTGATTTCATCAAGAAAAGAGGAGCAAAGAAGATTAAGCTTGTTAATATAATTGCTGCTCCTGAGGGTGTTAAGGCCGTTCAGGACGCTCACCCTGATGTCGATATATACATTGGTGCTCTTGACGAAAAGCTTAACGAAAAGTGCTATATCGTTCCCGGTCTTGGCGATGCGGGCGACAGACTTTTTGGTACATTATAATTCATTCATATGAATAAAACCGCTTGAAAAATCAAGCGGTTTTATTATGCAAACACAAATTCCCCTATGCTCTCAAAGCATAGGGGAATAATTTTATTTACTTAAAAAACATTGTTATATATCCCTGAATCCAGAGAACGAAAAGGATTATCGGGAGAATATACTTAGCGTATACCTTTAACCAACCGGGGAACATTATTCCTCTTCCCTCATTTGCCTCACCTATGAAGTTTTCCCAACCCCATCCGCCTTTTCTCCATGTGCAGAAAAGAACATATACTAAAGAACCGAGAGGAAGAATGTTATTACTTATAATAAAATCCTCAAAATCAAGAATTGTGCTACCCTTACCCAAAAGCTGAACACCTGACAAAACATTAAAACCAAGTGCACAAGGAAGTGAGAGAATAATAACTGCAATCGTGTTTATAACGCACGCCTTTTTACGGCTCCAGCCCCACAAATCCATACCAAACGACAGGATATTTTCAAAAACGGCAACAACTGTTGAAACCGCCGCAAACAACATAAACACAAAGAATAATGAGCCCCAGAGCTGCCCCATCGGCATTGAGTTAAAAATATTCGGCAATGTCTGGAAAATAAGTCCCGGACCTGCTCCCGGATTGACATTATACGCAAAGCACGACGGGATAATTATAAGTCCTGCCATAAATGCAACGAATGTATCAAGGGCGGCGATTGAAACCGACTCACCCAAAAGACGCTTATCCTTATCAATATAGCTGCCGAAAATCGCCATAGAACCCATACCGATTGATAATGTGAAAAACGCTTGTCCAAGAGCCGCAAATACAACCTCACCAATACCGTTTTCAACCATTTTCCCGAAATCAGGAACAAGGTAATACTTAACGCCCTCTATCGCCCCCGGCAAAGTCACCGCACGAACTGCAAGAACTGCGATAATCGCAAGAAGCGCAAGCATCATAAACTTTGTTATCTTCTCAACGCCTTTTTTCAGTCCCATTGAGCAAATAGCAAATCCCAACACAACGGTTAAAACCATAAAACCTACGAGAACATAAGGATTTGAAGTCATTTCAACAAACTGATTGGAAACAACATCTGCAGGCTGTCCGACAAAATCGCCTTTAACCGTTTTAAATAAGTAGGTAAACATCCAGCCTGTAACAGTTGTGTAGAACATCATCAAAAGATAGTTTCCTGCCATACCAACCCAACCAAAAAGATGCCATTTCGTTCCCTGTGGTTGAAGAACCTTAAATGACTCCGCAATACTTTTACGGCTCGCTCTTCCTACCGCAAATTCCATAGTCATAATCGGAAGTCCGAAAATAACAAGGAACAAAAGGTAAATAAGAATAAATGCTGCGCCGCCATACTGACCAACAATATAAGGGAAACGCCACACATTACCAAGACCTATGGCACACCCTGCAGAAATCAGTATAAACCCAAGCCTTGAGCCAAACTTTTCTCTTTCCATATAAACACCTCTTTTGTTAAAAATAAAAACGGCATCCAATTAAGGATACCGTTTTGGTGGAGATAAAGAGAGTCGAACTCTTGACCCCCTGCTTGCAAGGCAGGTGCTCTCCCAACTGAGCTATACCCCCATAACAAATATATTATACCACACAATTTCCAATTTGTAAAGAGTTTTTTGAGAAAATTTTCAGGGGACTTTTCAGTCCCCTAAAAAAACTACATTATATCATCAACTTTTATATCGAAAAGTCCCTTTGCACTATATGTTGCTTTTGGGTTAGCTGATGCATAACCAACAGCGATAACATCCATATTTGCCGCAAGTGCAGCCTCAACACCTGCATCTGCATCTTCAACAACAACACACTTTGTCGGCTCAATACCAAGCTTCTCTGCTGCCTTTAAAAATACATCAGGAGCCGGCTTTGAGTTCTTTATATCGTTTCCGTCTGCAATTTTATCAAATGTTTCCAAAAGGTCTATCTGAGTTAAAATCGCAATAGTGTTTTTGCTTGATGAACCGATTGCAACCTTTGCACCCATAGCCTTTGCGTCTGTTATAAATTCAACGGCACCCGGAAGGATTGCACTCTTATCAAGTTTCTTGATAAGTTCTTTATAATATCCGTTCTTTCTCTCTGCCATTGTAACTTTTTCGTCCTCAGAATAACTTTTTTCAGCTTTCTCAAGAACAATTTCCAAAGATTCCATACGGCTTACACCACGAAGTCTTTCATTTATTGTTCGGTCAAAATAAATTCCTTCCTCGTCTGCAAGCTGCTTCCACGCTTCGTAATGACAGTTGTCAGTTGAAACCACAACGCCATCCAAATCAAAAATAATTGCCTCGTATTTCATTTTATACCTCCGTAATATTTCCACCATTTTTATTTACTTCAACCTGATAAAGCTTATCCATAAACATAAGCTTAAACTTCATCCCCTGCCATTTTTCAGGGAGACAAGGATTACAGGTGAGTTTCCCATTTTCAATTCCGATTCCCGCAAAACCTTTAACCGCAACAATCCACGCTCCGCCCTCAGACGCAGGATGAGTTCCGCCGATATATATAAGTCCCATCCATTCTTTTCCGCCTGTTCTCAAGTCAACTCCTGCCGACTTCATAAAGAGCGGATATGCAATCTCTGCATTTCCAATCTGGCAAGCAAGGAGAGAATACATACAAGCAGATAATGATGAGCCGTGTTCTGTTCTTGGCTCGTAGTAATCAAAGTTCTTCTTCAGAATCTCATCATCATATTCGTTACCGAAAATTCCAAGCATCGCAACAACATCAGCCTGCTTTAAAACCTGAGTATCGCTGGCAACACCATAAGCACCGCCCCAGTATTCCTTCGGGTCTAAAAGTCTTGAACGAACTTCATCAACTGTTGCATCTTCAAGTCCGAAATACCCGTCAAACTGTTCAATCAAGCCTCTTTCATCTGGCTGTTTAATATAGATATTTTCAGCAGAATCAATAAATTTCGCCTTTAAATCCTTAAGCTTATACTGCTTGTCAAGTTCCTTATATTTAACCTTATAATTCTTCTTCAGCGTATCAATGGCATTTATAGCAGTTTCAAATGTCAGCTTAACCATTTTGTTTGTATAAGCATTATTGCTAACTCGTTCATGGTATTCATCAGGACCAACAACATCACGGATTTCATAGAACCTACTGTCCGCTTTTTTAACGAGAAGCGAACGATACATTCTTGCACACTCGATTATAACTTCCGCTCCGCCATTTTCAAACACAGATGTGTCGCCTGTTGCATCAATATATTTACAAATTCCGTAAACAACTGCCGCAGAAACATGATACTGCTTATCACGGAAATATGTTCGCATAGGTCTCTTAGTAAACACATCTGTTATGTTATAGTCAGAACAGCCCTCGAAACCGCCTTCCTGGCTCTCCCACGCATAGTAAGCACCATCAAGTCCGTATTCTTTCGCCTTGTTTCTCGCCCCTTGAAGAGTGTCAATTCTGTAATCTATAAGAGTTTTTGCAACTTCTGGCTCTGTGTGAATGAAATAGTCAATCATAAACATTTCAGTATCCCAGAAAACCGCACCCTTATAAACCTGACCTGAAAGACCTCTTGCCGCAATCGAAACATTTTCCATATTTCTCGGTGCAATTATATTGAGGTGATAGAGCGAATAGTTAAGGTTATACATAGCCTCTTCATCACCGATAATCTCAACCTTTGAAATATCCCAGATTTTCTCCCACGCCTTAATGTGCTCCGCCTTTAATGTCTCATAATCAAGAGTTGCCACATCAAGCTTTTCAACAAAGACAGGAGCTTCAATCGATGCAATTTTCTCGATTGTGTATACCTTTCCCGCCTCTGCCTTGATTGTTATTTCTTCTGTTACGCTCATTTCGTCACAGTTTACATTTCTGTCACACTCAAAATCCGCTTTAATATACTCTTTAGCAGTTACGATATGACTCTTTTCACCTGTTGTTCCCTGAACGATTTTAACACCGTTTTCACAGGCAGTTTTGATTTGAACAAAGTGAGGACCGTTTATATCCCAAACATCCCCGTCAATTCCGCTTATAATTTTAATTTCACAGTCATAGTCTGCCGAAACTGTATATTTAAGAGCAATTATGCTCTGGTTTGACATACTGGCAAAACGCTCCGCCTCAACGGTTAATTCACCCTTATCAGTTGTCCATACAGTTTTTCTGTTATGTATCGCTTTATAAAAGTCAAGGCTCTGCTCGTGACTTTTTGGCTCAATTTCAGGAAGAGTGTAAGCTTTTCCGTCAACCTCCGTAATAGTATACAAAACATTTGGCGCATTGACAGATTCACGCCAGCCATCGCCGGCTTTATCATAAACCCCGGCAAGGTTTATTGCGCACATATTCTCCTTTTTAACTTCTTCCATTGTTCCTCTTACGCCGAAAAATCCGTTTCCTGTCAGAAACTTATTTCCGTTATGCGGAATAAGGTCTTTACTGAACTCATTGGTTTTAACTATCCAATTCATATTTAATCCTCCACTTTAAAATACTTAACAACAGCAGAAAAATCACTCAATTCATATTCAGGAGTAATTCCCTTATACATAAGTTCGTCTCCGCCGAACACTTCGCCTGTTTCCATATCTTTATAATTAAAGCTTTCGCAAAGTCCGTCAAGATATATATTTTCGTCGTCAAAGTTAGAATTTGAAAGAACTCTGACTCCAACTAAAACCGCCTCTTTTTTATCCTTGGAAACAATCATCCAACTGCAATAGTTCCCTTCATAAGGGCTTTGAAGTCTATACAAATCACCTGTTCTCACAAGTGTTCTTATTTCGTTGTAGAACTTAATCTGCTCTCTAATTTCTTCAATTTCAGCATCGCTCATAGTCGTTATATCAAGCTCATAGCCAAACATCCCTGCATAAGCCACCGCCGCTCTTGTCTTAAGCGGAGTTATTCTTCCCACCTGATGGTTTGGCGATGCAGTAACATGGGCAGACATAGTGCAAATAGGATACCCCATTGATGTGCCATACTGAATCTTAAGCCTTGAAATTGCGTCAGAGTTATCACTTGTCCAGATTTGCGGTGAATAAGCAAGTATTCCCAAATCAAATCTTCCTCCACCACTCGCGCAACCCTCTATTAAAACATCAGGGAAGTTCTTGACTAATGTGCTGTAAACCCTGTAAAGTCCGAGAGTGTATTTATGATTATAGCCTTTATACGGCATATCAGTCATCATTCGGTTATAGTCCCACTTAATATAATCAATCTTTGCACTCTTTAAGTATCCGCTTATAACATCAATTATGTAATCACAAACATCAGGATTTGCAAGGTCTAACATATACTGTTTTCTGCCCAGAGACGGCTTAACATTCGGAACACTGATAACCCACTCAGGATGTGCCCTGAACAAATCCGAATCAGGGTTTGCCATTTCAGGTTCAAACCAAAGACCAAACTTCAATCCCTCATCATTTATCTTTTTAGAAAGTCCGTCAATGCCGAGAGGAAGTTTTTCCGTATTAACCACCCAGTCCCCTAAAGAACAGTTATCCGAGTTTCTCTTCCCGAACCAGCCGTCATCAAGAACAAGAAGCTCAATTTCCACAGCCTTTGCCTTTTTTGCAAGATTTATAAGCTTTTCTTCCGTAAAATCAAAATATGTAGCTTCCCAGTTATTTATAAGAATCGGTCTGTCTTTCTTAGCCGTATTACTTCTGCAAAGATTGTTTGCAACAACGCCGTGAATCGCTCTTGAAAGACCGCCAAGACCATCATTACTGTAAGACAGTATCGTCTGCGGTGTTTCAAAGGTTTCGCCACTATTTAAAACCTGTTCAAATTCAAACGGGTTAAGCCCCTGAACAACTCTGACTTTTCCATACTGGTCACACTCAACTGTCGTAGCGTGGTTACCGCTGTAAATAAGCGAAAATCCATACGCATCTCCGCTTTTCTCCGTCGCCTTACTGTCGCAAAGAATAACAAACGGATTCATAACATGACCGCTTCCGCCTTTTGCATTTCCAATTTCCATTTTCATTCCGCTTTTAACGGAAACTCTTTCCATATATCTTTCTCTTGTCCAGGCACCGGGGAAATAAATAACATCATACTGCCCCTTTTCAAAATCAACCCCACAACTTGACGCCGATTCAACAGTTATTTCCTCATTTGAAGCATTTTTGATTTTTGCATTTCTAAGTATAACATCATATTCATCAAAAACCGTGTAAGAAAGCACGATTTCAAATCCCGCCTCACTATCCGCAAGAGTAATCTCAAGAGTCTGCGCATTATTTTCATTTTTCAGAATATACGGCATTCCCTCAACTTCCGTAACTGCATTTTCCTTTATGGCAAAGCTCCTTAAAACAGGTTTAGAAACTGTGTTCCCAAGTCTGTTTTTTATAGAAAAAGCAGGAGTTCTCAAATCCGTATGTCCATAGCTCGGGTATTCCAGGCAAGCCGCCTCCGTCGCTCCGCCAACTTCGTCATAACAAATCAACGCATGTGCAGCAACCACAAGTTTTTTTGAATAATCTCTGTCTGAAAGCTTCTTCCCGAAATAATAATGATGCAAGTCACCAAACTGGCTGACTGCAATAATATAACTTATATTCTTTCCCTGTAAATGAAAAGTATTTCCGTTTTTAATAATCATATTCTCACCCATTCCGTTTATTGGATATTTGAAATATTATACCATAATATGCTTGTGTTGTCAACGAAAACTCTTAATGTTTCCTCCAATCTATAACATCTTGAGCAAGACCTCATCCATACCCCGTTTAGGTACGCAAAGTGTATCCCCTTCAAGATAATATTTCACGCTTTCACCAAGCTCCACCTCTTTTGGGCTCTCTTTCGGATAGCCCAATGCAACAAGACTGGAAATTTCAAGATTTTCAGGGAGCTGAACCTCTTCTGCAATCCCCGCTCTGTCAATAGCACCCATCCAGCAAGCACCAACTCCGTCTGAAAGTGCAGACAGAATTATATTCTCAACCGACGCCCCAATATCCAGATCCGCTCCGTTTGATTTTACATTTTTGTCCACGCATACGATAATATACGCCATTGGTCGTTCATCATCTTTCGGATTATACTGTGGGGCTAAATACCCTGCCCATTTAACTAAAGGAAAAATCTTGTTGTTCATTTCAGGACTGTTTACCGCCACATATTTAAGTGGTTGCAAATTTGCCGCCGACGGTGCAACCCTTGCCGCATCAACATAGCTTAATAGCTGCTCCTTTGAAATTGGCTTTTGCTCAAATTTCCTGATTGTTCTTCTCGATTTTATTAACTCTGTAAAATTCATAGTATCCCCCTGATATTTATTTTCTTCCTACAATAATTCCATATATAACTGTTGAAATCGTATAAGGTATCAACAAAATCAACCATATAACCGATGCTATTGGCGAAAAAAACACACTCACTATCCCAAGCATCCCCATAATCATTATTCCATATCCTGCAAAGCGGTTGATTCTTCTCGCATTTTCGGCACTGACATTCGCGTTGCTTACATAATCTGTTTTAAGCAAACACTTACCAACCACAAGAAAAATTACACCCACAAGCGAAGTAACTATCTTCCTGATATCCATATCCTTGCCAAGTCCGTATGCAAGAATTACCCCCTGCACTGCTACCGCCATAACAGGAATAATCCAGATTGCCACTCTTTCAAACTTTATCCTCTTACCGTATTTTAAAGCATTTGCATTATTGATAATACAAGTAAACATCTGTAACCCCGCCATTATAAGCGGAAGTCCGAAAATGGTAAATCCCTTTGATGCAAAATTATCCGGCTCATTGTTCAGATTAAAGTGAATCGCCATTTTATCAGGCAAGCTCTCCCATAAGAGAACCCCAAACAAAATCGGCAAAAGGCAAATCACACAAGTTATAATACATCTCCGTTTTATAAATTTCATAATTCCCTCCCATATAATCCATAAATCCAGTTTAAAACCACCTGACATCCGTCCATTCCCTGAACAATACTGCCGTAACCTGGACACACATAAAACTTAATTCTCTTCAAATTTTCAACATCCTCTGCATTTTGTATTAAATTATAGATAATTCTCTAAAAAATACTAAGTTCCAGTTCCTGGCTTAACATCTCTAAAGCTTTAATTCCCGCAAAGCTATTTCCCTTATTGTCCAAAGCAGGCGAATATATTCCTATTCCAAATCTTTTCGGAGCAACCGCCATAATCCCTCCGCCAACACCGCTTTTTGCAGGAACTCCAACATTGACGGCAAATTCGCCCGAACCATCATACATCCCACAATTCATTAAAACCGCGTTGATATACTGAGCATACCGCTTATCAAATAACTGCTTGCCTGTTTTGTTATCCCTTCCTCCGTTTGCAAGAACAATCGCTATTTTCGCCAGGTCAATACAACTTACCTTTATGGAGCATGCACGAAAATAACACTCCAAAACCTCTTCCACTTCTGCATCAATAAGACCATAGGCTTTCAGCATATATGCAAGAGCCCTGTTTTTGTTCCCCGTCGCTTTTTCTGATTGAAATACATTTTCATCCACTTCCAGCGTGGGATTATCAGCAATCACTTTTGTTAAATTTAGTAATCTCTCAAACTTTTCCTTATAGTCTTCACCCTTAATCAAAGTACATAAAGCAATAGCTCCCGCATTTACCATAGGGTTTATGTGCTCACACCTCAATGCCTGGTCACTGTAATTAAACGCATCAAAAGGCTTTCCTGTCGCCTCAACCCCAACAATTTTGCGAACACTCTCCTCGCCATTATCAATTAGAGTCATCAAAAGAATGATTGGTTTTACAACACTCTGCATAGTAAATGTTTTATCATAATCTCCCGCAAAGAATATTTCCTCTGTATTTGAGGTAACACAAATACCAAAATCATCAATATCTGCTTTCGCAAGTTCCGGAATATAATTTGCAAGCTTTCCTCTTTTAGTATAGTGATAGCATTTCTCTATAACATTTTGAAGTAAATTATTCATTTTCTCTTCCTCTTTTCCCTATCTACTTTTAAAATATACAAACTTATGTATCAAATTTAAGCTTTTAGATCTGAAATCTCTTTCTGCAGATTTTCCAAAAATATACCTGCATGAGCACCGTCCATTTGCGTGTGGTGAAACTGAAACGAAATAGGAAGATAAACCTTAAATAACTTTTTGCGATATTTTCCCCATATTATAAACGGATTATTAAAAATACCACTATTCATTCCAACTGCACCATCAATTTCTGTATCAACAATAGCTGATGTTCCAATTACCATACAATCCTCTGATAAGTCTCTGTCCTGACAGTTTTCAGCTACCCATGTTGTATGTTCCAGATAATCAGCATTGAATTTTTCTAAATCATCAGAGTAAAGAATATCGCAAGAACTTACTTCTCCATCCTTGTTTTTTACAATCGTATTTACTGAAATTTTATCATACTTCATAAGTTTGTCACCAACAGGAAGAATATAAAATTCTTTTACTTTTGCTGCAGCCTTACCAATACAGAAATCTATAAGCATATTAAATTTCAGTTTTTTCTTCTTTGATATTTTGAAAAGATTAGTAATATCTAATGTTTTGAAAAAAGTAACCATTGGATTTGGGGCTTTCATCCACAAATCAAATGCCATTTTCCTTGTCGTATCCCTTGGATTTATTTCAACAGCCATTACTATTTCCTCCATTAAGTATATATTTTCCGCACCATTCGACATAATTATAGTGACACCTAAGGTTTAGATGCACGCATTTTTTAGTGGCAATTCATAACAAGTCAGGTCTAAAACTCCTTCATTATACATTTTCAGATATAGAAAATGTCTGTGCATTATTTGTGCGTTTTTTATTTTCGTATGTAGATGTTGTTATTCTAATGAACGCAAAAACAAAAAGTAAAATTAAAATAATTGTTAAAATCCTTCTCATTATTTATACTCCTTTTGCCAAAATTCGACATATCCATATTGCGAGTCATAAGGTTTAGATGCAACTTATTTTAGTAACAAGTTCGTGGCAAGTCAGGAGTAAAAATTATTCGATTTCCTCGAACTGAAATTCTTCGTTTATATATTCATCAAGGCTTCCGTTAATTCGAGTAAATTCGTGAGTTCCTTCTGACAATTTCAAATTATTTGCCTGCATATATAAAGAAATTGTTTTTCTAATAGGTTCTTCGATTTGTTCCAATGTGCTATATTCTTTAGGAACTTCTAAAAATATTTTATAATCAGCAACATCATTTTCTTCAACCACTATTCGACTGTAATCTTTAGAAGTTTTAATTTCTGTTGTGGATGCCCAATGATATGCCATACCAACAAAAAATGTAATTATCAAAGTACCAATCCAAATAAGAATGGTTAGAAAAACACCAAGTTTCTTAAAAAATGAAATTAACTTCATATATTGCACTTCCTTTCAACATTATTCAACATCTTTTAATTGCGACACATAAGGTTTAGATGCAAACCTTTTTGTCGATATGCAAACTAAAAATTTGCTCGATGTTTTACTTCGCAAATCGACGTGTTGCTATGCAACGTAATAGATTATTCTAAATTCATCGTAAAAACATTTATTCTTTTGTTTTTCACACGTTCAATAAAATCTTGTTCATTGACAATTGGCGTTTCAGAGCTCATACCTGCCAACAACTTGTGTTCACTTGCACAATGATTATCCGAACCGGCAAATTCTAACAATCCATAATTCTTCGCATAAATTTTCGCCATATTATTTTCAAAATCACTTCTTGATGAATTGATTACTTCAATTCCATGCACATGTCTTGGAAACAGTCGAATATGATCAATATAAGATGCCTCTCTATACGGGTGTGCCTGTATTACCAAAGCACCACTCTTCATTAAATATTCAAGTTCCTCACTCTTTTTCATATTCATAATTTGTGGATTTTTTAAATACCATTCCTTGGTAAGACCATATACTAAAAAATCCGTTCCTTTATAAGATAGTTCAACTCCGGAGAAAACTTTAAATCCTATGGACTTCCCATACTTTACACCTTCTTCATAATCCGAAAAGTAAAATTCAATTTTTTCTTCATAAGAAGCTGTTGAATCTATATTAATATTCCCATCTAAAAAATGGTTTGTGATAAAAATACCATCATATCCGTTATGTTTATAAAAATCTATGTTTTCATAAACATTTGCTTTAGCACATTTACTTACAGGGTATGTATGCAAATGTGTTTCATATTTATACATTTTCCGCATCTCCTTTCGTCAAATTTCGACATTCTTTATATTGCGAGGCATAAGGTTTAGATGCATCCGATTACAAGAAGAAGTTCACATAAAGTTAAGAACAAAAACATATACACTACTTTTTAAATACAAATAAATATTCGTGTGCAATAAGCAAGAAATTATACTTTACACTATTTGTTTTCCAATAGCCGGTTGCTTTACAATTATGTTGTTCTTTTATAATCAGTTCTTTTAGTTTAAACCCTGCATCTTCGAAAATCCTCATTACATCAAACGACATTGGAATCATATGACCTTTTTGTCTTGTGTCACCCATAAGTATAGCACAAAACTTGTCCTTCTTCAAAACACGATAACTCTCCGATGCTACCTTTTTCATTTCTTCAAGAAAATCTTTGACATTTAATTGAGATAGGTCGCCATCAATTCCATCGCTGTATTTGATAATATCTGCATATGGTGGGTGTGTGCATATCAGGTCAATGCTTTCATCAGGGATGAAATCGAGATTTCTTGCATCTCCTTTTTTGATATATACTTTCCCTTTAGCAGGTTCGTAATCAAATGCTGTTTTCTCTCTGCATCTATCAAGTGCGACATCATTTATATCAATACCAATTATATCTCTGTTTAGAAGTTTTGCTTCAACAAGAGTTGTTCCACCACCGGCAAACTGGTCGAGAATTAAATCATTCTCCTTGGAATAGCGCAATATAATATTTCTCGGTATATAGGGCGACCAGTTTCCACGCCATTTAGCATCATGTGTTGCCCAATCTCCCCGTTTAGGAAATGACCAATGCGTAGTCATTTCAAGTTCAAAGTCGTCAGGCACCCACTTTTTAACTTTATTTTCTGACATTATTTAAAAACCTCATTGATTATACCATTTTCTAAATCCTTGATATTATAAATGTGTTCCATAACATCAAATGTTTCTTCAAGATTATTCCGAGCATCCATCCAACCGTTGCCATCGGTAAACCATACAAATGTAAAATTATCAATTCCCCGTGCTTCTTGAGAAATTTGTTTGTAACTACGAGCTGTTTCGTTCAATTTTGAGCCACTACTTGCATAGAAATTTGTTTCTATTCCATAAATAGTATTTCCTTTATGTACCACGAAATCAAATCGTTTAACGGTTTTGCCTTTGTTTGAAATTGCTGATAAATCAAGATTAAATTTCTTTTCAATTTCTTTTATCTTCATTTCTTTAAAATATGTTTGGTCCTTTACAAATCCTGCGTTTATAATAAACCCCTCAACCAAATTTTCCATAAGGTGTCCACCGCGATTTTTACGACCATTGGAATCAAGTCCGGTTTCAACACCAGTTGCATAATCGACTAAATTATTTACAATGTGATTTTTTAACAAATCAAATAATCCGGTTTCTTGCATAAAATACTTATATTTTTCATAATGAGTGTGACTGTTTGGCGGATACTTTGCAAAGTCAAATTGAAACAAGTGACCTCCGTTTTCGTCTTGACAGTATATCTCGTTTGCTCTAACTGCTAATAGTAAAGGAATACACTTTAATACTTCGGGATATTTTTTCATCAACTTTTCAAAATCTTCTTCAATATTAGTTGAACCAATAAGAGAATTTAAGATGTTAAGTTCAACTTTAATATCATCTACATTTCTATGAACTTTTTTAAAATCTATATAGTAGCCATAATCAGCGATGCTATCACGGAATCCAGATAACCATGTATTAAAATCTCTAATCATATTATCGACCTCCCTTTATTTTATATTATGACACCGAATTCCATCACTTGGTATACTTCGATGGGGATTTCCCCTATGAACATAACAATGACTTTGTGGACCATCAGGATGCTTATCACTACTTCTTTTTGGAGTATCTCCAAAACAACTAGGATATGGGAAATATATATGTTCCTCCCCGTCAATTTCGGAACATCTTGGGCAAGATTTATATGATTCATCTTCACTATATTGTGATTGATTTAAAGGTTTGCCACAGTATTTACAATTCGACAATTAAATCAGCTCCTTATTTGTCTTAATAATTTGATATCAAAAGTTCTCTTATTTTACCTCTGCCTTGGCTATTACTATTTATCATTCTTGTAGCTTCAACTCGTTTGATTCTATGGTTTCTATAAATATTATCAAAGAATTCATCCTTCTCATCAATATTCTTCGGATCCGAATTGCTTACCACTATTTTAGCACCTTTTTTATTCATTTCGTCTACAAATTCCGCAAGTTCAATTTGTTCTTCATCTGTGAATAGGCTTTCTGTGTATGCAGTAAAGCTTGATGTTTCTGTAAGCGGTCTGTATGGCGGATCAAAGTACACGAATGTGTTCTTGTCTATAAAGTCTGCAGACTCTTTGTAGTCACCACATACTACTTCGACATTTTGAAGTTTTTCTGAAACTGCTCTCAAGTTTTTTTCATCACATATAAGAGGATTTTTATATGAACCCATTGGCACATTGAATAGTCCTTTTTTGTTTACTCGATAGAGTCCGTTGAAACATGTCTTATTTAAGAATATCATTAGTGCGGCTTTAGTAACATTCTTTGTTTCATTGCCATTTACCTTGATATCGTTAAATTTGTCTCGCATACTCATATAATATTCTTTTCGGTCTTCTGTATCTAGGTTTATATATTCTTCCTGATATTTTTCCAACAAGGTGATTAAATCATCTATTCTATGTTTAATGATATGATATGTGTTAATCAATTCTGCGTTTATATCACTTATATAAATCTCTTTAATGGTATACTTACTGAGTACATCGAATAGAACCGCGCCACCACCTACGAAAGGTTCTGCATACTTGGTTATGGTGCTGTCGAATGGGTAGTAATTCTCAATCTCTTTTAGGAGCTGTCCTTTTCCTCCTGCCCATTTCAGGAATGGCTTAACACCTTTTTCGTCAGTATCAGTATATCTGGTACTTCTTGCATCAATAGGTTTTTCCGCATCATCTGGAATAATCCACATATTGCCCACCATTATTGCATTAGCAATTCTGTTTTCAGAACATAGAACAGCAACTCGTCTTTGGGATATTCCCCATTTATCAGCTGCCTGTCTTGCACACATAAATCCCATAAACATACACTCCTTGAGTTTTATAGAAATATTATATTCTAAAACTCGAATAAAAGCAATACCATTTTTGTAATTTCTACATTTTTAACAATACGATCTACACAAAAAAGCATTTTGTTTAACCTTAATGGTACAAAATGCTTTTTGTTAAATACCAACTACTATTTGTTATTATCCTATAATAACATCATACAACCAGGCTTCCGTTTTTATATGAAAAAATGTCTTTGATGATATTGGTTACCAACAACGGAAAAAACTGAGCCGTTTCATCAGATATATCCCAAACTCTACCGCCTTCATCAGCATCCGCACCATGATCAGCAGCGTTCCTAATCTGAATAATATAATGAATCATCCCTCTATGTTTTTTTGATAACACAGAACTCAATGCATCAGCTTTTTGACTAATACCATTTTTGCCAACTAGCGAAATCCCTCTTTCATTAGCAATTTGCTGCAAAAACGATTCAAAAGCATTGCCGGCATATAAAATCACACTTTTTTTATCAGATATTTCATTTTGAATCTTACTATATGATTCAGACAACGGTTTGAACACTTTTTCTGTATCTAAATAGTCGCACAGTGCTTCCCCTAGTTGATTTGAAAGAGCATTATCATCATTCGCTTTAAATTTAAGCGCTAATTCTAATATTTCGATATACGAAACATCATCTTGATTAAACATATAGGAATTAGCACCATCATTAATTAACGCACGCGAATAAGTACCTATGTTAATAAATGTATTTTTTATATCTTTGTATGTGCTATTCATAGAATACATAGTTTTAATCTGCTTTGAAGCCTTATCCATGGAATCTGTGAATAAATATCTTGTTTTAAATTTTACATATGGTTCATATTGCTCTAAAACCAAACGCATTATTGCTGCCTTATGTTTATCATTTCTTGAAGAAACAATCAAACGTGCCAAATAGGAACTGCTACCATATGTGCCATCTGAATTAATTGTAATCAAATTAAGTTGCTCGGCCATGATTAACGCATTCTCAGCCTGTACTGACGAAATATCTGCAAATTCACTTATATAACTTCTAGTACAATTCTCTGGTCTTGCAAGTATTGCATCGACTACACCGACAATGTCTTCAGCTGTAGAAAAAACAATATTGTAAGGCATAAAAACACCGCCTTACTGTTTTAAACTTTCTATCAAAGTTTTAATTTTTTCCGACAAAACATCAAGTTCATCAACTTTTACATCAATATTAATATTTAAAGATATATTGCCATTCAATTTACTTTGAGGAAGTTGAATTGTTGTTACTGGTGTTGTAATAGTTTCTGTGCGAGGTTTTTGAGCCTCAGTTTCAGCCACCGAAACATCTGCAATGTTTTCATCATCTACAGCTTCAATTTTTCCATCTGATTCATTTACAAGCCCTGCAATTTTATATATTTCAACTATTGTGCTCGCACCTGCGCGTGTGCTATTGTTGTTACTGCTTCCAGATGAATATAAAATATGATTAATAAAACTTGTTTTCTCCATTCCATTTCTAATCTTGATTGCAGATAACATACGGCTCAAAAACTCATCATTATTTATTATGTTACGCCATACATAAGCAATCTGATCTTCCATTTTCAGTGTATACGCTCTTCCCAAATCAATGCCTTCTTGGGTAGGAGATTTCTTATTTCCTTCGGAAATCAAACCGATTTGAACTAAAAATCCATTATTCCTACTTACTATTGTTTTATCCATGCCCGTTGTTTGCGCAACCGTATCCAATGACATTGGAATTCCAACCTTGCCTGTCGAATATGCTTTTACAATCTTGACAAATTCCTCATACGAAGATCCTGGTAACTTATAATTTTCAGCCATAAAATCAGCTCCTTTTCTTTTGATATGTATATTATACCATATATTGAGAGTCGTGTCAATATTTTGTATCAATCTATCAATTTAAATGTCATATTATAACACATATCTTTTCAATTCCACCTACATATTTGATTTTAATTTTATTCTGTGAAATTATCAGAACTGATTCAACTGTATTTCTTACTACTGCATCGAAATAATCAAGCATGTTCACTTCGTTCCCTTTTATAAAATCTTCAATGTCATTCATTGCACATTTTGAACATTCTATAAGTTTTGAATTTAATCTTGCAAGTTCATTCTCGCAATTTTTAATTTTATCAAAATAGACTTGGTTATCATCTGCTTCATTTACGATTTGATTTAACACTTGAATTTCCTTTTCGAGTTTCTTAATTTTTGCTTTTATTGTATATTCATTCTGCTCGTCATTCTTATGAATCACAGTCCCGATTTCGCTCTTGACCATTTCTGCTATATCAGAAATATCTAACGTTATTCGAGACAGTCCGGACAGAATAGCATCTTTTAATTTATCTTCACTAATTGTAGGAGAATTCTTGCAATTCCGTATTCCATTTTCAAGTCGATCCATACATCTCCAAACAATTTTCTTTTTACCGTCTCTCGCCCAAGTAACTCTCCTATAATTGGCACCACATTCTCCACAAAATACAATTCCGGTTAAAGCATATTGAGATGAATATGAATTTGATTTACCTACAGAACTATTTTTTCTTCGTTTAATTTCATCCTGAACCATATCAAAGATTTCTCTTGATACAATACCTTGATGACTATTCTCAACATAATACTGAGCGACTTCTCCTCTATTCTTTGCAACCGTCCCGGTTAAGTAATCAACTGTATATGTTTTCTGTAATAGTGCATCACCTTTATACTTTTCATTTTTGAGAATTCCACTTACCGAATTGACAGTCCATTCATCATTTCCCATTGGAGATTCTATTTCATTTTCCTCAAGCCATTTTCGTATGTCATTTAAAGAATTGCCTTCAAGATACAGATGGAACATCTTACGTACTATTGCGGCTTTTTCAGGGATGATTTCAGGTTGTCCATTTTGCCCTCTTTTATATCCATACAACGAAAATGGAAACTGAAATTTACCTTCCTTGTACCCCATTCTCTTTCCTCTGGTTATGTTCATACTAATCGATTCACTTTCAGCCTGAGCAAAAGCACTAAACCAAGACAGGAAAATTTCACTTGATGGTTCAAGTGTGTTAATCCCCTCTTTATCAAACCTAATCCCAACATTTTTTACTTTTAATTTTCTTATGTAACTTAAACAGTCAAGCTGATTTCGTGCAAATCTTGAAATTGATTTCGTGAGAATTAAGTCAATTTTACCTTTTTCGCACATTTCAATCATTCTCATGAATTCTGTACGCTTTGTATCATTTAAGCCGCTTACACCAAAATCAACAAATACATCTACCAATGTCCAGTTTGGATTACTTTCTATTTCATTTTTATAATGCATTGTCTGGTTTTCAAGACTGTTTTCCTGCGTTTCGCTTTCTGTACTTACTCTGCAATATGCTGCAACATTAAGTTTGGCTTTAGTATTCTTTGCCTTTGGAAATATCGTAGCAGGTATCTCAGTTACTTTCTTCATCTCTACTCACCTCCAGATATTTCTCTATAACATTTAGTGTCACATCAGCAGATAACCAGCACATAAAATGCATTGCAATTTCTTTGTGTGCATATGTACCGCCATTCTTCCCTTGTCTTGAAACAATTCCAATAGAATTAGTTTCTTTTATCCACATTTTTGGTGTTAAAGTATTTAATTCTACTGGAACAGGACTAAACTTTTCATTGTGCTTATTCTCCCATAAAGCGAGAAAATCAACAGTGCCACCATCTCTTAACCACATTTGAATAGTGTAACCAGTTGATTTTTGTGATTTGCTTCTCGCTAATTCCGTTAAAGAAATATATCCCGGATTCTGTTCTGCCAAAGTGTTTTTTATCTCTCTTTTCTTTTTTCTAAATTCAGCGCCTGGATTCTGAATTCTGTTATATTTCCAGACTTCTAACTCATCATACATATTTTCTAATACTTCGTTATACACCTCCTCACTTATAATTTCATTTTTCAATAATGGCTTCATATACTGCTCTCTTGCAATAATATACCGAAGCTGATTTTGAATTGCTGATTTGTCCATAGCTAATTCTCCTTTCATTTTGATAAGAGAATTATATAATAAATCGTCCTTATATCAAACTATGCCTTCTCTTCTGTCATTTCTGCAACGCAGTTCTTTTTCTCCTCGTGCTATAAAATAATCATCAAATTCAATAATGTGCGGAACATATTTTTTGTTATTTATGGTCTTGTCTATAACATCTCTCGTCCACTTGTCTTTCCCCGACGGAGATTTTATTCCTCGATTGAACAATTCCACCTGAATCGCCTGTAAACTATTCCCGTTAATTGCCATTTCGAATATTTTTCTCACCACATTTGCCTCGTCTTCTTTAATGTAAACAAAGCCATCTTCATCTCTACCAAATCC
>JAZRKP010000090.1:0-1793 GCA_045646365.1 Clostridia bacterium
TGTGTTATTATATCACCCGTAATAATTGCAGAGGTACCGAAGTGGTTATAACGGAACGGTCTTGAAAACCGTCGTACGGCAACGTACCGTGGGTTCGAATCCCACCCTCTGCGCCAAAGCCTTTCTTAACGAAAGGCTAATTTAATAATAACCTGTAAGGTTACCAATGGAGAAGTACTCAAGTTGGTGACGAGGCGCCCCTGCTAAGGGCGTAGGTCGGGAAACCGGCGCGAGAGTTCGAGTCTCTCCTTCTCCGCCAAATAAACTCACATACTTTTTTAGTATGTGGGTTTGTTTTTTTATACCAGGTTTCCAGAGACTCGAACTCCACTCGGCGAAGCCGAACACAATCGGTTTTCGCGTAGCGAATGAAAGGCGTGAGCCTTTCGAGTCTCTCCTTCTCCGCCAAATAAACTCATACACCTTTTGGTGTGTGAGTTTATTTTTTTGGTAAAAGACTCGAACTCGAGCGCCGTAGGCGCGGGCAAGACACACGACCGCCGCTGGTGGCGGATGAAGGGAGTGTTTCTTGGCGTAGCGGTCAAAATTCTGTGAGTGAAACAAGCAACACCATTATGTGAAGCATAACATCACATCACCTATAACGATGTATTATTGAAATATACAGAGTTTTGTGATATATTTTGATAAAAGGAGGCGGTTATATGAAAAACATTTTAATAGTTGTAATCGGAGCAACCGGCAATGAACCTGAAGCTCTGAGGCAATCACTTGAATATTTCGGCTATTTTGTAGCCATAAAATATATAGGAAGACCAAACGATTTCCTTTCCATTCTGAACGGTGAATTACCTTTTGAGCCTGATTGTATTATTATTTCTTGTCATGGTGAAAACGGTGCAATAATAATGCCTGTTCTTGGTGATGACATATATCAACCAAATGAACCAAGAGGCAATATTTCAGCTACAGATATCGATAAGCACTTAAAATTACAAGGAAAATTAATTTTAAATCTCGGATGTACAACCGGAGAAAAAGCTTTAGCTAAGGCTTTTTCAAAACAAAACACATATATCGCACCTACTGATTATATAGAAGGAAATTCAGCTTTATATTTTGCAATATCATTGTTTTATGAAATATCCAAAGACGTGACACAGTTAAAAAAATCATACAAAAAAGTAAAATCCACTGATAAAGAAACAGAATTGTTTGAAATCTTCCAATAAATCGTCTCACATCAACAAATTTGCTGTTTCACCAAATCAAATTCAATCAACCTCAAAAAGGAGAAAGCATCTTGAAAAAAGTAATATATATCATTTCCCTCTTATGCTGCATACTGCTCACCGCTTGCGGAAAGGATAGTAGCATAGGAATTATAGGCGGAGCAGATGGTCCGACTTCAATAATAGTTGCAAATGAAGGAGAGGAAATAATGTACGAACAAATTTCGGCAGAAGAAGCCAAAAATATTATAGATTCAAACGAGGAATATATTATTCTGGATGTAAGAGAGCAAGACGAATATGATAGTGGGCATATCCCGGGTGCACTGTTGATTCCATATATGGAAATCGACTCAAAAGCAGAAGAAATGCTTCCCGACAAAGATATGCTGATTTTAGTATATTGCCGTTCAGGCAGAAGAAGCAAGATTGCCTCAGAAAGCTTAGTAAATCTTGGCTATACCAACATAAAAGAGTTCGGTGGTATTATTGACTGGCCATATGATGTTGAGAAATAAGCTATTGCAATATCAATGCAAAACACATAACAAAAAACTAAAGATATAAACAAAAAGGTTGTAAAAACTTATGTTTTTACAA
>JAZRKP010000091.1:0-2698 GCA_045646365.1 Clostridia bacterium
TTATAAGTCAAAGGCCTTGAAAACCTTACACCCTGCAAGTCACCATTAATAATTTCGTTGATTCTGTCTTGTGATACACTATATCTTCCTGAAAATGCGTTCTTTTTTCTTATTATACCACTTTTAACCGATTTGTCAACAAAATTACGCACATTTTTATTATTGACAGCGGCCTGCATCCGCTCTGCTCTGGCGGGAAGTCCCGATGTCTGCGAAATCTTATGGTATTTACTTGTAATAAGGTTTATCTTCTCCTGTGCCTCTCGCCTTAAAACATCATCACCCGAAGCTTTGGCAGCATTTGCAAGGTCTTTATAACTCTTAGCTGAACTTTCAAGCTTATTCATAATCTGTTTTCCTTCGTAAGCCGTATATTTCTTACCCTCAAATTCAAACGTCTTATTATCATTTGCTTTAAATTCTGCAAGCTGTTCCGGCTTTATTGCAGGTGGAGAAATACCAAGTAAAATTGAATATTTAAAGTGCAAACATCCAAATTCTTTTAGTAAAGGCTCCGCTTCTTCCTCAAATGAAGGATAATATACTCCTTTTACGGTCCTCGCCGGTCCTCTTGCGTATCTCTTCCCGCCCATGTCTGCATGAGATGGTCGGGGGTTAGAGTGATAACTTATTTCATATCCATCCGCACCAAATTCTTCACCTATCATATCGGCGGTGTTTTGGTTGCATTCCTTTATACCCCAAAGCACATTTTGCCGTACAGCCGAATCTAACCGTCTTTTATAGCCTGTTGCATAATCAACGGTTTTAATGCCACTGTTTGCCATAGCCTTTACTACTTCTCGCATAGCACTTTGGTAGCTCTCTGTCCCTAATTGTACTTTAGTTACTGCATAATCAATAACCTTTGTATATGTATCGGAAATAGACGTTGCAATTTTGTTTTTGTTTTTCTCAAATAATGGAGCAATTGATTTTCCATCTTGCGAAAATATTGCAAATGCCGTATGCTGTGTAAGGTTTACATATTCATCAACTGTCTGCTTAGCTATTGACCTGACATATTCCTTTAAGTTTTCATTTTCTTCGTATGGTTTGTATTCAATTCCTTTTGCTTTATAAAAAGGCTTTGCATAATTATAATTGTCCTTTGCGACAATATCAAAGATTTCATAAATCTCGGAAACATTTTTTTCATTAGCTCTGGCAAGTTCTTTTACAACCTTGTCAATATCGGCGCCATAATTGTACATCTGTTGTAGTTGATGCACGTCCTTTGGTCTTAGCTCGCCTATTTCTTTTATAACGTTACTTATGCTTATAACACAATCTGAATTTACTTTGTTTAACCGCTCATATATTCGCTCCGGAAGGTAGTTTATTTGATTTTCTGCAAGCATATTACTCACTCATTCCCATCAAATCCTGCATAGTTGGCTCTGATTTTTTAATCTCATCAATAGCCTTTTTTGCATCCTCAGGCGACTCATCCGGCTTTAAGAACCTACGCACTTCAAGCGTACTTATCGCGCCCTGTGCCTTTCCCTCAAGTAACTGCTTAAAAGATTGTTCGCTATCCTCAATTAAGCTGTAGTTCCAATCGTAATTTATGTTGTAATCACTAATCGGGGTAAGGTTATAGTAATTGCAAAGAACGTTTACCGCATACATCAAATCATCAAAATACTTAACGTATTCCCTTCGCATATCGTCAGTAATACAGAATGTTGAGTTCATGGCTCTTCGTATCTCGGTAGCAGTTGCACCGTTTGTAATCATGTCGGTTAATATTCCCTTAGAACAGCCTATTGCCTTTTCTAATAATGCAAAATATGCCTGCAAGCGTGCAAAATACGAACTTTCTCTTATTGCCGGGTCAAATATAGTTATTTGATTTTCCGAGTCGTTGTCGGCAATCTTTTCATATAAATCATCATCAAACCTTTTGCCTATAACCTTCCCATCTGCATCACGCTGAGGAAGTAACAAGCTTCTCGGTGCAATTACCTTTACCTTTTTTCTTTTAAATTCGTTTTCTATATCTTCCAGGGTCCTTGCAATCTTATCCAATATTGCACCGCATCCATACGTTATAGGCACACCCTCACTCACACCCGGATTTCTTCCGCCTACAGGGCAAGAATAAAAAGCAACCGGAAGCCTTTTAACCCCCGCTATATGTATCTCAGGCTGAATGTTTTCCCAACACCTTACAGTCGTAAGAGGTATCTCCCTTCCGCTTGAATTTGTAGCCTTGTTTCGTATGGTATATATACCGTTATTGATAGAGTAATCAGTCCAACGAAGATATTTTTCTGTATCGGTAACATAAGTATCGGCTAAAGCTGTAATCTCTGTTATGTCATCGCCTTGCATGCCCGTTATGTAAAAGCGCTCTTTGGTTATGGTGTCAACATAAATCTTCTTTCCTAAGCCGTTATCGGTGCAATATGGAATACTTGCAATCATCCCGACTCCTAAGGCTGCAGTTATTTTCCTTTTTGCCTTGGTAAATTCTTTTTGCGCTATATTGTTTAAATATTCAGTGCGCTTGGTGTTCTCTCCGTTTAAATCAATAGAAACCGAACTGTCACCAAACGCCAGTATCGAAAGAGCATTTGCGACTATCGCCGTGATATTTTCGTGCGATATATCATAATATTCCTGTGCATCCTTTCTGTTCTTTGAAATCTTTTTTGAAGATTGCTGCACTTCTCTTTCGTAAAGCTTTTTCAAT
>JAZRKP010000092.1:0-1134 GCA_045646365.1 Clostridia bacterium
GGTAACGTGGAGAGAGGGCATAACCGGCTCCGTATCCTTCGGTTACAATAACGGTTGGGCGATCGAAGCCAATGTGAGAGATAATTACACGTTGGCGGAAGCTTCCTAACTCCGGACGGTCATGGTCGAGCGGTTGGGTGAAGTAAGTTACGTACTTTTCTGCGAACTCTCCCTTATCCAAAGGCTTTATTTCTGAGATGGTTGCAATGGTCTTCAGCTTTTCGTGTAGTAGGTCTTGGGCAATCAGGTTTTGGCATACCAGTATTAATAAACCCAGTAAGATTCTCTTTATCATATTATTTCTTTTTAAATGAAGGTTATTTTTTGCAAAGATAAGATATAGATTCAAGTAATCAACCACAATAATTAAAAAGGGGATGGATAATCTGTACATTTTTTAATGCATCAATCTATTCTTCCGCATGATTAAGAAAGGACTGCCAATTGTGAGGATTAAGGCTTATGGCTTGATTGTTGCAGAAGTAAAATATCTATTTTTAGATGAAAGGGATATAAACAAAAAAGGTTCGCAATTTGCGAACCTTTTTGCTCTTCCTCTTGGACTTGAACCAAGGACCCTCTGATTAACAGTCAGATGCTCTAACCGACTGAGCTAAGGAAGAATTTGCATTGAGTTTTTGCTCTTCCTCTTGGACTTGAACCAAGGACCCTCTGATTAACAGTCAGATGCTCTAACCGACTGAGCTAAGGAAGAAGGTTTGTTTCTCAAATGCGGTGCAAAGATAGAGGCTTTTTTTGAACTGTGCAAGAGTTTAGGCGAAAAATTTTCAAGAAAATGAGAAAAAAGTGCTTTTTTGCCCTTTTTAGGGAGAAATTTAGTTAAATATTGGGTAACTTCTGCATGGATAAGTGAAATTATGCGTTATTTTGCAGCCTATAAATAATAATGGTATGAAGAAGAACGGAAAAATTATCAGTATATGTATCGGTGCCCTCTTGTTGGGTGGTGTTTTCTTTGGATTCAACAAAGGTGATGACCGTAGTTTTCAAATAGTGAAGAGTTTGGATGTATTCAATTCGGTGTTTAAGGAACTGGATATGTTCTATGTGGATAGCATCGATCCGAAAGAAGTGGTGGAATATGGCATTCGAGCCATGTTGGCGAAAACGGAC
>JAZRKP010000093.1:0-56658 GCA_045646365.1 Clostridia bacterium
CTGAATTAAACCGGCTATGATATTCTTTTTCCCTTCGCTCATTTTTTCTCTTCTTCTTTTTGCCATAAAAAATTCCTCCTATGATATTTTTATTCTATCATAGAAGGAATCAATTTTACAGACTTTTTCTCACACTCTCAATAGCAGAATCTTTTCCATAGATTCTGCTATTTTTTAAAATCCCTCTAACAGCCATCTATTTTGCGATTAAACTATCGTAGTGGTGTAGCTACCTTACCCAACATAGTTTGCTGCTCAACCCCCTGTCTCAACCGCTGTAACTGGTGCTTAAAATCGATTTTAGAGGCAGGGGTATTGGCAGACATAAATTAACGATATATCCGATGTATTATTCATCGAATATATCGTTTTCATTTTCAAAGCAAGCTATAGTAAATCTTGCTCCTAATTTGAATCCTTTTATAAAGGTTTGACATTCTGTTATTTGTATCATTTCATCGTAGCAAGCTTTGAATTTATCAAATAATTCTTTTTCTTGCTCGTTTAAATTCTTGAGTAATTCTTCTTCATTTTTGGTTAATAACCTGAATACCTTGTCAAACTTCCGTTGACTTTGGAATGGTCGCTCCATTGGATTAATATTCCCATACCAGAATTCTTCAAGCACCTTCATTTGATTTCACCTCCTTGCGACACAAACAGTATCACAAGAAGAAGCGGAAGTCAACGAAGGAAATATCAAATTACCATATTACATTTTTTAATTTCAGCAGTAATCCATTTTTTATATTGTTTCATTTCATTGTTCTCGGAATCAACTGAAAGAACATAATTAACTTTACCTAAAAGCTTTTGCAAAAAAGAAGTTGCATCATCTAAAATGTTCTTATGTTCCATATGTGATTTAACACCAAATTTTTTGCAATAATATACTGTCTGACGAATTTTTTTTCTGTATGACGAAGGCACATTCAGTTTTTCATTAACAACAATTCCTGTTACAATCTTTTTTTGTCCATCACGAACGATTGTCGTCTTTTTTCCATTTAAGAAAAATCCCATTTTCTTAAGCTCTCTACCAACAAACTTTATAGTTTCATCGGGAATAAAATCACCTGAAAAAGTCATATCATCACAATATCGTGTATATCTGATTTTTCTTTTATCGCACCATTTGCCAACAACATCATCAAAATCTTTCATTATGATATTTGATATAACCGGGGAAGTTGGTGCTCCTTGTGGCAAAGTTCCACTATGAGAGCAAATCAGAGATAATAGAATTCTGTTATTTTCTGAGTACTTGTTTTCGGGGAATGCCTTTTCCTTTATCGCCGGATATATAATACGGTCAAAGAAATGTCTTATGTCGAGTTTCAATATTAAAGGTTGTCCAACATGCGGTTTTGCATTTTTTATGGTTGAGCCACCGTATCTGTATGCAGTAGCATATGGTGAAACTTCTTCATAACATAGTAATTTATCTATAATTCTTCGCTGTATTGATTTCAAAAATTCATCCGGAACAGTTAATTCTCTTTCTTCACCGTTTGATTTTGGTATTTTAGTTTTATAATAATGCTTACTTGTATTGTTGCTTGCTGTATATAAAGCATGTGCAGTAAATCCAAGCTCATTGGTTAAGGAGGAAAGCTCTTTATATGTAATCATTATTAAACCTTCCTCCTTTCTTAAAGTGGAACAAAACAATGTGAATTAAGAAGTTGCGGAGCTGTATTTTAACCCATGAAGTGGGTATTTTATACAGTGGAGCAATCTTCTGCTGAACGCAGTGAATACTTACAAATATTGCCTCTCAATAACGACTCGCTATTGATGCCAAAGTAAATTGACTTGCTCTAATGTTCCACATTTAATTCTTTAGTGACTTGAATAAGTTTTTTGACGCTAGTAGTGCGTGCTTAACATCAATTACTTTTAGAACTTATATTGGTTGGACATTAACTTAAAATCACAAAATCAGCATCGGTTATAATTGATAAATCTTCACGAGAAGGGTTTTCTTTATTTACGATGCGTTTTGCATGATTCATAACTATATCGTCATAAATATTTCTAATCATTCTTCCATTTGCAAAATTATCATTTTTATTATTTACTTGCTCTTCCAAATAATTTTTGATTTTAATAAGAGCATTTTCACTTAACTCATAATCATTCTTTTTGCAAAGCAAAATTAACATTTGTTCTAATTCAGAGGAATTATAATCATCAAACTCAATAAATGTGTTGAATCTTGATTTCAAACCGGGATTGGAGTCAAAAAACTTATTCATGGGTTCGGTATAACCTGCAACTATAACAACTAAATCATCTCTATAATCTTCTAGTGCTTTAGTAAGTTCGGTTAAACACTCTCTTCCATAGGAATCACTATGGTCATTTTCGGTTATGCTGTATGCTTCATCTATAAAGAGTACGCCGCCTTTTGCTTGCTCTATAACCTTTTTCACTTTTAAAGCTGTTTGCCCTTGATACCCTGCAATAAGGTCTGTTCTGGAAACTTCAACAAAGTGACCTATAGAAAGGAGCCCTATCTGCTTATAAATTCGTCCGACAATGCGAGCAACTGTTGTTTTCCCTGTGCCGGGATTGCCTGTGAAAGCCAAATGCAAAGTGTTTTTTGAAGAATGTAAATTGATTTCTCTGCGGAGTTTTTGAACTTTTTGATAAGCTATTAAATCATTAACCTTTGCTTTAACTTTTTCAAGACCAACGAGGTTATTTAATTCATCTAATAGTTCCGGCAAAGTCCTTTTATCTTCCGATATATTTGTACTCGCTTTACAAATATTCTGCAAAGTTGCATATCCATAATATTCAATCAAATTTGAATTTAACAATTGCGCTAATCTTTTTACTTCTGTTCTATAACTTTGGTTATCAATCAGTTCAGCTAATTTTTTCAAAATAGCAATAGTAGCCTCTTGGCTATCTTCTTCGACAATTGAAGTGGCTAATTTTGTGATTTCTCCGCAAGAATCTGTAATAGCATCTAATTTGGAAGCGTTATTTATTAAAATATTCTTATATTTATACATTACATCACCTTTAACAGTATTACTAGCAATTCGACTAAAGCTATTCCTATAGCGGTAAATGCCGCCACATATGAATATCTAACCTTTTTTACTAACATTTCTATCATGGAGTTATTTATTTCAGTTTTTTCTTTTTCCAGTTTCGTTTCTATGCATTCTGTTTTTTTCCAAAGTTTGTCAATATCATCTAAGTGTGTATAGCTATCTATTTTTTGTTTGAATTTTTTCAAAACCTCCAGTGTTTTCTTCTGGTCTTCAACAATTTTCTTTATCTGCTCTTGTGTCGCTTCAATCCTTTTGCTTGTTTCTTCGGTTGCTTTAATTGAAACCAAAATCGCTTGAATATAATCCTTATCTAATGCTTCCAAAGCACCATAAACTTGTCCAAACTGCCTGATTAGTTTGATTTGCGTGTTATTTACACTCTTTAGATGTCCTTGTATCTGTACTGTTAGTTCATTCAGTTCCTCTCCCGTAACTTTATGATTTGTCCCGATACCACCGCCAAAGATAGCATCTCCTAACCACTCTCCAACGCCTTTTTTATCATCAACACGCCGCAATTCCAAATCAGTTGTTGTCTCTTCGGAAAATTTTTTTATTGCCAGTTTAGCTTCTTCAAATTCATGAGTTTTTACAATTAGTTGTTCCATGGATTATTCCTCCTCGAGCAAAGTATCTAACTCATTGGAAATTTGCTCTAATTCTTTATTTTCATCTTCATCTACTTCGCTTCTTTTGCAAATAACATCAACTGCATCTTTTATTATTTGAGCAGCTTCTTCGTGACGAGTAGCCATATTTTGATCCACAGTGCTTTTTATAACGTCAATATCATATTCGGTAGCAACATTATTCACAGTAGTAGGAGTGAATGTGGCAGAATCAGAATTATTATTTTTGCTTTCAAAGTCGTTCTCAACTGATTGGTTACCCTTATTCATTTTGTGCCAAACTGCATACGCAACGGCACCAATAACAATACCAGCACCAAGAAAAGTTAAAGTTTTCTTCATAATCATTCACCCTCCAATTCTTCGAATAAGTTATCAATTTCATCCTGCGTTTCAGCAATGGATTCATCCTCTTTACAGTTAGCAACAATGTTTTCCAATGAATTGCGCATCACATTAGCAGCTTCAGTATGACGTTCTTTGATAGAAGTAGCTGTTGCAACTACTACATGGTCGAGTTTCGCCTCGTTGACTGTTTGGATTTTATGCTGAAGATGGAGTGCTTCATTTCCTTTGTCGATTTGTTCTGCAACAATTTCTGATTTTTGCTTTT
This sequence comes from Clostridia bacterium, assembly GCA_045646365.1. GTDB lineage: Bacteria > Bacillota > Clostridia > Monoglobales > Monoglobaceae > SIG454. The sequence goes on from JAZRKP010000093.1 coordinate 4,311, forward strand.
TTTCAACAAACTTATTAATCAGATTAATTGCAATAGCACCTAAAATTCCACAAACTATTGCTCCCATAAGCATACCTATCAAGTTTGCAGGACTACCTAAAAGCGGAATTGGTGTGGCGAGGAATGTTGTGTCAAGAGCCTTTTCGATGATTTCTCCTAATGCAACAGCACCTATTCCTGTTAATCCCGAAATAACAATAATGCCTACTTGAGGGAGAAGATAGCTTAACGGTTTTCCTCTGTTTTCAGGCTTTCGTATGAATTGAACTGCCTCTTTCAAAGATTGCCAACCTTGTTTTAATAATGCAACAGTTTTCTTTATTGTACCTATAACCGGTCCTATAATTGTCGTTGCAATTGTCGTCAAAACAGATTCTGTTGTACTTGTTAGAAGGCTTTTAAGCTTAGAAACAAAAGATTTAATTGCTGTTTTAACATATTCAATAAATGTTTTGGTGTTTTTATCGGCAGATTTAAACCAAAGAACAAGTTTCGCAATAATTTCTTTAACTAGAGCTGCAAGCAATGACAAAAATGCAGTTTTAAGCGCTGTTCCGCTAATTCGGTAAAGTTCCTCTTTTTGAGTTTTTCGACCTTCTTGCTTTAGGCGTTCCTCTCCCTTCTTTTTTTCTTGATTTATGTACTCTTCAGCTCTTTCATTTGCTTTCTCCCAATGTTTGTTTTTATCCTGGGCACTCATTTCATCTGGGGAGTTATCATTTTTTCTATTATTTCTTTCTGCAGTTGTATATCCTTGCAAATTTTCAGGGTTGTTAATTATAGCCGCCAATTCTTCGTTGGTATTTGCCATTTGAAGTGACGGGTCTTTATATAATTCTGCAGATGGTTTAACGTGTTCTCTTTGAGCTGCCTTAGGATTATCTTTTCCGCTTTCCAATTTCTTCTCGGTTGGTATTTGCCTGCCAGTATATATGTCTGTAACTGTATCAATGCCTTTTTCTTTTAACTTTCCCGCTCTTTTTAAGGTGGCATCCATTCCTTTGTCTACATATTCATCACGAAACTTCCCATGAGGCATATTATTATATCTATCGTAATTTTTTTCTAATTGCTCTTTGCTTATATAGTTGTGCGTGGCAATTTTACCTTTGTCAAAATTTTCAGGTGTTTGAATATGAGCTCTATCGCGTAAATCAAGAGTGAGTCCGCCGTTTTTCTTAATAAATTCATCTCCCATAGTAGCAATAATTTGGTTTTCAAATTGCTCGGAAATGACATCTTTAATAATTTCTCCTAAAGCATCTGGATTACCTATCTTTTCTTTTTCTTCTTTTAGAAACTCTAATCCTTCAAGTTCTTCTTCCAATTGTCCTTGCAGTTTAGCCTCTAATTCATCAAAATTAAAGTCAACCTCATCATATTCTTGAAAATCATTTAGTAATTCTTTTTCATTAGCCATATCAAAATTCTCCTCTTATTCCACAATTCCGACTTTATCACCCTGACTTCTTAGCCACATATAAATTCCATCGCCGTAGGCTTCGGCGCGGATGGTGTAGACACCATCATTTTTATTGATTATTTCTGCGGTAGGGAGTCTGTCGAGGACTGAGTCTATATTTTCACCTTTATATTCAAAAGTCACTCGTTTGAGTTCACCTGAGTACATAAATTGCACTCGTTTTCTGAATTCTCCGTCATCAAATCTATCTTTGTATGGTACGGAGAAATTTTCTTTTGTGCCTTTTATATTTTTCATGCGATCAATTCTGAATACTGTAGGATATTCTTTACTGTCATCAGCCATAAAAGCTATCAAGTAAAAATAATACTCCGAGAACATAATCGAAACTGGCTTTACCAAATGTTCTTTATAAATACCGTCTTTTCTTATATAAGCAAAGTTTACAATCTCTTTTTTTACTATGCATTGAGATAATTCCCATATAGGAGAAAGAAGCGGCTTGTTATGTTTGAGTGGAACATAGTTAAAAAGTTCGTTTTTAATTATTTCTTCAACCTTATTTTTATCTGCCGGTGACACTTGTGACAAGAGTTTTGTTATAAGCTGATTTATTTCCTCTTTTTTTAGTGCTCTGCTTTCAAGGAGTATTTTACACATTGCCAGAACTTCTTCATTGGTAAGCCATTCTCTTTCAAAACGAACAAGGTAATATCTGTTTTTTGACTTATCATATTTAATTGCGGTTTCAATTTCAGAAAAATGTTCGTCAATCAAATATGCTCTCAGATCATCAATATCTCGCTGTACCGTTTTTTCTGTTACATTAAATTCATTTGCAAGTTTGGTTTTGAAAAGCATTTCGCCCTTGTTTAGTCTTTCGTACATAGCTAAAAGCCTGAAGCCTTTATTTCCATTGTAATCCATAATTCACCTTCTCAAATTGATTTTATACCTTTATTATATAAAATCAAAAGGACACATTTTGTCCATTTTAAAAATAAAATTTCTTTTACAAGAATGACAATATGTGTCCATCTTTAACTATATAATGAAATTACACTAAAGCCATATTGCCGATAAAAAAAGCACCTCGTGAGAGGTGCCGAAAAAGTGTTTTCCTCTCATTGTTGCTGTACAATCATTCCCATCATGGTATGAGAAAATAGAGAAAACACCTTTTACCAAAGTATTTTCCCATGATGGCAACAACTTTATTAGATTGTACAGCAATTTAATTATAACACATCATGGAATACTTGGCAATAATTTTGGTGAAATAAGTTGAAAAAAGGAGAAAAAAACTATGAACATTTTCAAAAAAACCGTCCCAGCATGCGTATCGGCATTTGCTTTAGCAGGAATTACAAGACCTACTATTTTCGCAAGTGCTTTAAAGGTTATTGGAAATATTCCTGCATGTGTAGAAGCTTTCGAAGAGATAAAGAAAAGTTTCAGCGATAATCCGCAAGAAGATGATGCTGATGAAGAGGCACTTACAAAACAGGAAACGGAGGAGAAATAAAAATGGATGAAATGATGACTTTACTTAATGGCATTGGCACGAGCGCTGCCGAGGTAAGTAACACCTTATCTGAAATCGGAGATATATTCGATGGTATCAGCGACATATACATCAACGCATTGGAATTTGGAGAAGCGATTGGGTACAAAAGAAGATTATTAGAGGAACCACTTAAAACTCCTGAAGATAACACATATAAGAAAGTTATTATCGGCGGTGTATGTTTTCTGGTCGGTGCAGGTATAACAGCAGGTGGCGTTTGGTTAGCAAAAAAACTTAGAACCAAAAAGGAAGAAGCACATACACAATCTGAAAAAATTATCAATGATACCTGTCCTGATAAATTGGAGACAGATTTTGAACAAACGCTCAATCAGTAAACAAATCGATTTTATCGAGCAGAGGAGACTTTTAATATGAAAAGTTTTTATAATTTAGTTGAGTCAAATGCAATGAGGCAGCATTGCGAAAAAACAAAATACGAATTAGATGCAGTAGATTGTGTTTATCTTGTGTGGGATAATAAGAACATATCCATTCAAGAAAAACATAATTTGTACAACGAAATAATGAAAGAAAGAGAAGACTGCAACATCATAGAATATGACGATTCTAAGGTCTCTTTTTTCAACATGTTAAAAGAACATATGGAATTGGAAACAAATATGTTAAAAATATTCAAAAGCGATGCAGATAAAAAAATATATGAGCGAGGTTTTAGAGTAGGCAAACTGAAAACAATAAGAAAAAATTATTCTGGATATGTTACAAACCTAGAAAAGGGTCTCGATGCTTATTTTGAAAACGGAAAAATAACTATGATTGATACAGATAGTTGGATAAACACCTTCTTTGTAGTTTCATATACGATTTCGTTGCCTGTACCTTTTGAAAGGGGAGATATTATTCAATGCTTTGACTTAATTTCAAACTATTCTCCGTGTATCTTTGACTGTATATGTGATGAATATGACGACGAAAATGATGAAGAGGATAACAGTTGGGCTTATGTTTATACTATCTATTCTGATGGCGAAGTAGAAAGGGTTCTCGCCAAATGTTCTAAAATGGATTTCTTCACAGATAAGCTTCCTGAAAACAAAAAATTATATCAAGCCTTGTCGGATTGTATAAAGGGGAAGATAAGCCCTGCGGCACTTATGAATATACAATGTCGTTATTTGGTAAATAATAAAAAGTGCAAGTTTAACCTTCTTGATACACATTTAACGGATAAAGAGTACAATTATATTCTAAATTTATTTAGTACAGATAAGTAAAGGGAAAATAGTCCTTTGACAAATCTGATATAATGTCGAAGAACTATTTGAAATAAAAGATAATATTACTTTCGGAAGTAATTGAAATATTAAAAAAGTACAGCCATTTTAGCTGTACTTTTTTCGGTGGTGCACCTGACAGGACTTGAACCTGCACTTCCGTGAAGAAATATGGACCTGAACCATACGCGTCTGCCAATTCCGCCACAGGTGCGAATATTAAATTTTAAGTTGTTAGCATTTACACAAGCCGTTTTTTGTTTACTCCCTTAAAAAGGGTTCACGGACTTGAACCTGCATGAAATCGCTTTCACATGGACCTGAACCATGCGCGTCTGCCAATTCCGCCACATCCGCATATTAAATTATAACCTCATAATTTTTACACGGGAGAGGTATCCCCGAGGAGGAGCTAACCGCTTATTCCTCTTATTTTTACACGCACACTATGCGAGGAGGGGCATATCTGCTAATCCCTCATATCGAGTCGGAAAATTCCTGACTCACCACAAAATTATATCATAAAAATTTTAACAAGTCAATATTTCCTTTCAAAAAAGTCTTTTTCTGTAAAAATTTTCATAAATTGTGTTGACAACTGAATTTCACTATGATAAAATACTTTTAAGTTCAAACTATTTGAAATGAAAAGTATTTTTGGAGGTGGGAACTTTGAATAACCAACAAAAAGAACTGATTAACGGGTTTTTCGTTACGGCTTTTAACCGTATTCTTGCCTGGGAGGACCAGAGTTTGAGGAGTATTGGGAAAAAGGATATAACTGTTCGGGAAATGCACATAATTGAAGCGGTTTCCATGCTTGAGAGTGAGGAAAGGAACACAATGGCAAATATTGCGAAGGTTTTATCCGTTTCACCAGGTTCGCTTACCACTGCAGTTAATACTCTTGTTTCAAAAGGGTATCTTACCCGTTGGCGGAGCGAGAATGACAGGCGTGTTGTTCTTGTGAGTCCTACGGAAAAAGGGATTGAGGTAAACGAAAGACACCAGCAGTTCCATGTCGAAATGGTTGAGTTTGTTATGAAAACAGTTTCCGAAGAGGAGCTTGATGTTGTTCTTGCAACATTAAAACGGTTAACGGAATTTTTTATGGAAAAAGCAGCTGTAAAGCGATAAAATATCAGTTGGGAGGACAAATAATGAATTTTAAAATTTTAGGGACAGGCAGTTATGTTCCCGAAAAGGTTTTAACCAATGACGATTTTGAGAAAATGGTTGAAACCAGCGACGAATGGATTAAAAAGCGTGTGGGTATCTCCGAGAGAAGAATCTGCACAAGTGAAACAACATCTTATTTAGGTATTGAGGCGGCGAAAGCGGCACTCGCAGACAGTGGAGTTTCTGCGGAAGAGCTTGACATTATAATTTGTGCAACAATCAGCGGAGAGGATGTTTGCCCGACAGTTGCGGCAAAGGTTCAGGCGGCGATTGGAGCGAAATGTCCTGCTTTTGATGTGAGCAGTGCTTGTTCGGGATTTCTGTTTGCTTTAGAAACTGCCTATGCTTATTTTGCAGGCGGAAAAGTGAAAAAGGCACTTGTTTTAGCTTCAGAAAGACTTTCAAAGCTTGTGAACTTTGAGGACAGAAATACTTGCGTTATCTTCGGTGACGGTGCTGGTGCGGTTGTTCTTGGTGAGGGTGAAAATTACATTGATTCCGAGCTTCGCACAATCGGGGGCGACGATGTTATAAAAATCCCGTCATATGCAGGAACTTCTCCTTTCTATACAGGCGAGAATAACGAACCATATATATATATGAACGGACAGGAAACCTTTAAGTTTGCGGTTGAAACTATGTGTAACGATGTTCTGGCTATTATGGAGTCGAACAATCTGACAAGTGACGATATAGCCTATGTTGTTCCTCATCAGGCGAATGCGAGAATTATCCAGTTTGCATTAAAGCGTCTTAAAATGAGTGAGGACAAGATTTTTATGAATCTTTCCAAATACGGTAACACAGGCGGAGCAAGTATTGCTATTTCCCTTGACGAAATGAACAAGGCAGGAATGCTTAAAAAGGGTGATAAGATAATTCTCACGGCTTTTGGCGGCGGACTTTCATCAGGCGTTTGCCTTATTGAATGGTAAGGAGGAGTTAATAATGATAAAATCACCGATTTGTGAAATGCTTAATATAAAATATCCTCTTTTTCAGGGAGGAATGGCTTGGATTGCCGATGGCGAACTTGCGGCGGCAGTTTCCAATGCAGGCGGACTTGGTATCATTTCCGCTATGAATCTTGACGGGGAATATCTCCGTAAGCAGATTCAGATTGCGAAAGAGAAAACGGATAAGCCTTTTGGTGTTAATATTATGCTTATGAGTCCTCATGTTGCAGAGGTTGCAAAAATTGTTGCAGAGGAGAAAGTTCCGGTTGTGACAACAGGGGCAGGAAACCCGTCGGCATATATGGAAATGTGGAACAATAGCGGAATTAAGGTTATTCCCGTTGTGGCATCTGTTGCTATGGCGAAGAAAGTTGAACGCTGTGGTGCTTGTGCAGTTATTGCAGAGGGCGGAGAATCGGGCGGTCATGTTGGTGACCTTTCCACAATGGCTCTCGTTCCGCAGGTTTGCGACGCAGTTTCAATCCCCGTTATTGCCGCAGGCGGAATAGGCGACGGCAGAGGTGTTGCGGCGGCGTTTATGCTTGGTGCTGTGGGTGTTCAGATGGGAACAAGATTTCTGGTTGCGAAAGAGTGCAATGTTCATCAGAACTATAAAGACAAAGTTTTAAAAGCAAGCGATATTTCAACTATCGTAACAGGAAAAAGACTTGGTCATCCCGTTCGTAGCATTAAAACACCTTTCTCAAAAGGATATATGAAAGCGGAATACAGTGCGGTTTCCGATGAGGATTTAGAAGCAATGGGCGTTGGTGCTCTTCGTCTTGCGGCGGTTGAGGGCGACGAAAAGCAGGGATGTTTCCCTTGCGGACAGATTGCAGGAATGGTAAACCGTGAACAAACTTCGGAAGAAATCGTAACAGAGGTTATGGCTGAAGCAGAGAAAATTTTAGGAGGAGCAAACATATGGGTAAAATAGCATTTGTTTTTTCGGGACAAGGCACACAGTACGGCGGAATGGGTAAAGAACTTTACGAAATTTCCCCTGCCGTTAAAAAGCTTTATGATGATGCAGAGGAAATAAGAAAAGGTACAATAAAACAGTCCTTTGAGGGAACTGCGGAAGAACTTAAAATCACCAGTAACACACAGCCTTGTATGTATCTTGCGGATTTAGGTGCGGCTCTTGCTCTTTCTGAAAAGGGCATAAACCCTGACGCAGTTGCAGGTTTTTCACTTGGTGAAATCGCCGCTCTTGCCTTTGCCGGGGCATATACTTATGAAGACGGATTTAAAATCGTTACAGAGCGAGGAATTTTAATGCAGAAGTCTGCTGAAGAAAAGGAAAGTTCTATGGCGGCAGTTTTAAAGGTTGACAGTAAGACAGTTGAAGAAGGTTGTGCTATGGTTGAGGGCGTTTATCCCGTAAACTATAACAGTCCAATCCAGACAGTTGTTGCAGGTGAAAAGGCGGCTCTTGAAAAGTTCAAAGAGGTTATGGCTGATAAGAAATGCAGAATTATGGATTTGGCAGTTGCAGGCGGTTTCCACTCACCATTTATGAACTCTGCGGCAGAGGGAATGAGAGAAGTCTTAAAAGGCTTTAATATAAAAACCCCTGAAATGACAGTTTACGCAAATAAAACTGCTCTTCCTTATGAGAGTGAAGTCAGAGAGGTTATGGCTGACCAGATTATAAGCCCTGTTAAGTGGCAGACAACTATTGAAAATATGGTTGCGGACGGCTTTGACACATTTATCGAAACAGGCGTTGGCAAGGTTTTGTCAGGACTTATAAAGAAAATTGCTCCTGATGTTAATGTATATAATGTTGAGGACGCAGAGAGTCTTAAAAATACTATTGAGGCGGTGAAAAACAATGGATAAGACAGTTGTTGTAACAGGCGGAAGCCGTGGAATCGGTAAGGCGGTTGCTCTCGCTTTTGCAAAAAGAGGCGACAGAGTTGCAATCCTTGACCTTAATATGGAGGCGGCTGAGGAAACTGCAAAAGAATGTGCCGCTGTTTCAGGAAAAGATGCAAAAGCTTATTCCTGTCAGGTTGGTGACTTTGCAAACTGCACCGAGGTTGTTGACAGTATCATAAAGGATTTGGGTGGAGTTGATGTCTTAATCAACAGTGCAGGCATCACAAGAGATACCCTTATGCTCCGTATGAAAGAAGAGGAATTTGACGCAGTTATAAATGTAAACCTTAAAGGTACATTTAATATGATTAAGGCTTGCTATTCACATTTTATGAAAAAGCGGAGCGGAAAAATAATTAACTTAAGCTCTGTTTCGGGCATAATGGGAAATGCAGGACAGACAAACTATTCCGCATCAAAGGCGGGCGTAATCGGACTTACCAAGTCGGTTGCAAAGGAACTTGCATCAAGAGGTGTCTGTGTTAATGCAATAGCCCCCGGTTTTATTGAAACACCAATGACGGAAAGCTTTAAAGACAGACCCGAAGTTTTAGAAGCAATCCCAATGGGAAGAATGGGTAAACCCGAAGAAATCGCTGACCTTGCAGTATTTTTGAGCGAGGCAGATTATATAACAGGCGAAGTTATCCGCATTGACGGCGGAATGGCTATGTAGGAGGATTAAGCTATGAAAAGAGTTGTTATAACAGGAATGGGAGCCGTAACTCCCATAGGAAATGATGTTAAAACTTTCTGGGATAACCTTATCGCAGGAAAAAACGGAATTGACAGAGTAACAAAGTTTGATGTAACAGGTTTTAAGGCAACCCTTGCGGCAGAGGTTAAGGATTTTGACCCCACAGTTGCAATGGAAAAAGGTGCTGCAAGAAAGACAGATCTTTATACACAGTATGCTCTCGTTGCCGCAACAGAAGCGGTTTCTGACAGCGGTATTGAAGGAACAATAGACAGCGACAGAGTCGGCGTTTATGTTGGCTCAGGTATCGGCGGAATGGGGACTTTCTGCGACGAACATACCAACCTTATTGAAAAGGGTGAAAGACGAGTTTCCCCTCTCTTTATCCCGAAAATGATAACAAATATTGCGGCAGGAAATATTGCTATAAAATACGGTTTCAACGGTCCTTGTTTCTGTGTTACAACAGCCTGTGCAACAGGAACACATTGTATCGGTGAGGCATACAGAGCAATTAAACACGGCTATGCAGACGCTATGATTGCAGGCGGAAGTGAAGCAACAATCAATCCTCTCGCTTTCGCAGGATTTATTAACTGTATGGCTCTCTCAACATCTGAGGATAAGGATACTGCGTCTATCCCGTTTGATGCAAGAAGAAATGGTTTCATTATGGGCGAGGGTGCAGGTATTTTAGTTCTTGAAGAATACGAAAGAGCAGTTAAGAGAGGTGCTAAAATCTACGGCGAAATCGTAGGTTACGGAAGCACTTGCGATGCTCATCATGTAACAGCTCCGGACCCTGAAGCAACATGGGTTTCAAAGGCGATAACAGACGCTATTAAAGAAGCCGGTCTTGAGGGCGAGACAAATGTTTATGTAAATACCCACGGAACAAGCACACCGCTTAACGATAAAACAGAAACAATGGCACTCAAAAAGGCGTTTGGCGAGGGTGCAAAGGATATTCATATGAGCTCAACAAAGTCAATGACAGGGCATATGCTTGGTGCTGCAGGTGCGGTTGAAGCAATCGCCGCAACACTTGCTCTTAAAGAGGGAATAATCCCTCCGACAATCGGCTATAAAGAGGCTGACCCTGAATGTGATATAAACTGCACACCAAACGAGGCTGTTAAAGCAGATATTGTTGCATCATTCTCGACATCGTTAGGCTTTGGCGGACATAATGCGTGTCTTGCATTTAAGAAAATATAAGGAATGGTGAAATAATGAATAAAGAAGAAATAATGCAGATTCTTCCCCACAGAGATAATATGCTTTTAGTTGATGAGGTTAATATTATCGACGGAGCAAGCTGTGGGAAAAAATATATAACAGGTGACGAATGGTTTTTAAAAGGACATTTTCCGGGCAATCCCGTTGTTCCGGGCGTAATCCTCTGTGAAATCGTTGCCCAGTCCGCTTGCGGTCTGACAATGAACGGTGATATGGCAGGAAAGCTACCGTTCTTCACGGGACTTGACAATGTTAAATTCCGTAATCAGGTTAAGCCGGGCGACTTGTTTGAAACTAAATGTACTATAACAAAAGAAAAAGGCCCGTTCCGTTTCGGAAAGGGCGAGGGGTATGTAAACGGCAAACTTTGTGTGAGCCTTGACTTCTCCTTTGCTTTGGTTGATAAGGAATAATTTTAAAAGCCTGTCACAGCTGTGGCAGGCTTTTTCTTTCTTCCGAAGGCATATATCCGATATGCCGTTTATATGTTTTTGAAAAATATGATAAGTTATCAAATCCGCAGGAAAATGCGGATTCTTTTATTGATATTCCCTGATTTATCAGCCTTTTCGCCTCGTTACATCTTATGATATTTATAAACTCAACCAGAGTTTTATTGGTCTCCTTTTTGAAAATTCGCGAAAGATACGCTTTGTTTATCATACACTCCTCCGCTATTTCATCAACTGTCAGGACTTTCGCAAAGTTTTTCCTTATATACTCAATGGCTTTTTTGCAGTAATCACTGGTTGCCCGACTCGCCGCCTCTTTCCCATAGGCATAAACATAGTTGCGGCTTAGATAGAGAATCAGGGCTAAAACCTTAATTCTTATGTCAATTTTAAAGTCCGTGTCGCTGTGGTCGGAGTTTTTCAACAAATCAACAATTTCCATATAAATTTCTGTCAGTTTTGAGTCATCAATTAAAGCACAAAACTCAGTTTTTGATATATCAAGACAGGCGTTTTCCAGAAAAGAATGGTCTATGATAATGCAGTGGTATTGCAGAGTGAAATCCGAGGTTATCATATGGGTATTTTCGGAGTTTACAATAAAAATGTCACCTTCCTGAAATTCATAGATTTTCCCGGCACACATAACATTCCCTTTTCCCTCTGTGCAGTAAAGAATTTCAAGGTTTTTATGCCAGTTGGGGATGTTGTTTTCAGGATAAATAATCTCGCTGTCGGCTTGGGTGAGGGTGGAAATATACAGAATATTTTTCAAAAATGAGTCCTTGTGGTAATGAACAGGACATATTTTCGGGTCAATATAATGCTCTCTGTAATAAACCTCTGACATACCTCTTCCTCCTTAAATGTCATAATTGTGTTAAATAAAGCAATTATCGTTTCTCGACTAACCTTAATGAATTTGCTATAATTATTATATATTGTTTTGCTTAATGTGTCAATATTAAGATTTATAATAAAAGTGCAAAGTCATTTTAAAATCATTTATAGGAGGATTCCAAATGGAAAAATTTGAAGTTATCAAAAAGCTTACCGATTGCGGACTCGTTGCGGTTGTTCGTGCTAAGTCTGAAGAGGAAGCTATTAAAATTGCTGACGCTTGTTTAGAGGGTGGTTGCACAGGTATCGAGCTTACTTTTACCGTTCCGGGTGCTCACAAGGTTATTGAAGCCCTTGCAAACAAATATAATAAGGGTGAAATGATGCTTGGTGCAGGAACTGTTTTAGACAGTGAAACTGCAAGAACAGCTATTTTAGCCGGTGCTAACTACATAGTAAGCCCTGGATTTAACTTAGAGGCGGCAAAGCTTTGTAACCGTTATCAGGTTCCTTATATGCCTGGTTGTATGACAATCACAGAGGTTTTAACAGCTATGGAAGCAGGTTGTGACATTATTAAAATCTTCCCTGCTGACCTTTTCGGTCCGACAATTATTAAAGACATCAAAGGTCCGCTCCCACAGGCAAAGCTTATGCCGACAGGCGGTGTTGATGTTTCCAATGTTGACCAGTGGATTAAAGCTGGTGCTGTTGCGGTTGGCGCAGGCTCATCTTTAACTGCAGGCGCAAAAACAGGCGACTATGCTAAAATTACAGAAACTGCAAAAGAATTTATTGCTAAAATCAAGGAGGCTCGTGCATAATGGCTAAAGTTATAACAATGGGCGAAATAATGCTCAGATTATCCACACCAAACAACGAAAGATTTATTCAGGCAGACGAATTTGATGTTTGCTACGGCGGCGGTGAAGCCAATGTTGCAGTATCCCTTGCAAATTATGGCCACGATGCTGAATTTATAACAAAAGTTCCTGAAAACCCGATTGGTGAATGTGCTGTTGCGGCGCTCCGCAAGCACAATGTTGAAACAAAGAATATTGCAAGAGGCGGAGAAAGACTCGGAATTTATTTCCTTGAAACAGGTTCCGCTATGAGAGCATCAAATGTAGTTTATGACAGAGCTCATTCCTCTATCTCAACTGCTGACGCATCTGATTTTGATTTCGATAAGATTTTTGAGGGTGCAGACTGGTTCCATTTCACAGGAATAACTCCTGCAGTTTCCGATAAAGCTGCAGAGCTTACAGAAATCGCTTTAAAGGCTGCAAAGGCACACGGTGTTAAGGTTTCTGTTGACCTCAACTTCAGAAAGAAACTCTGGTCAAGCGAAAAGGCACAGAAGGTTATGTCAAACCTTATGCAGTATGTTGATGTTTGTATCGGTAACGAAGAAGATGCAGAAAAGGTTCTCGGATTCAAGCCGGGCGAAACTGATGTAACAAGCGGTGACTTAAAGCTTGCAGGATATGAAGATATTTTCAAGCAGATGGTTGAAAAGTTCAACTTTGAATATGTAATTTCTTCTCTCCGTGTTTCAAAGTCAGCGTCAGACAACGGCTGGTCAGCTTGTATCTACTCAAGAGACACAAAGGAATTCTATCATTCAAAGGAATACAGAGTTCACCCGATTGTTGACCGTGTTGGCGGCGGAGACAGCTTTGCAGGCGGAACAATCTGCGGTTTCTTAGACGGAAAGAACTTTAAAGATGCCCTTGAATTCGGTGTTGCAGCATCAGCGCTTAAGCACACAATCCCTGGTGACTTTAACTTGGTTACAAGAGCAGAGGTTGAAGCTTTGGCAGGCGGCGACGGAAGCGGCAGAGTTCAGAGATAATTTTGAAAAAATAATAACATTACCATAAAAAGACGGGGTTGAGGCATAGTCGCTTCAACTCCGTCTTTTTCATTAAATCATATCCATAAGGGCACGCTTTGCATACTTACATTTTTTGCGTACTTTTTTCATATCCGACGGGCTGACCATAAGGGCGGCACTTGCGGCAATAGAGGCTCCAGCTATAAATCCCAAAACAAATTTCATTTTCTTTCTCCTTTCGTTTTTATCTTAGTTTTTCCTCAAATTTTATATTTATTTGCAATATGAAATAATGACTTAGTGAAAAATTTTCCTCTTATATAGTTCAAATTTTTGCAAATTTGCTAAAAATGCCTTAAAATCTCATATATTCCTTGACTAATTGGCGTTTTTGGTGTATTATGATAAGAAGTAGAATTATTTTTCGGGGGGTAATGAATATGGCAAAAGTAATACCTTTTAACGGACTGAGATACAACACAGAAATGTTTTCAAATCTTGACTGTGTGACTGCTCCGCCCTATGATATAATTTCACCGGAGGAACAGGACGCTCTTTATAATAAGAGTGAATATAATATTGTTCGTGTTGACTTTGCAAAAGAGGAAAGCGGAGACAATGACGAGAATAATAAATACACCAGAGCCGGAGAAGAATTTGCCTCCTGGATTGAAAAAGGTGTGCTTGTAAAAGAGGATAAGCCTGCTTTTTATATTTATGAACAGGTGTTTCAGTATAACGATTCCCCTATTTCGCTGAAGGGAATTATCTCCGCAGTTAAAATTGAGGAGTTTGAAAATAAAGTTGTCCTTCCTCACGAAGAGACTCTTTCCAAAGCTAAGACTGACCGTTTTAATCTTATGAGAAAAACGGACGCAAATATGAGCCAGATATATTCGCTCTTCCTTGATGAGGACTCTTCTGTTGAGAACCTTATCGACCTTTATTCAAAGGGTGAGCCTGATGTTTCCTTTGTTGCTGACGGAATCAAGCAGAATATCTGGATTATAACAGATGAGGAAAAAACTGCGAAAATTACAGAAAAGTTCGCTGATAAGCAACTGTTTATCGCAGACGGACATCATAGATACGAAACTGCTCTCAGATTCCGCAATACTAAGCGTGAAGAAAATCCGGGCGTTTCTGATGCACCGTATGATTATGTTATGATGATGCTTACATCAATGAACGATAACGGGCTTTTGGTTTTCCCGACACACAGAATGATAAGAAATCTTCCTGACTTTGACGAAAGTGTTCTGGTTGGCTATCTGACAGAGGACTTCTCTGTTTCAAAAGTACACCTGACCGATGGCGACTATGCAAGCATTATAACAGACCGAATCAGCGCTGTTAATAACGAAAAATGCTTTGCATTGTATACAGGTAAGGATTATTACTACCGTTTTGAGCTTAAAAATCTTAAGGCTATTGATAATTATATAACCGATAAATCTTCGGCATATAAGAATCTTGATGTTACACTTCTCCATACTCTTGTTTTAGAGAGATTTTTGGGAATTGACCAAAATAATATGGCGAACCAGAAAAACCTCTCATATACAAGAGATGCAAAGGAGGCCATTGAAAGAGTGCAGAGCGGTGAATACCAGTGCTCATTCTTAATCAATGCGACAAATGTATCCGATATTAAAGAAATTTCACTTGCCAACGAGAAAATGCCTCAGAAATCAACATATTTCTGGCCTAAACTCGTAACAGGCATTGTTATAAATAAGTTTTAACCTTTTGAGAAAGGAATGATTAACCTATGAAAGTTGCGATTATGGGTTTTGGCGTTGTAGGTGGCGGTGTTGGTGAGCTTCTTATCTCAAACGCTGAAAATATTGCAAAAAAAGCAGGTGAAACCATTGAGGTTAAATATATTTTAGACCTTCGTGAGTTTCCTGACAGTCCTTATAAATGCTTTACAAAAAACTTCGAGGATATTTTAAATGACCCTGAAGTTGAAGCGGTTGTTGAGGCTATGGGCGGAACTGTTCCCGCTTATGATTTTACGAAAAAGCTCCTCCTTGCAGGAAAGCATGTGGTTTCCTCAAATAAAGAGCTTGTTGCCAAGCACGGAACAGAACTTCTTAAAATTGCCAAGGATAAGAATATCAACTACCTGTTTGAAGCCAGTGTTGGCGGTGGTATCCCGATTATAAGACCGCTTATTTCCAGTCTTACGGGTAACGATATAACAGGTATTATCGGTATCTTAAACGGAACAACCAACTATATCTTAACACAAATGATTAAAAATGGTAAATCCTTTGCAGAGGCTCTTTCCGAGGCTCAGGAAAAGGGTTATGCCGAAAAAGACCCGACAGCCGATGTTGAGGGAATTGATACTTGCCGTAAAATTGCAATCCTTGCATCTTTGGCACACGGAAAATATGTTGACAGTATGAATATCCCAACAGAGGGCATAACAAAAATAACAACCGAGGACGCTCTTTATGCACAGGCTTTCGGATGCTCTGTTAAGCTTGTTGGTATCTGTGAAACTGCAGAGGACGGCGTTTACGCAAGAGTTTGCCCTGCGTTTATCGACCTTGAATGTCCGCTTGCAAGCATCTCAGATGTTTTCAACGGCGTTCTGGTGCAGAGTAATGCCCTTGGTGATGTTATGTTCTACGGCAGAGGTGCAGGAAAGCTTCCAACAGCCAGCGCAATGGTTTCCGACCTTGTTGATGTTGCCAAGCACATAAACACAAATATTAGAATACTCTGGAATGAGTCAGAGGAAGGCTATTTAAAAGACGGTGGCGAGCAGAAGTTCTCTTATTACCTCCGCCTTTTGGGAAGTCCTGACGGTTTAGACGGGCTTAAGATTAAGAAATTAGACTCTTGCGATAACGAGTTTGCAGTTATAACAAATCCTGTTACAGAAAAAGAGCTTGATGAAATGCTTGCAAAAGCTCCGTTTGACAGTCATTCAGTTTTAGGAAAAATAAGGGTGATATAGAATGATAAAAGTAAGAGTTCCTGCAACAAGTGCTAATATGGGCTCAGGCTTTGACAGTCTTGGGCTTGCTCTTACTCTTTACAATTATGTTTCCATTGAAAAAATCTCTTCGCCGACGGAAATTAAAATTATCGGTGAGGGTGAGAAATTTCTTCCGTTAAACGAAAATAACCTTATCTATAAATGTGTTGAAAAGGTTTTTGACGAGGCAGGGGAGAAAATGGTTAATATCCGCCTTGTTATGGAGAATAATATCCCCGTAACGAGAGGGCTTGGGAGCAGCAGTGCCAGTATAGTTGGCGGTTTGGTTGCCGCAAATGCCCTTTTGGATAACCCCTTTTCAAAAGAAAATATCCTGAGTATGGCGGCAGAAATTGAGGGACACGGTGATAATGTAACCCCTGCGGTTTTCGGTGGTTTCTGCGTCAATGTTCCGTCAAAGAATAAGATAAATTATATTTCAACCCCGATTAAGGATGATTTGGAGTTTGCTGCATTTATCCCTGATTTCTTTCTGCAAACCAAGAAATCAAGAGCAGCGCTCCCTGAAAAGGTTCTGCACCGTGACGCAGTGTTCAATCTTGGAAGAAGTGCACTTTTAACGGCAAGCATTATCTCAGGGAAATACGAAAATATCCGTACTTCTATGGGAGACAGACTCCACCAAAGCTATCGGAAAAAGTTCATTCCCGGTATGGAAGAAATATTTGATTTATGCTATAATAATAAAGCCCTGGGGGTTTATTTAAGCGGAGCAGGTCCGACGATTATCGGAATACTCAATAGCCGTTCATCGGCGTTTTCCGAAAAGGTCAGTCCCGTTCTAAATAAAAAAATGAAAAACTGGCACCTTAATATCCTTAAAGCGGATAATGAGGGAGCTGTTATTTTAGGAGGTTTTTAAATTGTCCATTATTGTTCAGAAATTCGGCGGAAGCTCTGTTGCTGATGCGGCAAAAGTTATGAATGTTGCATCCAGAGTTGTTGACACATACAAAGCGGGGAACTCCGTTGTGGTTGTTGTCAGCGCACAGGGCGACACAACAGACGACCTTATCGAAAAGGCTCAGGAAATCAATCCTAACGCATCAAGACGCGAAATGGATATGCTTTTGTCAAGCGGTGAGCAGATTTCTATCGCTCTTTTGGCTATGGCTATCGAAAAGCTTGGCTGTCCTGTAATTTCACTCACAGGCTGGCAGGCAGGCTTTAAAACAAATTCAAATTACAGTAATGCCCGTATCGACAAAATCGACACAGAAAGACTTCTGGCTGAAATCGACCAGAAGAAAATCGTTATCGTTGCAGGATTCCAGGGCGTTAACCGCTATGATGATATAACAACCCTCGGCAGAGGCGGAAGCGACACATCTGCCGTTGCAATCGCATCTGCAATCCACGCTGATAAGTGCGAAATTTATACAGATGTTGACGGTGTTTATACTGCGGACCCGAGAATTGTTAAGGGTGCTAAAAAGCTTAACGAAATTACTTATGACGAAATGCTTGAGCTTGCAAGCCTTGGTGCAAATGTTCTCCATAACCGCTCGGTTGAAATGGCGAAAAAGTATAACACAGCCCTTGAGGTTAAGTCAAGCTTTGAAAAAATAGATGGAACTGTTGTTCAGGAGGTTATTAAAATGGAAAAAATGTTAATCAGAGGCGTTGCCCGTGATAATGATGTTGCAAGTATTTCAATCGTTGGTCTTCCCGACACACCGGGAATCGCTTTTAAAGTGTTCTCTCTCCTTTCAAAGAAGAGCATAAATGTTGATGTTATTCTCCAGTCAATCGGCAGAGAAAACAAGAAGGATATCTCCTTCACAGTTCAGAAATCCCACCTCGAAGAAGCAATCGCTATCTTAGAGGCTGCAAAAGAAACTCTCGAATTTGAAACAATTAAGCACAGAGAAGATTTGAGCAAGGTTTCAATCGTTGGCGCAGGTATGGTTAATAATCCGGGCGTTGCGGCTAAAATGTTTGAAGCTCTTTATAACGCAGGCATTAACATCCATATGATTTCAACTTCTGAAATCAAGGTTTCTGTTCTTATCAATGTTGAAAAAGCAGAAAAAGCAGTTCAGGTTGTTCACGAAGCATTCTTCGGCGCATAATTTGGAGATTGGATAATAAAATTACGGCAAGGGATTTCCCTTGCCGTTTTTGTGTTTTATTTCATTTTTCTTTCTAAAAGCTCAACATCTTTTGCGTAAAGGACGGGTCCTTTTTCGTTATATTCGGGGCAGAAACGGTAGTCAACAACCGCAGTCAGACGGATTTTGTCATAGTCCAAAAGACTTTCTCCCCCTTCTTCCCAACGGCAGGCGTAACCTAAAAACGCCATATCGTCCTCGCAACAAGTCATAACATGTTTCCCCGGCACAAACCAGAACTCGCGGAATTTCTTCGGCTTTGCAACAAGCCCCTCAAAACGAATTGTCTTGCCCTTGTACCTGTCGGGATTGTCCATAACATCAATATACCAGATTGTGTAGGAATCATCGTCCAAATCAATGATTTCGTCGTTTAAGTTATAAGGTAGCTCATCTTCAAATGTTAAATCAATAAGCCCCTCTTCGTCGGAATACATAATCTCCGCATCGGGATTAACCGTTTTAACCCTTGTCCGAAGTGTTGCAAAATTGGTTGTTTCTCTGTCACAACGATTGAAAACAATGGTTGCAGAACTCTGGAACAACTCAAAGAAAATATTACGCATATTATTGTAATAGCCGTCAAATGAGGTGGCGTCAATAAGCGTCAACTGCTCCGCATACCGCCAGTTTCGGGGCAGGCGCAAATCGTAAAGAGAATCCATTCCCCACATACAGTTAAACTCAATAATAACACGGTCAGGATTATAGGTCTTTCTCAAATTTGACAGCAAAGACTCTGTCAGGAAATCAGGCCCGTCAACCTTATATATAAAGAGATTTTTCTGCTCGTTCAGTTCAATTTCACCCTCTTCACAGAGGATAACAAGAGTTCTCGATTTCTGAACCTCAGGGTCGGATAAAATCGCATTATTGATAAATGAAGTCTTTCCGCTCTCCAGAAATCCGTTGATTAAAAATACAGGAACTGCAAATTTCATACTATCTCCAGCCTTTCAAATTAAATAGCAAACAGCTTTTCAAGTTTATCTTGCACAAGATTAGAGCCGATAACACAAACCTTACTGGTATAGTCAGGCTCACCATCACGAACTTCAAACTCACCCGGCACATAGTCAAAGCAAATCCAACCGTTTTCGCCTCTGACAATACCCTTTCCGCGAAGAACAATACCATATTCACCTGTGTCAAGGTCAGTTAAAATGCTTTCAAGCTCAGCTTTTGTGAATGCCTTTGCAGTTTCAACTCCCCAGGAAACAAACGCCTCGTCAGCATCGTGGTGATGGTGGTGTCCACCGCATCCGCATGAACATTCTTCGTCATGGTGATGATGCTCGTGATGTTCGTGACCGCAACAACAATCCTCATCGTGGTGATGATGTTCGTGGTGTTCGTGACCGCAACAACATTCTTCGTCGTGGTGGTGATGCTCGTGGTGTTCATGACCGCAACAACATTCCTCGTCATGGTGATGATGCTCGTGGTGATGTTCCTCAAGAAGCTCGTCAAGGAGAGAATGAGAACCCTTTATTGCATCAAGGATTTTCTCAGCAGTAAGCTGGTCGAGAGGGGTTGTTATAATGGGTGCATCGTGATTGATGGTCTTAAGCATTGAAACCGCCTCAGAAAGCTTGTCCTCGGTGATTTTGTCCATTCTTGTCATTAAAATACAGTTTGCATTTTCTATCTGGTTATTATAAAATTCACCGAAATTCTTCATATAAAGCTTGCATTTTGTGCCGTCAACAACAGTTATAGCACTGTCAAGCTCTAACTCCGCGCCGTCAACTTTTTTGATTGCGCCGATAACATCGGAAAGCTTACCAACACCTGTTGGCTCAATTATAATTCGCTCAGGATGATAAGTATTTGCCATTTCCTTAAGACTTTCACCGAAATCGCCAACCAAAGAACAACAAATACATCCCGAGTTCATTTCCTTAATTTCAATTCCTGAATTTTTTAAAAATCCGCCGTCAATACCGATTTCACCAAATTCGTTTTCGATAAGTGCAATTTTTTCACCGGCATAAACCTCGCCGATAAGCTTTCTTATAAGAGTTGTTTTCCCTGCACCTAAAAATCCTGAAATAATGTTAACTTTAATCATTTATATTTCCTCCGTTCAATAATTTTATAGCAATCTGTGCGTTTTTATCAGCCAAAGCCTTTGATGTTCTGCGGATTTCTTCAAGTTCTGCTTTAAAGCTGTCTTTTCGGTCAATAACCTCATCGCACATTGAAATAAGCTTGTCCCTTTCAAGGGTAGCAACGGGCAGAAAATGTTTTTGCCCCATATATTCCATCATATTATTTATTTTCGGGTCATAGTCAAGCCCAACAACGGGAACGCCTGTGCAAGCCGCATAAATAAGAATATGCAGTCTCATACCCATAACAAATTCACTTTTCCCAATAATCCCAAGCATTTTGTCAAAGGCAATGTTATTATCAAGAATATGCCCCAAGCCACCAAGCTTGTCCACAATCCTTTTGCAAATACCAATGTCCTGACTATACTGCATCGGTACAAAAAGCGGAACAAAACCGTATTTTTTATAGATGTGTTTGCAGGTGTCAGCAATGGATTGCTCGAAATCTTGTGCAAGATAATTCCATTTGCGGACAGAAACACAGAAATATTTCGTATCTGTGTCAATTCCGACTTGATTGAGAGTATTGTCGATTGATGTGAAATCTCCATAAGACAGAGCAAAAACTGAGTCTGCGGTAATCAAAACATTTCTATCGTCAACGCCAATCTCTTTCAAAAGCTCTGCGGACTTCGGCTCTCTTAAAGTTATGGCATCAACCCTGTTTAAAGCCTTCGCAATCTTCTTATATGACTTTTTGTTTATAACAGGCCCGATTCCGTTCCCGTACAGCATTGTTTTAAGTTTAAATTTTGAGGCAAGCCTTATAAGTAACAGATAATAAAGCAGTGATTTTCCCGAAGTAACATCCTGAATAAGACTTCCTCCTCCGCTTATTAAAAGTGAGGATTGTTTCATTTTCTTTATAATAGAGAAAATGTTTAGTCTGTTAATTGACTCAACGCCGTAAATTGTCTTTGTTTCCTCGGGGGTTTTAGATAAAACCGTTATACGGATATTTGGTGAAAGTTCTTTGAGCCCGCCAATAATAGCTTTAAGGCTGGTGTCGTCACCGCTGTTTTTGAAACCGTAGTAGCCTGAGATTATAACATCATTTTTAATGTTTTCCCCGTATGGAACGGAGTATTTTTCAAGTTCGTCGGGATTTGTTTTCTGTGTTTCGTTAATCTTCTCTCCGCTAAGCACCGAGGCATACATTTTAAGAGCGTCCTCCGCCATTGTTTCAACAGAATAACGGGTTTTTATAATCTCCCGTGAATACTCGCCAAGGGCTTTCAGGTCACAGTCATCAAATAACTTTTCTATATCTTGTGCAAGATGTTCGGGAGTGGAGTCTTCACAACCTCGGCAACAGAAATTGGTGTCAACAGAAATTTTAAGCTTATCTTCGTTAAATATTCCGATATAGCCTTCGTTTCCCGCGATAATGGACGGTTTTTTACACGCCATGGCCTCAAGAGCGGCACGGCTCACTCCAACGAAAATATCTCCGCTTGCAACAAACTTGTTTATGTCTGTTCTTGCCCCTGTGGTGATGATGAGCCGGCAACCGAGAGAGGTATTGACATCTTCTGCCTCTTTCTTAATGGCATCGTAGTCATTTCCTCCGCCAACAATAACAATTTCCAAATCAGGATATTTCTCGTAAAGACGAGGTGCAATCTGAATGAGATGATGAGCAACAAGGCTTCGGTCTGTGTCCATTCGGCTGACATAAACGATTCGTCGTTTATCTTCTCCAAGCGAAAACTCATTTTTTATATCCGAAAAGTCGGTGTTTTCGGAAAATTTGTCGGTATCTATGCCGTTTATGGTAACCCTTATATTATCCCCGTCAATTCCATAACTGTCAATAAGGTATTGCTTTATATCATCGCTGACCGCAAGACTTCTCTGCCCCCAGTCGGAAAGCTTGTTAAAGGGAAAACCTGCACGGAAAACCCAATGTGCAGTTGTGACAAAGGGGAAATGCAGTTTTTTGTGAAGCCGACCGCAAATGAATGACGGAATACGGGCGTGACCGTGAACAACATCAAATTTATATTCTTTTATGATTTTTTTCAGCATACGGTATGCCTTGCCAACCGCCATAGGGTTTTTGCAGTTGAGTGGAACGGAAAAATTCTTTATCCCCGATTCGGAAAGTTCTTTTTCGTATGCGCCACCGCTTGAAGCCACATAAACTTCAACACCTTTTCTGGCAAGTGCCTTTGAAAGCTCAACAATATGAGTTTCTGCCCCGCCAATGTCAAGTTGCATAGTTGTCATCAATACACGCATTTCTCTGCCTCCCTGATTTTTTCTATAATACTTAATTTTAGCACACTTTTTTAAAAAAGTCTACCTATAAGTATAATATTTACTATAAATAAATTTCACTATTGTAAATTTTTATACAGAAAAATGGTGAAAACACGATATTTTGTGTAGTATCACAATAAAAAAACTATATATAGTACTTGACAAAAGCACGAAAAAATGGTAAAATAAAGTGCTTTATGTTTAAGTGTTGTATTATGTCCATTTGACATTTTGTTTTCATTTATATTATAAGTATAATTTCAGTAAATCAGGAGCAAATTGGAATGGAAAGATTGCAAAACAAAAGTCGCCTTGCAGGAATTAAGCAGGTCAAAAAGGCAATTCTTGCAAACCGGGCGGAAACGGCATTTATCGCAAAGGATTGTGCCCCTTATATAATTGAGGAACTTGAAAATCTTTGCAGGGAAAACAGTGTTCCCGTTGTTTATGCCGAAACTATGAAAGAGCTTGCGAAAGCCTGCCGTGTCGAAGTTCCGACTGCGGTGGCGGCAACGGTCAAGCCGGATTAACTCTGTTAAAAATGCGAAAGCGTTTTTATATACATTCTATATCACAGGGGGTGAATATTAAGTGCCAACATTTAACCAACTTGTTAAGAAGGGTAGAGCAACTGCTGAAAAGAAGTCAACAGCACCGGCTCTCTTAAAGGGTTTTAACACAATCAAGAAAAAACCTACTGATCAGGATTCTCCGCAGAAGAGAGGCGTTTGTACATCTGTTAGAACAATGACTCCTAAAAAGCCTAACTCAGCTCTTCGTAAGGTTGCCAGAGTTCGTCTTACTAACGGCATCGAAGTTTCTGCTTATATCCCAGGCGTGGGACATAACCTTCAGGAACATAGCGTTGTTATGATAAGAGGCGGCAGAGTTAAGGACCTCCCGGGTGTTCGTTACCACATCATCCGCGGAACATTAGATACTGCCGGAGTTGCTAAGCGCAGCCAGTCAAGATCTAAGTACGGTGCAAAGAGACCGAAGGAAGGTAAATAATTCCTTGAAACTCTGAAAATTATTTAGAAAAATCAGTATAGTGCGTATATTACTATTTTATATATATCGAAGCGAGCAACAGCTCCCACTGATGAGTAATAGTAGATACAGCGCTAGCAGTACCAATTAAGGTATTGAGTACCTTGTGGGTATTTACCACTAAGAAATGGAGGGAAGATAAGTGCCAAGAAAAGGACATATTGCACGTCGTGACGTGTTACCTGATCCGCTTTACAACAGTAAGACTGTTACTCGTCTTATCAACAACATCATGTTAGATGGCAAGAAGGGTGTTGCCCAGGCTATCGTTTATGATGCTTTTGAGATTATTAAGGAAAAAACAGGCAAAGATCCAGTTGAGGTTTTTGAGGAAGCTATGAACGCTGTTATGCCTGTTCTCGAAGTAAAAGCAAGACGTGTCGGCGGTGCTAACTATCAGGTTCCGATCGAAGTTCGTGCTGAAAGAAGAGAAACACTTGGTCTCCGCTGGATAACTCTTTATTCTCGTCAGAGAAATGAAAGAACTATGGCTGAAAGACTTGCGAACGAACTTATGGACGCAATCAACAGCACAGGCGGTGCATTCAAGAAAAAAGAAGACACACACAAGATGGCTGAAGCGAATAAGGCATTCGCTCACTTCCGCTGGTAATTTTGCTTCGAAATTTACCTCGTCTATGAGAGCGTTGCTCGGCAGAAAAATGCTCGCTGTATGAATATACAGCTGTGCTTTTTCCACCTCACATCTCTCAAATCCAAGGCAAATTTCTTCGCAAAACCTTTCGAGGAAAGTTTGAGGATTTGGGCAGGGCAGAAAATGCTCGCTGTATAGAATATACAGCTGTGCTTTTCATTATCTCATATCCGCCAAATCTAAAGCAATTTTCTTCGCAAAACCAAATGCGGAAACATTGATATTTTGCGGGAATCCGCAATTAAAGATTTAAGCAATCCTTATGGATTTGCTTTATGAAAGGAGAAAATTATGGGTAGAGAGTTCTCATTGGAAAGAACAAGAAATATCGGTATCATGGCTCACATTGATGCTGGTAAAACAACAACCACCGAGCGTATTCTTTATTATACAGGTGTAAACCACAAGATCGGTGAAACCCATGAAGGTTCTGCAACTATGGACTGGATGGCTCAGGAGCAGGAGCGTGGTATCACAATTACTTCCGCTGCAACAACATGTTTCTGGCAGCCAGCAGAAGGTCCTTACAAAAATATCAAGCACAGAATTAACATCATCGACACACCGGGACACGTTGACTTTACAGTTGAAGTTCAGCGTTCACTCCGTGTTCTCGACGGCTCTGTTACAGTTATGTGTGCTAAGGGCGGCGTTGAGCCTCAGTCAGAAACCGTTTGGCGTCAGGCTGATGACTACAAAGTTCCGCGTATGATATATGTCAACAAAATGGACATAATGGGTGCAGACTTCTATAATGTTGTTAACATGATTCACGAGCGTCTCCACGCTAACGGTGTTCCGATTCAGTTACCAATCGGTTCTGAAGACACATTCGTTGGTATCATCGACCTTATGAACATGGAAGCAGAAGTTTACGAGGACGAGCTTGGTCAGAAGTATCACAAGGAAGAAATTCCTGCTGATATGAAAGAAAAGGCTGAAGAATACCGTCAGCAGATGGTTGAAGCTATCTGTGAAACAGATGAAGCTTTGATGGAAAAATTCTTCGAAGGTGAAGAAATTTCAGTTGCTGAACTTAAGAAAGCTTTGAGAAAAGCTACAATAAACAACGAAATCGTTCCGGTTCTTTGCGGAACATCATATAGAAATAAGGGCGTTCAGCTTCTTTTGGACGCAATTATCGAATATATGCCAAACCCAACAGATGTTCCAAACATCAAGGGTGTTGATCCTGACACAGGTGAAGAAACAGAAAGACCATCATCAGATGATGCTCCATTTGCAGCTCTTGCATTTAAGATTGCAACAGACCCATTTGTTGGTAAGATTTGCTTCTTCCGTGTATATTCAGGTACACTTGCAAAGGGTTCACACGTTCTTAACTCTTGCAAGAATAAGCGTGAAAGAATGGGAAGAATTCTCCAGATGCACGCTAACCACAGAGAAGACCTTGACATTGTTTATTCCGGTGATATTGCTGCTGCAGTAGGTCTCCAGAACACAACAACAGGTGAAACTCTTTGTGACGAAAAAGCTCCTGTAATCCTTGAGTCTATGGTATTCCCTGAACCGGTTATCCGTGTTGCTATCGAGCCAAAGACAAAGGCAGGTCAGGAAAAGATGGGTATTGCTCTTGCAAAGCTTGCAGAAGAAGACCCAACATTCAAGACTTACACAGACGAAGAAACAGGCCAGACAATCATCGCTGGTATGGGTGAGCTCCACCTTGAAATTATCGTTGACCGTCTCTTAAGAGAATTTAAGGTTGAGGCTAATGTTGGTGAACCTCAGGTATCTTACCGTGAAGCATTCAGAAAGCCTGTTGATATTGAGCATAAGTATGCTCGTCAGTCCGGTGGTAAAGGTCAGTACGGACACGTTCTCGTTAAGTTCGAGCCACTCGAAGAAGGCGAAGGATATGTATTTGAGAACGCTATTGTCGGCGGTTCTATTGCGAAGGAATATATCCCTGCAGTTGACGCTGGTATCCAGAGCGCAATGCTCAACGGTGTACTCGCAGGTTACAATGTTGTTGACCTTAAGGCTGTCCTCTACGACGGTTCTTACCACGAAGTTGACTCCTCTGAAATGGCGTTTAAGATTGCCGCATCTATGGCATTCAAAGAAGCTATGAGAAAGTCAGACCCAGTTCTTAAAGAACCTATCATGCTTGTTAATGTTATAACTCCTGATGACTACCTCGGTTTTGTTATCGGTGACTTAAGCTCAAGACGTGGTATGATTAAGAGCCAGGAATCAAGAAGCGGCGGTGTTACACAGGTAACAGCTAATGTTCCGCTTTCTGAAATGTTTGGTTACGCAACTGTTCTCCGTAGCGGAACACAGGGCCGTGGCCAGTATACAATGGAACCTTCACATTATAGCGAAGTTCCAAGATCAATTCAGGAAAAGATTATCAGCGACAGAGCAAAATAATCATTTTTGTAAAATTTTCAGTTTATTTTACAAAAAACTCTTGAAAACTATTTGAAAAAATAGTAAAATAAATAATAGGGATAATCCCGTGTTTAAGTAAATTAATTAAAAGTTAAATATAAGGAGGAATTTCAAAATGGCAAAAGCTAAATATGAAAGAACCAAACCACACGTAAACATTGGTACTATTGGTCACGTTGACCATGGTAAAACTACTCTTACAGCTGCTATCACAAAGGTACTCTCTTTGGATGGTAAGGCTCAGTTCGAAGCTTACGATATGATCGATAAGGCTCCGGAAGAAAGAGAAAGAGGTATCACAATCTCTACAGCTCACGTTGAATACGAAACAGAAACAAGACACTACGCACACGTTGACTGCCCAGGACATGCTGACTACGTTAAGAACATGATCACTGGTGCTGCTCAGATGGACGGTGCTATCCTCGTTGTTTCTTCTGCTGACGGCCCAATGCCTCAGACAAGAGAACACATCCTTCTTTCAAGACAGGTTGGCGTTCCTTACATCGTAGTATTCATGAACAAAGTTGACCAGGTTGACGATCCAGAACTTCTCGAACTCGTTGAAATGGAAATCAGAGAACTTCTCTCTGAATATGAATTCCCGGGTGACGATATTCCGATCGTTAAAGGTAGCGGTCTCCAGGTTCTCGAATGTGCTTCTAACGACCCATCTGCTCCAGAATACGCTTGTATCCACGAGCTCATGGCTGAAGTTGACAGATACATCCCAACACCTGAAAGAAAGAGCGACCTTCCTTTCCTTATGCCAGTCGAAGACGTATTCTCTATCACAGGCCGTGGTACAGTTGCTACAGGTAGAGTTGAAAGAGGTACACTCGTTGTTTCTGACGAAGTTGAAATCGTTGGTCTCGCTGACGAAAGCCGTAAGGTTGTTGTAACAGGTATCGAAATGTTCAGAAAGCTTCTCGATCAGGCTGAAGCTGGTGACAACATCGGTGCTCTTCTCCGTGGCGTACAGAGAAACGAAATCGAAAGAGGACAGGTTCTCGCTAAGCCAGGTTCAATCACACCACACACAAAGTTCACAGGTGAGGTTTACGTTCTTACTAAGGAAGAAGGCGGACGTCATACTCCATTCTTCACAAACTACAGACCTCAGTTCTATTTCAGAACAACTGACGTTACAGGTATCGTTAATCTCCCAGAAGGCGTAGAAATGTGTATGCCTGGTGACAACGTTACTATGACAGTTGAACTTACAACACACATCGCTATGGAAGAAGGTCTCCGTTTCGCTATCCGTGAAGGCGGTAGAACAGTTGGTTCCGGCGTTGTAACATCTATCATCGAATAATTTTATTTAATGATATACTAAAGGACGGGCGTCGCCCGTCCTTTTAGCTTGTAAAAAAGTAATAATAAAAGAAAAAAGCACTCTTCGAGTGCTTTTTTTATGCGGAAGGAAGAAATTCACTTCTATATATAATTCTATTTAATTTTTTATAATGTCGCCGCCATAACTGCCTTTATTGTGTGCATTCTGTTTTCGGCTTCATCAAAAACGATTGACTGAGCACTTTCAAATACCTCGTCAGTAACCTCCATACAGTCAAGTCCGAACTTTTCGTAAATTTCCTTTCCTGTTGTGGTTTTAAGGTCGTGGAATGCCGGGAGACAGTGCATAAAACGACACTGCGGACCTGCGTTTTCCATTACCTTTTTGTTTACCTGATATGGAGAAAGGTCATCAATTCTCTCTTTCCATACCTCAGCAGGCTCACCCATTGATACCCAAACATCAGTATAAATGACATCAGCACCCTTTGTTGCAACCATCGGGTCTTCAATAAACTTAAGGGTAGCACATGTTTCTTCTGCAACTTTTTCACATTCTGCAACGAGAGCACTGTCAGGGAAATATTTCTTTGGGGCACAAGCGACAAAATTCATTCCCATTTTAGCGCAACCAACCATTAAGGAATTACCCATATTATATCTGGCATCACCCATATAAACCAGTGTTCTACCTTTTAAATCGCCAAAATGTTCTTTTATAGTAAGGAAATCCGCCAAAATCTGTGTTGGGTGGAACTCGTTTGTCAAGCCGTTCCAGACAGGAACACCTGCGTATTTTGCAAGCTCTTCAACGATTTCCTGACCAAATCCACGGTATTCAATCCCGTCAAACATTCTGCCTAAAACCCTTGCTGTGTCAGCGATACTTTCCTTTTTACCAATCTGAGAACCACTTGGGTCAAGATAAACAGGGTGCATTCCCAAATCAGCACCGGCAACCTCGAAAGCACAACGAGTTCTTGTACTTGTTTTTTCAAAAATGAGAGCTATATTTTTCCCTTCGCAAAGACGGTGTGGAATCCCTGCCTTCTTCTTCGCTTTAAGGTCAGCCGCCATATCAATAAGACTGCCGATTTCCTCAGGTGAAAAATCAAGAAGCTTCAAAAAGCTTTTTCCCTTTAAATTCATTTTTATTCCTCCTCAGAGCATACTTCCATAATAACATCAATCGCTTTTTTGAGCGTATCCATTGGGATATTAAGAGCGGGGAGAAGTCTTACCTTTGTTTTCGCAGTAAGGCACAGAACCCCTTTTTCGATACATTTTGCAACAATATCCGAAGCGGGTTTTTCAGTTTCAATACCAATCATAAGTCCCATTCCGCTAACACTCTTGATACCCTTTGCGCCATTTAATGTGTCAAAAATATATTTGCTTTTCTCTTTAACGGCGTTTAAGAATTTGTCGTCAAGTCTTTTTATAATACTGATTGCTCCTGCGCAACATACGGGGTTTCCACCGAAAGTTGAGCCGTGGTCACCAAATCCTAAAACACCCTCCGCTTTTTCGCCGAGGAGAGTAGCACCAAGAGGCAATCCACCGCCAAGTCCTTTTGCGGTTGAAACAATATCAGGAATAATTCCATAGTTCATATAAGCATAAAGCTCGCCTGTTCGTCCGTTTCCTGTCTGCACTTCGTCAATAACAAGAAGAATATCCTCTTTATTGCAGAATTCATAAAGCCCTGTCATAAATTCACGACTCATAGGGATAACTCCGCCCTCGCCCTGAACACATTCAATCATAACTGCGGCAACTTTATTATCTTGCGCAAGATTTTTGATACTTTCCAAATCGTTAGCATCACCATAAACGAAACCGTCTGTAAGCGGGTTAAAATGCTTATGGAAAGTGTCCTGACCTGTTGCGGAAAGTGTTGTTATAGTTCTGCCGTGGAAGCTGTTTTTAAGGGTAATAATCGTTGAATATTCGCTTCCCTTTTTGTCTGCGGCGTATTTTCTTGCAACCTTAATAGCACATTCATTGGATTCTGCCCCTGAGTTGGAGAAGAAAACTTTTTTCATACCTGTTCTTGTGCAGAGCATCTTTGCAAGAGCGGCACAAGGCTCGGTATAGTATAAATTTGAGGTGTGCTGAATGGTTTCAAGCTGGCTGACAACCGCATTTTTCCACTCATCATCGGCGATTCCGAAAGCAGTAACGCCGATACCTGAACCCATATCAATATATTCTTTTCCGTTTGTGTCTTTAACATAAGAACCTTTTCCTGAAACGAGTTCAACGGGAAATCTCTTATATGTGTTGGCAACAAACAGGTTATCTGTCTGTGTTATATTCAATTTTCTCATCCTTTCAAAGCTACTCGGCTTTATCTTTTGTAACCATAGTTCCTGCACCCTCATTTGTGAGAGTTTCCATAAGGATTGAATGAGGAACCCTGCCGTCCATTATGATAACTTTATCAACGCCTTTGTGGATTGCCTCGATACAGCAGTTCACTTTTGGAATCATTCCGCCACAGATAATCCCCTCATCAAAAAGGGTTTCTGCTTCGGAAAGAGAAATTTCTGGGATTAAGGTGTCAGGGTCATCTTTGTCTTTTAAAATCCCTGCAACATCAGTCATCATAATAAGTCTTTTAGCGTTAAGTGCACCTGCAATATATGCCGCTGCAGTATCGCCGTTTATGTTATAAGCGTTTCCGTCATGGTCACAGCCAAGAGTTGAGATAACAGGAATATATCCTCTTTCAAGCAAGTCCTCAACAGGTTTAATGTTGATTTTCGTAATTTCGCCAACATAACCGAGGCGTTCGTCCTTGATTTTAGCTTCAATGAGTCTACCGTCCATACCGCAGATACCCATAGCTTTTCCGCCTTTTGCCTCGAGAAGATTAACAAGGTTTTTATTAACCTTTCCGGCAAGAACCATTTGAACAATATCAACGGTTTCCTTATCCGTAACACGGAGTCCGTCAACAAATTCAGCCTTTTTGCCAAGCTTGTCCATAAGCTCGTTGATTTCCGGGCCACCACCGTGAACCAGGACAATCTTAACGCCGATGAGCCACAAAAGAACAATATCTGTCATAACCTGTTCTTTTATCTGCTCGTTAACCATAGCGTTCCCGCCATATTTAACAACAATTATTTCGTTATTATATTTTTTAATATATGGGAGAGCCTGAGCCAAAACCTCTGCTCTTTCTGCATTTGAGAATTTATTCATCATATCCACCTCTTATGTACGGTAATCCCCGTTGATTTTAACATAATCGTAAGTCAAATCGCAACCCCAGGCAGTAGCACTTTCGTTGCCATCGCCAAGCGAAACAAGGATTTCAATTTCACTTTCAAGAAGAATCTCTTTTGCAATCTCCTCGGAAAAGTCAACACCTGCACCGTTTTTACAAACATCAATAGTACCTTTTGGAGAACGGAAAGAAACATCAATCTTTGAAACATCCACATCAGCACCGCTATAACCTATTGCGCAGAGAATTCTTCCCCAGTTAGCATCAGCACCGAACATTGCAGACTTCAAAAGACTGGAGCAGATAACGCTCTTTGCCGCAATTTTTGCAGTTTCCTTTTTATCAGCACCCGTAACTTTACATTCAAGAAGCTTTGTCGCACCTTCGCCATCCCCTGCAATCATTTTACAAAGGTGAACAGTTACAGTGTTGAGAGCTTTCATAAATTCAGCATAATCGGCGTTTTCCTCAGTAATTTCAGCGTTTCCTGCCATACCATTAGCAAGAACAACAACCATATCGTTTGTTGAGGTATCCCCGTCAACGCTGACCATATTAAATGTGTTGGCAATATCAGAGCTTAAAGCCTTTTGAAGAAGCTGAGAGGAAATAGCAACATCGGATGTTATGAAAACAAGCATTGTTGCCATATTCGGGTGAATCATACCGCTTCCTTTGGCAATTCCGCCGATTCGGCAGGTTTTTCCGCCGATAGTGAATTCAACAGCAACCTCTTTGGGGATTGTGTCAGTTGTCATAATTGCCTCAGCCGCTTCAGCACCACCGTCTTTTGAAATTCCCTGAGCGAGAGGAATCATTCCCTCTGCAATCGGTTCAAGATTAAGACGCTGACCGATAACGCCTGTTGAAGCAATAACAATATCATTTTCAGAAATTGAAAGGGCATCAGCCGCCATTTTACTCATTTTTTCTGCAATCTCAATCCCGTCCGCGTTACAGGTGTTGGCGTTACCGCTGTTACAGATAATCGCCTGTGCCTTTCCGTCGGAGATGTGAGCTTTTGTAACTGTGAGCGGAGCACCTTTAACCAGATTAGTTGTGTAAACTGCCGCCGCATTGGCAATTTTGTCGCTGACAATAAGAGCCAGGTCCTTTTTGCCGGGGTTTTTACGGATTCCGCAATGAACTCCGTTCGCTTTATATCCTATTGCGGCACAAACGCCGCCTTTTATCATATTCATAGTCTGATTCCTTTCCTAAACATTTAATCCCGTCTCTTCAGGGACACCCAAAAGAATATTCATATTCTGAATTGCCGCACCTGACGCACCTTTTCCAAGATTATCAAATCGGGCGGTAAGAATTATTCTGTCGTCATTTCCGCAAACGGAAATTTCCATATCGTCTCTGAACGAGAATGTGTTAGCGGACATAAATCCGTCTTCACCTGCATTTTCTTCAAAATGCACAATCTTTGAATTGTATCGTTCTCTGTATATTTCACGGATATTTTCAGCCGTTCCCTTTACGTCCTCTTTAAAGAGTGGAACAGTAACTTCCATTCCGCTGTAAAAATCTGCAACAATCGGCGAGAAACACGGAAGAACATCAAGCCCCGTAATCTTGGCCATTTCTTTTAAATGCTTATGAGACTGAGTAAGCCCATACTGTCTCGGTGCTTTAAGAATAGCAGGACGGTTTTCATCCTCGTATTGGGCAATCATCTGTTTCCCACCGCCACTGTATCCTGTCAGGGAGAAACAAGTAAGCCTTGCTGACGGAGAAAGGATTCCTGTCGCAACCAAAGGCTCAATAAGAGCAACAAAACCGCTTGCGTGACAGCCTGGGTTTGCAATCCTCTTAGAAGAAGCAATCCTCTCTCTTCTGCCGTTAAGTTCAGGAAAGCCATATTCAAACGTTTCGTTAGTTCTGTGAGCTGTTGAAGTATCAATGATGGCTGTTTGCGGATTTGAAACAAGGGAAACCGCCTCAATGGCTGCGCTATCCGGCAGACATAAAAAGGCTATGTCGGCGCTATCAAGCGCCTGTCTTCGGGCATTGACATCTTTTCTTATTTCATCGGGGAGGATGATAAGCTTGATGTCTGCTCTCTGAGACAATCTCTCATTGATTCGAAGACCAGTTGTTCCGGCACTGCCGTCAATAAATACTTTAGTCATTTTTCAGCACTCTCTTACCTATAAAATTTGGCAAAAAATCTTCATTTTAGAAAAATTTCACCAAGTACCATTATACTCGCTAATCCTTGATATGTCAAGGAATTTGGCAAATATTTGACCTTTTGACGGAATTTTTCTTTTCTTTTTCTTCTTTTATATGTAATTTTCCCTTTTGAGGTCTTAAAATAAAAGAAAACCGTTACCCTTAGAGGTCAACGGTTTTCTCAATCTCATCAATACTGATGTTTTTTCCACAGGATAAAAAGCAGAGATAAGCCTCTTCCACTCTCTTTTCCATTATGGCTTCAAGTCCGTTTTTATAGGCTGAAAGCTGATAAAAATATTTTTCCGCACGCTCATTTATGGTGCTTTCGTCAACAGCGTCAGTTTTATAATCAAGCAGAACAATGTTCCCGTTTTCCTCGACAAAGAAACAGTCCATTGTTCCCTGAAGCAAAATTTTACGATTTTTCCCCCTTTGTTCGGGATAAAAATCCCCTGCGTCCGCCTCAGAATAAAAGCTGAACTCCTTGTAAACTTTCTTAGCTTTTTTCAGCCTTTCCCCGATTTCACTATTGAAAAATCTGAAAATCAGGTTTATGTCAACTGCCTCTGCCTGAACAGAACTTATAATTCCTCTTTCTGTCATAGCTGAAAGCTCGGTTTGTATCTCACTTTCAGAACAGGTCTTTGAAAAATCAATGTGCTGAAGAACAAAATGGGTTATCGTTCCTTTGTCGGTTGCGGAAAGCATAGAAATATCCGACGCTGAAATCATAGGCACTGTGAAAATGTGGGGCGAATAAAACTCCTCTTCATTTTGTCTCCGTTTTGCCTCGCTGACAGACATTTTAACAGGCAATCCCATATCACCCTTATACTGATTCCCAAGCTTATCCATAAGCTCCGAATCCATATACCCCGTCCGCTCAATATTTTTTGTATCCGCCACTTCGGAAATATCACTTTCGCCCTCTTCGGCAGTGGTGTAAGTAACCTTAATCGGCACATTTTGCCCCTCATATGGCTTGTAAAAGGTCTTGTGTTGATTACAAAGTTCTTCCGCATCAATATGCCTTGCTAAAGCATAGGAAATCCAGTCTCCGATAGAGCTTGCCTTTGTAATTCCTGCATTAAGAATTGTGTCTTGTGCAAGATAAGGAGTTGCCCAGGAAGATGATGTCTTTTTAACCACTGCAGAAATGATAAGTTTTTCCTTTGCACGGGTCATAGCAACATAGAGAATACGCATTTCCTCCGCCATAAGCTCGTTCCTTAAAGTTTTTGAGATAAGCTTATGAGGGATTGAGGGGTATTTTATTCTTCTCCTGGTGTCAGTATAGGGCAGTCCGAAACCAAAATCCTCATGCCAGAGAATACTTTTTGAAGTATCTTCGGTGTTGAATCGCCCGAAAACATTTGCGAGAATAACAACGGGGTATTCAAGTCCTTTGGATTTGTGAATACTGATTATTTTAACAGAATCGGAGGATTCTCCCTCAAGCTTTGCAGGGGTTAAATCCTGGTCAGAATCCATAATGGTTTGAATGTAAATCATAAACCCGAGCAGACTACTGTTTGGCGTTGAATCATACTCAGAAGCTCTTTCAAACAAAAGCCTGAGGTTCTCAGCTTTAACCTCACCGTTTTCACTCCCCGCCACAATCTCTCTGTAATTATATCTGTTCAATATCAAAAGAACAAGGTCAGACACCTTAAGATATTCGACTTTATCCCGTATCTCGTTAAGCTCATTTATAAATCTTACGCAAGATATATCGCCGTTATTAGCTGACGATAGAACTGCATCATAGAAAGATAGTTTTCGGCTTGCTGAACTGCGTATTTTCGCAAGCATATCGGGAGTAAAACGCCAAATGGGAGACCGCATAACCGCAATAAGCGGAATGTCCTGATAAGGGTTGTCAATAATTTGCAGATATGACAGAACTGTCTGAACTTCAACGGAGGTCAGGTAGCTTTGTCCTATATCACTGTAAACGGGGACGCCCTCTGCAGAAAGAGCGGATTCGAAAATCCCAGCCGTTGATTTTGTGTTTCGCATAAGTATAACAATATCGGAATATTTAACAGGCCGAAGTTCGCCCGTTTTCGGGTCAGTTATCGTTAATTCATTTCCCGAAACCATAGCTTTAATACGCTTAGCAACTGCGCTTGCCTCGGCAGTTGAGGTGTCCTCTGCTTCTCTCGCATCAACTATATTAAACTCAGGGATAAATTCGTCAGGACGATTGGGCGCAGAGAAATATTCAGCACCAAACTCAAGCCGTTCGTTGCCACAGTAGTTTATTCCGCAACTTTTTTCCGTCATAATCTTCTCAAACACAAAGTTTGTCAGGTCGAGAATTTCATGTCGGCTACGGAAATTTTTCGCCAGAGTTATAAGATGACCACCGTGATTTTCCTTGTAGCGACGGCTCTTTTCCGAAAATATTTCAGGAACGGCATTTCTGAATTTATAAATACACTGTTTTATATCTCCAACAGTGAAAATATTTGTGTTATCCCTTGATGCGAGATAGAAAATTCTGTCCTGAGCATTGTTGGTGTCCTGATATTCGTCAATCAGAATTTCCTTAAATTTCTTTTGGAGTGACAGAGCCACAGACGACGGGGCATCATTTTTACTTTCCAAAAGTCCGATTACCTCGTGCTCCAAATCATTAAAATCGAGGTATCCCGCAAGCCTTTTTGCTTTTTTGTGTGCCCGCATTGTCATTATTACAATATTTTTAAGAGTACGAAGCTGAGGCTCATTCTCTTTAAGCTGATAAAAAACCTGACCGGAGTCCGAAATGAAGAAGGTTTTTAAATCCTTCAGCATATCTTTCGCAAGATTTCTGAAAGTCTTTATATTTTCCTGTGTCATTTTCTCGTCAGGTTCCTTTGTCTGTTTTCTCGGCAAACTCAAAAACTCAAAATCAAGAAATTTTTCCCTTGTTTTTTCAAAATCTCTGTCAAAAATTTCCTCGGCAATATCCGACACTGCCTCTGTTTCACTGTGGAAAAAAAGTTTATAAGGGTGGTCGAAGGGCAATTCTGCCTCAATAAGCCGATTTATCTCGCCGTAAATTTCCATAATATCTGCAATCACTTTTTCTGTGTAATCAAAAAGACGGTCATACCAGACCGAACTGTGAAAATCACTGCTCCGATAAGCAGAAACTGCATCATTAAGCCATTGAACGGGGTGTGCCATACTCCCCGCAAAAGTCATAAGTTTTAAAATTATATCTCTGAGATTACGGTCATTTTTGTCAGCACCATAACTCAGAACGAGCTCCTTAAAGGACGGGATTTTATCCATATTTGCGTAAAACAATGACATAACTCCATCAAGGGCGTTTTCGGTCATTATACTATTTTCAATAGGTGAAACAATGGAAAAATCCACGGGAATATTTGTGTGGTTGATATTTGCTTTTATGACCTCAAGACAGAATGAGTGAATTGTGGAAATATTTGCACTGTTTATAAGAATTCTTTGCCTTTTAAGATGTTCGCTGGTCGGATTTTTCGCAAATTCCGCATTTATTGCCTTTGCAATTTTCCGCCGCATCTCCGCTGCCGCTGCTTCTGTATATGTCAGAATAAGCAGTTCGTTTATGGAAACCGGATTATTTTCGTCAAGAATTTTCTCAATAACGCGCTGAACTAAAACGGCAGTTTTTCCGCTTCCTGCCGCTGCTGAAAGGAGAATATTTTCGCCACTGTATGTTATGGCTTCTTTTTGAGAGGGAGTGAATTCCATAATCTTCCGCCTTTCTTCTATTTAATCTCCACAGTTTTTCCGTTCAGGTACTCAAAATCTCCACTATTTTTGAAGTTAAAGATAAGTTTTCTTGCACGAAGTTCCTGAAAATCCGACTTACCGTTTTTCTTGGCACCATATTTGACATCCCCTGAAATCGGACAGCCAATATAAGCGAATGAGGCCCTTATCTGGTGGGTTCTGCCCGTTAAAAGTTCTGCCTCAACACCTCCGTCAACGGCAGTATATTTTGTTATGGCAAGCTGACTTCCGTATGTCTCTTTTTCTGAAAAGGTAACCTTGTTGGTGGCAGAATCTTTCTTGATATAGCCCCTGATTTCTCCGCTTTTTGCAGGTGGTGGACAATCGGTTTTAAGGAAATAGAATTTCCGTATTTCCCGAAGCCGTATCTTTTCGTTGATAAACCGCAAAGCTTTGGCGTTTTTTGCAGCAATAACCAGCCCTGATGTGTTTCTGTCGATTCTGTGACAGAGGGCAGGGGCAAAAGTGTTTTCGGTCAAAGGGTTATACTCCCCCTTGCGGAACAAATACGCCAGAATCATATTTATAAGACTGTTTTCCCCGTCGTGGGCAAGAACTCCCGACGGCTTGTCACACACTAAAATATTTTCATCCTCATACACAATATCTATATCTTGTGCAAGATTTATCCAATCAGGCAATTTCTTCTCGGTTGGAAAAAATTCGTCGTTAACATAAATTTCAAAAATATCCCCGTCACAGAGGAACTGTTCGTTTTTGGGGTGTTTACCGTTAAGACGGATTTTCTTCTTCCGAAGCCATTTATAAATCATACCCTGAGGCAGATGTTTAAAATATTTTGCTAAGAATTTATCAACTCTCTGCCCCGAATCATTTTTATTTATCTCAATTCTCTTCATATCGAATCCTTTTTTCGTTCAGGTTTATAATCTCTTTCTGAATTATACCACAAAATAATTTGATTTGCAACACAATAGCATATAAAAACTATTGACAAAATTACAAAGCGGTGGTATAATTATTTCAGTTAAATATAAACCGATGAGGCAGAAAAAAGTCAGATAACGGCTCTTTCAGCGAGTGGATTACGGTGTGAGTTCCGCAGAGACGCCTGAGTAATATGGACTGCTAAGGGCGGTGTTAAATGCACCGACGGACAGACCTCCGTCAATGGTCAGAAGTATGATGGTACTTCGTAAAGAGCGCATTATTGCGAATTCAGGGTGGCACCGCGGATATTGTTTATTCGTCCTTGACAGAAGCTTAATCTGTCAAGGATTTTTTTGTAAGGCGGAGGATTTTTTATGATATTATTAACCAAACGATGGCGAAAGTCGTGTTACTAAAATATGAATTTAAATTTTGGAGGAATGTAATATGAAAATAAATAATGTAGATTTTGATACCTATTTCAGTAACTATCCTGATAAAAACGGATATTTTGGAAAATACGGCGGAGCGTATATCCCCGATAATCTTAAAAAGGCTATGGAAGAAATAACTGAAGCATATTATTCAATCTGTCAGTCAAGAAAGTTTATCGCAGAGCTTCGCAGAATAAGAAAGGAGTTTCAGGGTAGACCAACCCCTGTTACACATCTTGAAAGATTGTCTGATGCGCTCGGCGGTAAAGTTCAGCTTTATGCAAAGCGTGAGGATTTGAATCATTCAGGCGCTCATAAGCTTAATCATTGTATGGGCGAAGCACTTTTGGCTAAATATATGGGCAAGAAAAAGGTAATCGCTGAGACGGGCGCAGGTCAGCACGGCGTTGCTCTTGCAACTGCAGCGGCATATTTTGGACTTGAGTGTGATATTTATATGGGCACTGTTGATATTAAAAAACAGGCTCCGAATGTTGCAAGAATGAAGATTTTAGGTGCAAATGTTGTTGAAGTAACTCACGGTCTTAAAACCCTTAAGGAAGCGGTTG
This sequence comes from Clostridia bacterium, assembly GCA_045646365.1. Lineage (GTDB taxonomy): Bacteria > Bacillota > Clostridia > Monoglobales > Monoglobaceae > SIG454. The sequence goes on from JAZRKP010000093.1 coordinate 43,629, forward strand.
ATGCGGCATTTGAAGCTTATAGCAAGGAATATAAGGACGCAATTTACTGTATCGGCTCAGTCTTAGGTCCGCATCCGTTCCCGATGATGGTTCGTGATTTTCAGAGCGTTGTGGGAATTGAGGCGAGAGAACAATTTGTTGATATGACAGGACATCTCCCGGACGCAATCGTTGCCTGTGTTGGTGGCGGAAGTAATGCGGCAGGCCTGTTTGCGGGATTTTTGAATGACCCTGTTGATATTTACGGAATCGAGCCACTCGGAAAAGGTCCGAAGCTGGGCGATCACGCCGCAAGTCTGAAATATGGCACAGAAGGAATTATGCACGGGTTTAACAGTATAATGCTTAAAGACGAAAATGGTGAGCCGGCACCGGTTTATTCTGTTGCGAGCGGCCTTGACTATCCGTCCTCAGGCCCTGAGCACGCATTTTTGCAGGAAATAGGCAGAGTAAAGTACGATGTTATCGACGACGAAGAAACCATTGATGCATTTTACAGACTTGCACGCCTTGAGGGAATAATCCCGGCAATAGAAAGTTCACACGCCGTTGCGTATGGAATGAAGCTTGCAAAGACGATGGAACATGGCTCAGTTCTTATCAATCTCTCAGGCAGAGGCGATAAGGATATGGATTACATAATTGAAAATTACGGAATAAGATAATATAATAATGAAGAAACTGCACTGTTTGATATAAGGAACAGTGCAGTTTTAAAATTCCTATTGCATTTTATTGAAATATGTGATAGAATGAAGAGGACATATTTAAATTTTGACAGAGGGTTAAGATGTTTTAAATATGAAAGGGGAAACTCGTGTAATGACGGGGAAATTAAAAAAGTTAAGAAGTTATGGAATAGTCTATTTAGTGTTGGGCGTGTTTGACGGCTTAAATGAGTTGATAGGCTTGAGCGGAGGGCGATACAGCATATTGACGCTTCTGGAAAGCGGACATCTATCTCAGCGGTTTGCCACATTGTTTGACATAGCAATATTGGGACTTGCGGTGGCTGTTGTGCTTGGCTATGCGTGTATGGGCGTTAAAGGCTATACCTATGGAATAGGCGAAGGGTATGGAATGGTACATATTGGGGTTGCTAAGGCTATGCCTGCAGTGTTAATAGCAAGACTCATTGTTACAGGCATTGCGATTTACGCAGGGCAAATAGATATAATTCCGATTTTCACCTGTGTGGCAGGTCTGGGAATGGTATTTGATTATAACAAATGTGCAAGAATTGCATTGGAAAGTTAAATTATGAATAAAAATCTGATTCCGAAAGCATAATAAATTAAAACTCAATAAGGAGGAAAAATGCTTGAGGGAATTTGAATGGGAAATACGGGACGAATACGGAATCCACGCTCGCCCGGCAGGGATGCTTGTAAAAGAGGCGGCGAAATTTGGTTCTGAAATAAAGATAATAAAGGAAGAAAAGGAATCTGACTGTAAGAAGCTGTTTGGAATTATGGGGCTTGGTATTAAGCGGGACGACAAGATAAGGATAGTAATAAACGGCGAGGATGAAGAGAAAGCGGAAACAGCATTAAAGAAATTTTTTGAAGAAAACTTGTAAAAAGACCGTAACAGGTCTTTTTCTTTATGCTATGTATTATATATAATAAGGAAGAAACACAAAAAATTAAGAAATTACAAAAAAAGACTTGACAATTTCGCAAAAAAGTATTAAAATAGTACACGGTATAATTAAAAGTGTGTCAAATTATGCCTAAATGTGGCAAATGTATGTCGAAAAAGGTCCATTATTTCAAAAAAATGTGAAAAGTATTACAGTTTTGTTACATTTTCAATTTATTGTTGACAGTAAAATTTTTTTAGTATATAATCATATTAAGCTAAAGGTTTTACTATTATTATCTTTTGGTATTTAGAGGCATAGCCTTTGAATATAAATAATTTTGAAAAAAAATTAAAATTTTTATAAGGAGGATTTGAGACTATGAAAAATCTCAAAAGAATTATCGCTTTAGTTGCTGTTTTTGCTTTAGCATTAACTACAATCGCTAGTGCTGCATCTTTCACAGATGTTGCTGACGACAGCGCTTACTACAGAGCGGTAGAACAGTTACACAAAATTGGTATAATCGATGGTTATACTGACGGAACATTCAAACCAGAACAGACAGTTACAAGAGCTGAAATGGCTAAGTTAATCGCTGCTATGCAGGGATACGCTGAATCAGCTGAAGGTAAGAGCGTAACAAAGTTCTCTGACGTTCCTTCAACTCACTGGGCATCAGGCTACATTGCAAGTGCAACAGGCACAGCAATCAATGGTCTTCCTGACGGAACATTTGCTCCTGATAAGCCAGTTAAGTATGAAGAAGCAGTTAAGATGATTATGGCTACACTCGGTTACACAGTTATCGCTGAAGCTGAAGGCGGCTACCCAATGGGTTACGTTTCTGCAGCTATCAAAGAAAAGGTAACTGAAGATGTTACAAACGCTAACATCGGTGCAGATGCAAGCCGTGGAACAATCGCTCAGCTCATCTACAATGCTATTGATACTCCTCTCGTAGAGCAGATCACATGGAACAAAGATGGTTCTGGCGACTACATCAAGTATGATGGCGAAACAAAGTACGGCGGCAGCGCTGTTGAGTACAAGACTCTTATGAGCGAAAACCTCGAAATCGTTAAGGCTGAAGGTGTTGTTATGAACAACTCTTACTTCGGTTTAACAGAGGATATCACAGCTATCGACTTAGACGAAGATCCTACAGTTTCTATCAGCATCAACAAGATCTGGGGCGACTTTGAAGATTTCGATCTTTATGACAGCACAGAACTCTTAGTTTCTGATTCAGACGCTATGGACTATGTTGGTTTAGCAGTAGAATTCTACGCTCAGGAAAATGAGTATGAAGAATGGGAAATCCTTTCTATCTTAGAATCTGAAAGCTTCAACAAGGCAATCACATTCAATCTCTCAAGCTATGACGAGAAAGAATCTGAAGATGCTGATGCTAATGTAATCTACTACTACAAAGATAACGCTACAACAAGCACAAAGGTTACTCTCCAGCTTGAAAACGACGATGCTTATGAATACATCCCAGGCTACGCTATGATGTACAACTACAAAGCATTTGGCGGAGATATCAAAGATACTCTTGCTGATTTAAAGGCTAGAGGATTTGGTGGTCAGGTAACTCTTGTCGACAACGATAAGTTCACAGGTTACGATGCAATTATCATCGAAGCTGCTGTATCAGGTGTTGTTGATGAAATCAAGACAAGCGGCGTTGCTTTTAAGGAAGCTATTAAGACACCAGACAACGGAAAGATTAAGATTTCTGACGACCTCGAAGATGCAATCGTTGTTATAACAAAGGATGGCGAAGTTGCTTCTTTTGATGATATCGCTGAAGATGATGTTCTTTCTATTATTGCTAGAAAAGACGGTGCATACACAGTTGTTGATGTTATGTCTAACATAATCGAAGGTACAATTTCTTCTACAAAGTCTTCTAAGACATCATGGTCTGGCGAAGTAGGCACAGCTGGTAAGGCTTACAAGATTGATGGAACATGGTATGATGTTGCATACGGTGCTGAGGATGCATTAGCTGGTGTTGTAGCTGGTGAAGGTGGTTCATTCTACATTGACAAGTATGGTAAGATTGCTTACTTTGTAGAAGGTGGCACATTTACAGGTAACTATGCTTATGTTATGGATACACTCGTTGGTACAGATGACTGGGGTAACCTCTCATTCTCAATGAAGCTCTTAACAAAGGATGGTCTTGCAGTATATGAAACTGCTCAGAAGTTCACATACAATTCAGGTAGTGATTCTGTAGTAATTGATGTTAAAGAAGGCATGGTAGACGCTGAGGATAATGACTATAGTGCATTAGGTCAGGCTGAAGATAGCGATGTTGATGGAACACTTGAAGGTCAGGTTATTGACTTTAACCTTTCAAGCGGAAAAGTTAAGAAGATTACAGTTGAAGGTTACTCAAAGAACGATGCTGATCCAAACTTTGACTATGAAGCTGCAATCACAAGTGACGAATTTGACGCTGAAGACCTTTCAATCGGTTCTTTAGACTTCGATGAAGATACAGTTGTATTCTATGTTGATACAGTAACACCAGAAAATTCTTATGTTGGTACACTTGCTGACCTCGAAGACAAAGCTGTAGTAAATGGTCATGCTTATTTTGATAAGCATGTAAAGAATGAAGCAAACATTGCTGTACTTGTTGACGCTGTAACAACAATTAGTGCATCAACTGGTCTTGCAGTTGTTGTTGACTTCGAATCTGGTTCAAACGATGACGAAGATGATATCTACACAATTACTCTTCTCTACAATGGCGAAGAAGTAACATATGATACAACTGGCGATGTATATACAACATATACAGGAGATCTCACAGTTGGTGATATCGTTAAGGTTAAGGTTACAGGCGCTGGCATCATCACAGCTATGAATGCAGTATTTGACTTTGCAGAGGATGTAAGACCAGAATTTGGTGTTGACACAAATGATGATGATGAATATGATGAATTCAGAACATATCTTGCAGTTAACGCTGCTGCTAAGGTAACTCTTGGTGAAGATCCTGCTGATGATACAGAAACAATTACAGGTGGTTACGCTCTCGAATACAAGAAGACAAGCAAGAAGGTTGTTGGTCTCTATGATTTCGATGCTGATGAAATCGATGCTAACGAATATAGCATTTCTAAGGCTAAGAACATCTATGTAATCGATGGAACAGGCAGAGACCTCGAAATCTATGCAGGTTCTGCAGGCGACTACGAATTCGATTCTGAACTCGTTAATGCTGCTGGTACTAACTTTGTTTCTGCTGGAACATTCGAAGATGAAGATGCTACAGGTGCTGACTATGCTGATGTAGTTATCGTTAGAACATTCGACGGCGATGTTGTTGATGTTGTAATCGTTAAGGGTTCAGCTGATTGGAAACTTGCTGACTAATTAAAAAATATTTAAGCTTAGCTTAATTTTCAGAGACGGGTTTATCCCGTCTCTGTTTTTGTTATACAAAAAAGAACAACCAAAAGGTTGTTCTTTCTATTTACATATTCAGTTTAACGGTTTTTCTTTTTATCACTAATTCAATTTAAAATATATCAGGAAATTCCAAACAGTGTTTTTGCAGTTTTCATTGTCTGTTCTGCGACATCTTCAACTGTCATTCCCTTAACCTCTGCAATCTTTTCCGCAACTTTTATAACATAACCGCTATAATTTCTCTTGCCCCGATAAGGCTCAGGTGCCATATACGGGCAATCTGTCTCAATCATAAGCCTGTCCATTGGAACAACTTTAAGAGCCTCGATTGCCTTTCTCGCATTTTTAAATGTAACAACTCCCGTAAACGAAATATGGAGTCCCATTTTCAAAAGCTCTTTTGCAGTCTCTGCGCTCCCTGAAAAACAATGAACAACACCGTTGCTTATCTTATGCTCCTTCAAAATCCGAATACAATCGCCACGGGATTCTCTGTCGTGGATAACAACGGGCAAATTCAGCTCCTTTGAAAGCTCCAGTTGCGGAGGAAACCATAGTTTCTGCTCCTCCTCAGATGCGTCGTCGTAATGATAATCAAGACCGATTTCGCCTATTGCAACAACCTTTTTGTGTTGTGCTAATTTTCGCAAAGTGTCCATATCCGCATTGGACATTCCGTGAACATCGCTTGGGTGAACTCCGACAGTTGCATAAACAAAGTCAAATTTCTCCGCAAGCTCAATGCTTTTTCTTGAACTTTTTATATCAGAGGCGATATTATTTATAAACGAAACACCCTGATTATGCGCCTGTATTATTATCTCGTCTCTGTCCGCATCAAACTGGCGGGCGTCATAGTGGGCATGGGAATCATAAAGCATTATTTTCATCTCCGTACATCAAATTATAGAGTTTTGGTGAAAAATTAAACTCTTTCATAAGACTTTCCGCTTCAAGCTTTGCTTTATCTCGTGTTTTCTGCGGAATCAGTGCCTTTTTCGCTCTGATAAGAATATTTTTTGGCGAGTGTGCCATATCAACAAATTCCATTATATCAACGCTATACCCTGCCGACATAAGAAGATTCCCTCTTATCGCATCAGTTGCAAGAGCGGAAAAGCGTTCCTTGATTATGCCATAGCGGGCGAGGATTTTCAAATCATCCGTTTCAATCTGACTATTCAGCTCGTGCTGACAACACGGAACAGACAAAATTACTCCGCAGTTCCACTTAACAGCATTATAAAGAGCAAAATCCGTCGCAATATCGCAGGCGTGCAGAGTTATAATCATATCAACCTTGCTGTCATAATCGAAAGTGCCGATGTCGCCCGTCTCAAAGCGGAGATTTTTATATCCATACTTTTCTGCAAGGGCATTGCAGTTTTTTATTACATCTGCTTTCAGGTCAAGTCCTATTATTTCAGCCTCAATTCCGCAAATGTTGGTCAGGTAATGATACAAAATAAAAGTCAGGTATGATTTTCCGCAACCGAAATCCAGAACGGTCATTTTCTTTTTATCGCCGATAACATCACTGACAATCTCTGTAAAACGGTTTATCTGCTTAAATTTGTCATACATCGAATTGACGATTTTCCCCTCTTTTGTGAAAATACCTAAATCAATCAGTGGCGGAATTGCCTCGTTCAAGATATAATTTTTCTGACGGTTATGGCTTTGGGTTGTTGCTCCGCCGTTTTTCGTAACAAGGCTTGCCTTACCTTTTTTGGAGATAAGCAGGCTATAATGTTTCGTTTCACTCCAGAAATCAAGCTGACGAAAGCTTTTTGTCATTTTGCATACGGTATCAAAAAGGGAGGCTGTATCACAATTTTCGGAGAAAGCCTGTTTTTCAGTAAGCTTTTCAACCTTATACTTATTTTCTTTATATTTTGTTATATTTATTCTGCGAAACTGTGCAGAAGATAAGGGGTTGCTGACAACCCCTTTGATTATTTTATCTTCAAATATTTTATTTAAGCAAGTTATTGGCATTTAAAAAATCCTCGATTCTTTCAAGAGCCTTTTTGATATTTTCAACCGAATAAGCATACGAGCATCTGACAAAACCTTCTCCGCTTTCGCCAAAGGCGTTTCCCGGAACAACTGCAACCTTTTTGTCAAACAAAAGTTTTTCACAGAATTCCTCAGAGGAAAGTCCTGTTGCTTTTATGCAAGGGAATGCATAAAATGCGCCTTCAGGCTCAAAACATTCAAGACCCATTTTATTGAATCCGTCAACGATAAGCTTACGGCGTTTGTCGTATTCGCTACACATATGCTCAATATCCTTATCCCCGTTTTCCAATGCTGAGATTGCGGCATACTGAGCGGTGGTCGGGGCGGACATTATTGCATACTGATGCACTTTTGTCATAGCTTTTATGATATCAGGGTGTCCGCAGGCATAGCCAAGTCGCCAGCCTGTCATTGCGAACGCTTTTGAAAATCCGCTGACAAGAACTGTTCTTTCCGCCATTCCGTCAAATGAGGCGATTGAAATATGCTTTTTACCATATGTAAGCTCGCCGTAGATTTCGTCAGAGATAACCATAAGATTATGCTCTTTTATCACGGGAACAAGGGCTTCCAAATCTTCCTTTTCCATTATTCCGCCTGTTGGATTGCTTGGGTAAGGCAGGACGAGAACCTTTGTTTTCGGCGTGATTACTGCACGAAGCTCTTCAGGAGTCAGCTTAAATTTATTTTCGGCTTTTGTGTTTATGGTAACGGGTACTCCGCCGGCAAGTCTTGTAATTGGTTTATAGCACACAAAGCTTGGTTCAGGGATAAGAACCTCATCGCCGGGGTTTATAACTGTTCTTAAAAACAGGTCGATAGCTTCACTTCCGCCAACGGTTATGATAACCTGAGATACTCCGTCATACCTCAATCCGAAACGGCGATTCAGGTAAGTTGCCACCGCTTCACGAAGCTCCTTTAAACCGGAGTTGGATGTGTAGTGGGTTTTTCCTTTTTCGAGAGAGTATATACCCTCATTGCGAATGTGCCACGGCGTAATAAAGTCAGGCTCGCCCACGCCGAGAGAAATAGCGTCTTTCATTTCGGCCGCAACATCAAAGAATTTTCTTATTCCGGACGGCGGAATTGAGGACACTGTGTTGTTTATAAAATCGGTTGGGTTAAAACTCATAAAGAAATTATCCCCCTGTCATCTGCAGGCGGCTCAGCAAGAATTGTTCCGTCTGCTTTGTAGCATTTTAAAACGAAATGTGTTGCAGTTGAGATAACGGCTTCCATTGGTGCTAAATGTTGTGAAACGAAAAGAGAGATGTTTTTCAGATTGTCTCCCTCAACAGTAACACCAAAATCGTAACTTCCACTCATAAGATTGAGTGCTTTAACCTCAGGGTACTGATAAATTCTCTCTGCGATACGGTCAAAACCCTGATTTCTCTGCGGTGTAACCTTAAGTTCTATGTAGGCTGTAACACGGTCAGCAGAATCAATCTTGCCCCAGTTGACGATTGCACCGTAGCCTAAAATTGTTCCGTTTTTCTCAAGCTCGTCAATAATTTCGGCGACGGAGGCGGCAGAAACTCCGTGCATGGCGGCGATTTCTTCAAGAGAGAGCCGACAGTTCTGGTGCAGTGTTCTGACAATTTCTTCGTATAATTTTTGTTTTTCCATAAAATATACCTCCGTTTTAGTTATAGATACTACAATTATATCACATTTCCATATAAAGGTCAACAAAAAAGTGTTCGATTTGGACCCTTCAACTCCCCTGCCCCTCAATCTTGAGGGGATTAAGGTACACTTTATTTGTAATTTAGAAAATTACAACCTAAAAGTAGTAATTTCCTAAAAGATAAAAAAGTGTTGCCGAAGCAACACTTTATAAAACAACATTGAATAATGGAGCGATACTGCTCGCTATAATAAAATATAACAGAACAGAACAAGTATCTGTTATGGTTGTGACCAACGGCCCGGCCATTAAAGCGGGGTCAAGCCTTAAAAGTTTAGCAAGCATAGGTAGAGCGCAACCCAGGATCTTTGCAATAAGAACCGTTACGATAAGCGTTATTCCCAACACAACAGCCAGATACATATCTCTGCCGTAAGTGAAATACACGCGAAGTCCGTTAACGAGGGCAAGAACAGTTCCGCACAAAAGTGCAATCCCAGCCTCTTTGATAAACACCTTAAAGAAGTCCCCAAGATTGATTTCGTCAATGGAAAGACCTCTGATAATCATTGTTGCACTCTGAGAGCCGCTGTTTCCGCCGGTTCCCATAATCATAGGCACAAAAGCGACCAGAATAGGAAGCGAGGTGAATGCCGCCTCATAGCGGGTAATAATCATACCCGTAAAGGTTGCGGTAAGCATAAGGAACAATAGCCACACAATTCTGCTTTTAGCGTGTTTAATGACCGAAGTTTTAAGATATTCCCCTTCGCTTGGCATAATTGCCGCCATTTTCTCAAAGTCCTCAGTGGTTTCCTCCTGAATAACATCCATAGCGTCATCGACAGTAATAATACCAACTAAACGATTCTCCTTATCAACAACAGGGAGCGCGAGAAAGTCGTACTTATCAAACATCTTTGCAACGACTTCTTTATCTTCGAAGGTATCAACGCAAATAACATTCGTGTCCATCAAATCCTCAATAATAGCATCAGACGGAGCAAGAAGAAGAGTTTTAACCGTAATAACGCCGAGAAGATGTCGGTTACTGTCTTTGACATAACAAGTATAAATAGTTTCTCTGTCAACACCAACCTTACGGATTTTGTCAAAAGCCTCAGAAACGGTCATATCCTTGCGTAAATCAATGTACTCAATGGTCATCATAGAGCCTGCGCTATCGTCAGGATACTTAAGAATTTCGTTAATACTGTGGCGTTTTTCGGGAGGAGTGTGAGCAATGATTCGTTTAACCACCGTAGCGGGCATTTCCTCAATCAAATCAACCGTATCATCAACATACATCTGGTCAAGGACAATACGAAGCTCCTTGTCGCTGAAAGCGTGAATAAGCTGCTCCTGACTGTCAGACTCCATACAGGCAAAAGCCTCCGCCGCCAACTCCTTAGGCAAAATTCTGTAAACCAAAGGAAGGTCATCTTCAGGAAGCTCATCGAAAAGAGCTGCAATATCAACAGGCATCATTTCATACAAAATCGTTCGCAATCGAGTAAAATTCCGTTCTTCAAGAAGTTGAGATATAAGTTCGATGAAATTTTCGTTTTCCACAGTGAAACCTTCCTTTCTATTAAAAATAATATATAATATATAATACTCCAAATTGGAAAATTTGTCAAGGTTTAAGGCGGTTGACAATAGTTTTAGGCTATGCTAAAATGATAAAGAGGTGAAATGATGAAATACGAAAACATAAAACAGGCGGAATTTTTATCTCGACCGAATCGTTTTATAGCAAATGTAGAGATTGACGGGAAGCTGCAAGTGTGCCATGTAAAAAACACAGGCAGATGTAAAGAACTGTTGACAGACCGAGCAAAAATCTATGTCCAGCACTTCCCGAACACAACTCGCAAAACGGAGTATGATTTGATTGCGGTGGAGAAAAACGGACTGCTTATAAATATGGATAGCCAAGCCCCCAATAAAGTTTTCCACGAATGGGTAAACAACGGCGGTTTTATTGACGGAATAACCTATATAAAACCCGAATGTAAATATAGAAACTCAAGGTTTGACTTTTATATGGAAACCCCAAGTCGCAAAATTTTTGCAGAAATCAAGGGTGTAACGCTTGAGGAAAACGGAACGACAATGTTCCCCGACGCACCGACAGAACGGGGAATAAAGCATATAAACGAGCTTATCGAGTGCAAAAACGAAGGCTATGACGCGTATATCTTCTTTATAATACAAATGGAGAACTGCAAATATTTCACCCCGAACCGCAAAACCCACCCCGAGTTCGCCGATGCCCTTGAAAGAGCACGAAGAAACGGAGTAGAAATTGTTGCCCTTAATTGCAAGGTTACCCCAAACGAACTAAAAATATTTGAAAATGTGAAAATAGTTTAAAATTTCTCAATACAAAATAAACTATGTAGTTTTAAACCGAATAGAAAAGGAGCCAAATATGAAAATCTATAATAATGTAACAGAGCTTGTGGGCGGAACACCGCTTATGGAGCTTTCAAACTACGGAAAAAACCTTGACGGGAAAATCCTCGCCAAGCTCGAATATTTCAACCCCGCAGGCAGCGTAAAGGACAGAGTCGGACTGTATATGATAAATGATGCAGAGAGAAAAGGCCTGCTGAAAAAAGGCTCTGTGATAATCGAGCCAACAAGTGGAAACACAGGCATAGGCCTCGCCGCAGTCGCCGCCGCAAGAGGCTATAAACTAATCCTGACAATGCCCGAAACAATGAGCGTTGAGCGGAGAAATTTACTGAAAGCATACGGCGCAGAAATTGTCCTGACAGACGGCAAAAAAGGTATGTCAGGCGCAGTCGAAAAAGCAGAAACCCTTTCAAAAGAGATTGAGGGCAGCTTTATCCCAAGCCAGTTCGAAAACCCCGCCAACCCAACCGCCCATAGAGAAACTACCGCCGTGGAAATCTGGAACGATACAGACGGGAGAATAGATGTCTTTGTCGCAGGTGTCGGCACAGGCGGAACATTAACAGGCGTCGGCGAATATCTGAAAAGCAAAAACCCAAACATAAAAATTGTCGCAGTCGAGCCTGAAACCTCTCCGCTTTTGTCAAAAGGCGAATCAGGCGCACACGGTATCCAGGGCATCGGCGCAAACTTTATCCCTAAAGTATTAAATAAGGAAATATACGACGAAATAATAACCGTCTCTGATTCGGACGCAATGCAAACAGGCAAACTCCTCGCAAGACAAGAAGGTATATTGGTCGGTATCTCCTCAGGTGCCGCAGTCTATGCCGCAACAAAGCTTACGGAAAGGGCGGAATATAAAGGTAAAACTATAGTCGCCCTCCTCCCCGACACAGGCGAAAGATATATGTCAACCCCAATGTTTGAGTAGTCAGAAAACCGCATTGGTCAACTTGTCTATTTTAGGGCAATGATATTTGTTGAACTCGCACAAACCCCTTGATATAATGGGAAATATTAAGACTGTCAAAAATAAAAAAGCAAAAAATAGCAAAAAAGAGACAAAATACGATAAAAATATACGGAAAAGGCTATTGACAAAATGGAAGAATTCTGCTAATATATACTTAAGTTATTATCGGGCACACTCTCTCTGTGTGCCAAAATCAGGCAGAATTTTGAGGATAGGAAACCCTTAAATTTCCCGATAAAACTGCACATTTCGGGCATTTACCCACTATGCCCGAGATAATACATAACTCAGTAAAAAAATTAAATAAATAAAAAATTTTCGGAAAGGGTCGACCGTTAAGAAAACAACCCAGTGAGTTGTTTTTAGGGCGATTGAGAGCCGACAGGCTCGGAGATAAAAAGAAAAGCAAAGCTTTTCAACTATGCCCTTTCTTGAACAGATGAAGTGGAAAACGCTTCACATACATAACTCAGTAAAAAAATTAATTAAATAAAAAATTTTCCAGAAAGGGAGAGAAAAACTATGAAAAAACTTATTGGAATCATCTTAGCAATTTGTGTACTTAGCACAATGGCGTTTGCTGCAACTCCAGCTATTAGCGACAAGGTAGTTGATCAGGACGCATTGACAGTTAGCTTTAAGTATTCAAACATCGCTGCAGATGGTCAGGCAACAATGCTTGCTTATGAGGTAACAAGCTTGTTTGACGAAGATGCTGAAATCACAGATGAGACAGAAGTTCCTGATTACCAGGGTGAATTAACAACACCTATCAAGGGTATCGATCAGGAAGGCGTTGACGCTAACGGTTTTAGCTTCAAAGTAGCTACAGGATACGAAGGTATCGTTGCTGTTAAAATCGGTGGAACAGGTATCGATGTTCCTGCTGAATTCCTCGTTGTATTCAAGACGGAAACAGTAACACCAGGCCCAGGTGAAGGTGGCGGCGAAGGCGGCGAAGATC